>NZ_LMGC01000004.1:0-222104 GCF_001427045.1 Ensifer sp. Root558 | reverse complement strand
AGCCGATCGGCAAAAAAGGCCGGTCAGAACAAAACCGAACCCAAGGAAAGCCGCCAACTCAAGGCGTTCTGCCCCTTGCGTTCTTTCATTGGAGAAAGCCATGATCCGTATCGATGACAGGCTCTATGACGAGGCCTATTTCAGCGCCAGATCGGCCGAACTCGCAGCCGAGATCGGCCTTGGCGCACAGGACACCGGCCGCTACGCCGTCTGCTTCTCGGAGACGGTCGATTGGCTGGCTCTGTTCTTTGCCATCCGCAAGGCGGGCGCGAGCGTGCTGCCGATCCATCCGGGCACACCCTATCCGGCCGCGCGCAAGCTCGCGATCGGCGCCGGCTGCGACCGGCTGTTCTACAACAGCCTGACGGCCGAAGTTCTCGAACCATCCGACCTGCTTTCGGCTGAGGGCACGCTGTTGCAGATGAGCTCCGGAACGACGGGCGCGCCGAAATGCGTGGCGCGCAACTGGACGGAAATCGATGCCGAGATCGAAAGCTATGTCGCCACCTTCCGCGAACCGGAGGACATGACGCCGGTCGTCGCCTGCCCGACCACCCATTCCTACGGGCTGATCTGCGGCATCCTGGTGGCGCTGAAGCGTGGGCAGACGCCGGTCATCGTCAACACCGCGAACCCGAAATATCTCCTGAAGGTGCTGCGCGAGATCGAACGGCCGCTGCTCTATTCCTCGCCGGCGATCCTGCACACGCTGGCGCGGCTGACGCCCGCGGGCGAACAGATCCACGCAACGATGACGTCGGGCACGCTGCTTCCCGATCCGTGGTTTGCCGACATTCGCGCCAAGAGCCGGTTCATGTTCCAGCAATATGGCTGCTCGGAATCCGGCTGCATCGCCATCAATCCGGATGTGACTTCCGCCGGTGACATGGGCTTCGTCCTGCCGCATCTGATCGCCGCCACCGGCAACACCGCCGAGGACGCGGGTGAGATCGTCGTTAGCAACGGCGACGGCGCGCCGATCCACACGCGTGACCTCGGCTACCGGCGCGCCGACGGCATGCTGGTCTTCGTTTCCCGCCTGGACGACATGATCAACGTCTCCGGCCTCAACGTCTATCCGAAAGACGTGGAGGATGCCGTCATGGCGATGCCGGCGGTCACCGACGCCGTGGCCTTCCGCAAGGCCGATCGTTTTGCCGGCGAGCGCGTGGCGCTGCTCTTTAGCGCCGAGGCGCCGGTGGCGCCGCAGGCCGTGCGCGAATGGTGCAGCCGACACCTCGCATCTCACCAGTTGCCGATGGAAATCCTGCAGATCGATGCAGTTCCGCGCCAGGCGAACGGCAAAATCAGCCGCCGCGATGTCGCGGCCCGTCATCTGGCAGGCGAATTCAACAAACCGATTGCGGGAGCCGCATCATGACCGAAAGCGAAGTTCTGGCGGCGATCGAGGCCGTCCTGACCGACAAAATGGCGCATGGACATATGGACGGCTTCGGCCTCGATGCCCGTCTCAACGAAGATCTCTATCTCGACTCCGTGCTGATCCTCGAAATCTTCCTCAATCTCGAGCTCGAATACGGGTTGTCGGTGCCGGAAGAGGCGATCGCAAAACGGGAGATCGAAACGGTCGCCGATCTCGTCGCGCTCTATGTGCCGAAGCCGACCGCCGCCATCGTGCCCGCCTTTCCGCTCACCGGCGGGACGACCGACGAGGGGGTGCACGGCGAGGCCTATTACGACATCAAGGTCCATTGCTTCGTCAGTTGCGTCTCGGACGGCCTGAAGCGAAACGGGCTCGATCAGCGGCCGTTCTATTTCGGTGTCTGGGACGCGAAGTTCGCGGTCAGCGAGCGTTTCGAGCTTCTCTATCATGCGCCCGATATCACCCAGGAATTCTTCCGTGGCTGGTTCGAGCGGCTTTACGGCGTTTCCGTCGTCGAGTGGTACGATCCGCAGCGCACCAAGCTCGACAACCTCGCAGTGCTGCTCGGGCTGATGAAACAGCGCGGCGAAACCGGCTCGGTCATGGTCATGCTCGACATGTTCCACCTGCCGGAGCGGGAGAACAAGTTCAACCAGAACCCCTTCCCGCACTATCTGATGCTGCAGGAAACGGCCGATCCCGACACATGGTTCGTGCACGATCCCGACTATCGCTGGGAGGGCGAGATTGCCCGCGAGAAGGTCGTTCACGCCATCATGCAGCCGACTGTCGGCGGCGGTTATGTCTTCGACAATGCCGAGGCGCGCGCGCCGTTTGCCGAAGATCTGAGGGCCTATTTCGAGGCCTGCTTCGTCCGGGACCGCAATCCGCTGGTCGATGCCGTCAGAGCGATAGTCGCCGCGCATCTCGACGGGACGAACGGTATCGCACTCACTGATCTCGGCGCCGCGGTGCGGGAACTGCCTGTTATCACCATCCGAAAATACGCCTATGAGCACGGCTTTGCCTTCTACTGGCGGGCGCTGAAGTTGCCGGCCGCCGAGTTCGAGGGCTGGTGCGGGGAGATCGAGGCGCTGGTTCAGTCGCTGAAGACGCTGCACTACGCCTGCATGAAGCTCGCCCAGACAGGCGATCGCTCGCTGTTGGGCGCCGTCATCGAGCGTCTCGACGAAGCCGACCGGCTGGAGACGAAGCTGAAGGTCAAGCTCGCAGAGGTCTTCGATCTCTGGTGCGATCTTGCCATCCCCCAGGAAATCCGTCCCTTGAAGAGAATTGCGCGATGAGAGTTTCGCTCTGCACCATCACTTTCCGCCACCATCTGATCTCGCTCGACGAGATCGCCGCCTGGGCCGAGGCCAACGACTTCCAGGGTATCGAACTCTGGGGCGCGCATGCGCGCAACCTCTCGCCGCGCGCGGATCGCAACGCCGAATGGCTCGACGGCTACGGCCTCTCGGTGCCGATGATCAGCGATTACCTGCCGCTCGACGGCGACGTGGAAGCGCTGCGGCACAAGGCGGTCGAGCTTTGCCGACTGGCGCGCCGGTGGCGCACCCGCAAGATCCGCACCTTCGCGGGAAGCCGTGGCAGCCTTGACGTCAGCGCTGACGAGCGGCGGGAGATTGTCGAGCGCCTGAAGGAGATCTGCACCATTACCGCAAGCTACGGCATCCAGCTGCTTGTCGAAACGCATCCGAAGACGCTCGCCGACACGGCGGCCTCGACGATGCGGCTCATCGAAGAGGTGGACCATCCCTCCTTCGCCATCAATTTCGACACGCTGCATGTTTGGGAAGGCGGCGACGACCCGGTCGCCGTGCACCGTGCGATGAAACCGCACATTCGCCACTACCACCTGAAGAACATCGTCGGCCGGGCAGAACTTTCCGTCTTCGAGCCGGCCAATGTCTATGCCGCGGCCGGCAGCCGGCGCGGGATGACGCCGCTCTTCGAAGGGGTTGTCGACTACGAACGGTTCCTGACGGAGATCGCCGATGAGCCGTCGGTCGACGCGTCGCTTGAATGGTTCGGCAACGATTGTTTCGAGACCCTGCGTCGCGATCGCAGGCAGGTCCGCGAGGCGGTTGACGGGACCGAGCCGAACCGCCGGGCCGCCGGCCAATAGGCGTTACGCATCATGATGGCCCGGAGGTCTGCGCGCCGGCTCGTGTCGGCGCGGGGCCTATTGTGTCTGAAGCCTGTAGATCTCGGTCTCTTCGCTTCGGCCGGCCAGACAATGTTTGCCGAGCTGGGCGAGATCGGAGCGATCGTCATCAGCCACCAGACCGAAGGTTTCGCCGCTCAGGAGGATCATTACCTCTTCACTTGGCGCGATCGATTTGCCGAGCTGCTCCAGCCGGTTGCAGGCGTTCACCGTGTCGCCGACGATCGTATAGGCCGACCGACCGGTCATGCCGATATTGCCGGCAACGACCGACCCGGAATGGATACCGATGCGCACCCTGAGGGGCGGCAGGCCCTTTAGGCGTCGCTCGGCGTTGTCGCTGGCGATCGATTTGGCGATCGCCCGCGCTGCCCGGATTGCCCGATCTGCATGGTCCATTTGCGCGTCGGGTGCGCCCCAGAAGGCCATGACGCAATCACCGATGAACTTGTCGATGGTGCCGCCTTCGCTTTCGATGCAGTGGCCGAGCAGATCGAAGTGGCTGTTGAGCAGTGCCGCCACGTCGCCGGCGCTGGTCTTTTCTGCCGTCGCGGTGAAATCGACCACATCGGTGAACATGATGGTGACGGTGCGCTGGGTGGATGCCAGGTCCTCACGACCGATCAGGTGGCGCACGAGCTTCTTCGGCACATAGGTCTCAAGCCAGCGCAGCCCAGTCAGCATCGTGTTGTAGGCCTTAGCCTGCTCGTCGAGTTCGGTGAAGAGGCTGCCGGGAAGCGGCCGCAGAGCGGCAAAATCGAGCATGCCGACGGCACGGACCTCACGCGCCATGCTGGTGACCGGGCGAACGATCAGGCGACCGACAACCCACGCGATGACGATCGCGACGAACAGCACCGCGAGGCCGGCAATGCCGGCCCGCAGCAGGTCCCACACCGGCTTCTCGACCGCTTCGATCGGAACCTCGACACCGATAATGAGCGGAGAGGGAGCGTAGCCGCGGATCTCGCGCGTCAGGACGACCCGTCCGTCGTCCCCGAGCTTGACCGCGCGTATCTCCATGTCCGAATCGTCGAAGGTCTCGGCCGGTTCTTTCCACAGTGCGGCGAGAAAAGGGTCGCCCAGTTCGTCGAGCTTCGGCAACCGATGCTCCGCCGAAAGGAGCGGATGTCCCGCGGCCATCAGCGGATGGGCGAGAACCTGGTCGCGGCCGTAGAGGACGAAGGGCGTCGCCCCCGGGTTCGAGACGGCAATCTGGCGCAGGAAGTCGGACATGGTGTCGACCGTTATCGTGGCACGGAAAACGCCGGCAAATTCACCGTTGTGGTTTGCCGGTTGCTGCAAATTCGTGACTGACGTGCGTATCGCCGGATCGGGTACGAAATAGACGGGCCCCCAGTGAGGCGTGCCGCTGCGCCGCGCTTCCTCGATCTCCGCGCGCTCGTTGTCGCTCGTGACCTGGTCGGTATAGGAAAAGACACCCTTTGGACCCTGCGTAACGCCGATGATATCGCCGTTGGGCTTCACGAAAGAGAGTACTCGAACTTGCGGCGTTGCCGCCAGAGCGCCCGTCATCACGCGTTCGAACTTCGGCGAATCCTTCGGGTCGAGGCGGCCGGCACCGACCTCTCGCGCCAGAAAGGCGAGCTGATCCTCCACAGGCGAGAAGCGGCTGCCGATTTGCGTCTGCACCGCCTCCAGGCCGAGATGCGCCGATTGCACGAGCAGGTCGCGGGTCGTGCCCGCTGACATGAACCAGACGACCGAGAGGATAACGGCTGCGGTCAGGGCGACCAGGGCTGCCATCACGATCGCCAGGGTGCGCGACAGGGAGATGGTTCGGTTGGGTGTTTCGGCGTTAGTCGCCTTGGTCGTCTGCACCAGCATGCCTCATGTTGCAGCAGGTGCTCGCCATTCGCGCGGCCCCGCAAGGAATGCACCCTCTTCTAGCTGTTTTGGGCTTTTTTCCAAGCGTGCGCCGGCCTTTCCCGTTCTGCGTCAATCTGTCCCTTGCAGCCGCCGGCTGATCGGCTCGAACTCCGGGGTCGCCTTGCGCGGCGTCGTGTCGCGCTCGTTGGCCTCCATCTGCTGCCAGTATTTCCAGCCGACCTTTTTCGCGCCGAGCTCGTAGTCCATGCCGTCCCAGGCATCCTCGCGGAAACTGTAGAAGGCCCAGTGCAGATCGTCCCTGTCGAGCGCGGTCAACACGTC
Organism: Ensifer sp. Root558; assembly: GCF_001427045.1. Lineage (NCBI taxonomy): Bacteria > Pseudomonadati > Pseudomonadota > Alphaproteobacteria > Hyphomicrobiales > Rhizobiaceae > Ensifer > Ensifer sp. Root558. Next base: position 216,363 of record NZ_LMGC01000004.1, on the reverse strand, counting down.
CTCGAGATAGGTCTTGCAGCCGGACCACAGGCGCATGCAGCCGAACTCGCCGGCAACCAGCCGATTGAGCGGCACGCCCTTGTCTTTTGCCCATCGCACCGGCTCTGCAAGATAGGCTTCGACCCGGGCCCTGTCCCACGTCTCCTCGCCGTCGCCGAAGGGCACCTTGCCGGGGTAGGCGTAGGGCTTGTCGCGCTTCATGTTCGGTGCGCTGGTCGCGGCATAGGGCTCATACATGTGGAAGCTGTAGAGCACCTTCTGGTCGGTGAGCGCTGCCGGCCAATAGGAAAAGGCGTCGGCAGCCGCATACCAGCCGGCATCCGCCATGATGGGCGTTGCCGGGTCGACCGCCCGGATGGCGGCGATTACCGTCTTGTAGAAGGCCCTGAGGTCCGAGGCGCTGCCCGCCTGGTCGCCGTACCAGGCTTGCATCGTCTTTCGGTCGGCATGTTCGGCAAGGCCGTTCCTCTTTTCAGGCGCCGGCTCGTTGACGATGTTGTAGGCGGCGACCGCGGGATGATCCTTCAGCGCGCGGGCCAGATCCTGCCAGAAGGCTGCTGCCTGGCCCCACCAGATCTTGTCCTGCCAGAGACGGCCGTCGAACCGGTTGCCGTTGTTCTGCGCCCAGCGCATGCCGGGCAGCGACAGCGGCGCGATGACGACCTTGAGGCCCGCCTTGTCGGCCCGGTCGAGGGTCTCCTTCAGCGTCTTGAGGTCTGCCGCCGGTATGCCTTCGTATTTGTCGGCGTCGCCGATCAGATAGTCGCGCTTGGCCGGCTCCCACTTGTCGTAGGACAGGCGCACCCAGGTGGCGCCGTAGCCGGCCAAGGCCCTGAAATAGGCGTCGTCCGGGGGCAGCCGGTTGAAGCTGTTGCCGCCATGCTGCGGCTTATCCCAGAAGGTGATGAGATCGGCGGCACTGGCGGAGCCCGCAAGGCTGCAAGCGAGGAGGGCGGAGGCAATCAGGCGCATTCGGTCGGTCCTTCTGGAGTTCTTGGCCTTCGCGGCTCTTGGTTTGGCGCGGCCAACCTACCGGCGGATCGTTTCGCTGAAGTTCCCTGGGGAACAGCGTCAGGGTTCAAAGCGAGTTTGCGAAACCCATTGGCGGTGACTGATGCCTAGCGGTTTCGTTCTTCGCGAGAAAAAGGCCTCGCAGCGGATCAGTGATCCGCTGCGAGGCCCGCTTGCCTGGATATCTTCGCGATCAGTCGGAAAGCGCTGTCGCCGCCTTCTCAATCAGTTCGGCGACGGCGGCCGGCTGGGACAGAAAGACCGCATGACTTGCCTTGACCTCGACCGTATCGCTGCCGGCACGCTTGGCCATCGTCCGCATCAAGTCCGGATGAATGGCCCGGTCTTCGGTCGCAATCAGCGCCCAGCTCTTCTTGCCCTTCCAGGCCGGTACCGTGATCTTCGTCTCGAAGGCAGATTTTGCCGGGAAGACCTGGGAATGAGCCATGAAACGGGCTTCTACCTCGGGAACGTCGGCGGCGAAGTCCGCGGCGAAGACTTCCGGATCGAGATAGAGATATCCGTCGTCCGTTGCCGCGATGCCCTTGGTTGCAGCCGGCTTCCTGGCTGCCAGGTCAAGCAGAGTTTCGCCAGCATCCGGCTGAAAGGCTGCGACATAGACGAGGCCGGCGACGTTTTCGGAAGTCCCGGCTTCGGTGACGATCATGCCGCCATAGCTGTGGCCAACGAGGACCGATGGGCCGTCCTGCAGGTCGAGGATGCGTTTGGTTGCCGCGACATCGTCGCCAAGCGAGGTCATCGGCGGTTGGACGACCGTGACGGTGAAGCCTTTGGTGGTCAAAAGGTCGAAGACCTTGCGCCAGCTCGAGCCGTCGGCGAGTGCGCCGTGCACGATGACGACATTCTTGACGGGTTCGGCCAGGGCATGCCCAAGCGGGGCCGCCGCCAAAGCCAGGAGTGTGGCAGCCAGGATTCTCATCTTTCGCATTCTTAGGTTTCCTTTCCTTGAGAGCGGAGTGATTGTTCCCCGACAAGCGGCGCCTTCTTCGGGTGACGCTTCTGGATTTTGAGAGGCGCACGCATGCTCTGGCCGCGGGGTCCGCGGCGCATGATGGTGCGTCTTCGATAGTTCGGACGGCGATTGCTGAACTATGGGAAGAGGAGAGCCGCTTGTCCGGCAGCGGTTCGCCGGCCTGCCGTCAGCGCCATTGCGGATGCCGCGAGCGCGTTGCGGTCGAGCCGGAAGTGGCGGTAGAGATCGCCGATCGTGCCGGTCTGGCCGAAATGTTCCACGCCGTGCGCGATGGTGCGGTGGCCGGCGACGGCACCGAGCCACGAGAGCGCTGCCGGATGGCCATCGAGCACGGTGACGATCGCGCAGTGGCCGGGCAGCGGATCGAGCAGCCGCTCGATATGGCTTTTCGCACGGGGGTTGCCACGGGCCCGTTCGCGCTGGGCGGCCGTCCAACCGGCATTGAGACGGTCAGCCGAGGTGACGGCGAGCACGCCAATGTCGCGGCGGACCTCGCCTATAAGTCCGGCAGCGGCAATCGCCTCGTCGGCCACCGCACCCTGGTAGGCAATGACGACATCGCAGTTTGGCCCTGGCTTGCGCAGCCAATAGGCGCCGTCGATTGCACCCTGGCCAAAATCATCGTCGACGCGCTTCAGCGGCTGTTCGAGCGGCTTGGTGGTGAGCCTCAGATAGACGGAGCCGCCGGTCTCGTCGCGCAGCCAGGTGCGCTCGTCCGGATCGTTGTCGCCATCGCGCTGCATGTAGTCGAAGGCCCATTCCATGATGACGGCGAGTTCGTCTGCAAAGGCTGGTTCGAACGCTGCCAGTCCGTCCTGGCTGATCCCAATCAGCGGCGTGCCGATCGACTGGTGCGCGCCCCCTTCGGGCGCCAGCGTCACGCCCGAGGGCGTGCCGACGATCATGAAGCGGGCGTCCTGGTAGCAGGCATAGTTGAGCGCATCGAGGCCGCGGCAGACGAAGGGGTCATAGACAGTGCCGATCGGGATCAGCCTTTTCCCGAAGAGCGAATGGCTGAGGCCGGCGGCGCCGAGCAATAGGAACAGATTCATCTCGGCGATGCCGAGTTCCACATGCTGGCCCTCCGGAGTGAACTCCCACTTTGCCGTCGATGGAATGCGGTGCTCGATGAAGGCGTCGGCGAGCGGCTGGCGGGCAAAGAGCTTGCGCCGGTTGACCCAGGCGCCAAGACTGGTGGTGCCGGTGACATCGGGCGACGTCGTGAGGATGCGTTCGGCCAGGTCCGACTTGCCCTTGGCGAGATCGTCGAGGATCTTGCCGAAGGCCATCTGCGTCGACACCTCGCGCTGGGTCTCAAACGCGATCGGCGGCACCTCGAGCCGGTGCTCGGCGTGGCGGCGTATGCCTTCGGCAAAGAAAGGGACCGCGGCGAGGAACGCCTGGAGCGCTTGACGATCCGCCACTCCGGCGAAAGGCTCCCATTCCTCGCCGCGCCCGACACCCATATGCGCCTGCCATTCGGCGAACTGGGTCGTCGTCATCAGGCCACCGTGATTGTCCTTGTGGCCGGCAATCGGCGTGCTCCAGCCCTTGATGGTATAGGCAAGGAAGCAGGTCGGCCGATCATGGTCGATCGCTGCGAAGGTTTCGGCCATCGTCTCGACGCAGTTGCCACCGAGGTTCTCCATCAGCGCTGAAAGCTCGGCATCGCTGCGCCGCTCGATGAGCGCCGAGACGTCACCCTGGTCGCCAAGATCGTCGGCAAGCCGCTTGCGCCAGACGGCACCGCCCATGAAAGTCAGCGCCGCATAGTCCTGATTGGAGCAACCGTCGATCCAGTCGCGCAGCTTCTGGCCGCCCGGTTCGGCAAAGGCCGCGCGCTGTAGCACGCCATATTTCACCCGCACCACGTCCCAGCCGAAGGCGTCGAAGATTTTCTCGACGCGCTCGAACAGGCCCTCGCGCACGATCCCGTCGAGCGACTGCCTGTTATAGTCGATGATCCACCAGCAGTTCCTGAGGTCGTTCTTCCAGCCCTCCTGCAGCGTCTCGTAGACGTTGCCTTCGTCAAGCTCGGCATCGCCGACGAGCGCGACCATGCGGCCGATCTTGCCCTCGCCCCATTGTTTGGCACGGACGAAATCCTGGACGATCGAGGCGAGCGCGGTGATGCCGACGCCGAGTCCGACCGAGCCGGTCGAAAAATCGACATCGTCGACATCCTTGGTCCGGCTCGGATAGCTCTGCGCCCCGCCAAAGCCGCGGAAGTTCTCAAGTTTCTCGCGCGTCTGTCGGCCCATCAGATAGTGCATCGCGTGGAAGACCGGCGCCGCATGCGGCTTGACGGCAACACGATCCTCCGGCCTGAGCGCCGAGAAATAGAGCGCGGTCATGATCGAGACGACCGAGGCGCAGCTGGCCTGATGCCCCCCAGTCTTGATGCCGTCGACCTTCGGCCGGATGTGGTTGGCGTGATGGATCATCCAGTGGGAGAGCCAGAGCAGGCGCTTTTCAATGGTCTTCAGATGGGTCGTGTCGGTCATCGCCAGGTTCCGATGGAGAAGGACGTAAGGTGACAGTCTAGGCCAAGGACTCAGCCGTCCTTGTAGTAGTAGCTGTAGCCGTTGAGCGCCGGTGCGCCGCCGAGGTGGGCGTAGAGAACGCGAGACCCCTCCGGGAAGAATCCCTTGCGGGTAAGGTCGATCATCCCCTGCATGGATTTGCCCTCATAGACAGGGTCGGTAATCATCGCTTCGGTGCGAGCCGCGAGCCGGATCGCCTCGTTGGTTTCCTCGGATGGTACGCCATAGGCGGGATAGGCGTAATCGGGATTGATCACGATCTCGTCTTCGCGGATCGCCCTGCCGAGGCGAACCAGTTCGGCCGTCGAGTCGACGATCCTTCGAACCTGGGAGCGGGTCTGCTCGAGCGTGCCCGATGCATCGATGCCGATCACCCGATCGGCGCGGTCCTGTGCGGCAAAGCCGACGATCATGCCGCCCTGGGTGGAGCCGGTGACGACGCAGACGACGATGTAGTCGAAGGTGAAGCCGAGCTCCTTTTCCTGTGCCGCCACCTCTTCGGCAAAGCCGACGTAGCCGAGTGCGCCATACTTGTGCACCGAGGCGCCGGCCGGGATCGGGTAGGGCTTGCCGCCGGCATCCTTAACCGACTGGATCGCATCTTCCCAGCTCTTCCGAATACCGATGTCGAAACCGTCGTCGACGAGTCGACTGTCCGCCCCCATCAGCCGTGTCATCAGGATGTTGCCGACGCGGTCATAGACCGCATCATAGTGCGGCACCCATTTTTCCTGGATGACGACGCATTTCATGCCGATCTTGGCAGCAGTGGCGGCGACCATGCGGGTGTGGTTCGACTGCACGCCGCCGATCGAGACCAGCGTATCGGCGCCCGAAGCGATTGCGTCGGGCACGATATACTCAAGCTTCCGGAGCTTGTTGCCGCCCATGGCGAGGCCGGAATTGCAGTCGTCGCGTTTGGCGTAAATCGCGACCTTTCCGCCGAGCGCCGCCGTCAGTCGCGGCAGATGCTCGATCGGCGTCGGGCCGAAGGTGAGGGGGTAGCGTTCGAACTTCTCAAGCAGTGACATGATCCAGGCCTCCGTGTGAAAATTGTAGGAAAAGGATAGGCGAAGTCTCGTGAAAGGTGCTCTCTAAATTGCTGTTCAAATTTCGCTGGATAGAATAGAGTTCCGATCAAGTTTTGATTTTCTTCAATAAACGGGATGCATAATGAAAGATTCTTCCGATGATGATTTTGACCGGATCGATCTCAAGATCCTGCGTGCCCTGCAATCCGAAGGACGGCTGACCAACGCCGACCTTGCCGAGCGGGTAAACGTCAGTCCGGCGACCTGTCATCGGCGAACACAGAGGTTGTTCGAAGAGGGTCATATCACCGGTGTGAGGGCGGAGGTCGCGCCGGCAGCGGTCGGTCTCGGAGCGTTGGTGATGGTCGGCGTTGTGCTCGATCGTTCGACGCCCGAGAGCTTTGCGGCCTTCGAGGGCGCGGTGCTGGAGATGAAGGAAGTGCTCGACTGCAATCTCGTTGCTGGCGACTTCGACTATCTTTTGAAAATCCGGGTCCGAGACATGGCGGACTTCAACAAACTGCACGGTCAGAAGCTGATTGCGCTACCGGGGGTACGCCAGACGCGCACCTTCTTTGTGATGAAGGAAGTCAAGGAGAACGCCCGGCTGCCGTTCTGACGGTCGTCGAACGATTGGCCTTTCGCATCGAAGGGCACGCGAGACCCGGTACGTCTTCAGCGTGCCGGATGCGGCCCGATAGGTGCAACCCGGTCAGACCTGGACGAAGTGATCGTCTGCGACCTGCTGATAGCGCCGCGTTTCCGGAACGTAGTTGGGCGCGCGCAAGGGGCTCTTCAGCTCGTCGCTCGCGACATTGCGGCGCGCATGGCGACGGGTCGGATCGGCGATTGGGACGGCGGCCATCAGCTTCTTCGTATAGGGATGCTGCGGATTCTCGAAAACCTGCGCACGCGAGCCGATTTCGACGATCTCGCCGAGATGCATCACGGCGACCCGGTGGCTGACGCGCTCGACGACGGCCATGTCGTGCGAGATGAAAAGATAGGCAAGGCCGAGGCTCGCCTGCAGGTCGAGCAAGAGGTTGATGACCTGTGCCTTGATCGAGACGTCGAGTGCCGAAACAGACTCGTCGGCGACGATCAGCTTCGGGTCGAGCGCCAAGGCGCGTGCGATGCAGACGCGCTGGCGCTGGCCGCCGGAGAACTCGTGCGGGTAGCGGGCGGCCATGTCGGCCTGCAGTCCGACGCGTTCGAGCAGGTCGGCGACCTTCTCACGCGCCTGCCGTGCCGTGCCGAGCTTGTGTTCGAGATAGGGTTCGGCGATCGCGGCGCCCACCGTCATGCGCGGATTGAGGCTCGCGAAAGGATCCTGAAAGATCATCTGCATGGTGCGGCGCATTTCGCGCAGCTGCCTGCGATCCATTTTGAGGACGTCCTGGCCGTCGAGCGCCACGGAGCCGCTTTCCGGCTCGATCAGCCGCATGATGGCCCGGCCGGTCGTCGACTTGCCGCAGCCGGATTCGCCGACGAGCGACAGCGTCTCGCCCGGCTGCAGACTGAAGGAGACGTTCTCGATGGCGTGGACGCGGCCTTTGAGCTTGCCGAGCAAGCCGGCGTGGATGTCGAAGCGCTTGACGAGGTTCTTGACCTCGAGGATCGGCTTGCGGCCGGCCTGGACCGTATCGGTGGCTTCCGCCGTCGCCGAAGGCAGCCCGGTCGCGGCGTCGATCACGGGAAAACGCATCGGCTGGCTTTCGCCCTTCATCGAGCCGAGCATCGGCACGGCCGAGAGCAGTGCGCGGGTATAGGGGTGTTTCGCCCGAAGGAAGATGTCCTCGGTGTTGCCGGTCTCGACCGCGTCACCGCGGAACATCACCACCGTGCGGTCGGCGATTTCGGCGACCACGCCCATGTCGTGGGTAATGAAGAGCACCGAGGTGCCTTCCTCCTCCTGCAACACCTTGATCAGGTCGAGGATCTGGCCCTGGATGGTGACGTCGAGCGCCGTCGTCGGCTCGTCGGCGATCAGGAGCTTCGGCCGGCTCGCGAGCGCCATGGCGATCATCACGCGCTGGCGCATGCCGCCGGAGAAGCGGTGCGGGTATTCGTCGAAGCGCGAGGCGGCGGAGGGAATGCGGACCTTTTCGAGCAATCGGATGGTTTCCGCCCGGGCGTCGGCCTTCGACATTGGCCTGTGGCAGAGAAGGGCCTCGGAGATCTGGTCACCGATGGTGAACAGCGGATTGAGGCTGGTCATCGGCTCCTGGAAGATCATCGCGACATCGTTGCCGCGCACGCGGCGCATCTCAGATTCCGGCAAGTCGAGAATGTTGCGCCCGCCCATCATCACCCGCCCTTCGACGCGGCTCGTCTCCTTCTGCAGGAGCCGCATGATCGACAGCGAAGTGACGCTCTTGCCCGAGCCGGATTCGCCGACGATCGCCACGGTTTCGCCGGGCGCGACGGTAAACGAGATGTCCCGAACGACAGGCTTCCAGGCGCCGTCGACCAGGAAAGAGGTCGTCAGGTTCTCGACGGAGAGAACGGGCGCCGTCGAACGGTCCGGCTGGGCTTTGGTCTCGGTCATCTCGTTTCCTCCGTCAGATGCTGCGCGTATCGTAGTTGGTCGTCGGGTCAGTCGGGCCAGCGCAGCAGGCCGGCGAAGCGGCGTGCGTTGCGTTCGGCGAGCGACGTGGCGATGATCTCGTTCGAGGCTCTCGCCTTGTCGAGCTCCTCGGCGAGGCGGCTGGCGACGATCTTCTCCTGGCCCGGATGCAGGTTGCAGGGGTCGAGGTAGAAGTAATTGTGCTCGGCCTCGTGGTCTCGCACGATGATCGGCGGCGCGCCGCGGGCCAGCGCATCGGCGAGATCCCAGGCGGTGATATGGGCTTCCTGCGGGTCGATGTTGACGCGCAGCCGGTCGAGCGGGTTGTTGGTCGGGTCGGCCTCGATCACCGGCTTGATGCCGGGACGGCCGTCGAGCGTCTCGCACCAGAGGTTCAGGTAACCGGTTTCGCGCTCGCGGATGCCGGCATGGTCGCGGGTTTCCCAGGCTTGAAGTGCCGCCATCACGCCGAGCATGCTTTCCTTGCCCACCTTCATGCCGCGGCCGATGCCGAGGTTCTGCAGGAAGGTGTTGCGCACCATTTCCTTTTTGCCGGCGACGATGCCGGAGGTCGGGCCGCCCAGGAACTTGTGGCCGGAATAGAGCACGATGTCGGCGCCCTCATCGAGGAAGATGCGCAGGTCGTATTCGGAAGCGGCGTCGACGATGACCGGCACACCCTTCGAATGGCAGACCTCGGCAAATTCCCTGAGGCCGACGAGACCGTATTGCACCACGTGATGCGAGACGACGTAGACGGCGCAAGCGGTGCGCTCGTTGATCGCGCCCTCGATGTGGTAGCGATAGGCCGACGTCGCCTGGCCGACGATCACCGGCTTGGCGCCGGCAAGCCGGATCGCCTGGTCGACGGGCGCGCCGTAGCTGACCACATGGCCCATCTGCAGAATGACTTCATTCTTGAGGCCGGTCGTATCCGGCAGGCGCTCGATGGCGGCAAGGTCGCTTCCGGTCATGGTGCCGGCAATGGCGAGGCTGATGCCGGCGGAGCAGGACGCCGTGATGAAGCCGGCCTCGGCACCCGTCAGCCGAGCAATCACCGGGCTCACCTTGCGCTGCAGGTCGTTGATCTCGACGAACTGCGGCAGTATGCCTGTCATGGCCGCGATCGCTTCCGGGACCACGATCGATGCGCCGAGGCTGGTCATCGTGCCGGAGACGTTGATAACGGGACGAAGTCCGAGAGCTTCGCGAATGTCACGGTCAGGCATAGTGGTCTCCATATGATTTTCTGGCGGTCGAAGCGGATAGACTATTCCGTCTTCGCGGAATATCTACCATAGTAATGAAGTATGAGTGAGGCTTTGCGCTATCTGACGCGGCCGCCATCGGCGGCGCGGCGGCAGCGGAAGCCGAGATTTTACCGGCAGCACGCCCTTCGAGCGGTGCAGGAGTGAAGCAGTGGACAAGACGATGACCGGCGTCGAGCCGACCGACGATATGGAAACGACCGGCAAGCCGCGCCGCTCGCGCGTGAGCGGCATGGATCGCGCCTTGCAGGTGCTCGATTTCCTTTATGAGACGGGTTCCCCGAGTGGCGTCTACGCGATTGCCAAGGCTGTCGGCGCGCCGCTGTCGACCGCTTATGTCATCGTCGACGACATGGTCGAAAAGAACCTGCTTAGCCGCGATGCCGATGGGCTCGTCTGGCTCGGCGACCGGCTCTATCACTATGGCCTTGCCTATGCCCGCTCGCTCGATTTCCTCGGCGTCGCCACCCGCGAGATGCACGACCTCGGCCGTGAAGTCGCCGAGACGATCCAGCTTTGCGGCCGCGACGGCGACTACATGCAGGTGCTCGCCATGGCCGATGGTCCCGGCCATTTCCAGGTGACCTCGCGCGTTGGTACCCGCGTGCCGCTCAACTGGACGGCTTCGGGCCGTCTGCTGGTGGGGCATCTGCCCGCCGACGAACGGCTGGAGCTGTTCCGCCGCTGTGCACGAACCTCGCCGACCGGCCGCGCCGATATCGATCCGGCCGCGCTCTCCGCCCAGGCCGAAAGCGCGCTTTCCGCAAGGCTGTCGATCCAGGCGGGCGAATCCGACTATGCCGTCGCCTGCGTCGCAGCCCCGATCCTCGACGACAAGGGCAATTGCGCCGCCACGATCTCGATCGTTCTGCCCGAGCAGAAAATCCTCGACGATCGGGCGTTCTACGCCGATCACGTCAGGGTTTCCGCCGAGCGGATCGAGAAAATGATGGGCTGGCGCAGCCACTGATCCGACCTCCCGTCGTCACTCGTGCAGAGCGACGATCGCCTCGATCTCGACGGTGATGTTGCCGGGCAACGACCCGAAACCCACCGCCGAGCGCGCATGGCTGCCGGCCGCTCCAAAAACGTCCATCATCAGGTCCGAGCAGCCGTTGATGACGCGCGGATGTTCGGCAAAATCCGGAACGGCATTGACCATGCCCAGGATCTTGACGATGCGCTTGACCTTTCCGAGGTCTCCGAGCGCATCATGCATGACCGCAAGCAGGTTGATGCCGGTTAACCGTGCGTGGTCATAGGCGCTGTCGATGTCGACATCGCCGCCGACCTTGCCGGCGTAGAGATGACCGTCGGGCTCGCGTGGGCCCTGGCCGGAGAGATACAGGATGTTGCCTTCGCGCACATGCGTCACGAAATTGGCGATCGGCGGTGGCGCCGGCGGCAGGTTGATGCCGAGGGCCTGAAGGCGTTCGTAAGGTGAGACAGCGACGGGGCTGTCGTTTTTCGGGTCCATACTGTTCACGCGTTGTCCTGTCATTTCTGTATTCTGTCGCCCTGGCTTAGCGGTAGCTGAAGCCGTGGCTGTGGTCCGGGCACTCGATATGCTGCGGCTGGTAACGATTGGCGGCAACCACGTGGGTGCCCATGACCGCGTAGCGCGGCTCGAAGAGGCGGTTGAGGTGCGCTTCGGCGCCGAGTGAATCGAAGACCCGAAGCTCGCTATCGACGAGGTCGAAGAGGGTGAATTCGGCGCGGGCGCCGACGGTAAGCAGATTGTCCATCGGCAGGCGGATGACCGAGGCGGGCGCTTGAGTCACGGCCTCGACCACCTTTTCGAAAGGCATGCCGACGCTCAAGAGCTTCGACATGGTGGTGCCCAGGTCCCAGACGGACTGGTTCATGCTGCGCAGGTGCACGTCGGTGGAGATCGAGAAGGGGAGCAGACCGCGGGCGATCGCCACTTCCGCCACGCGGAAGGAGAACGAGGCGCCGCCGTGGCCGATGTCGAGGCGGATGCCTTCGCCGGCGCAGCGTTCGGCAAGCTCAAACAGGTCCTCGTCCTCGATGATGCTGGAACCGGCCTTGCCGTTGAAGCAATGGGTGACGATGTCGCCGGGCCCGAGGATTTCCAGAACCTCGTCATAGAGCGCCGGCGGCTCGCCGACATGCACCATGACAGGGATCTTCAGGATTTTGGCGATCTTCTTGCCGAGCTTCACCGGCGTCACGCCCCAGGAACCGGTGATGACGTGGCTGGCGCGCACCTTCAGGCCGACGATGTGCTCGCGGTTTTCCTGGTAGCAGGCGATGATACGGTCGATGTCGATCGAGCGGATGTCGGAGAGTTCGCTGACGCGGTTGCAGGCGACAAGCCCGATCGAGCCGAGATTGAGGAACGCCTTGATGCGCTCGCGCGACGGCTCGATGATGTATTCGCGAAAGCCGTGGAAATTGGCTTCACCGGCCGAACCCGCGTCGACGATAGTGGTGACGCCGCGCTCCATGCCGCAAAGCTGCGGGCGCACAGAAATGTCGGTGCCGCCGTGCCAGACGTGGGCGTGCAGGTCGATCCAGCCGGGCGAGATCCAGGCGCCCTTGCCCTCTATGCGACGCACGTCGCCTGATGCCTCCAGGTTCGGGCCGAGGGCTGCGATGCGGCCTTCGCCGTCGACCAGGATGTCGGTGGTTTCAGCCGGTGCGGCCATGCCGAAGGCGACGGGCTTCACCTGCCGGATCAGCACCGGACCGGCGTTCGATGTTGCGTTCGTCATGACTTACAGGTCCTTTCTGAGGCGGGGATCGAGCATATCGCGCAGGCCGTCACCGACCATCTGCAGCGACAAGACCGAAAGCACGATGGCGATGCCGGGGAAGAGCGTTACCCAGTCGGCCTGGCCGATATATTGACGCCCGGAGGCGATCATCGTGCCCCAGGTCGGGATTTCCGGGCTGACGCCGACGCCGAGGAAGGAAAGCCCGGCTTCGGCAAGCATCGCATGGGCGAAGAGGAAGGTGCCCTGCACGAGGACGGGCGAAAGCAGATTGCGCAGCACGTGACGCGTCATGATGTGTGGCGTCGAGATCCCGAGCGCGCGGGCCGCCTCGACATAAGGAAGCTCGCGGATGACCAGTGTCGAGGCGCGCACCACGCGGGCGAGCCGCGGCGCATAGACGATGCTGAGCGCGATGATGACGGTCGTCAGCGAGGGGCCCAAGGCCGCGACCAGCGCGATCGCAAGCAGGATGTCCGGGAAGGCCATCATCGCGTCGATGACGCGGGCGATCGGCGTGTCGAGCTTCGGAAAGAAGCCGGCGAGCAGACCGAGCACGACGCCGATCACGGTTGCAAGCGTGACGACCGCCGCACCGACAAGCAGCGACAATCGGCCGGCATAGATGGTGCGGGAGAAGACATCGCGGCCGAACTCGTCGGTGCCGAAGAACCATTGCAGGCTCGGCGGCTGCAGCCGGTTGACGATCGACAGCTTGCCGGGCGCATAGGGTGCGATCAGCGGCGCGAAGACGGCAAGCAGCACGAAGACGGTGAGCACGATCAGGCCGAAGGCAACGGTTTTGCGCTTCAACAGCCGGCGGACGAACTTGCGGCCTTCGCTCTCGGTGGGGGCAGATACGGTGATAGACATCAGTAGCGCACCCTTGGATCAACGAGGAGATAGAGCATGTCGATCACGAAATTGATCAGCACGTAGAGCGCGGCAATGACGAGCAGCGCGCCCTGGATGACGGGATAGTCGCGGCGAAGCACGGCGGAGACGACGAGATTGCCGACGCCGGGCAGGCCAAAGACGGTTTCCGTGACAACCGCACCCGAGATCAGCACGGCGGCGGTGAGGCCAATGATCGTCAGGATCGGGATCAGCGCGTTTTTCAGTGCGTGCTTCATCACCACCTTGCGTTCGCCGAGGCCTTTGGCGCGGGCGGTGCGGATGAAATCGTCGCCGAGCACGTCGAGCATCGATGCACGGGTAAAGCGCAGGATCAGCGCCGAGGAGACGACGCCGAGCGCGATCGCCGGCAAGGTCAGGTGATACATGCGCTCGGTGAAGGAGGATCCGGGGCCGCCATAGCCGGAGACCGGGAACCAGCCGAAACGCACGGCAAAGACCTGGATCAGGATCAGGCCAAGCCAGAAACTCGGTATGCTGGCGGCGAGCATGGCAAGCGTTGTTGCCGCCTGGTCGACGAAGGAGCCGCGCCTGTAGGCGGCATAGATGCCGATCGGCAGCGCGATGGCGCAGGCAATCACGATGGAAAACAGGGTCAGGAAGAAGGTCGGCTCGGCACGCTCCGCCAGTGCTGACGTGACCGGCTGGTTGAGGAAGATCGACTGACCGAGATCGCCCTGCAGCAGTTGTCCGATATAGTAAACATATTGCAGGCCGAGCGACTGGTCGAGGCCAAGCCGGCTGCGCAGCGCCGTAATGTCTTCCTGGGTTGCTTCCGGACCGAGCATGACGGCGGCGGGATCGCCGGGCGTCACGCGGACGATGACGAAGACGATCGTGACGACAATCGCCATGACGACGATCATGCCCATCAGCCGTTGGAAGATGTAGCGTAACATGGTGGCCTCGAACCTTTCCTGTGCGCTCCGCCGCAAGGGTGGAGTGACGCGCCCCTTCGAGCGGGCGCCAGGCGCATGGCCCGGCTGCCCGCCGAAGTCCCTTGGGAGGGGGAGCTTACTTCTTGATCGAAGCGTTCCAGAAGTACGGCCACGGGGCCGGCGAGACGCCGTCGAGCGACTTCGACTTCGCCGAAAGCGCGTTGAAGTCGCCGATCTTGATGAACGGCACTTCCTCGAAGATCACCTTCTGCACGTCTGCCCACAGCGCCACGCGCTTGGCCGGGTCGGATTCGGCGTTGAAGGCATCGACCGCCTTGGCGCGCGCAGGCGTATCCCAGTTGCCGGGCGCCTTGGTCGACATCATGCCGATGAGGGCCGGTTCCGGCAGGAAGGGGCTGTGGGTGATGTAGATGTCCCAGAGCGTCGGGTCGGCGCGGCGCTGGGTCAGCGTCGCCCAGTCGACCACCTGCAGATCGACGGTAAAGCCGGCGAGCTTCAGATATTCGGCCGCGACCTGCGCCATCTTGTAGTGGAACTCGTACTGGCGGCTCGTCAGGATGCGCAGCGGCTCGCCCTTGTAGCCGGCGGCCTTCAGGAGTTCGCCAGCCTTTTCCGCATCGGCGATGTTGTAGGCGCCTTCGGTGCCGGCATCGGTCCGCCAGGTAAACTGCGACGGGTAGAGAGCGGCGTCGAGCGCATAGAAGTCTGTGGTGCCGAAGGCTGCCGCCATCATGTCTTCCATGCTGAGCGAAGCGCGGATCGCCTTGCGCAGGTCGAGGTTCTTGGTCATGCCGTTGCCGGAGTTCAAGACAAAGACTGGCCAGCCGAAGGGCTGCAGCATGACGGGTTCGGAAGCGCTCGAACCCTTGACGCGTTCGAAGGATTCGACCGGCAGAGAATCGACATAGTCATACTGGCCGGAAACGGCCGCTTCGACGCGGGTGTTCGGGTCCGGAACCGGCACGAAGCGGATTTCGTCGGCATATTGGTGGCGGGCGCCGCCATAGCCGTTGGCTTCGCCTTCCGGCGACTTGTAGGCATCGTAGCGGGTGAGCTGGATGTACTGGTCCGCCTTGCGTTCCTTCAGCTGGTAGGGGCCGGTGCCGACGAAATCAGTCATCGGCTCGGCCTGCTTTTCGGAAGGAAGCACGATCGCCGCGGAGTTGTTGAAGGCGAGCAGCGAAACGAGCGGCGCGTAAGGGGTGGTGAGCGAGATCTTCACCGTCAGCGGGTCGATCGCTTCGATGCCGGAAATCGTCGTTGCCGTCTGCTTGCCGCGCGAGGCGACCTTGGTCCAGCGCTCGAGCGAGGCGACGACGTCCTTCGAGTCGAGATCGGTGCCGTCGTGGAACTTGACGCCCGAGCGCAGCTTGATCGTGTAGGTCTTGCCGTCGGCGCTGATCTCCGGAAGTGCTGCCGCCAGAAGCGGGGTCGGCTTCCAGTCCTTGTCGAAGGTGTAGAGCGTCTCGAAGATGTGTTGCGAGACTATGCCGACCAGGTCGGCCGTCGATGCCATCGGGTCGAGGGTCGGCGGCTCACCGACGGTCGCGACGTTGATCACGCCGCCCTTTTCCTGCGCAAAGGCGAGAGTTGCCGATGCCACCAATGCGGTTCCAATAAGCAATGCGAGTTTAGTCGATTTCATATTTGCTCCTCCTCATATTCCATAGTTATGCTATGTCGTTCTTTATTTTGGAATATAAAAAGGCACAAAGCCGGAAATGTCAACCGGCTGTCGTCGTCGTGTCACAACCGCCGGCAGCGGCGGGCCGGAACCCTTGTCCTGGAGGGTGCATAAGTGGACGGGAGCTATCGCGAAGGCGCGGGATTTGTTAGCCCGGAGTCCGGATTGAAAAGGGAGAAGAGAATGAAGGTCATCGGCCTGATCGGCGGCATGAGCTGGGAGAGCTCGGCGGAGTATTACCGCATCATCAACGAGACGGTTCGCGCGCGCCTGGGCGGCGTGCACTCGGCGAAATCGCTGATGTGGTCGATGGACTTCGGCGAGATCGAGCGCCTGCAGCATCACGGCGACTGGCCGGCCCTGACGGGAGAGATGATCGCCGCAGCGCGACGTCTCGAGGCAGGCGGCGCCGATTTCCTGATGATCTGCACCAACACCATGCACAAGATGGCGGCGGACCTTTCGGCAGCCGTCTCCATTCCGCTGCTGCATATCGCCGACCCGACGGCGGAGAAGATCAAGGCGGCGGGCCTTCGCAAAGTCGGCCTGCTCGGAACGGCCTTCACCATGGAACAGGACTTCTACAAAGGTCGCTTGGCGGAAAAATTCGGTCTCGATGTGCTGGTGCCGGAGGTGGAAGACCGGGCGAAGGTGCACGAGATCATCTACCGCGAACTCGTTGCCGGTATCGTCAAAGACAGCTCGCGCGACGCCTATCGCGCTATCATCGCGCGGCTTGTCGATGCGGGCGCGGAAGCGATCATCATGGGCTGCACCGAGATCATGCTTTTGATTTCACAGGCTGATAGCCCGGTCCCGGTGTTCGATACGACCGAGATCCACGCGCTTGCTGCGGTCGACCTCGCGCTCGGGGACGCCTGACCACGGCCGACTGGCCGTCGGCCGTGGTTGCAAGGGCTAGTGCAAGGTGAATTCCCGAGGTTCGCCCGGAAACAGGCTGAGAAGTGCTATGCCCTGCTGCAAAAGCAGTTCGGCGGCTGGCAAGTCGCCGACCACCAGGTCGTCCGCACAGCCGATGATGATGTTGGCGAGGCTGATCGAGTTCTCGGCGAACCGGTCGTCGCCGATCTCGTAGGCCTTCTCGGCCGTTGCCTCGAGCGCTTCCGCTACCAGCGCCATCATGTTCGAGCGTTCATCCAGCGTCATGGCATCCAGTGTCTTGGCGTCGGGAGTTTTGGCAGTTGTCTGCATGATTACCTTCCCTATTGTTCAAGCCGAAATGGCCGCGCCGGCCGAAGCCGGGGGAAAAGTCTACGACTGGGGTGAGTCCAGGAGGGGAGCCGGCGTCGAACGCGGCTTCTCCATTAAGATCGTGCGTTGCGGTGCGATATGCAAGGAATGGCTACTATGCGGCCGGCGCATGGGTCCGCGGAGGGCGGCCGCCGGGGTAGCACGTCAATGGAGCCCGTTGACCGCCGGATGCGTTAGGCCGTGATATGGGGTGGCCTTGCCGGCCATGCCAGGCTTTCGTCGATCGCGAGGCGATCGGCGGCGCATTCCTGGGCAAGAAAGTCGATGAAGGTGCGAACGGAGGGCAGTAGCCCGCGCCGCGAAGGAAAGACGGCGTGCACGACGCCGGACGCCGGGCGCCATTGCGGCAGCACCGGCACGAGCGTGCCGGCTGCCAGGTCCTTCCAGATCATCATCGTCGGCAGTTGCACGATGCCGGCACCGTCGAGCGCCGCTTCGCGTAGCGCCGCCATATCGTCGGTCAGGAAACGTGGCTCGTGGCGGATGACGGCCCGTTCTCCATCGGCGCTTTCCAGCCGCCATTCATAGGTGTGCGTGGCCGAAGTCCAGGCAAGACTCGGCAATCCCGTCAGTTGCGCGGGCTCAGCGATCGGCGCCTTCAGAAATCCGGGCCTGGCGACGAGATATTGCGAACTGTCGTCGAGCTTGCGCATCACCAGCTCGCTTTTTTCGAGCGGCGGGAACCGGACACGGATCGAAACGTCGAAACCTTCGGCGATCACATCCACGCGCCGGTTGGTGCTTTCCAGCTGCAGGCCGATCCGCGGATGGGCGGTCATGAACCGGGCAAAGAGCCGGCCGAACTGGAACGAGATCAATGCGGTCGGGCAGCTCACCCGGATGATGCCCTGCGGCTCTCCCTGATGCTGCGCGATGAAGGCATCGGCCGCTTCCGCCTCGATTAACACCGCGACGCAGCGCTGGTAATATTCGCGGCCGACATCGGTAACGAAGAACCGACGCGGCGAACGCTGGATCAGCCGAACCCCGATCCGGTCTTCCAGCATAGCAATGCGCCGGCTCAGCCGGGATTTCTGCGTACCGGTTGCCCGTGCCGCAGCCGCAAAGCCGCCATGATCCACGACTTGGACAAAATAATAGAGGTCGTTCAGGTCCTGCATCGTTCTATTCATAGGACGCTGCGTCGAAATTCACAATCTTTTTGCGGCGACGGTCCTGCAGTAGCTTACGTTCAATCACAGCAGATCGGCAACGAAGGCCGCTGGCGGTGATGAAAACCAAACGAAGGAAAGGACTTCCGATGACCAAGCCCTACGTACGCCTCAACAAGGATGATGTTGCCGTCCTGCTCGTCGACCATCAGACCGGCCTGTTGTCGCTGGTGCGCGACTTCGACCCGGACAAGTTCAAGAACAATGTTCTGGCGCTCGGTGATCTCGCCAAGTACTTCAAGCTGCCGACGGTTCTCACAACCAGCTTCGAGGATGGCCCGAACGGCCCGCTGGTTCCGGAGCTGAAGGAACAGTTTCCCGATGCGCCCTTCATTCCCCGTCCGGGCCAGATCAACGCCTGGGACAATGAGGATTTCGTCAAGGCGGTGAAGGCCACCGGCAAGAAGCAGCTGCTGATCGCCGGCGTCGTGACCGAGGTCTGCGTGGCGTTTCCGGCGCTTTCGGCGATCGAGGAAGGCTTCGAGGTCTTCGTGGTGACGGATGCTTCCGGCACCTTCAACGAGGTGACACGCGATTCCGCCTGGTCGCGCATGACCGCCGCCGGCGTTCAGCTGATGACCTGGTTCGGCGTTGCCTGTGAGCTGCATCGCGACTGGCGCAACGACATCGAGGGTCTCGGCACGCTGTTTTCGAACCACATCCCGGACTACCGCAACCTCATCACCAGCTACAATACTATGGCGGCGCGCAAGTAAGACACGCCAGACGATGAACGACGAAAGCCCCGGCCTCGGATGGCCGGGGCTTTTCGTGTTGTCTGTTGCCGTGGCCTTTATGCGCGGCTGGCGGCCTGCTGGGCGTCGTCTTGCACGTCCAGACGGGCCGCGGGCTTGAGCCGGCCGGTCAAGAGCAGGCTGACGGCGAGGAAGGGCACGAGCACGCCAAGACCGAAGCGCATGTCGCTGTATTCGGCGATCAGGCCGATCAGCGGCGGCCCGAGCAGGAAGCCGAGCAGCGCGATGAAGGACAGAATGGCGACGCTCGCGGCCGCCGGCCGGTCCTTCTGGTCGGCAGCGGCTGTGACGGCGAAGGGAAAGCCGACGGATACGCCGAAGCCCATGGCAGAAAAACCGAGAAGTGCTGCCCAGGCGGCGGGGCTTACCACCACGAGAATGAGCCCGCTAATGCTGGCGATACCGCAGGCACGTGCCACCGCGACCGGGCCGTAGCTCGCCTTCAGCCGGTCGCCGGCAAAGCGCCCGGCAGCCACCATAAAGGCGAAGATCGAGTAGCCGAAACCGGCGCTGGCGCTGGAAAGCCCGAAGATGTCGCGCAGGAAGACCGCCGACCAGTCGGCGACGGCGCCTTCGGTCATGGTGATGCCAAAGACGAAGAAGCAGACGCCAAGCAATGCCCAGCCCGGCAGCTTGCGTCTGGAGGGCGACGCTTCGGCAGCCGCGGCCTCGCCGGTCTTCAGGAGCGGCAGCTTCCGGGCGAAGTAGACGCTGATCGGCAACATGCCTGTCGCCGTCAGCGGCACCGCCCATTCCGGCGCTACATGCAGCGCTGCGAAGCCGACGCCAACCAGGCTGCCTGTCATGATGCCGAGGCTCCAGAAGCCGTGGCAGGTGCTCATGATCAGCTGCCCGGAGTGCTTCTCGATCGCATCGGCCTCGACGTTGAGGCCGAGTTCGAGCGTCGTCAGTGCCGCGCCGACGATGGCGAGCGCCACGAAGAGCACCTCGATGTTCGGGGCCCATGTCGGCAGCCAGACGAGCGCCAGAAAGACGACGAAGCCGTAGAGGATGGTCGCACGGCCGCCGATCCAGGCGACAAAACGGCCGGCAAACGGCAGGGTCAGCAGAATGCCGACGGGCATGCCGAGCAGCGCGATCGCCAGTTCCGCCGGGCCGAGGCCGAGCCTTTGCTGCACGTCGGGAATACGCGGCAGCCAGGCGCCGAAGGCGATCGGTTGCAGGAAGAAGATCAGCATGATGAGCCGTTGGTTGGTCATGCGCATTGTTCCCCGGATAGCGTGTCGCGCGATGCACCCTCGGCAGCGGCGGGAGCCGTCGAGCCGATGCGGTATGTGAAGGAATTCTGATATTCTGAAAATTGTTTTCAGAGCTTGTCGCGCAGGGCGGGTCCCGTCAAGGCGAGAAGAGGCCGTCAAGTCGGAAAGCGCGGCCTTTCCGAGCGAATGGCTGTTGGTGTTGCGAATGTGTCGCCACCAATCCTGGCATTGGTCTGGTTCCGGTGAAAAAAATGTACATACCGGAAGCGGCGGGCTCCGACCCGCCGTGCCGTTGCGCGTGCTTTTGTCCTATCGCAGCAATTTCAGCGATCCCGTCAGCGATCTGACCCACTTCACGTCGCCGGCAAGACCGATGCCGTCGATCGTCTCCTGCGCGAGATCCCGTTCCGGAAATTGCGTCTCGTAGTCGGCATAGCTGTGCAGCGAACGCGCGAAGGCTGGAAACGGCACGACGACACGATCGTCTTCTTTCGGCAAGGCCTTCAGGAGCAGCGCCCGGATCGTCGCGACATCGGCCTGGAGGATCGGTACGGGCCGGTTGGAGCTGATGTCGATGGTGTTCTGCCTGCTGTCCGTCAGCCGCTGGTTACCGAGACCGGGCATCGCCGAGCCGATGCCGATGCAGATCGCTGCGATCGTGTTGGCGAGATGACCGGGTGTCAGTTCGGGATTGACGACGATGGCGAGGCGGGTGTCCTGAAGCACGTGGTCTGTTTCCTCTCTGTTTCTCAAAGGATGCTGTCGGCCGGGAGAATAGACCGTGTGGCGAGGCAGTTTCTTTCTGATGTTGCGAGAAATTGCCAAGATGGGGTAGATTCATCCCAGTATCGCCGAAAACGAGATAGAAGATGCCCTCCGCCCTGACGCCCGCCGATGTAAAGATCCTGACCGCGCTGCAAAGTGACGGGCGCCTGAGCAACCAGGCGCTTTCGGAGGAGGTTGGCATGTCGACCTCGCCCTGCTGGCGGCGGGTACGGCAACTGGAGGACGACGGCGTCATCCAGGGCTACATGGCGGTACTCAATCGCCGGGAAATCGGCCTTGGGGTGCTCGCCTTCATCCGGGTAAAGATCGACAGCCATACGGAGGCGGAGGCGGACGCCTTCGCCGAGGAGGTGATGAAACTCGACAGCGTCGTTGCCTGCTACAGCATTGCCGGCGATGCGGATTTTCTCCTTCAGGTCGTCTCTGCCGATCTCGATTCCTATTCGGATTTTGCCATGAAGGTCGTGCGGCGCCTGCCGTGCATCAAGGAGATGCAGACGACCTTCGTGCTGAAGGAGATCAAGGCCTATGGCGGGCTGCCCCTGCGCGCCTCGGCCGGCCAGCGCTGACCCAAACCACGGTCAGGAGGCGGAGGCCATCAGCGGGTCTTCCCGGACCACCTGGACAAGGAAATCGAGAACGGTGCGCACGCGTAGCGGCACGTTTCTGCGCGAGGGATAGACGACGCTGATCGGCAGGCGCGCCGGCGGGAATGCCGGCATCACGTTGACCAAGCGGCCAGCCTCGATGTCCGGGCAGGCCAGGATATGGGAGAGGATCGCAAGGCCGTTGCCGGCGAGCACCGCGCGATGCACGGCCACGGCACTGTTGGCGACGAGCCGGGGCGCGATGCGCACGAAAACGTCGCCGGACCCGTCGGAAAACGTCCACTGGCGGCCGTCGCCGGCGCGGCTGTAGCAGATGCATTCATGCTTCCCGACGTCGTCGGGAGTCTTTGGCGCGGGGCGCCGGTTCAGATAGTCGGGTGCCGCCACCAGAAACGCGGTCGTCCAGCCGATCCGCCGGCAGATCAGGCCGCCCTCCGACACCGGACCCAAGCGAACCTCCAGATCGATGCCCTCCCCAACCAGTTCCGATGGTTCCTCGCGAAACAACATCTCTACGGAAAGCCCCGGATGACGGGCGAGCAGGGCGGCCAGGCGATCGCTCAGATAGAGCCCGAGCGGCGCGGGCACGGTGAGCCGCACGCGGCCCGCCACGAGGCCAGTCTCGCCGCAGGAAGCCTCGTTCAGAGCATCGACCGCCTCGACAACTTTGAGCGCCATCGGGATCATGTGTTCCCCCTCGGCGGTCAGCGCCAGCGCATTCGTCGTCCGGTGCAGAAGACGCATGCTCAGGTGCTCCTCGAGTGCCGAGACCTGGCGTGATACCGCCGGCTGGGTCAGGCCGAGATCGTTGGCAGCCGCGGAAAACGAGCCGGTCTCCGCCACCCGCAGGAAGGCTCTGAGCGCAGAAACGATGTCCATCCGGCTTCCCCCAAACGTTTCGACATAAGCCTTATGCGCCGAGTTTACCCCCGGCGCGCTTTACTGTCCATCGATTAAGGATATCTTATATCCATAAGGATAACAGATGTCCTTAATTAGGAGCAAAGCCATGACCCAGCGCCTCAACTACGCCCAGCAGTCACCCGAGTTCTTCAAGAAAATCTCCGACTTCAGCCTCAGCCTGAAGGACAGCGTCATCGAGCAGACAATCCGCGATCTCGTCAATCTGCGGGCTTCGCAGATCAACGGCTGCGCGTTCTGCGTCGACATGCATGTGAAGGAGGCGAAGATCCACGGCGAGAGCGAATTGCGCCTCTACCACGTGGCAATCTGGCGGGAATCGAACCTGTTTGCGCCGCGCGAACGCGCAGCACTTGCCTGGACCGAGGTGCTGACGAAATTGCCCGAGGGCGGCGTTCCGGACGAACTCTATGAGCGCGTGCGCGGCCAGCTTTCGGAAAAGGAGATCTCCGATCTGACCTTTTCCATCATGGCCATCAACGCCTGGAACCGCGTCAGCGTCGCGTTCAAGTCCGTGCCCGGTTCGGCCGACAAGCTCTATGGGCTCGACAAGGCCGGGCTCAACTGAGCCCGCAGCAACCGTCATGCACGGCGGCGCGATGGGCGCCGCCGATGGAGGATCCCATGAAAATCGTCATCATCGGCGGCACCGGCCTCATCGGTTCGAAGACGGTCGAACGCCTGCGCAAGCGCGGACACGAGGTGATTGCCGCCTCCCCGAACACCGGCGTCAATACGATCACGGAAGAGGGGCTCACCGAAGCGCTCAGCGGCTGCGAGGTCGTCGTCGACCTCGCCAACTCCCCCTCGTTCGAGGACAGGGCGGTGCTCGAATTCTTCGAGACGTCGGGCCGCAATCTGCTTGCCGCCGAAAAGGCTGCCGGCGTCAAACACCATATCGCGCTTTCCGTGGTCGGAACCGAGCGGCTGCAGGAAAGCGGCTACTTCCGCGGCAAGCTTGCGCAGGAAAAGCTGATCGAGGCCGGTGGCATCCCCTACACGATCGTGCACTCGACCCAGTTCATGGAGTTCCTGAGCGGGATCGCGCAATCGGGAACCGTCGGCGACCTCGTGCGTCTGTCGCCGGCCTATGTGCAGCCGATCGCGTCAGACGATGTTGCCGATGCCATGACCGACGTGGCGCTCGCCGATCCCGTCAACGGCACGATCGAGATTGCGGGTCCGGAGCGCTCGCGCCTCAGCGATCTCGTCGCCCGCTATCTCAGGGCGATGGGCGACAATCGCAAGGTCGAGCCGGACCGGGAGGCGCGCTATTTCGGCGCTCTGCTCGAGGACGGCTCGCTTGTTTCCGACAACAATCCCCGCCTCGGCCGCATCACCTTCGAAGAGTGGTTCGCAACGGCACCCCGCAAGTAACCGAACCGGAGGCGCGCGCGTCGCGCATCTCCCTCATCTGAAAGGATTTTCGACATGATCAAGTCTCTCCTCACCACCCTCGCCGTTACCGCAACCCTGTTCGGGACCGCCGTCGCCGGTGACGCTGCCAAGGTGACGCTCGTCTATGAGCATGAATTGCCGAACGTTCCGGACAAGAGCATTAAGGGCGTTCTGGTGGAATATGGGCCTGGCGGCTCGTCCGATGCGCACACCCATGCGAGCACGGCCTTCATCTATGCGACGGTGCTCGAAGGCTCGATCCTCAGCCAGGTCAATGATGGTCCAGTCAAGGAATACAAGGCCGGCGAGAGCTTCTCCGAGATGCCGGGCGACCGTCACGGCGTCAGCGCCAACGGCAGCAAGACCGCGCCCGCCAAGCTGCTGGCGGTCTTCGTCGTCGACACCGCCGAAAAGGAACTGACCTTTCCGATGACGAAGTGACGCCATGCCAAGGGCCGACTGCCGATCGCGCAGCCGGCCCTTCTTTCGGCCCAACCGTTGGGGCCAGCCAAGTTTGCCGAGCATATGCCGGCGCAGGCCTATCTCTACGCTTCGCCTGCTGAAACCGCGGCCGGCGCCGCTCATCCGGCGCGTTCTAGCACCCAGGCAAAGCTTCGCTTCGAGAGATCGGCGGGAATTTCCTTCGAGAGGATTTCCATCAGGTCGGACAGGCGCACGCTTCGCAGCTTGTCGCGCCAGGCTTCGTCCGCCTCCCACATGATGCGCGCCACCGCACAGGGGGTCTCGTCGCAGTAACCAGGCGCCCGACAGGGATTGTTGGCCCGGATATTGGTACAGACGAAGGTGCGCGACCGGCCTTCGACCGCCTCGACGATATCGAGGAAAGTCAGTTCCGCCGGCGCTTTCGCCAGCCGGTAGCCTCCCGAAGGACCGAGGGTCGTGTGGACGAGGCCCGCCTGTGACAGGCTCTGCAGCGCCTTCGACAGATACTCCTTCGGAAGTCCGTGGAATTCGGCCAGCGCCTTGGTCGATAGGTAGCGGCCCTCGGGCAGGCCGGCGAGAATGGCGCAACAGTGCAACGCCCATTCGACTTGGCTCTTAAGGATCATACGCTCTAACGATCTTTTTTTCGTCCGGCAGATGCCGCCCGCGTCTATTAAGGACAAAAAATATCCCTATTTTTTCCCTGTGTAAACAGCGCCGTCAGGTGCAACAGGAGGGATCATGGTCGTTGTCGTCGGTTTTCTGCTTGTTCTCAGCATCCTGCTGCCGCTTGCCTTCATCTGGCGACTGTGGCGGCTGAATGAACCGACGCGGCTTGGCTGGCTGCTGGCGCTTGCAGAGACCGTCGTGCTGCTCACCCTGATCGGACTTCTCAACCGCTGGGACATCGCCGGCTTCTGGACCCGGGCGGCGCTGGCCGCGCTCGCGGTCGCGGCGTCTTTGGTTTCGTTGCCCCGACATTGGCGCCGGCCCTGGCTGTCGCTGGATCGCGGAGCATTGGCGCGCAGCCTGGTGCCGACCGTAGCCTCTCTTTTCGTCTTCGGTGCAGCACTCGCCTATGTCGCCTGGGGCATCGGCTCGCAGCACGGTCCGCACGGGCTATCGTTTCCGCTGGCCGGTGGTCGCTTCGTCGTCGCTCAGGGCGGCGGCATCGGCGTGCTCAATCATCACAGCGATCACCCGGTGCAACGGCATGCCCTCGACATCACGGCGATCGGCGACGCCGGCTTCCGGGCGTTCGGCCTGCTACCTAGGGATCCCGCTGACTATGCCATCTTCGGCAAGACCGTCGTCAGCCCGTGCGAGGGAGAGATCGTCGCGGCAGTGGATGGGCTGCCCGACCTGCCCCCGCCCGAGGCGGATCGGGGCAACCCGGCTGGAAACCACGTGATCGTTGCCTGCGACGGCATGCGGGTGGAACTGGCGCATCTGCGCAAGGGGAGCGTGACCGCCTTGATCGGGGCGCGGGTTCTCGCCGGCGATCCGATCGGCGCTGTCGGCAACTCTGGCAACAGCACGGAGCCGCATCTGCACATTCATGCCGTCGATGCCGGATCCGGAAAGGCTGTTCAACTGTCCTTCGACGGGCGTGTTCCTTCCCGCAACGCGCAATTCGCCAGGTGAGAACCGATGCGTGGTTGAGCGGGCGGTGCTTTACACGTTCGATCTGAACGGCCAAAGATAGGCCGCTCACGGGAGGAGCTCGTTCATGGACATCAGCACCATGGCTGCCTTTGCGGCCGTCACCTTCATCGCGGTGGTCACGCCCGGCCCGGACGTGATCCTGGCGATGGCCAATGGCTCTCGTTTCGGCATGAAAAAGGCGGTTGCCGGGATGATCGGCGTGCTCCTTTCCGACTTCTTCCTGATCGCCGCCGTGGCAGCCGGCCTCGGCGCCATCCTTGCCGCGTCGGAGTTCTGGTTCTCGGTCGTCAAATATGCGGGTGCCGGCTATCTCGCCTGGCTCGGCTACAAGATGCTTCGGCCCGGTAGAGCCGAGAAAGCGGAAACGCAAGGCGCCGAAAACGGCGATCTCGTTCGCACGGAATCCGCGCTTGCGATCTGCCGCCACAGCATGATCGTGGCCATCACCAACCCCAAGGCCTACCTGTTCTTCTCCGCACTGCTGCCGCAGTTCATCAACCCGGCCGCGCCGCAACTGCCGCAGTTCCTGGCGCTTACCGCCGTGTTCACCGTCGTCGAGTTTGCCGTCATGTTCGGTTACGCTCTTGTCGGCTTCAAGACGACGCAGTTTGCCGCCTCGTCGATGCGGCGCTGGATGGAACGAGGCTGCGGCGGCGCCTTGCTTGTCTCGGCTGCCTCGCTCGCGCTGGTAAAGCGCGTCAACGGCTAGGCGGCGGGTCGCGATAGCGGGGTGCCCGGCCGATCGTTCGTTTTCGGGATGCGGAAGGTTCAGGAGCCGGTGGGCCGCCGTGTCGCAGCACTGCTTCTGGCAGGGCTCAATGATAGAAGCGTCGCCGCCGTTTCGGCGGGTGCGATCGAGCCCGCTGCAAACTGCGGCACGCCCGACGGATCTTCCGACCAAACGCTGTTTCTGCCGGCGGCCTTCGCGGCATAAAGCGCGGCGTCGGCGGCGGAAATGATCGCGTGCACATCCTCGTGCCGGTCGGCAAAGGCAATGCCGATGCTGACCGTTGCCGACAGCACGCCCTTGGTCGTGCTCAGCCGGCGCGCTTCGAGCGCGGTGCGAATGCTGTCGGCAATGGCGATCGCGTCGGCGCGATCCGCCTGCGGGAGGCAGGCGGCGAATTCTTCCCCGCCCATGCGCGCGATCAGGGCGTCACGCGGCACGGCCTTCGAGAGGATCCCGGCAAATTCCACGAGCACCTGGTCGCCCACCGCATGGCCGTAGCGATCGTTGATCACCTTGAAGTGGTCTATGTCGAGATAGAGCAGTGCTCCCTTGGCCGGTTGCGTGGCGAGATGGGTCTCCAGCTGCGCAAGGAACGAACGGCGGTTCGGCACACCCGTCAGCGCGTCGGTCTCCGAGGCGAGCTTGTAGCGTTGCTGGGTTCGCTCCTTGACCATGGCGAAGAAGGCGAAGCCACCGGCGAGGCTGTGAAAAAACAGCTCGAAGGTCAGCAACTGGTACCAGAGCGGCTGCGAAGTTCCCGCGGCCGTGTTGCCGGCGAGCGGCCAGATCAGGATCAGCGGGATGCGGGCGAGATAGAGCAGGCCATGGGTGGCGAACACGAAGGCGACGATGTAGGAGCTCGGGAGCTTGCGGAAATTCTCCGAGCGGAAGATCTCGTGCGCGATCAGCGCCGAATAGGCGAAGATCAGGATCGAGTAGAGCACGATCCGGCTTGTGACGCTCTCGCGAACATAGTCTGAAGAATAGGTGACGACGATCCACAGGAGCGGCCCGACGAGCGCGGAGGCGATCTTGAGCGGCTGATTGTCAAAGGCGCGCAAGCCCAGCCAGATCATCGCGAGCCCCAGCACCGCGAGCGCGTTGCCGAGCGAGATGGTGATGAAGTTGTAGCCGTCGCCGCGCAGCGTCAACAGGACGAAGCCGACTGCGCCGATGGCGAAGGCCAAGGACCACAGAAGCAGTTCGAGGCTTTTGCGCTCCTGCCGCCAGGCAAAACCGAAGAAAGCGGCGAAGATCACCAGCGTTACGAACGAACTGAGCATGATCGTCGGGGTATGCAGGATGTCCACCATCGTCTCCTGATGTTCGCGCGAAACCATGCCCGACAAGCGTAAAGCTTTCGCAAATGACGGCATTTGGTGGCGTGCGCGGCTCCGGGCAATCTGTGCCAAAACGGCGGTCGCGTAGGCAGGAAACGGGTTGAATTCGGCGGCGTCCTGCACGATTTTTGAGGGAGGCGTACAAGTGGAGGCGAGGCCGATGGGTCAGGCGATGCATCGTTATTTCATCTTTGAGACCGCGGCCGGTTTCTGCGGCATCGCCTGGAACGATGTCGGCATCACGCGCTTTCAACTGCCGACCGGCACGCTAGAGGCGACCGAGCGGCTGTTGCTGCGGCGGCTGCCTTCCAGCGAGGCGTCGGAGCCGACGCCGGTAATCCGGGCGGCGGTGGAAGCCGTGCGGCACTACTTCGAGGGCAGGGAGGTCGATTTCTCCGGCTTCGCGGTGGATCTGCAAGGCCAGGATGAATTTTTCCTGCGCATCTATGCGGCCGCGCGGGCGCTGCGCTGGGGCCAGACCACGACCTATGGCGCGCTTGCCAAGGAACTGGGCGTCGGGCCGGAAGCAGCACGCGATGTTGGCCAGGCCATGGCGAAGAACCCGGTATCGCTGATCATCCCCTGCCACCGGGTGCTGGCCGCCGGCGGCAAGATCGGCGGGTTTTCAGCGCCGGGCGGTTCGACCACCAAGACGCGCATGCTCGAACTGGAAGGCGTCCATTTGGAGGAGCAACAGGCCAAGCCCGCACAGCAGTCTTTCGGCTTCTGAGGTGAGGCTGCTCCAGCGCGTGGCGCCTAAAGCCTGTCGCGTCACAAAGGATTCACACGCCAGACTGTAAGCTCTTGTTTTTATGCGTCTCGTTGCCGCAAAACCGATGCACAGTTTTGCGCGACATGCATTAGCCTTTGGAGCGCTGCTCGGCCTCGCGTGCGTAAACCGCGAGGAAGGCCTTCCCCATCAGCGAATTCTCGTTCTCGATGCTCTTTCGCAGGACCGCGGCCCGAATTGCCTGAATGGCCCGGTCGTCGGGTGCGGCTGCGCTGGCGAATTCCACGAGTTGCACCGCGAGGCGAAAATTCCCAGCCTCCGATAGGTGCGTGGCCCGCTCCGCAAGCTTTTCGGCGCCGCCGGCAAGAGCGGCCAGTTCCGATGCGAGATCGGCAGTCCTCGGCGGCTTGAGATGGGCCGCGTCACCATCGAACCAGCCGGCATAGAAGTGATAGATGCCGCGGACGAGGAATTCCGGGTCGTCGTATTTCGCTGCCAGATAGGGCTTGCCCAGATATGCCTCGGGCACCTTCACCGCATGCAGAACCGCGTCGAGGCTGGCGCCCCTGTTGAGGAGCGCGAGCGTTTCACGCACGAGATGCTCGAGCGCCTCTGCCCCGTGGCGCAGCATCTCGGCCGCGCGCTCTTCGCCAAAGACGACCGGACCGTGACCGGGAATGAGGACCGCCGGAGCGAGCGCCTCCATCCGCCGAAGTGCCGTCGCCCAATCGGCTGCATAACGCTGCACCTTGCGCGGATTGCCGGCGTTCGGAAACACCCAGATGACGAAATCGCCGCTCGCAAGGACACGTCGTTCCGGTAGCCAGACGAACGTGGCATCGTCGGTTTCGCCTCTGCCGTGAAAAAGTTCGATCCGCTCGCCACCGACGGACAGTGACAGGGTATCGTCATAGACCGCGTCCGGTCGCCGCTGACCGATTGGGTAGATGTAGCCCGGTTTGTTGAACTGCTGGCTCTGCGCGATGCTGTTGTAGCCATGCGAAGCCTCGTAGCGCTCCATCCGCCGCTTCACGTTGCGGTGGGCGACGATCCGCGGGCGCGCTAGCCCACGCGCATCCGCTTCCTGGTCGATAGCCGTGATCCCGCTGGTATGGTCGATATGGCCATGCGTGAAGATGACGGTGTGTATGGGGCTGTCGTCCCAGGAGCGTATGACGTCGAGGGTCGGCTTTGCCGTTTCCGGCTTCGCGGTGTCGATCAGGACCAGACCTTCGCTGGTACGGATGGCCGTCACGCTGCCGCAGAAATAGGTCGTGTGGACGGTGATGATGTTGTCGGCGACATGGGTGATGGCGCCGTGCGAGACCGCGGCGGTCCATTCTTCCATCTGAGCCGTGCCGTCCCACAGACGCTCGAACAACGGGTCGTGTCTCATGGTCTTTCTGTCCTCGAAGCAATCGCCGACAGCTTTAGCATTGCCGGCCGTGGTTGGAAGCCGGCACGTGTGGTCTTGTGGACATGCCTCAGGTTTTGGGCTGCATCATCTGAGACGCTCGCTCATTGAAGAAGCTTGAACAGCTTTCCCAAAGTGCCGCTGTCCTGCGCCGGCGGCTCGGCTTCTGCAGCGGGTTGCTGCTCCGGCTGCGGCGTTTCCGGCGCCGGCTGTTCGGCAGCCGTGTCGGGCGGAACTTGCCCATCGACGGGCGGTGCCGCCTCGGGCTCGGTGCCGCCACCGCCGATGATCTGCTCGATGGAGAGCTCGCTGCCTTCGTCCTTCGGCTGCTTGCCGATCGCACCGCTGAGGATGTCGCGAAGCTTTCCTCCCTTGCCGTCCCCGGACAGAAGCTCATCGAGCCCCAGCTTGCCGGTCGGCAATCCGAGCTTCTTCAAGGTCGAAAGCGCGGCATCGGGGTTTTTCAAAAGGCCCGAAAGGTCGGGATAGATGCGCGGAGCGGCAAACGACCCTTCGATGACGACGGGCACGCCGATGCCTTCGGTGGCGATGTCGGCGCCCTGGCCCTGCAAGGATGCGACCACGCGCGGATCGAGGCGGAAGTTCAACTGGTCCTCCGGTAGGTTTGCCTCGCCTTTGCCGCTCATCCGCACGAGGGGGCCGACGAGCTTGATGTCGTCGGTGCGCGCAATTCCGTTCTCGATGGCAAAGGATGCCCCGAGTTCGGTAAAGCCGGTCGCCTTGTTGTCGTTCTGCTTGAAGCCGGAGGACATCAGGCCGACGAGATTGTTGTAGACGTCGGCAACGTCGATCCCGCGAATGGCGCCGTCGGAGAAACGGACCTCAGCCGTGCCCTTGAGCGATCGCTTGAGCGTGCCGGTCGTGCCGCCGGCGCCTGCAATGTCGAACGTCGTCTGCAGCGCGCCTTCGAGATGCTTGAAGTTTGCAAGGTCGGTGAGCAGTGGTGCGGCCGAGGCGCCCGATATCGAGGCCTTCACGGCGATAGACGGCTCCGTGCCGGATCCGTCGGCGGTCAGGCTCGCGGCCACCTGGCCGCCATAGAAGGGGCTATCCGGAATGTCGAGGTTCGCGATGCCCTCGGAGATCTTCAGGGAGGTTGCGACCGGCCCGGCGACGACGCGGCCGTAGGCGAGTTTTTCGGCATCGACCTTGATGGAGGCATCGATGGAGCGAAGAGCGGACAGATCCAGCGGAGCATCCGTTGCAGGGCCACCACTCGCTTTGCTTTTGGCCTTCGCCTGCGGCGCGGCCGAAGGCGCGCCGGCCAGCCGCGCGAGGTCTAGTTCCTTGAAATGGAGCGCGCTCGAAATTTTGAGCGGTGTCCCGAGTTCGACCGCGCCATTGCCGCTTCCTTCGACCCCGTTGACCGAGAGCGTGGCCTTCTGGAATGCGAGGCCCGCAGCGCTTGCCTTCACGTCGCCATTGAAGGCGAATTGCGTGATGCCGCCCGCGTCGGCCTGACCGATCCAGGCAAGAAGCGCTCGCAGGTCTGCGGCCGCGAAGTTCAGCTTGCCGGCGTAGCTGCCCGCAAGCGCCGCCTTGCCATCCAGCGCAAGCGTCGCTTCCTTCGTGCGCAGGTCGAGCTTCAGCGGGATGTCGCCCGCACGGGCATTGGCGTTCATGAGCAGGTCGCGGATCGGTAGGGTAAGATCGATCTCGGCCGGTTTGCCGCGCCACTCAAGGCTGCCCGCAAGACGCATTGGCTTGGTCAGGCCCTCGATCTTGAGGGCGAGTTTCTTTGCCTTCACCTCGGCCATGGCCGGATCGGCGATGCCGGGAATGACGATGGTCGCGTCACGCAGGCTTGCGCCGCCGGTCACGTTGATCGTCTTGCGCACAGAGTTCGCGCTTAGTCCGCGAAACGCGAAGGCCGTGTCCATCGTCACGGTTCCCGACAGCGGTACCGATTGGCCGGCCAGAGCCGCGAGTTTGGAAACGTCGAGCCCGTTGCTGACGACGCGGCCATGGAAAATCGGCTCGGCGGCGCCGACGTCGGCGGCGAGATCGGCGGCAACACTGCCGGCGTCGATGCCGAGATGCTCGAGCCGCCCGGTCAACTGCCCGTCCTTGAGGGTCGCCGTCAGCGCGACGTCGGATGCGGAAATGTCACCAACGGCAAGGGCGCCGACATTGACGCTGATATCGGCGTCAAAACCGGCCAGCGCCTGCAGGCCTGCAGCTGCCTTGGCCTTGTCCGTCCGGCCTGCCGGTTCCTCGGGCTGCGAGGAGGATGCGGCCGTCTCGCCGTCATCGAGAAATGCGCTCAGATCCAGCCGCTCGGCGTTGAGGTCGGCGAGGAACCGCGGGCGGCTGCCCGGCACGAACAGCGCGTCGAGCCCGAGCGCTTCGTCGCCGATCGTAAGCTTGCCGCCGCGGATCTGGTATCCGCCGTTGGCATTCAGCGCCACCTGGCCGCTGGCGGTCAGTTCGGTGAGCCCGGCCGCAAGCTGGGGCTCGGCCTCCAGGGAAAGGCTGAGTTCGGCAGGCTTGTGCTCGAGCAGCGGACGCAAAGGCGAAACGGCAAGCGTGACATCGTAGCGCCGGCCATCGACGCCGGCGCCGGCCGAGAGCGACAATTCGCCATCGATATCCGGAACGGCGAGCGTAAGATCGAGATCGCTGACGACGTCGACCGAACCGCCGGCGCCCTCCTGCCGCAGCGTTCCCTCGCTGATCGAGATCTTGTCGATGGCGCTTTTCTCGAGGAAGGCGACGAGGGCGGCGAGCGGATCGCGCGTTTCGCCCGTGCTCGCCTGTCCCGCCTCAGCTCCCCCGTCTTGCGCAGCCGCTGCGGCCTCTGCCTTCGGCCGCAGCGCCACGACCGGGCGTACAAGCCTTACTTCCCTCACGTGCAGGCGGTCGGACCATAGCGAGGAGAGCGTCACGGAGCCCGCGACTTCGCCGATCTCGGCGGTCATGCCGTCGGCATCGAGCGAGACGTTTTCGGCCACCACCGCCAGATGCGGGACGACGGAAAGTCTGACCGGGCCGTTGAGCGCGATCGCGCTGTCGGTCGCGTTCGAGAGTTGCCGTCCCAGTTCGGCGCGCATCCAGTCGCTCGAAACGAAGCTGGGCAGGATCATGACTGAAACGACAGCGAGGACGCCGAGCGCCAGCAGGCAAAGAAAGAAACGCCGCATGTTTCCCCTCGTTGCGAAAGCGATTGATTCGGTATCGTTTTCCAGCGCGCGCCGTTTTGCAACTCCTGGGGCGATCTGCCTTCTCGTCGTACGGTTGCGCTATCGCGCGCCGACACCCTTTCCGGCGACGGCTGCATCGCCCATCTCGACGGCTGTACTCTCGGCCACGGCTGCTGGAGCGGCGACCGCGCGCGGACGATGCACGAGCGTGACCAGCACGAACGACAGGATCATCAGCAGATACCAGGCGCCGAGCTTTTGCGCGGAGACCAGCGTCCAGCCGGCATGCTGCGAGGGATAGATCCAGGCCCGCGACCAGGTGCCGATGTTTTCGGCGAACCAGATGAAGAGGGCGACCAGCAGGAAGCCCACGAGCAGCGGCATGCGGTGGCGAAAGCGGAAGACGCGATAATGCACCGTGGTGCGAAGGAAGAGGATCGCAGTCAATCCGAACAGCGCGTAGCGAAGGTCGATGATGTAGTGGTGGCTGAAGAAGTTGACATAGATGGCAAGGGCCAAAAGCAGGGTCGCGATGAGCGGCGGATAGTTGCTGTAGCGCATGTCGAGAATGCGGGTCACGCGCGCCAGATAGGAGCCGACGGCGGCATACATGAAGCCCGAAAACAAAGGCACGCCGCCGATGCGGAAGAAGCTTGGCTCCGGATAGATCCACGAGCCGACGGAGGTCTTGAAGATTTCCATCAGCGTGCCGACGACGTGGAAGATCAGGATGACCTTGGCCTCGGCGATGGTCTCGAGCTTGAAGACGAGCAGTGAGATCTGGATGGCGATGGCGCTCAGGAACAGGAAGTCGTAGCGGGCGAGACCACTGCCTTCGGGCCAGTAGAGTTTCGTTGCCAGCATCAGGGCCAGCATCGCGCCGCCGAAGAGGCAGGCGAAGGCCTGCTTGATGCCGAACACCAGAAATTCGGTCAGGCCGCCAAGGAAGCCGCTTGCCGGAAGCCGGTCGAGCACGCCATGCGCCGCAGCGTCGATGCGCACCTCAAGGCTCGTAAACCGCCTCTCCTCGGGTTGTCCAACCATCCGCATCGCCTCCTGCTGCCGTCGCTGCTGCGATGGCCTGACAATGCGGTTGAATTGTGGATGGCTGGAAACCGGGCCGTGTGGAGGTGGCTGCCGCGCATCCGCCACCAGCGGCGGCAGCAGGATTGCGGCATGCCGTCGTCTGCGCTCGTGGCGGGTGATCAGCGCGGGAAGGCGTAGCGGTCGACGATCGCCCAGATTTCCCGGTTGACCTCCTGCAGCTGCTCGATCACCTCGTTGATCCGCGCGATCTCCGCCTCGTTGATCTGCTCGATCTTGCCGTACTTGATCGTGTCCTTGCTGTCGAAGATCGCCATCAGTTGCGTGCTCGCCTGGTCGCCGGTTTCGTCGAAGGAATAGATGCAGTGGCTGTATTTGTTGCGGAGTTTTGCCTGCCGGCCAAGCTGTTGGGTAATCGAAAGAATTTCTTGCCGCTGCGCGGCAGGCGTCTTTCCCATCTTGGTCAGCCGCTCGACGAGTTCGATGCGGGCCCGCGTCGTGTTCAGCGTCAGGAAGATGACGATCGCGGTTTCCTTGTCGACCCGGGCGAGGCCGGCGATGAGGTAGATGAGCAAACTCTCCGTATTCGTCCACGTGTAGTTGAGTTGTCCGATTAAGAGGAGGATTTCGTGAAATCTTGCCATGGGCCTTCCAGTGCTCGCCGGTTGCCAAATGCCACACCACTGCTCGTCAGAATACTGCATTCCTGCGTCCAGTAAATTCGTTCTGACGATGGTCGCGCAGGCCCGGAAATGCGGCGCTCGGGCCCTCTCCGGCGCGTGGCCAGCCGTCGGGTGACGGCCATATTTTGCCTAGCCCACGGGTGAAGGTTTCTGCGTCTCGTCGCTAGCCCGCGAAGGTTAGCCCGAACTGACAACTTACAATGCGTGTCGGTTTTAGACAGAGTCTCCTCTGCAACCGGCGAGCAGGACGCACTCAGGCCCCCTTTGGGCAAGCTCTGCATCGAATGGAATACCCAGTTGGGAACCTGTTCCGGTCCTCTCGACCAAGTAAGGGGAGAGGCAACAAAAGCGATCAAAGTATCGACAGATGGGCGACTAGGCGCCCGGAGGAAAACACCGTTACTGAGTTCAACAAGTCCAACACGTAGCCCGCGCATGGCCCAAATCCGCGTAAGAGAAGAATGCGGCTCGGCTGTCGCGGCCTCAACTCGAGGTAATCGTCATGAGTAAGGACAAGAATATCCTGTGGCCATGGGATGACAGCCAGTCTCAAGATCAAGACCAGGGACAAGGACAGGGCCAGGGTCAGGGACAATTGCAGGCGGAGCTGCAAGGCCAGCTTCAGGGACAGGGACAAGGCCAGGGCCAGGGGCAAGACCAGGGACAGGGCCAGGACCAAGGTCAGGGCCAGGATCAGGGACAATCGCAGTACAGCGAGTCCTACAACGGCAATCTCAACGGCAACGGCAACCTCAATGGTAACGGCAACGCCAATGCCAACGGGAACGGCAACCTGAACGGCAACGGCAATGCCAACCTGAACGGCAATGGCAACGCCAACCTGAACGGCAATGGCAACGCCAACCTCAATGCCAACCTCAACGAAAACAGCACCCATGTCGACGTCGACAGCAAGACGACCGTCGACGTGGACGTCGATCTCGACCTGAGCGGCTACAAGCCGTCCGACGACGACTTTGCCGATATCGACAACTCCTCGATCCACGGCATGGCGAACACGAGCTTCAAGGACATCCTGAACGGCTCGATGAACGGCAACAGCAACGTTGCCAACGTGTTCAGCCAGAACGCCATCATGTCGGATGACGACAGCGCCTCTGACATCAACAACAGCGGCACGCTTAACCAGAACGGCAACGCCAATGCCGGCGACGCCCGCTCGGGCGACGGCATTCAGGCCGGCGCAGACGGTGGTGAAGGCGGAAGCAAGGCCTATGCCAACGGTGGCGACGGCGGCGATGGCGGCCATAGCGTTGGTGGCTTCGCGGGCGCTGGCGACGGCGATGGCGGCGACGCAGACAACAATGCCGATGCGACCGGCGGTGCCGGCCTTGGCGGCATTGCAGCCAGTGTTGGCGTTGGCGGCGGCAGCTCCAGCGGTGACGCAAATGGCGGTACGGCGACAGCCGGTGCCGGTGGTGCCGGTGGTGCCGGCCTCGGCGTCGGCCTCGGTCTCGGTGTCGGCCTTGGTGTCGGCGCGGCAGCCGGCGGCGACGGCGGCAGCAATGGTGCCGGCAACGGTGGCACAAGTGGCGACGTCACGAGCGGCCCGGCAGGATCTTCGGATGCAGGTGACGGCGGCGATGCCGGCGGCTTCATCCTTCCAATCCTGAACCTCGGTGGCGACGGTGGCGACAGCAACGGTGGCAACAGCGTAGCGGTTGGCGATACCGGCAGTGCTGACGGTGGTGATGCCGGCGATGCCGGCGACGGCGGCGGCGCTTTGGGTGCTGGTCTTGGCGCGGGTGCTGGCTTCGGCGCCGGTGCAGGCGTCGGCGGTGCCGGCGGCGGTGGTGGCGATGCCTATGCCGGTGGCGGCTCTACGGGTGACTCGACCGGTGGTGACGGTACCGGTGGTGCAGCGACCGGTGGTCACGGCCTCGGCGGCCTCGCGCTCACGGGTTCGTGGGCAGCCGGCGGCGACGGTGGCGATGCCTACGGTGGCCATGCACTCGGTGGTGCCGGCGGTGCCGGCGGCGCGGGTGGCTTCGCGACGAACGGTGATGGCGGTGCGGGTGGCAGCGCCGGCATGTGGGGCTCGTACAATGGTGACGACAGCTTCGTCGAAGGGCTCTCCTCGGCTTCGGCAGACGCAGTTATCGACACCAACGCCTTCAACCAGCAGATCGTGCTCGGCGCGAACCTGCAGGGCAACACGATCGACATGACGGTCGTCGGTGGTGATTACACGACCACTGCCGTCGGCGACGACGACAACACCTGATCGGTGAGGGGGCGTCGATCCGCGTCTCGCGGGATCGACCCGAGAATGACTGCGCGGGAAGCTCTCGCGCAGTCAGGCACGACCCGCCAAGCCGGCGGGGACTGCCGACGACAAGAGGAGGGCCTGACCTTGTATTCCGCAAAGATCACCGAGGCCATTGCCCATTTCATCGGTCTCTTCGAACTCTCTACCGAAGAGGCGCGTCTGCGTGAAATCCATGAGAAGTTCGACCCGGATCGCGACGTCCACAAGGATCCGAAGGAGCTCGTTTCTGCGCCGGTCAAGGTGCACGCACCTTACGATCTCGACGACTTCAACCCCGACGTCCCGTACAAGCCGGTCGGACCGGACATCTTCATGCCGATACCGGACGGCTATGCTGGGGTGTCCTTCCCCGAATACCCGATTTTTGGCGGCTCCCTTGGCCGCGCCAGCTCGGAAGCCTTCCTGCAGGGCGCATCGCCGAGATCGGCCTCGCAGGTGGTCGAGCCGCACATCAACCCGCCGGGCTCGGTGGTGGTCTACAGCAACCAGACCGCCGAGCTTTCGGACAATGATTTCGTCAGTGTCGGCGGGCATGGCCTGAAGTCCGGCCTGCAGATCGACAACAGCGCGACGATGGCCGAGCTCATCGACGCGACGCAGAGTATTTCGCTGCTCGGCGAGACGGATGTCGCCGGCTCCAGTGACGCGATCGCCAGCCTCGTTGTCGGCACGGCCGAGAGGCTTGAGGCATTCTCCACCGGCGGCGAAGCGGAGGCCGGGGGGCTGAGCGTCACCCATTTTTCAGCCAGGGCCAGCACGCTCGAAGGCATCTATGTGAACGGCGTGATCGTTGAGGAAGCGCCGGTTCTCAAGGATCACCTGCCGGACCCGGACGAGGCTTCCGATGCGCCGGACGAGCCCGAACTGTCGAACGACGGGGTCGAAGTCGAGGGCGGCATCGCCTATGGCGAGGGTGCCGTCGCGGTCGACACTTCGGTCGAGCTGGAAGCGGGCAGCAACACGCTGGTCAACTCCGTCGTCATCACCAGCGACTGGCTGCAGGCCGAAGTGCTGGCGGTGGCCGGCGACCACGTCGAACTCAACGCGATCGTTCAGGTCAACACCCACTATGACAGCGACCTCGTCAGTTCCGCGCTGAGCGGCAACAATATTGAGCAGCATGCTACCCAGGCGTTCAACATCGCCATGTTCAAACATGTCGAGCCGGCGCAGACGACGCATGCCGACACCGCCGACTTCCCCAAGGTCTGGGCCATCACCGAGGTCAAGGGCGACCTGATGATGGTCAACTGGCTCCAGCAGTTCACTTTCATGTCGGACCAGGACACGGCGATCCTCGCGGCTTCGGGCTCGAAGCTTTCGATCGTCGGTGGCGACAACACGGCGGCCAACCAGATATCGCTGCTGGAGCTCGGATACCGCTTTGACCTGATCTTCGTCGGCGGCAGCGTCTTCGACGCCAACATCATCCAGCAGACGAACATCCTGCTCGACAACGATCTGATCGGTGCCGTCGGCGGCTTTCACACCAGCGGCGGCGGTTCGGTCTCGACCGGCGGAAACCTGCTTTGGAACTATGCCGGAATCGTCGAAGCTGGCAGTGCAGGCCCGGTCAATCCGATGTCGGACGGTTACCTGTCCGCGCTGCAGGATCTGTCGGAAGGCAAGAAGCCGTCGGGCGACGACTTTCTGCATGATCCCGCCTTTGCCGGGCTGAATGGCCTGAGGGTGCTCTACATTTCCGGCGACCTCATCAGCCTCAACTACATCCAGCAGACCAACATTCTCGGCGACAGCGATCAGGTGACGCTGGCGATGAACGCGCTCGAGGCGCGCCCGGACGCGGACTGGACCATTTCCACGGGCTCGAATGCTCTGCTGAACTATGCCGGGATCGTCGATGTCGATACGGGCAAGACGATCTATGCCGGCGGCGGCGCCTATTCGGACGAGGTGCTCATCCAGGCGGAGCTGGTCAAGAACGATCCCTATCTCGGTAGTCAGAACCCGGATGCGCTGGTCAGCGAAGCGGTCGTCTTTCTCGGCGACGACATGCTCACTCCGGATTTCGGCCACCAGCCGCAGGATCAGATCTCGCCGAGCCATGGGCACGGCATCGATACGGCCAGTGCCGACCCCATGCACAGCATGGTCGCCTGATGGGAGTGCGGGAGGATAGTCATGACCGACCGCACGAATCCGTCTCGGCCAGTGTCTGCCGAAACCGGCGCCGATGCCGCTTCGCGTGCGGAGGAAAACGGAACACGGCCGGAAGCATCCGGCGCCGACGCCGCGCGACGGCAGTTTCTGCGCAAGCTCAATCATCAGGAACACGTTCTGGACCGTGCTGTTAGGGAGATCGACGGGGTGGCGGACCAAATAAGAAGAGTGGCGGCAAACGGCGCCGGCGAGGATGGCAACTGGACCCCTTCACCCGTTTCGCCTCTTCCCGGATCGGGCGTTGCCGCAAGGCCGGTACAGATCACCGGTCCGACACCCGGCCTCGCACCGGCGCGCGCTGCTGCACCGGCCGCACCGATCGGGGCAGCGCAGGCGTCACGCGCACAGATGGGAACGCCACGGGCGGATGCCGCTGAGACGGTCAACGTCACGTCGCGGCCGTGGCCTCCAAAGACCGAGCCCGTGGCCAGACCCGAGCCGGCTCTGCGCGGCGAGGCGACGGTCGAGCGCC
Source organism: Ensifer sp. Root558 (assembly GCF_001427045.1). Taxonomy (NCBI): domain Bacteria; kingdom Pseudomonadati; phylum Pseudomonadota; class Alphaproteobacteria; order Hyphomicrobiales; family Rhizobiaceae; genus Ensifer; species Ensifer sp. Root558. The sequence goes on along the minus strand of NZ_LMGC01000004.1, from coordinate 176,431 downwards.
GCCCGTTGCAGGAGGAACCAAAGCCGGCACCCTGCATCGAAAAGCCGGTCGGAAAACCGGTTGCCTGGCCGACCGCGGAGATGAAGGAGAGATATTCGCCTTCGGGCATGGTGGTGATCGAAGCCGACCGTGGGCCGATCAAGGCCGAGCCGCGGTCGCCCGACAAAGGTGGCGGATCGTCCGACAAGGGCGGCGGCGGAGGCGGTGGAGGGGGCGCGTTCCACAAGCGCCTTGGCCCGGTCGATTTTTCGGCGAGCCTCAGCGCTGGTCTCAAGGCGATCCGGCAGAACCTGATGATCGTCATGCTGTTTACGATCGTCACCAACATCCTCGTGCTTTCGATCCCTGTTTATCTGTTCCAGATTTCGGACCGGGTGCTGACCAGCCGCTCGGTCGACACGCTGGTGATGCTGACGGCGATCATCGTCGGCGCGGTGCTGCTGCAGTCGGTTTTCGACGCCATTCGCCGCATGATCCTGATGCGCACCGCCGTGGAGGTGGCCGCGCAACTCGGCGCGCCGATCCTGAGCGCGGCAGCGAGAGCCGCCCTGCATAGCAACGGGCGCGAGTACCAGACGCTTGGCGACCTGCAGCAGCTTCGCTCCTTCCTCGTCTCCGGCACGCTGCTTTCGTTTCTCGATGCGCCGATCGCGCCGCTCTTTCTGGTGGCGGTCTTCCTCATCCATCCGCATCTCGGGATAATCGTCGTCACCTCAGCCGTTCTCCTCCTCATCGTTACGCTGTTGAACCAGAAAGCGACGGCTGCAGCGTTCGGCGAAGCGACCAATTTCCAGACCAAGGCCAACCTTCACCTCGATTCGATGTCGCGCAACTCCCAGATCATCAACGCACTGGCGATGATCCCGGAGGCCGTGCACATCTGGGGCAAGGACATGGCCGGTTCGCTCAAGGCCCAGGTGATGGCGCAGGACCGCAACATCGCCTTTGCTTCGCTGTCCAAGGCGGTGCGCCTCCTGACGCAGGTGACGATGCTTGGTTGGGGTGCCCATCTCGCCCTCAATGGCTCGCTCACCGGTGGCATGGTGATTGCGGCCTCCATCATCGCGGGCCGCGCCCTTGGGCCTATCGAGGGCGCGATCGAGGGATGGAGCCAGGTCATCCAGTCGCGTGCTGCCTACGGGCGCATTTCCGCGCTGCTGAAGACGTCACCGCTCAATTTCGAACGGTTGAAGCTGCCGCGGCCCGAAGGGCGCCTCGATGTCGAGCGCCTGCTTTTCGTTCCGCAGGGCACCAAGCGCGTGGTGCTCAACGGAATTACCTTTGCGCTGGAGCCCGGCGATTCGCTTGCCGTGATCGGCAGTTCCGGTGCCGGCAAGACGACGCTCGGCAAGATGCTGGTTGGATCCATCCTGCCGACGTCGGGCAACGTCCGGCTGGATCTCATGGACCTGAGGAACTGGGACCAGCGGCAGTTCGGCGAAAGCATCGGCTACCTGCCGCAGGATGTGCAGCTGTTTCCCGGCACGATCAAGGCCAACATCGCCCGCATGCGCGAGGATGCCACCGACGCCGACATCTACGCCGCTGCCAAGCTTGCCGACGTTCACGACATGATCGCCATGCTGCCGCACGGATACGAGACCGTGGTGGCCGCCGACGGCTCGCCTCTATCGGGCGGCCAGAAGCAGCGCGTCGCCCTTGCCCGCGCCTTCTTCGGCAACCCGCGCATGGTTGTGCTCGACGAGCCCAACTCCAATCTCGATACCGCCGGCGAGGCGGCGCTGACGCGGGCGCTGACGCACGCCAAGCGCGAGAAGATCACGGTTGTCACCATCACTCAGCGACCGGCGCTTTTGAACAGCGTCGACAAGGTTCTGCTGCTCGTCAACGGCACGGTGGCGCTCTTCGGCATGCGCCAGGACGTTCTCAAGGCACTCGCTTCGCGTGGGGTGAATACCGAAGGCAACCCGCTCGAACAAAACCAGCTTCCGTAGGCGATCATGAGCGACATGGCCAAAGTGCAGGATCTGACCTGGTACGCAGAGGTTCCGCGTTCAATCTGGCAGCATACGATGATCGGCCTGGTGCTGATCGTCGTGACCTTCGGCGGCTTTGGCCTTTGGGCCTTCACCGCGCCTTTGGCGGCAGCCATCATCGCCCAGGGCAGCTTTGTCGCAACCGGGCAGAACAAGGTGGTCCAGCACTTCGAAGGCGGGATCATCAAGGATATTCTGGTGAGCGAGGGCGACCGCGTAACCGTGGATCAGCCGTTGGTGCGGCTGGACGAAACGGCCGCACAAGCGAACGAGAGGCAGTATTTTCTGCGCTGGGCGCGGCTGGAGGCGATCGTCGCCCGGCTGACCGCGCAGGCGCACGGTTTGAAGCAGATCGTGCTGCCCGCGGTTCTCACGGAGCATGTCAAGAAAGATCCTGAGATTGTCCCGATCGTGCAGAGCCAGGAGCTCAATTTCCAGACCTGGAGGAGCAAGCTCGACAGCGATATCGGACTGTTGAAGCGGAATATCGAGAGCCTGGAGTTCCGCTCGCAAGGTTTTCAGGAGCAGCTGAAATCGGTGCGCGAGCAAAGAGTCCTGCTCGAGGAGGAATACATCGGCAAGAAGACGCTTTTGGCCAAGGACCTGATCCGCAAGACGGAGATCAAGACCATCCAGCGCGCGATCGCCGATGCAGAGGGCCAGATTGGCCGTCTGATGTCCGAAGTCTCGGAGACCGGCTCCCAGATCCTCAAGCAGCAGCAGCAGGTCAACCAGACCGAACAGAGCTACCAAGAGGCTGCGCTCGACGAATTGCAGAAGGCCGAGGGTGAACTGGACACAGTGCGTGAACAATTGCGCGGCGCCACCAATGTGCTCCGCCGCGCGACGATCAACGCGCCGGTGACCGGCACGGTCATCAGGATGCATTTTCATACGTCCGGCGGCGTCATCGAGAGCGGCAAGCCGATCATGGAAATCCTGCCGGCCGATGTACCGCTCATCATCGAGGCGCAGGTGCTGCGCACCGACGTCGACAATATCCGGGTCGGCGAGAAGGCGACGGTGCGGCTGACCGCGCTGAACCAGCGCACGACGCCGGTCCTCAATGGGCAGGTCTTCTACGTGTCGGCGGACGCCCTGCCGGTGCAGACGCATGAGGGCACGCGCGAAGTCTACCTGGCGCGCGTCAGCCTTCCGGCAAGCGAGCTTGCAAGAGTTCACAATTTCGTCGTGACCCCCGGCATGCCGGCGGAAATTCTGATCCAGACGGCGGAGCGGACCTTCTTCGACTATCTCACCAAGCCGATCCGCGACAGCATGGCGCGCGCCTTCATGGAAAACTGACGGTTTCGCGCGGCAGCAGCGCCTACGCCGTCGGAATACGGGCGGCGTGAAACCCGTTTCCGCCTGCCCGCGTGTCGCCTGAAAGCACTCGCGTTTCGCCGGCATCACCGGCCGTTCGATCGCATTTACGGCGGCTCTGGACCGATGCGCCGGTATTGCGCTGCGCGCATAGCGCATAGCTGGCTTGCACAAAATCCGCCTACGATTTGGGCAGAAACCCTGTATATTCACCTCATCGAAGCAATGCATCTCCTCCCGCAGAGCTTCGATGCGGTGAACGATCTCCTCCTCCCATGGATCGTTCACGAGATCAGCGCCACTCCTCCTCCCAGGCTGCTGATCGATTTTTAGAGAGCCTGCCGCTCCTCCCGCGGCGGGCTCTTTTGTTTTTCGGCAGACGCTGCCGGCAATTGCGTCCTTCAAGTGTCGAATTCGTCGACGCCACGCCCCCGTGATCAACAATGCATGCCCGCGCACGGAACCAAAGTACCCGGTTAGCGGTTACCCCTGTGGAGGTGCGTGATGTCTATCCGGCACGCGAAATCCGATCCGCAGTCGAAACCACAGCGCTGGGCGTTTCACCATGGCGCAGGGCGCCTGCGGGCAGGAGACGCGACCCGCGACGGGTCCACGACGCAGGAACGGTTGTCGCCCGTGGTCGACGCGGGCGACGGCGGCCTGGTGGCGCCGGATCTTTCGGGATCTCTCGCCCCTCATCGCAACCGGCAGCCGCCGCCGCACGACTACAGCCGTCCGGCGGTCGGTCGCGATGCGCTGGCTTCCATCCGCGACATGCGCGACGAAGACTGCAGCGGCGGGCCGATCTGGGTCGCCTTGCTCGGCGACAATACGAGCGAGGGCATGCGGCAGTTTATGGGGCTCGTGCTCGCCTTCATCTTCCTGTCGGCCGTTTTCTTCTGGTTTCTTGCCTAGGACGTATGAGGCAACTAAGCCGCCGTGGCCGTGACATTTTCCCGGTTGACGGTCGATCGCTGAAGCCTAGATAACCGGCGGTACTCCTTCCCCAATGCCAGCGAGAGCGCCATGCACTACAGAACCTTCGGCCGTACGGGCCTGCGCATTTCCGAAATCGGTTACGGTGCCTGGGGCATCGGCAAGAGCCATTGGCAGGGCGCGCGCGACGACGAGTCCGCCCGCGCCCTCAACCGCGCGGTCGACCTCGGCCTCAATTTCATCGACACCGCACTCGGCTACGGCCAGGGCCACAGCGAGAAGCTGATCGGCGCCTTGCTGCGCGAGCGGTCGGAGACGATCCATGTCGCCACCAAGATCCCACCGAAGAACATGCAATGGCCGGCGCACGCCGGCACCCCGGCCGAGCAGACCTTCCCGGCCGACCACGTGATCGCCTGCACCGAGACGAGCCTGCGCAATCTCGGCGTCGAGACGATCGACGTGCAGCAGTTCCATGTGTGGTCGGACGAGTGGGTAGGCCGCGGCGACTGGCTGAAGGCTGTCGAGCGGCTGAAGCGCGACGGCAAGATCCGCTTCTTCGGCGTTTCGATCAACGACTACGAGCCGGACAATGCGCTCCGGCTGATCGAGACCGGCGTCGTCGACAGCGTGCAGGTGATCTACAACATCTTCGAGCAGGCGCCGGAAGAAAAACTGCTGCCCGCGTGCCTGAAGCACAATGTCGGCGTCATCGTCCGCGTGGCGCTCGACGAAGGTGGTCTGACCGGCCAGATTCGCGCCGATACCGTCTTTCCCGAGGGTGACTTCCGGGAAACCTACTTCCGGGGCGAGCGCAAGCGCGAGGTCGAGGAACGAACGCAGAAGATCGTCGAGGATCTGGAAATCAAGCCCGACGCACTGGCCGAGACGGCGCTGCGCTTCGTTCTCAGCCACCCGGCCGTATCGACGGTCATTCCCGGCATGCGTTCGGTGCGCAACGTCGAGCGCAACTGCGCCATCGGCGACGGTGCCGGCCTGCCGGATGCACAGCGGGCGAAACTGACCGCCCACCGCTGGCGGCGCAACTTCTATCGGGATTGAAGCCGCCGTTTCGCCGCCTGTCATCGACGCTCCCAGGGATCTGTCGGCTGCGTGGCCGCGTCTTCAGTGCCTCGCCCGTCCGGATATGCTATCCATAGGGGTGCTGGAGCCTGGGGGCGCCGATGGAACAAAAGCTCTCCGTCATCATGGCCGCGGACGTGGTCGGCTATAGTCGGCTGATGGAGCTCGACGAGAAGGGCACGCTTGCGACCCTCATGGCTCACCGGCAGGAGCTGTGGGACGTCGCGGTCGCCGCGCATCACGGGCGCATCGTCAAGCTCATCGGTGATGGCATGCTGATGGAGTTTCGTGCCGTGGAAGACGCAGTTCTCTGCGCGGTCGAGATCCAGCGGGGAATGCAGACGAGGAACGCCGGTACGCAGCGGGATCGCCGGATCGAATTTCGCATCGGGATCAATCTCGGCGATATCCTGTTTGACGACGGTGACGTTTACGGTGACGGCGTCAACGTGGCGGCTCGCATCGAGAGCCTCGCCAGGCCGGGTGGCATATCCGTCTCCGCCTCGGTTCACGACACGCTGGGCGGTCGCCTGGACATCCGCTTCGAAGACACGGGCGCACAGCCGTTGAAGAACATCGGCCGCCCCGTCCACATCTACAATATCGTCATCGACGACGGCGGATCGGAGGGGGCGGCGCTGATGGCGCCACCGACACAGGAGGTACGGGAAAATCCCCCCGTCAAGTCGAGCCGGACGCTTCTCTATGTGTCGCGCTTTGCGAATTTGAGCGGCAATCCCGATGAGGATTATTTCGCGGCCGGCATCACGCAGGACGTCGTCGCGGCATTGTCGCGGTTCTCCGGTTTGAACGTGATCGTTCGGTTGCCGCGTCCCGAGCCGCAACCTCAGGCACGCACAACCTACTACACGCTCGAAGGCAGCGTCAGGCGCGCTGCCGACCGGGTCAGGGTCAATGCCAGTCTGACCAATGCCACTGGCGAACACATCTGGGCGGAGAAATACGATTTCGACCTTGTCGACATGTTCGATGTCCAGGACGAGTTGTCCCGTTCCATTCCGGCTGCCTTGAATGTCAAAATCGAAGAGGCCGAACGATACCGGATTCTCGCCGAGCCGCTCAAAGGATCAAGCGCCTACGATTTCTATCTGCGTGGCCGGCACATTGAAAAAAGCCTGAAACCGGATGAGGTCAGGCGGGCAAAGGAGATGTTCCTGGCCGCGGTCGACGCTGATCCAGCCTACGCCCGCGGATATCTCGGGCTGGCCTGGCTGGATATACGCAAACTGAAATGGAACGAGCGTGCCGACATGGAAGCGACGCTTGCCAGTGCCTTCGCATCGGCAAGCAAGGCTTTGGAGCTCAGTCCCTGTGACGCCGATGTTCACTGGGCGCTCGGCGTCGTCCATTTGTGGAGGGGAGAGGCAGAACGCGCCATCGGTTGTTACGAGCGTGGGCGCGAACTGGCGCCGAACAATTGCGATCTTCTTGCGGAATATTGCGATGCCCTGGGGTATCTCGGTCTGTTGGAGGACGCGATCAGGATCGGGGAACTGGCCTTGCGGCTGAACCCCAGTCGTCCGGACTGGTATTTCTGGAACATCGCGGCTGCCAGGTATCTCTCCGGCCAGTACACCGAAGCGTTGGCTCTGCTGGAGAAGATGGCCGATCTTGGTTCGGCCTACCGTTTGCTGGCGGCGACCTACGCGCAACTCGGGCACCTTGAGGATGCACGTCGCGCCGCGGCGGAACTCCTGAAACTCAATCCGGAATTCTCGATCGAGCGATACGGTTCCCGTGCACCCTACCGGGATAAGGCCTTGCTTGCGCGTTACGTTGAAGGATTGCGGCTGGCCGGACTGCCGGAGTGAGTTCGGAACGGCGTGAGGGAGCCGCATCGGCCGGCCGGGTTTACTTGGAGGAAAAGCAATGTCGGAAACAGTCAATGTCCGCTACATGGTCGACGACGTCGAGGCGGCGATCGCCTGGTACACGACCCACCTCGGCTTTTCGCTTCTGTCGAGCTATGCACCGGCTTTCGCGGATGTGCAGCGCGGTGCGCTGCGGCTGCTGCTGAGCGGACCGACGAGTTCGGCCGGCCGGCCGATGCCGGACAGCGAGAAGCCGGGGCCGGGCGGCTGGAACCGCATCCATCTCCTCGTCGATGACCTCAACGCCGAAGTGGAGCGGCTGCGCCGTGCCGGCGTCATGTTCCGCAATGACATCGTCACCGGTCCCGGAGGGGCGCAGATCCTTTTGATCGATCCCTCCGGAAATGTTGTCGAACTGTTTCAGCCTGCGCGACGATAGCGACCCGCGCGCCCGCGGGTCGTCGATGCGCTCGCACCGCTGGGGATGCGAGCGCCAGGTCGGCTCTCAGCCGGCGCTGGTGTCGACCACTTCGAAATCGTGGGTGATCGTCGCGGTCTTGGCGAGCATGGCCGAGGCCGAGCAGTATTTCTCGATCGAGAGCGAAACGGCGCGCTCGACCTTGTTGACCGCAAGTCCGCGTCCCTTGACGATGAAGTGCATGTGGATGCGGGTAAAGACGCGCGGTTCCGTATCGGCGCGGTCGGCGTCGAGTTCGACGACGCAGTCTTCCACCGGCTCGCGGCCCTTCTCCAGAATGTGCACGACGTCATAGGCCGAGCAGCCACCGGTGCCGATCAGCACCAGTTCCATCGGGCTCGGTCCCGGGGTGCGCCCCTCTTCGCCGAAGGCGGTTCCCAATACGACTTTGTGGCCGCTACCAGACTCTCCGACGAAGGTCCGGTCTTCCACCCATTTGACGCGTGCTTTCATGTGTCTCGTCCTGTTGTAGCCATGGCATGATCACGGACCCAGACGGAGCCGATGATCCCCCGTTCACATAGCGTCTTGGAGGGTTTTCGCAAATGGCCCGCGTCCGCTAAAATCGCAGCCAGCGCCATCGGTGCGGGAACGGACGGCGCGGAAACCAGGCAAAGGGTGTTTTGATGAACGAGACGACGGGAAATGCGCCTGACCGTTCCGGCGCGGTGATCCATCCGCCGATCGCCTGGGTGATGTCGGTGGGCGGTGGCCTCGTGCTCGACCGGCTCTACCCGTTGCCTTTCGTGCCCGCGATGGTGCCGGACGCCCTCGTCGGCGGCATCATTTTTCTCGCCGGTCTCGCGCTTTTGATCTGGGCGGCGGTGAGCTTCAGGCGTGCGGGAACCGAAATCCAGATCCATCGCCCGACATCGGCGATTGTCGAAGCCGGTCCCTACCGCTTCACCCGCAACCCGATCTATACTGGCATGTTTCTCGGCCTGATCGGCTTTTCCATCGTCTTCGACAGCCTGTGGCTGCTGATCCTGCTGGTGCCTTTCTACCTTATCATCCGCTATGGCGTCGTGGCGCGCGAGGAGGCCTATCTCGAGCGCAAGTTCGGCGACGTCTATCGGGTCTACAAGGCGCGCGTCAGGCGCTGGCTCTGATTGCACAAATCGGCATGCTCCGCGGCGATGAAACGGGTCCGGACGTCGCGTCGCAGCACTCGCGATTTCGGGTGGATGAGTCGGCAGGCCCTCGATTGATCATAGCCGAGGCGGCTGCGCGTGTGCCTAGGGGGTATTGCCGGGATGGACTTGAACGAGCGTCCATCCCGCTGGAACACGAAAGGTGGTCTTTCGTGCAGAAGGTCGGGCCTTATCTCGGCGCTACGATCCCGTGATAGTAGTCGCCGTCACCAGCTTCATAATCGGCGGCGTAGCCGCCACCGCCACCGCCGCCGCCGCCGGTCTGGGAGCATCCGGCGAGGGCGAGAACCATTGCCAACAGGATTGTAGCGCGCATTTATTCTACCTTTCAGTTGAATGATCACGACAGAGGCTGCCGAGTTGCTGCCATACCTAACACGCCCGGTGGAGTATGATCGAGCGCGTGTGGCGATGTGTGCCTATGGCAATGCGCCGCGCCTCAAGCGCGCGATCGCCTGTCGACGGCGATCGTTAGCGCCAGGCCACAAGCCCTTCTTCATACGGCCGTATCTCCTGTGCCCACCTCTTTCAGGTAGGTTGCTGTGAAGGGCCATAGACTATATGGCCCTTGACCTCACTTCCGGAACAAGGAGGACACATGACTTCGATCGAACCCGCCTACGGAACCGCGACGCTCCTGCTGATCGCGGCGGCAGCCGTTGGCCTGCTTCTTTTTCTTATCCTCCGGTTGCGCCTGCATGCCTTCGTCGCTCTGGTTTTGGTCAGCCTCTTGACGGCGCTGGTGACCGGCATCTCCTTCGCGGACGTGGTCCCGACCCTCCTGCAGGGCTTTGGCTCGACGCTTGCCTCGGTGGCGCTGCTCGTCGGTTTTGGCGCGATGATCGGGCGGATGCTGGAGGTCTCCGGTGGCGCGCAGGTGCTCGCGGATCGGCTGATCGGCCAGTTCGGACCTGAGCGCGCGCCTCTCGCGCTCGGCGTCGCCTCGCTGCTGTTCGGCTTTCCGATCTTCTTCGACGCCGGCCTCGTGGTCATGCTGCCGATCATTTTCAGCGTCGCAAGCCGCTTCGGCGGCTCGGTTCTGCTTTATGCGCTGCCTTCGGCAGGCGCCTTTGCGGTCATGCACGCATTCCTCCCGCCCCATCCAGGCCCGGTGGCCGCCAGCGAATTGCTGGGGGCGGATATCGGCCTGCTCGTGCTCGTCGGCCTCGTCGTGGCGCTGCCCACATGGTATCTCGGCGGCTATCTCTTCGGCCTATGGGCAGGCAAACGCTTCGAACTGCCGGTGCCAACCCTTCTCGGGTCGCCGAACGAGGCGGCGCACGACGAAGTGCCCCCGTCTTTCGGCACGGTGATGCTGGTGCTGCTGCTGCCGCTCGTGCTGATCTTCCTCAATACCGGCCTATCGACGCTGGCCGCCGCCAAGATGATCGACGGCGGCGCATTGTGGGTCAGCATCCTGCGCATGGCCGGGCAGACGCCCGTCGCCCTGCTGATCACTGTGCTCGTCGGCATGTGGGTCCTCAGCGGCGAGCGTACGCTCAAGGACATGGAAAAGCTGATGGACGGGGCGCTAGGCCCGATCTGCGGCATCATTCTCGTTACCGGAGCCGGCGGCATGTTCGGCGGCGTGCTGCGAGCAAGCGGCATCGGCCAGGCGCTCGCCGGCAGCCTCGAGGCGATCGGCATGCCGCTGATCGTCGCCGCCTTCCTCATCTCCACGGCCCTGCGTGTGGCGCAGGGGTCGGCGACCGTGGCACTGACGACGACGGCGGGCCTTCTCGCTCCAACGGTCGCGGCAACGACGGGGCTTAGCCCCTTCGACCTGTGCTTCCTCGTGATCGCCATCGCTTGCGGCGCGACGGTGCTGAGCCATGTGAACGATTCCGGCTTCTGGCTCGTCGGCCGCTTCCTTCAGATGGATGAGCGGACGACGCTCAAGACCTGGACGGTAATGGAAACCCTGCTCGGGGTGATTGGTTTCGCCTTCGCGCTTGTGGGATGGTGGCTGCTATGAGTGAGGACCTTCAGCATATCGTGGTGATGGGCGTATCCGGCAGCGGGAAGACCACTGTCGGCGAGGCGCTGGCCGCAAGGCTCGGCTGGCGTTTTGTCGAGGGCGACAGCTTTCACCCGCCGGAGAACGTCGCCAAGATGTCCGCGGGCATTCCGCTCGACGACAATGACCGTGAACCCTGGCTGCGGGCGCTGGCCGCAGAAATTGCCAAGGACGAGGCGGCTGGCAGCCCTTCGGTGGTCGGGTGCTCGGCCCTGAAACGGTCCTATCGCGACATCCTGCGCACGGGCGCGCCGCGCGTCTGCTTCGTGCATGTGCACGGCGACCGCACCGTGCTGGCCGACCGGCTCTCGCATCGGGCGGGACACTTCTTCCCTGCTTCCCTGCTCGACACTCAGCTTGCGACCCTCGAGCCGCTCGGTCCGGACGAGGATGGCGTCGTCGTCGACGTGGCTCTTCCAACAGCTGAGCAGGTCGATCTTGCCATCCAGGGGCTGGGCAACTAGCCCAGCCGCGCTTGCGCTTCTCACTTCGGCGGACAGTCGCTGTACGGCGGGGACGGGGCGTGCAATCGCGCATTGAAGGCGAAGCGATCCCTGAACGTCCGCGCATCCCGCAGCCTGAGCTCCAATGCGTGAGCGCTGGCGGAGGGGAGTGGGGGTCGAACCCACCCGGGACAGGCTCGCTGCCCCAACCGGATTTGAAGTCCGGCCGTCCCACCGGAGACGATTCCCTTCCTCAGCGCTGAAACAGGTCGCTGCGATGGGGATTTATGCGACGCAGATCTCCCCTGCGCAAGGTCAGGCCGAGCCGGTCGTAGAAATCGAGGACCTCGATGGCGACCTTGCGGCCGTTGTGGACCCGGTCGCGAAAGCTGGGCGCGGTGAACCAGCCGTCTTCCGCCTGTGCCGCCACATCGAGCACGATGGCCGCCATCTCCTCAACGACCGCGCGGGCGAAAAAATGGTCGTGCGCGATCTCGTGGGTCTGCCCGAGCCTCTGGGCGAGCTTCAGCACGCGCCGTATGTCGCGCTCGTCGGCATTGAGAAGGGCCGCGAAATCGCGCACGCGCGGTGGCCGGAAGCGGCTATCGTCGACGAGGTGCGGATGGATCCGCTGCCACAGGTCCTCGTCCGCCGGCGACAGCCGAACCTCGTGGCCCGGCAGGCGCAGGAAGGCGCCGTCAAGCACGATTCGACCTGCCGCGGCTTCGTCTCGGAGGAACGCGAGGAAGCTTGTCGTCGGCAGGCGCGGTTTGAGCAGGAGCCGCAACCGTTCGCGGCCGATGCCGGCAAGCTCCGGGTTTTCTGCGTGGAAGGCTGTGAGTGTGTCAGTCAGGTTCGCCCGCAATCCGTCCGCTGCTGCGGACGAGAGCGCGTGGTCGCCGATGGCCCTCGCCCCGGCGGCAATCAGCAGCCCGGAAAGCGTGTCCTCGCCCAGGCCACGGTCGCGCAGGAAGGCCGCAAGCTCGATCGGTGCCAGGTCGGACAGGTCGGAAAGGGCCGCCGCCGGGTCCTCGTTGCCAGAAGCGGTAAGGAAGGCCAGTCGCTCCGGCGTGCCACGCTTTCGCGCCGGCGGGCGCAGATCGAGAAAACGGCCACCGCCGATGGTCCGGATGGCCGAGGTGTCGCGCAGGATGAAGTGGTCGCCGATGGTCGCGGCGATGGGGCGGTCGAGGACCAGTTGCACGAGGCCTTGTGTCCCGGGATCGAGCGGGCCGGCAAGAGGCACGATCCGCGCACCGACCTCTGTCGCATGGGTGTGCAAGCGTGCGGGAAACCAGGTGCCGATCGGCTTGGCCTCCGAGGCAAGCACGCGGACCTCCGCGTCGATCCGGTCCGTCGGTGCATGCAGTGCCGGGGCGAGGACCACGTCGCCGCGCCGGATCGCGTCCTTCGTCACCCGTTCGCCGGCGATGTTCAGCGCGCAGCGTTGGCCGGCAAGCCCCTCCGCTGCTTTCCGGTTCTGCGCATGGATCCCGCGTATACGGGCGGTCAGGCCGGACGGGCTGACCGTGACGCTATCGTCGAGCTTCGCACGGCCGCCGAGCACCATGCCGGTCACGACCGTGCCGGCGCCCGCAAGCGTGAAACTGCGATCGACGGCAAAGCGCAGCAGGCCGGCATCGTTGCGTGCGGCGGTTTCCGCTTCGGCGGCGGCGAGCCCCGCGCGCAGGACCTCGATGCCTTCGCCGGTAAGGGCGGAGACGGCAAGGATGGGCGCCTTTTCCAGACCGGTGCCGGCGAGGGCGGTCTGGATCTCCGCGGTTACCTCCGCGCGCCGCTCAGGCCCGGCCAGATCGGCCTTGGTGAGCGCAACGAAACCTCTGGTGATGCCGAGCAAGTCGAGGATCGCGAGATGCTCGCGCGTCTGCGGCATGATGCCGTCGTCGGCTGCGACCACCAGCAGCGCGAAATCGATGCCGCCAGCGCCGGCAAGCATCGTATGGATCAGCCGCTCGTGACCCGGCACGTCAACGAAGCCGGTGACCGTCCCGCCGCCGAGGTCGGTATAGGCAAAACCGAGGTCGATGGTGATGCCGCGGGCTTTTTCCTCGGCAAGGCGGTCGGCGTCCGTGCCGGTCAGGGCCTTCACCAACGCCGTCTTGCCGTGGTCGATATGCCCTGCCGTCCCGACGATCATAGTGCTGCCAGGGCCGCGATGAGCATCTCGTCGCTTTCCAGGCAACGCAGATCGAGGACCAGCGCGCCATCACGGATATGGCCGACGACCGGGATGGGCAGGGCGCGAAGCCGTGCGGAAAGCCGTTCCGGCGCGTCGCCGCCGCTGCCTGTCAGCCGCAGGCCGGCGCTCGGGATCGTATCGACCGGCAAGGCGCCGGAGCCGACCTGGCTCTGGCACGTGCAAGCTGCTGCCGAATAGCCGTGCGGCTTGAGCAGCGCATCGATTGCCGGAGCGAGACGGGCCGCCTGTGCGCCGATGTCGACCTCCGGCCGGGAAAGAAAGCGCAGCGTCGGCAGCCGCTCCTTCAGCCGATCGGGATCGCGATAGAGCTTCAGTGTCGCTTCGAGCGCGGCGATGCGGATCTTGTCGAGACGAACGGCGCGTTTGAGCGGATTGCGGTTGATGGCGGCGATGAGATCGCGCCGACCGACCACGAAGCCCGCCTGGGGGCCGCCGAGCAGCTTGTCGCCCGAAAACGTGACGAGATCCGCGCCTTCGGCGACGGCTTCCGCCACCGTCGGCTCGCGTCGCAATCCGAAGATGGAGAGATCGATGAGTGAGCCCGAGCCGAGGTCGTTCAAGAGCGGGACACCGGCCCTGCGGGCAATCTCGGCCAGTCTTGGCGCCGGCACCTCGGCGGTAAACCCTTCGATCCGGTAGTTGGAGGTATGGACCTTGAGGATGACGCCGGTCTCAGGCCCGATCGCGCCCTCATAGTCACGCGGATGGGTGCGGTTGGTGGTGCCGACCTCCACCAGCCTGGCGCCGGCGCGGGCCATGATGTCGGGCATGCGGAAGGCGCCGCCAATTTCGATCAGTTCGCCGCGCGAGACGATCGCCTCGCGTCCGTCGGCCAGGGTATTGAGCGCAATCAGCACGGCGGCGGCATTGTTGTTGACGATTGTGGCGTCCTCGGCGCCGGTCAGTTCGCAGAGCAGGCCACGCAGATGATCGTCGCGCTGACCACGACCGCCGCCGTCAAGGTCGAACTCCAGCGCCAGCGGGTTGGCCATCGCGGCGCTTGCGGCGCTGACGGCTTCTTCGGCCAGAATGGCGCGGCCGAGATTGGTGTGCAGCACGGTGCCCGTGAGATTGATGAGCGGGCGAAGGGCGGAGCGGGCGGCAGCCGCCAGCTCCTCGGCGATGCGGCGCGGCAGATCGGCCGCAAGCGTTGCCCCATCGTCGCCCGCACGGATTTTTTCCCGCGCGATCTCAAGCCCGGCGCGGACGGCGGTGACGACGGCGAGACGGCCATGTTCTTCCGTCAGCGCCAGTCCCTCTGGCGAGGTCAGCACCTGGTCGACCGAGGGGAGCACGCGAAAATCCTGCATCAATACCCCGCGAGATAGGGGTTGAAGCCACCTCGGCGAAACTCGGTCTCCTTCATCAGGATATCGAGGCCAAGGCTGCCGACGTCGTCGGCGATCGGCTCCAGGCTCGGATTTTTCACCTGGTAGAAGATCTTGACCCAGGCATGGCATTCCCGGCAGGTCTCAGCCTTTACCGTCGCCTCCGAGGTCTCGACCGAACGATAGCTGATGCCCTTGGTCGAACCGCAACAGAGGCACTTCACCCGCACCTCGTTCCATTGCGTGGCGCAGCAGGCGCAGGCGGCATAGCGCACGTTCTCGACGCCCTGTGTACCCACGACCGACGACGTCGCCGGCCGGCCGCCGCAGGCGGGACAGACGCCGAGGCTGACAGGGACGAGGGCTTCCGCATCGAGCGTCGCGGCGAGCCGCGCCATGTGCAGCTGCACCGCGGCCGCGACGAAGAGATGGGGAGCGGCGCTGTCTTCCGGAACCCGATCCGATAGGATGTTGGCGAGCAACCAGTGCCGGTCGCCGTCCTCTGCTGCGCGTACCGCATCGAGCGCCAGGCGGGCGGGGTCGGGCATGGCGAGATCGGCAGCGCCTTCGAGAAGCGCGTCGAGGGTTGCGGAAAGGCCGGGGTCATCGACAAGCGCCATTCGGTCGAAAGGCGGCATGGCGGCGCGGGCGGCCTCGGCGAGGCGCGCCGATGTGGGCGCCGCGACGGGCGGAAGGGTTACCGCCAAGCGAGCCTGGAGTTTGGAGAGCGCCGCGAGGAAGGTGAGATAAGGCGCAAGCGCGTTGCTTTCGGCGAGAAACGCGAAGCGGCGTGCGCGTGTCTGGAACAGTTTGACCGGCTCGGGCAGGAAGGCCAGCGGCGGTTTCGGCACGCCGCCGATGAGGGAGGGATCGGGTTGTATGTCTTCTGCCATCGCATCTCCGGCAATCCGGCCGCAAGGCCCGATCATGCAGCATTACAAGGTGCTACGGCAACCTTTGCGCGCCTGATAGGACGCGCGGCGCTGTAGGAGACGTTCATTTTGACGGGTCGGAGCCCTGGCGTCCAGCCAGTTCGCGCAGCCATTTGCGATGATGCCGAAAGGCCCAGCCGCCGGTGACGGTGCCGCGGGTCATGGCCCTTATCGTGCCGCGCGTCCAGATTGCCGCATAGACATGGACGATGAAGATCAGGATCGTGAAAAGCGCCGCCAGCGCATGCACCGCGACCGCGATGCGGCGAACGGGGATGGAAACGAGGTCCGGGAAGTACTGCTCCCAGATCATGATGCCGGTCGTCACGAGCACGACGATCAGACCGGACATGCCCCAGAAGACCATCTTCTGGCCGGCATTGTATTTTCCGAGTTCGGGCAGGCTCTCTTCGTTGCCTTGGAGTAGATCACCGAACTTGCGGCTCCATTCCACATCCTCGCGCCGCGGCAGATTGAGCTTCCACATCTGCGCAAACAGGAGGAGGAAGCTTGCGACGAGGATAAGTCCGACGATCGGATGCAGCCATCGCGTGGTCTGGCCGCCGCCGAAGAGGCCGGTCAAGAAAAACAGCGACGGGTGGAAGAAGGAAAGTCCGGAGATCAGAAGCACGATCATGCAGGCGGCGGTGACCCAATGGTTGAGACGGGTATAACCACGATAGCGATTGACGGTGACCGGATGCTTCGTCTCGATCCTGTCGCCGGGGGCCGAATAGATACGTTTGTCAGCCATCACGCCTCCCTGCCGCCTTGCGGGCGGTTGCGATCCTCGACGAGTTCCTCCGCCTCGCCTTCCTCATGGGCGGTCACCTCGTTCGGCCGGGCGAAGATGCCGTGCAGCACGGCGCCGGCGGCGGCAAGTCCGGCAACGGCGAGGCCGACGGTCTTAGCCGGACCCTTCCAACCGCGCACCACCGGCGAAATCTGCGGATCCTCCGGCAGCCCGGAATAGAGCGACGGTTGATCGGCATGGTGCAGCACATACATCACATGCGTTCCGCCGACGCCTTGCGGGTCATAGAGGCCGGCATGATCGTAGCCGCGCGACTTCAGGTCCTCGACGCGCTCGTTGGCAAGCGTGACCATGTCTTCCTTCGTGCCGAAGGTGATCGCCTTGGTCGGGCAGGCCTTGGCGCAGGCCGGTCCTTGTCCAACCGCCACGCGGTCCGAGCAAAGCGTGCATTTCTTCGACACATGCGCGGTCTTCGAGATACGCGGAATGTTGAAGGGACAGCCGGCGATGCAATAGCCGCAGCCGATGCAGTTGTCGGAGATGAAATCGACGATGCCGTTGGAATATTGCACGATGGCGCCCGGTGCCGGGCAGGCCTTGAGACAGCCGGGATCGGCGCAGTGCATGCAGCCGTCCTTGCGGATCAACCACTCGAACTCGTTGGTAACCGGGTTCTCGTATTCAGCAAACCGCATCAGCGTGAACATATCAGCCGTCAGGTCATGCGGGTTCTCGTAGACGCCGACATTTTCCTCCAGGTCCGGATGGGTGTCGTTCCATTCGATGCAGGCGGACTGGCAGGCCTTGCAGCCGATGCATTTCGACACGTCGATCAGCTTGGCGACCGGGGTCAGTTGTCGTTCGGGTGTCGGCACGTTGCTTGTTGCCGAAGCCTTGACGATGTCGCTCGGCAACAGGTTCGACGCCAGCGGTTGCAGCGGCGGGTTGGCGGCGGCCGTTACCGGTTCCGGTGCGCGTTCGCTCATGCCGAAGCTCCTTCTTCCGCCGCCGGTTCGATGTTGACCAGGAAGGCCTTGAACTCCGGCGTGTCGATATTGGCGTCGCCGACGAAGGGGGTCAGGCTGTTCGGGCCGAAGCCCTTGCGGGCCGCACCCATGAAGCCCCAGTGCAAGGGAATGCCGACCACATGGACCGGCTTGCCGTTGCAGATCAGCGGACGAATTCGCTTCGTCACCACTGCCTTCGCCCAGACCTCGCCACGTGCGCTCCACACGCGCACCCGCCCGCCCTTGGTGATGCCGCGTTCAGCCGCCAGCTCCTCGCTGATCTCCACGAAGAATTCCGGCTGCAGCACGGCGTTGACACGGCTGTGCTTGGTCCAGAAGTGGAAATGCTCGGTGAGGCGGTAGGATGTGGCAACGAAGGGGAAGTCGGTGCTCGTGCCCAGCTGTTGCAGGTCGCCTGGAAAGATGCGCGCTACGGGATTGCCGCGAAGTTTGGCGTTGAACGGATTTTCGACCGGGCTTTCGAACGGCTCCATATGTGTTGGGAACGGCCCGTCCCGCATCAGCTTGCGGGCAAAGAGGCGGGCGGTGCCCTCCGGCGTCATGATGAACGGCATCACCGCCTCGGGCTTTGCCGTCACCGCTATGTCGGGCACGTCGAAGCCGGCCCAACGCTCGCCGTTCCATTCGATCAGTTTACGCGCCGGATCCCAGGGTTTGCCCTGGAGATCGCAGGACGCGCGATTGTAGAGGATGCGGCGATTGGCCGGCCAGGCGAAGGTCCATTTGAGGAAGGTGCCGACATCGCCCGGATCGCTGTTGTCGCGCCGGGCCATCATGTTGCCTTCTTCCGTCCAGGACCCGGCATAGATCCAGCAGCCCGACATGGTGGAACCGTCGTCACGCATCACGCCGAAGTTCGGCAGGAGCTTGCCCGCCTCGACCAGCACCTTCGTCGGATCGGTCGGGTCATAGAGCGTCTGCAGCGCGCGTCCGTTCATCTCCTGGGCAAGCTCGGCCGGTTCCGGCTCGTAAGGGTCCTTGTAATCCCAGGCAAGGTTCAGGATAGGCTCGGGACAGACCCCGCCTTCCTTGCGGTAGAGTTCACGCACCCGCAGGAAGATGTTGGCCATGATCCAGGTGTCGTGCTTGGCGTCACCAGGCGGTGTCGCCCCCGGCCAGTGCCATTGCAGCCAGCGGCCCGAATTGACAGTGGCGCCCTCGTCCTCGGCAAAGCAGGTCGCCGGGAGTTGCAAGACCTCCGTCATGATCTTGGCGGAGTCCACCTGGTTGTAGATACCGTGGTTTTCCCAGAAATGCGCCGTCTCGGTCTGCAGCGGGTCGATTGTCACGAGCAGTTTCAGCTTCGACAGACCCTCGGTCAGCTTCGCCCGATTGGGGAAGGACAGAAGCGGGTTGAAGCCCTGGCAGAAGTAGAGGTTCACTTCGCCGCGGCTCATCATGTCGAACATCCTGAGGATGTCGTAGTAGGGGACATCGAGCTTCGGCAACCAGTCGAAGCCCCAGTCGTTTTCCTTCGTGGCAGCGCTGCCCCACATGGCCTTCAGGAAACTGACCATGAATTTGGGGGTGTTCTGCCAATAGCTTGTCTGGCCGGGAACGAGCGGCTTGTTGCCGCGCGTCGACATGTAGGTGGTGTAGTCCGTCTCCTTTTCCGTCGCGAGGTTCATGTAACCCGGCAGGGAGTTGGAAAGCAGGCCGATGTCGGTCAATCCTTGGATGTTGGAGTGACCGCGTAGCGCGTTGACGCCACCGCCCGGCAGGCCGACATTGCCGAGGATGAGCTGCAGCATCGCCATGCCGCGGATGTTCTGGGCGCCTTTCGAATGCTGCGTCCAGCCGAGCGCGTAGAGCGAGGTCATCACCTTGTCGCGCGCCGACGTCGCGCCGATCATCTCGCAGATCTTCAGATAGCGATCCTTGGGCGTGCCGCAGATATTTTCCACGAATTCCGGTGTGTAGACCGCGACATGCTCTTTCAGGAGGTTCCAGACACAGCGCGGGTCCGTGAGAGTCGGATCGGTTTTGACCGTTCCGTCCTCGTTGAGTTGGTAGTCCCAGGCGGTACGATCGTAGTCGCGCTTCTCCTCGTCATAGCCGGTGAAGAGACCATCGGCCCAGCCGAACTCCGAGTTCACCAGATAGGTGGCGTTGGTATAGTTCTTGACGTAGTCCCACTGCACCTTGTCGTTCTCGATGCAGTAGCGGATCGCGCCCATCAGGAAGGCGATGTCGGAGCCGGGGCGGATCGGCGCATAGACATCGGCGACCGAGGCCGTGCGGTTGAAGCGCGGATCGACCACGATCAGCCGGGCGCCGCGATGATGCTTGGCTTCCGTCACCCATTTGAAGCCGCAGGGATGAGCTTCGGCCGCGTTGCCACCCATGACGATGACGAGGTCGGTGTTCTTGATGTCGGTCCAGGCGTTCGTCATTGCGCCGCGGCCAAATGTTGGAGCCAAACTGGCTACCGTGGGGCCGTGTCAGACGCGTGCCTGGTTGTCGAAGCCGACGACTCCCATAGACCGGACGGTCTTGTAGGTCAGCCATCCCGTCTCGTTGGTGCCGCCCGACGCCGCAAGGAAGCCCATCGTCGTCCAGCGGTTGACGGTCACGCCGGCCGCGTTCTTCTCGATGAAGTTCTTGTCGCGGTCGTCCTTGATCGCTCGGGCGATCTTGTCGAAGGCATCTTCCCAGGAGATGTCCTGCCAGGTGTCGGCGCCCGGAGCGCGGTGACGCGGCTTCGTGGCGCGGGTCTCGGACTTCACGAAGTCCTTGAGCGCCGCGCCCTTGGGACAGAGCGTCCCGCGGTTGGTCGGATGATCGGCATCGCCCTCGATATGGATGAGCTCCGCCTTCTCGCCGGCGGAAAGATCACCCTTCGAATACATCAGGATGCCGCAGGCGACCGAACAGTAAGTGCAGACGTTGCGGGTCTCGGTGGTGCTTGCGAGTTTGAAGGCACGCACATGGGCGGCTGTTGCGGCCTCGGCTGCTCCGAAGCCCATGGCGCCGATCGTGGTGGCCGCGGCTCCTGCGCCAGCGAGCTTCAGGAAACTGCGGCGGGAAAGATCGATGTTCATTGGAGGTCATCCTCTTCCATGCGTATCGGTCTTACCGGGATGGTCGAACCTCAAGGCCCTGGTGTCAAGAAGGAATTGAATGGCATTTGCCCCGAAAAGTCATGGTCTTGCCCGGGATCATCGGTCATGATCGCGAGCTGCGACAGGGCCGCCTTTGACGCAACCGTATGAAGGGAGTTCCAACCGTGAGCAGTATTTCCGCTTCTGCCGAACCGCGCCTGACCTCGCTTGCCCATGGCGGCGGCTGCGGCTGCAAGATCGCCCCGGGCGTGCTTCAGGACATTTTGCGCGGACGGGTACAACTGCCGGTCCCGCCGGAACTTCTGGTCGGCATTGAGACCTCGGACGATGCAGCGGTCTATCGCCTAAACGATCACCAGGCGGTGGTCGCCACCACGGACTTCTTCATGCCTGTTGTCGACGACCCCCACGATTTCGGCCGGATCGCCGCGACGAATGCCATCAGCGACATCTACGCCATGGGCGGAACGCCGATCTTCGCACTGGCGCTGGTCGGCATGCCGGTCAACGTGCTCTCGACGGAAACCATTGGCGCCATCCTCGACGGCGGGGCGGCGGCCTGTCGGGCGGCCGGCATTCCGATCGCCGGCGGCCACACGATCGATTCCGTCGAGCCGATCTACGGTCTCGTCGCGATCGGCCTCGTCGATCCGGCCCATCTCAAGCGCAACAGCGGAGCCGAGCCGGGTGACGTGCTGATCCTCGGCAAGCCGCTCGGCGTCGGCATCTTTTCCGCGGCGTTGAAAAAGGGCGCGCTCGATGAAGCCGGCTATATCAGGATGATCGAAAGCACCACGCGCCTCAACACGGCCGGACCCGATCTCGCGCGGCTTTCCGGCGTGCATGCCATGACGGACGTGACGGGTTTTGGCCTTGCCGGCCACGCGCTCGAAATGGCGCGCGGGTCGAACTGCCAGGTCCGGGTCGACTGGTCCGCCGTTCCCCTTCTGGAAGGTGCTTTCGATCTGGCTGCCGCCGGTTTTGTCACCGGCGCCTCCGGGCGGAACTGGGCAAGCTATGGGCAGGACGTGGCCTTTGCCCGCGAGATGGGCGCGATCGACAAGGCGCTGCTTTGCGATCCACAAACGAGCGGCGGCTTGCTCGTCGCCTGTGACCGGTCGTCCGCGCAGGCGGTGCTCGACCTGTTCGACAAGCACGGTTTCGGCGCGGCGGTGATCGGGGAAACTGTGGCCGGGCCGGCGGGATTGGTGATCGCGTAGCCTTTGGCGCTTACCCGGCCCTGCCGAGCTTGGCTGCGTCTCTCTAAGCCAAATCTCGCGTCGACCAGAGTGGTCGCAACGTCTTTCGTCGGGACGGGTTGGTCCCGGCGATGATCGGTGTATTGCGGCCGGGCTGTGTCGGCCGCAACAAGATGGATGCGGAGGCACGATCTCGCCACGCCGTGACGGTTGGGGTGCGCTTCTGACCCCGGCTATTGCTCGGCAGACCGGAGCGCGCCGGCATCGTACACGACCTTGCCGCCAAGCAGGGTCAATACCGATCGGATGGTATCGATCTCGTCGACCGGCATCGTCATGTAGGGCTTGTCGAGCACTGCGAGATCGGCGAGCTTGCCGGCGGAAAGCGTGCCGCGATCCTCCTCGGCAAAGGCGATCCATGCTGCGTTTCGCGTGTAAAGCCGCAGCGCCTCTTTGCGCGTGAGCAACTGGTCGCTCGCCTTCTGCACCGTGCCTCCAAGCGAACGCCCCGTCAGGTGGTACTCTATCGCCTGCCAGACGCCGGCGACGCCGATGCGTGTGGAGTCGGTGCCGCCGGCGACAAGCAGCCCCTTGTCGATGGCAAGGCGCGTCGGTGGTGAAACGGCTGCGACAGCCGTGCCATTGGCGCCTGCGATGGCCGCTCCCTCGAAATAGGGACCCATCTGGACGGTGTAGGCGAGACCCATCTTTTGCATCCGGTCGAGGGTCCGTTCCGATCCGGTGTTGAGGTGGGCGATCGACCACCGGAGGTCGTTGAGCGGGTGCGTCTTGTGCACCTCTTCGAAAACGTCGAGGATGGCGCTCGCGGCGTCATCGGTATAGGCGTGGATCTCGACGGGGATACGCCGTTCCGCAGCGAACTGCGCGACTTTCAAGAGTTCGTCGCGCGCTTCCTTTGGCGGAGCGAAACCCGGCCCCATCTGCACGCCGTCGTTCATCGCAAAGACCAGGGATTCGCCAAGACCCAGGAAGCTCAGCGTGCCGTCGTCGTGGACGGCGGGACGGAACGACATGATTTCGCGGAACCATTCGGCTTCTTTGCCGGGATGGGCCGCCGGAATTCGGTAGCCGGCCCTCAGTGTCAGGCCGCCTTCGTCCCTGAGCGCGAAGAACGGTTCATAGCCGACGGCCGGCCCTGCGGAAGGGTCGATGAAGCCGGTGACGCCGACCGCGTTCAGATGCGAAAAGAAGACCTTCAGGTTCGCCTTGCGCTCGTTCTTGCCGATTGCACTGAGTTGTCCGAAGAGCACGTTGAACGAGCCGATGTTGCCGAAGAGCCTGCCCGTTGCGCGGCTTTCTTCGTTGCGCTCGATCGTGATGCCGGGCGGCAGCTTCGGCGCAGCACTGTCGAGAGCAAGCAGCTCGATCCCCTTGGTGTTCACGAGCGCGTAGTCGTAGAGATATTGCACATAGGCCGGCGTCTGCGGGAGGGTCTTGTCGAGGTCGGCGACGTCAGGCGCTCGGCGCTCGGCGAACTGGTCCGGATGCCAGGAGCCGACGACCGCGACCCACTGGTCCCTGGCACGATCCCGCGCCGCAGTCTTCAAGGCTTCAAGCGCGCTCGCAAGGCTCGTTTCGTCATGCCAGTAGGTCTCGAACGGATAAGTCTGGCCGCCGCGGATCGCGTGGATATGCGTATCGACAAGGCCGGGAATGACCGTGCGGCCGCCAAGGTCCAGGACCTCCGTATCAGGTCGCACCAGGTTCTCGATGTCCTCGTCGCTGCCGACCGCCACGATGCGGCCATCGGAAATGGCAAGCGCTTCCGCCGCCGGTCGAGCCTCGTCCATGGTGACGATCGTCCCGTTTCTGAGCACGAGGTCGGCACTATCGTTTGCCAAGGACGATTGCGTGAAAACGGCAAGCTGCGCCGCGGCGAGGCAGAAGGTCGAAAACCGGCGGATCAAGGCACTCTCCTCAACAGGATCGGTGAAACCAAACTGGCGGAGGGCGCGGGTGGTTCGCGTTGCTTTCTCCGGCAGGTGCGGCGTCGGATGGTGGCCGAGCCTCTTCGCCACGCCTGAGATAGCGGGCCTAAAAAAGATACGGACGCTACAAACCGGCGGTAGGCGCCGAAATCGAGCCACAGCGTCTTAAAAATAGGACAAGGATTTCGGCGATTGCCGATCCAGACTGCGATCGCAGGTGGAGCCGGCGAGGCGAAGGCCGGCGATCACTTGCTTCCGATGGCGCGCTGAAAGTCCACGCCGAATTGGACGATAGTCCACCAAAAGAGCACACTTGGACCTCATCTCCACCGGAACGGCAAGCTACCAATCTCTCGGCAGGATGAGGAACCCGCCAGATCAGAACCAAGGGAGCGAGAAATGATCCACGCCGATGACGGCTCACTGTCCCAGGAACAGCGAATGATGCGCGACAGCTGCCGCGCCTTCGTCGACGACGCGGTGACGCCTTTCATTCGATCGAACTGGCAGCGCGAATGGGACATGAGCCCGGGTGAGCGGCTGCCGCGCTCGATCCTGGAGGGCGCCGAAACGATCGGCGTCCGCACGCTCGGCGTGCCGGAAGCCTATGGCGGCGTCGACCTGGAGCGCGAGACAGAGGTTAGAACCTTCGCGCTGATCTCCGAAGAAATCGCTCGTGGCGACTCCGGCCTTGCCGACAAGCTGGTGCAGAACTGGAAGGTTTCGATCCTCCTGCGCGAATTCGCGCCAAGGCACCTGCAGGACAAGTGGTTTCCGCGCCTTCTGGCGGACCCGCAGTTCCTGCTGGCCCATTGCCTTACCGAGCCGCGCGGCGCTTCGGACCGCTGGCTACCCTACAATGTGCCCGAGGCGGCGATGCACA
Organism: Ensifer sp. Root558; assembly: GCF_001427045.1. Taxonomy (NCBI): domain Bacteria; kingdom Pseudomonadati; phylum Pseudomonadota; class Alphaproteobacteria; order Hyphomicrobiales; family Rhizobiaceae; genus Ensifer; species Ensifer sp. Root558. Next base: position 151,815 of record NZ_LMGC01000004.1, on the reverse strand, counting down.
CGAAGGCCGTGCTCAAGGACGGGCACTGGGTGATCAACGGCCGCAAGCAGTTCATCTCGAACGGCTTCGATGCGAGCCTCTACGTCGTCTATGCCAATACGGACTCCTCCGTCGGCATGCTGCAGGGAACCTCGAGTTTCCTCGTGCCGCGCGACACGCCGGGCCTGACGGTGACGAAATGCAACGAGACCATGGGCTGCCGTTTCATGAACAACGGCGAGCTGGTGTTCGAAGACTGCCGGGTGCCGGCGGATCACCTTCTCGTCCAGAACACAGCCCTTGGCAGCGCCGGGCAGTATTTCCGCGCCGGCAAGATCATCCAGGCGGCCAAGAACCTCGGCGTCGGCGTCGCCTGCTTCGAGCGCACGGCCGACTATGTCCAGAACTATGTGCAGGGCGGGCGTATTCTCATCAAGCACCAGGCGGTGGCGCTCAGGCTCGCCGACATGGCGACCCGGATCGAGGCGGTGCGCGCGCTGATCGAGCGGGCGTCGAGGGCCGTCGACGAGCGGCATCCGGACATGGATATTCTTTGCAACATGGCCAAGGTCTACGCGTCGGAGGAGATCATGAAGGTCGCGACCCACGCGCTGGAACTGCATGGCGGCAACGGCGCAATGCTGGAGTTCGGCATCGAGAAGCTGTTCCGCGACGCCGCCATCTTCCTGCACATGGACGCGACCGTCGATGTCAGCCGGATGAAGATCATCAAGACCATGTTCCCGGCAACCGCCGGCAAATACGCAGGCCCTGAAAACTAGGACCTGTCGGAGGAGTTGGCGGGCAAGGGAGGACGAAGGATGAAGATATTGGTCGCGGTGAAGCGCGTTGTCGATCCGAACGTGAAGGTGCGGCTACGGGCGGATGGCAGCGGTCTCGACCTTGCCGCCGCCAAGATGACGATGAACCCGTTCGACGAGATCGCTGTCGAAGAGGCGGTCCGTCTCAGGGAGGCGGGCATCGCCTCCGAGGTGGTCGTCGTTTCCGTCGGTCCCGAAAAGGCGACGGAGACATTACGCACTGCACTGGCGATGGGGGCCGATCGCGGCCTCCTCGTCCGGACGGAGGCGACGACCGAACCGCTGGCGGTCGCCAAAGCGCTGAGCGCCGTCGCCGGCGAAGAACAGCCGGCCCTGATCCTTCTTGGGAAGCAGGCCGTCGACGATGATTGCAATCAGACCGGACAGATGCTGGCCGCAAAACTCGGTTGGCCGCAGGCGACCTTTGCCTCGCAGCTCACCGTCAATGGCGATCGCGCCACTGTCATTCGCGAGGTCGACGGCGGATCGCAGACGCTCGCGCTCGCCCTGCCGGCAATCGTCACGGCGGATCTGCGCCTGAACGAGCCGCGCTACGCGTCGCTGCCGAACATCATGAAGGCCAAGAAGAAGCCGCTGGAGGAAAGGCAACCTTCGGACTACGGCCTGGTCATCGAGGAGCGCCTGGAAGTCGTCCGCCTCGAAGAGCCGCCGACAAGGGCCGCCGGCATCAAGGTGAAATCGGTGGCGGAGCTTGTCGAACGGTTGAAAACGGAAGCGGGAGTGCTGGCATGAGCGTGCTTGTCTTGGCCGAACACGGCAATGCGCAACTGGATGAGGCAACGGCAAGGGCGGTCAGCGCCGCGCTTTGCCTCGGCAACGACGTTCACGTGCTCGTCGCGGGCAAGGGGTGTCACGACGCAGCCCTGGCTGCCGCCCGTCTCGACGGCGTCTACAGGGTCCTGGTCGCGGATGGGGAAAGCCTTGCCAACCAACTTGCCGAGCCGCTCGCCGACCTGATCGTCGCCTTGTCGGGAAACTACGATGCCATCGTCGCGGCATCCACCTCGACCGGCAAGAACGTGATGCCGCGCGTCGCGGCACTGCTCGACGTCATGCAGATCTCGGACGTGATTGCGATCGATGGTCCTGACCTGTTTCGCCGTCCGATCTACGCCGGCAACATCGTTCAGACGGTGCGCTCGAAAGACCCGAAGCGCGTTCTGACGATCCGGGCGTCGGCATTCCGACCCGTGGGTCAGGGAAAGGCGAAGCCAATCGAGGTAGTCGACGTTGCGCCGGGCTCCTGCCGTTCGACATTCGTCGCCAATGCTTTCGCGGTTTCGGAGCGGCCCGAACTGACCTTGGCGCGCATCGTCGTGTCCGGCGGGCGCGGTATGGGCTCGGCAGACAATTTCGAGACGGTGCTTGCGCCGCTCGCCGACACGCTGGGGGCGGCATTGGGTGCGAGCCGCGCGGCCGTTGACGCCGGCTATGTCTCGAACGACCTTCAGGTCGGCCAGACCGGCAAGATCGTCGCTCCCGACCTCTACATCGCCTGCGGCATTTCCGGCGCGATTCAGCATCTGGCGGGCATGAAGGATTCGAAGGTGATCGTCGCGATCAACAAAGACGCGGAGGCACCGATCTTCCAGGTTGCCGATTATGGTCTCGTCGCCGATCTCTTCGAGGCGGTTCCCGAGTTGAAAGGGACGCTCGCAAGCGCGACTTGAGCAGGTGGCATCGGCACTGAGGCAAACAGGGGGGACGAGATGGCAAGGACAGATGGGCAGCCGGGCGGCGATCCGGATCAGGACGTGGACGACACCCTGTCGGCGCCCTTTCGTTCCTACGCGCTCGAACGGGCCGATGCGCCTCGCTTCCACATTCGTCTGGTCGAAAAGACACAAAGGCTCTATCCGGCGCACAAGCACGACTACTTCCAGATCGTCTATTTCATGACCGAAGCGCCGACGGCGCGCGTCGGCCTCAGATCCTACAAGCCGCAGCCGGGCTCGGTTTATTTCATCGCGCCGATGACCCCGCATCAGATGCGCTTCAGCAGCGCGTCGCGGTCCGTCGTGATCTACTTCGACCTCGATTTCCTCCGGCCGGGCATCACGCGCTCTTATCCGATACAGGAACTGGTGCGCATTGCCCCCGAACTCACGCCCTTTGCCTGGCAGGGGCACATCGACTTTAACCTGGACGAAGCCCAGGCGGCGCGCGTCGAGGAGGCCTGCCGGGTGATGATCCTTGAGCATGCCGAGGATCGGATCTGCACGGGGGAGATCATTCGCGCCGAGCTGACGCTGATGCTCGGCAGGATCTGCCGGGCCTATGAGGATCGTTTCGACGAGTTGTCACCGGTTCTGCCGGCGATCGGCCGGGACAGCGGACATATGCGCCGGATCTCAGATTTCATCGCGGAGAATTACCTGCGCTCGCCGACCCTCGATCAGGCGGCCGCCTACGCCAGGCTTTCCCGCAGCCGCCTCTGCGCGCTGTTGCGGCAGCATACGGGCACCAGCTTCAACGCGCTCATCCGCGAGATGCGCATCGATGACGCGCGCGAACGCCTGGTGCTGACCGACGAGCCGATCGGGCAGATCGCCTATGCGGTCGGCTACACCGACGAGAAGTATTTCCTGCGAGCGTTTCGAAAGTCGGTCGGAATGACGCCGACGGCCTATCGGGTGAAACGGTTGAGCGACCTGGCCGTACCCGCGACGACGCGGCGCGGTCTCGGCGCGCAGGCCCGGGCCTGATGCCAACGAGCAGGAGCTAGCGGATCACACGAAACCAGCCGGACAACGGGATTGTCCGACGGACAGAGAAAAGCCTGACCGGGATGCGGTCCGGCATGTGCGGTTGATTGCAACATGGGAGGAGTAGCAATGCTTAAGAATGTCGAGGATCAGGCGCGGGCGCCGCTCCGGATGTCCGGCCTGTTCGTGGGTGGGGAATTTCTGGACGACGGCAGCGCCACCACGTTCAGCGTCGAGGAGCCGGCAACCGGGGCGACGATCGCGCATGTGACCAATGCATCGGAGGCCGACGTCGACCAGGCAGTCAGAAGCGCCCGCGGCGCCTTCCAGGCCTGGCGCGACCGGTCCCCGCGCGAGCGCGGCCAGATCCTGCGCGAAGTCGCCGCCCATATTCGCAAGCATGTGGACGAACTTGCCGAGATCGAGGCGCGCGAAGTGGGCAAGCCACGTCGCGATGCGCTCCGCTTCGACGTATCGTTCTGCCATGCCTGCTTCGACTACTTCGGCGGTCTCGCCGACACGATCCACGGCGAGATCCTCGATCAGGGACCGATCGAGGCGCGCATCAACTACGAGCCCTATGGCGTAGTGGCCGCGATTCTGCCTTTCAACTGGCCGCCGATCCACTTTTCCAAGAAGTGCGCGCCGGCGCTCGCCGCCGGCAACACCGTCGTCATCAAGCCCGGCGAGCAGGCGCCGTTGACGGTGTTGCGCCTCGTCGAACTCGCCAATGAGATCCTGCCGCCGGGCGTTCTCAACGCGGTCGCCGGCATGGTCTCCGGCCCGGCACTTGCCGCCCATCCGCTGGTCGAGCGCATCACCTTCACGGGATCGACGATGACGGGCCGGCGCGTGCTGCAGTCGGCCGCGCAGAACCTCACCTACGCCACGATGGAACTGGGCGGAAAGAACGCGCTGATCGTGCTTCCCGATGCCGATCTCGACGTCGCGATCAACGTTGCGCTCGAAGGCATGTTCTACAATCAGGGAGAGGCCTGCACATCGACATCGCGCATCCTCGTGCACGATAGCCTCCATGACCGGTTCCTGGAGCGGTTCGCGCGGGCGACCGAGAAGCTGGTCGTCGGCGACGGACTTGATCCGGCGACCGACATCGGCGCCATGGTCGATGCCAAGCACCGCGACAAGGTTCTGTCCTATCTCGATATCGCGCTGAAGGAGGGAGCCCGCCTCGTCACCCAGGGCAGGTTGCCGACCGACGAGAGATTGAAGGACGGCTACTGGGTCGCGCCGACGGTTCTTGCAGATGTCACGCCTGACATGACCCCGGCGCGCGAAGAGATGTTCGGTCCGATCGCCAGCATCATGCGGTTTTCGACCGAGGAAGAGGCGATCCGCATCGCCAATGACAGTGAATACGGCCTGACGGCGGCGATCTGCACGACCGACGAGGCCCATGCCGGCAAGATCGCAGCCAAGCTCGAAGCGGGCATGATCTTCGTCAACAACTACATGCGCCGCGCCTTCCTCGGCTCACCCTTCGGCGGCCAGAAGGGAAGCGGCTTCGGTCGGGAAAATGCGGCGGAAACGCTGCGCGAGTTCACGCGCTCAAAGAACGTCCGGTTTCCGTCGGGCCGGGGGAGCATCCCGACCTGGCCACCGAAGGACTGAGTTCTTCCTGAACCAGATCTATTGAACCGAACCTCCAGCACGGTGACGACGCCCCGTCTTCGGCTCGTCGCCGTGCGAACTTCTAGCGGTCCTCGGCGAGGGCGGCCGTCGCGTTCCGCGCGGCTCGCCTCATTAGGGCCGCCAATTGATAGGCGCATGCAGATGGTTGAACGCGAGAGCATGGAGTTCGACGTTGTGATCGTGGGTGCGGGACCGGCGGGTCTTGCAGCTGCGATCCGGCTGAAGCAGGTCAATCCGGAGCTGTCGGTTGTCGTGCTCGAAAAGGGCGCCGAAGTCGGTGCGCATATCCTGTCGGGCGCCGTCGTCGATCCCATCGGCATCGACCGGCTGCTGCCGGACTGGCGCGCCGACGCCGACCATCCGTTCAAGACCGAAGTGACGGACGACCACTTCCTGTTGTTGGGACCCGCCGGCTCGATCCGCCTGCCGAACTTCCTGATGCCGCCGCTGATGAACAATCACGGCAACTACATCGTATCGCTTGGGCTCGTCTGTCGCTGGCTGGCGACAAAGGCGGAGGAACTCGGCGTCGAGATCTATCCGGGCTTTGCCGCCACCGAAGTGCTCTACAACGACGAGGGTGCGGTCATCGGGGTTGCCACCGGCGACATGGGCATCGAGCGGAACGGCGAACCGGGCCCGAACTTCGCCCGCGGCATGGCGCTNACCGAAGTGCTCTACAACGACGAGGGTGCGGTCATCGGGGTTGCCACCGGCGACATGGGCATCGAGCGGAACGGCGAACCGGGCCCGAACTTCGCCCGCGGCATGGCGCTGCTCGGCAAATACACGCTGATCGGCGAGGGCGTGCGCGGTTCGCTCGCCAAGCAGCTGATCGCCAAGTTCGATCTCTCGAAAGACCGCGACGTCCAGAAGTTCGGCATCGGCCTGAAGGAGCTCTGGCAGGTCAAGCCCGAGAACCATCGTCCGGGCCTGGTGCAGCACTCCTTCGGCTGGCCGCTCGGCATGAAGACCGGTGGCGGCTCCTTCCTCTACCATCTCGAAGACAACATGGTCGCCGTCGGCTTCGTCGTGCACCTCAATTACAAGAACCCCTATCTCTTCCCCTTCGAGGAGTTCCAGCGCTTCAAGACGCATCCGGCGATCCGCGGCACGTTCGAGGGCGGCAAGCGGCTTTCCTATCAAGAACCCCTATCTCTTCCCCTTCGAGGAGTTCCAGCGCTTCAAGACGCATCCGGCGATCCGCGGCACGTTCGAGGGCGGCAAGCGGCTTTCCTATGGGGCCCGTGCGATCACCGAGGGCGGTTACCAGTCGGTACCGAAGCTGTCCTTCCCCGGTGGTGCGCTGATCGGCTGTTCGGCCGGTCTCGTCAACGTGCCGCGCATCAAGGGCAGCCACAATGCGGTGCTTTCAGGCATTCTCGCGGCCGAGAAGCTGGCGGCAGCGATTGCTAGTGGCCGCGCCAATGACGAGCCGATCGAGATCGAACGCGGCTGGCGCGACAGCGCCATCGGCCAGGACCTGAAGCGGGTGAGAAACGTCAAGCCGCTGTGGGGCTGGCGCGACAGCGCCATCGGCCAGGACCTGAAGCGGGTGAGAAACGTCAAGCCGCTGTGGTCGAAGTTCGGCACGGCGATCGGCGTTGGGCTCGGCGGTCTCGACATGTGGACCAACCAGCTGTTCGGCTTCTCCTTCTTCGGCACGCTGAAGCACGGAAAGACCGATGCGCAGTCGCTCGAACCCGCAGCGCAGCACAAGAAGATCGACTATCCAAAGCCGGACGGGGTTCTGACCTTCGACCGGCTGTCCTCGGTGTTCCTGTCGAACACCAACCATGAGGAAGACCAGCCGGTCCATCTCCAGGTGAAGGACATGGATCTGCAGAAGCGCTCCGAGCACGACGTCTATGCCGGTCCGTCGACGCGCTACTGTCCGGCCGGGGTCTACGAATGGGTGGAGAAGGACGGGAAGGACGTCTTCGTCATCAACGCGCAGAACTGCGTGCACTGCAAGACCTGCGACATCAAGGACCCGAACCAGAACATCAACTGGGTGCCGCCCCAAGGCGGCGAAGGCCCGGTCTATCCGAACATGTGAGTTCGGGAGGCGGGCCGCGCGGACCGAATTCATTATTGCCAAGCGAGAGACGCATCCATGCAAGACCCGACTGTCATAACCAACCCCGTTCTCAGCCAATGGATCGACGAGGTTCGGGCCCTGTGCGAACCGGATCAGGTCCATGTCTGCGACGGCAGCGATGCGGAATACAGGCGTCTGTGCAGCACCCTTGTCGCCGCGGGCACCTTTATCCGGTTGAACGAAGCGAAGCGCCCAAGCTCGTTCCTCTGCCGCTCCGATCCCCGCGATGTCGCCCGCCTCGAACATCGCACTTTCGTCTGCACCTCCAGCCGGGAGGACGCAGGGCCCACCAACAATTGGGCAGATCCTGCCAGCATGCGCGTGGAGCTTTCGCGATTGTTCAAGGGATCGATGCGCGGGCGCACCATGTATGTGATCCCGTTCTCCATGGGGGAACCCGGCTCGGACCTTGCGATGATCGGGGTTCAGATCACCGATTCCGCCTATGTCGCGGTCAGCATGAAGTTGATGGCGCATATCGGCCTGCCGGTCCTGCGCGCACTTGGCACGCGCGAATTCGTGCGCTGCCTGCACTCGGTCGGAGCCCCGCTCGCGCCCGGCGACCGCGATGTGCCGTGGCCCTGCAACGCGGAGCACAAATATATTGTGAGCTTCCAGGACGACGGCTCGATCGCATCCTTCGGTTCCGGCTACGGCGGCAATGCGCTTCTCGGCAAGAAGTGCCTGGCACTGCGCACGGCCTCGCTGAAGGGCCGACAGGAGGGGTGGCTTGCCGAGCACATGCTGATCATGGGCGTGGAGGATCCCACTGGGAAAACGACCTATGTCGCGGCCGCCTTTCCGTCCGCCTGTGGCAAGACCAATTTCGCCATGCTTCTGCCGCCCGAGGGTTTTGCGGGATGGAAGGTCAAGACGGTCGGCGACGACATCGCCTGGATTCGGCCGGATGCGGACGGCAGGCTGCGGGCCATCAATCCGGAAACGGGCTTCTTCGGGGTTGCCCCGGGCACCAACGAGAAGACCAATCCCAACATGATGGCGGCGATCGCGCGCGAGACCATCTTCACCAATTGCGCGCTGACGCCCGACGGCGACGTCTGGTGGGAGGGCATGACGGAGGAGGCGCCGCCGGCGTTGGTGGACTGGCGCGGTCTCGACTGGACGCCTCAGGCCGGTCGCCCGGCCGCGCATCCGAACGCCCGTTTCACCGTTTCGCGCGACCGCTGCCCGAGCATGGACCCATCGGCCGCGCACCCCGCCGGCGTGCCGATCTCGGCCTTCATCTTCGGCGGGCGGCTTTCCCACACTTTTCCGCTTGTCTTTGAGGCAAGGGACTGGCGCGAGGGCATCTACTGGGCGGCAACGCTGGGGTCGGAAGCGACGGCGGCCGCGGAAAATCAGGCCGCGACCCGGCGCGATCCCTTCGCGATGCTGCCCTTCTGCGGCTACAACATGGCCGACTATTTTGCCCACTGGCTTTCGATGGGAGACCGGCTTGTGAATGCGCCGGCAATCTTCCGCGTCAACTGGTTCCGGCGTGACGAGGACGGTGCATTTCTCTGGCCGGGCTTCCGGCAAAATATGCGCGTGCTCAAATGGATCGTGCAGAGGACGGAGAGGACTGGCGGCGGAAAAGCCACGTCGATCGGCCTTGTGCCGGGCTATGACGACATCGACTGGCATGGCCTCGACTACGACCGCCAAACCTTCGACGCGCTGATGAGGTTCGATCCGGCCAAACTCGCCAAGGAACTGCAAAGCCACGACGTCTTGCTGCAGTCCTTCGGCCAACGATTGCCGTCAGCGCTTTCCGCCATTCGTCGCGCCTTGCTCGACGGGGTTGACCAGACGCCGGATCAAGCCTGAGGTCCCGGGCACGCCGCCCCGTCATCCAGCCAGGCGGTGGTCACGGCCACCGTCTGGCTCAGCATTGCCGGGCGTTCAGCCGTCGCGATCACCCGTGCGTTTCGCGCGCGAAGAATGTCGAAGACGCCGGTCGCAAGCCGCGTGCCGATCCCCTGTCCCGACAGGGTCTGCAGCACTTCCGTGTGCGTGAGAACGACCCGGCCGTCCTCCAGCCGATAGTAGGCAACGGCGATCTCGTCGCCGATCGGCAGCTCGAATCGAGACGCCTGAGTGTTATCGATGACCTTTTCGACCATTTCGTCCCTACCTTCCTGCAACCGTTATCCGCGCCGTCGCTGTGCCCTGGACTATAGGAGGGACGAGACATCCGCGCGACCACTCTGTCGCGCGGATGCGGAGTTCTGTGGTCTCAGAGCGCCCGGCCGCCATCCACCTGGATGATGTGGCCGGTCGAAAAGCCGAGCAACGTCGCGCTCGCCAGGATGGCGGCGGCGATGTCGTCGACTTCGCCGATGCGGCCGAGCGGGGTCGAGGACGCGACCTTGTCGTTGAAGTCCGAGCCTCGCCCGGGGACGAATTGCGTGTCGACGACACCAGGAGAAACCGCAAGGACCCGGATTTCCGGGGCAAGGACGCGGGCGAGCGCCTTGGTCATCACGTCGATGCCGGCCTTGGCGGCGCAATAGGCGATATTCGAGCCAATACCGGTGAAGGCGGCGATCGACGAGATGGAGACGACGAGCCCGTCGCCGGATTTTTTCAAAAGTGGCGCGAAGGCGCGGATCGCCGCGAACTGGCTTCGCCAGTTCACCTTGAAGATGTCGTCGATCAGTTCATCCGTCAGCGCGTCGAGATCCCGGTGGGCGATAGGCTTGGTGAAGCCCGCGGCATTGACCAGCACATCGAGCTTGCCGAACTTCTGTTCGATGGTGCGGGCAAGGTCGCCAAGAGCGCGGGAATCCGTGATGTCGACGGCATATCGGGCATGACGTTCAGCGTTCGCAAGGGAGGAAATCACCGCATCCGCGCTTGCGGCCCCCTGTTCACGCGGCGTGTGGGTGATCAGCACGGTCGCTCCCGCATCTGCAAACAGGCGCCCTGTTGCGGCGCCGATTGCGCCGTTTCCGCCGATGACGAGAACTGTCTTTCCAACCAAGGACCGCGGATACGCCATAAGTTCCTCCCTCTTGACGTGATGTCTTTCAAGCCGACGGAAACGTCCGCCCGGCAATTTGACGGTTGATCGATGCGACCTTAGGGCAATCGATTGCACGAAACAATAGGCAATCGATTGCATGAAGGTTCGCGGAAAACGCTCGCGCAGAGGCGTTCGCAGGGGAAAGCGGTGCGAAGGGACCGAAACCGCCGATTCGTCGCGAGCTGCCGGCTGGGGATTGTCAGCGCTTCTGCGCTGCCACCGGTCCCGTGCTTTCGCGTTCCAGGAGCTCCACCGGCAGCACGGTCTCGAGCGGAATGTCGTCGTCCGCGCCGGCATTCATCAGGCGCAGCAGGATCGATGCGGCGGTGATGCCCGCATCATACTGCTGGATGCGGACGGTGGTGAGCCTTGGACGCGCGAGTTGCAGGAACGGCATGTCGTTGAAGCCGCTGACGGAAATGTCCGATGGACAGTCGAGGCCGTTCTCCCGCAAGACGTCGATGCAGCCGAGCGCCAGGCGGTCATTTGCGCAGAGCACGGCGGTAAAGTCGTTTCCGGAGGCGAGCAGCTCGCGCGTGCAGCGGGCGCCTTCGTCCTCATCGAAGCGCATGGCGGTGACGATGAGCTGCGGGTCGATGTCGATCGACATTCTCTTGGCGGCGTTGCGGAAGGCGGCCAGGCGTAGCTGCCCGGTCGAGAGATCCTGCGGCCCGGCCAGATGCGCGATCCGCCGGTGGCCGAGTTTCGTCAGGTGGCGCAGCATTTCGCAGATGCCCATGTCCTCGTCATTGATGACATAGGGGATGTTCGAATTCTCCACGCGCCGGTTCAGCGTCACCACCGACAGGCCGTCCTGGGCGGCCTTGGCGATCGAGGGGTCGCTTCTAAGCACCGCTGCATGGATAAGTCCGTCGACACCCCGATCGCGCAACACTTCGAGAAGGCGAACCTCGCGCTCGCGCTCGCTGTCGGTGTTGACGATGATCGACGCATAGCCGAGCGGTTCCAGAACGCTTTCGATCCCGCGCAGGATCGGTGGGAAAATCGGGTTGGTGATATCCGGAATGACGACGCCGACCGTCATCGTCCGGTTGGTGCGAAGCCCGAAGGCGATGCGGTTGGGGCGATAATCCAGGCGTTCCGCCGCGGCCTGGATCTTCGCCACGACCTCTGGCGTGATGCTCTTGCGCTCGGTCGGGTCAAGGGCGCGCGATACGGTCGACACATGAACGCCGGTCGCGCGCGCAATGTCCTTCAGCGTGGTTCGTTTCTTCTGCATGTGTCACCTCTCGCCTCCATTTAAAATCTTGCCGGAGGTTTTGCAATCGTTCGCATGGATGCTTGACAAAGCGCAAACGGTGCGCATAATCGCCCATGTGCAATCGTTTGCATATTCAGTTTGCGGCAGGGCAGTTGAGGAGCTGGCCTGCCGTCGATCGAACAGTGCGCAAGTTTCGTCCGGCGTGGCCGGGCGATTTGTTTTTCGCTTCAATGCAAACGATTGCGCGCAAATGTCTGGGAGGAGACAAAATGGGACTCAATCGGCTGATCGCGGCAGCAACCGTCAGTGTGCTTTCGGCAAGCACCGTTGCGAGCGCTGCGGAAACAATACGGATCGGCGCATCGCTGCCGATCACCGGTGGCCTTTCGGTCAGCGGCGAGAAGCATAAGCGGGGCTACGAACTCTGCAACAAGCTCATCAATGAAGCGGGCGGCATTCTCGGCAAGCAGGTGGAGCTGATCGTCAGCGACAATCGCTCCGACCCTGCGACGGCCATCAATCAGTACGAACGCTTCATCAACGTCGACAAGGTCGATGCCGTCTACGGTACGTTCTCGAGCCGCTTGACCTTTCCGGTCGGCAACGTTCTGTCCAAGTACAACATGGTTCACCCGGTTCCCTCGGGCGGTGCGCTCCGGATCTATGCCCAGGGCTACAAAAACCTCTTCTATTTCCAGGTCAATGCTGCCGAATACACAGGCAAGGACGTGATCGGCCTCCTGAAGGAGATCAAGGATCCGGCGGATGCGCCGAAGACAGTCGCCGTCGTCCATGCCGACGACTTCTTCGCCAATGCGATCGCCACCGGCCTTCTCGGCCAGAAGGTGATCGATCCCGCCAACGACAAGGAAATCGCCGACCTCGCGCCCGGTTACTTCAAGGAAGCTGGCATCGAGGTGGTGATGGAGGAGAAGTGGCCCGAGGAAGGCTTCAACGACTGGCTGAACCTTGCCAATTCGATCAAGCGCTCCGGCGCTGAAATGATCGTCGGCCTGACGGCTTCTGCGGAAGAGGCGGTCCAGCTCATGCGGGCGCTCAAGACCGTCGGCGCATCGGCAAAGCTCGTCTATCTCAGCCAGGGTGCCCAGACGGAGTTCATCGAGGGTGTGGGGAACGACGCGGCCGATGGCGTCGTCATCCACACCACCTGGCACAAGGATGTTCCGTTCAAGAGCACGCTTGCCGGAAAGCCCTTCGACAACGCCGATTTTGTGAAGGCGTTCGAAGCCGAATATGGTGTCGAGCCGGATGAAGACAGCGCCATCCCTTTCGCCGTCTGCCAGGGTATCGAGCAGGCCATGGTTGGCGCCGGCAGCACGGATAACGCCAAGATGGGCGAATGGCTGCACGCCCGCACCAAGGAACAGCCTGTCCAGACAGTGCTCGGCGATTTCAGCTGGGACGATCTCGGCCTGCCCGTCGAAAAGTCGCACATCATGACCCAGTGGCAGGATGGCAAGCTGACCTTCGTCTACCCGACCGGCCAGTTCGAGGGCATCGTGCCCTTCCGCTATCCCAAGTCCGGTTTCTGACCCTTTGCGAGGCAGAGGAGGGTGTTTCGCTCGCGAGGCGCCCTCCCGATTGGCAGGCATCTACTACCCAATTTCTAGTACAAGGAGATCGCGCGGATGCTCGAGGTTAAGAACCTGTGCAAGCACTACGGCGGAATTCGCGCCGTGGACGGCGCAAGCTTCAAGGTCGAGAAAGGCTCGATCACGGCACTCATCGGGCCGAACGGCGCCGGCAAGACCACGGCCTTCAATTGCATCAGCCGCACCGTCGTCCCGACCTCGGGCGAGGTCTGGCTGGATGGCGAGCGGATCGACAATCTGCGTCCGCACAAGATCACGGCAAAGGGCCTGAGCCGGACCTTCCAGATCTCGCGCAACCTCGCTGACATGACGGTGCTGGAAAACGTGATCGTACAGGCGCGCTGCCGCGGCTTTGCCGACCTGTTCCGGCCGGCGGTCTCGGCGGAAGAGCGCGACAAGGCAATGTCGATCCTCGATTTCCTCGGGATCACCCGCATTGCCTACGAGGATGGGCACAACCTGTCCTACGGCCAGAAGAAGCTGATGGATCTGGCAGCGCTGCTGATGGCCGATCCGAAAATCATCCTGCTCGACGAGCCCGCCGGCGGCGTCAACCCGACGCTGCTCGAAGAGATCGTCGGCCACATCCGGGCGCTCAACGCCAAGGGCCTGACGGTGCTGATCGTCGAACACAACATGGACCTGATCATGCGGCTCTCGCACCGCGTCGTGGTCATGGCGCACGGGCGGGTAATCTGCGACGGCACGCCCGATGTGGTGCGTCGCGATCCGCGTGTGCTCGAAGCCTATCTGGGCGGCGTACTGGAAGAGGAAGCGGCCTGATGAGCGATCTCCTGCAAGTCACCAATATCACCGCCGGCTATGGCGACGGCCCGGCCATTCTCGATGGCGCGCGGCTGACGGTCGAGCCAGGCAAGGTCCACTGCATCATCGGCCCGAACGGCGCCGGCAAATCGACGCTGCTGAAAGCGATCTGCGGCATGCTGACGATCCGCAAGGGCGACGTCATCTTCAAGGGCGAGCGGCTGAACGGCCTGCGCCCCGACCAGATCCTGCGCAAGGGCATCTGTTTCGTACCGCAGGAACGGGCGCTGTTTCCGAAGATGACGGTGCGCGAAAACCTGCGCATGGGCGGATATGTGCTCAACGACGCAAAGCTTCGTGACCGCCGCATCGACGAAATCCTCGAGCGCTTTCCGGTGCTGCGCGAGCGCGCCGACCAGCATGCCGGCACCATGTCGGGCGGCCAGCAGCAGACGCTTGCGATGGCGCGCACGCTGATCGTCAAGCCCGACATCGTCATGCTCGACGAGCCCTCCCTCGGGCTGGCGCCGAAGATCGTGCAGGAGATGTTCGACATCATGAAGATGATGTCTCAGGAGGGCGTCACCGTCCTGCTCGTCGAGCAGAACGCGATGATGGGCCTCAAGAATTCCGACTGGGGCGTTGTGCTCGATCTCGGCCGCACCCTCTTCGAGGGGCCGGCCGAGGCGGTTCTGGCGGACCCGCGCATCCAGGAACTTTACCTCGGCGGCCGCAAGGTCGCGTAGCGGAGGACGTGATGACAGACATTCTTCAGATACTGATACTCGGCCTCGCGCTCGGCGGCGTAATCGCGCTGATGGGGTCCGGACTTTCGCTGGTCTTCGGCGTCATGCGCATCGTCAACCTGGCCCATCCGTCGCTGATCATCTGCGGCGCCTATGTCAGCTATTGGGCCTTCAAGCTCTGGGGCCTCGACCCGATCGCCACGCTGCCGATCGCGGCACTGATCATGGCGGCGATCGGCGTGCTGCTCTATCGCCTGATGTTCGAGAGCCAGGCCAAAAGCGCCCGCTACTCGGAAATGACGGTACTTCTTACCTTCGCGCTGGCGATGATCGTTGAAGGCTTCCTCGGCGCCGCCTTCACCAACACCCAGCGCGTGACCTCGCCGGAATATGCGACGGACGCCTTCTTCATCGGCAGCCTGTTCATCCCGAAAGGGCAACTCTATGCCGGCTGTGTGTCACTCGCGATCATCGGCGCGCTGACGCTGTTCCTCAACTACTCGCGGCTCGGCTACGCCATCCGCGCCACCACGCAGAACCGCGAGGCCGCCGAACTGCTCGGCGTCAACGTCAACCTCATCAGCATGATCGCCTTTGCAATAGGCATCGGGCTTGCAGGTGCTGCCGGTTCGCTGGTGAGCTTCGTCTTCAGCTTCTTCCCCGCCAAGCAGTGGGAATGGATTGCAATGCTGATGTCGGTCGTCGTCCTTGGCGGCATGGGCAGCGTGCTCGGCACCGTCGTCGCCGCTCTTCTCCTGTCGGTCATCGCCGCATTCGTCGGCACCTGGGTGGGCGCCACCTGGTCGACCATGACCTTCTTCCTCGCACTCTTCGTCATCCTGCTGATCCGTCCCCAGGGCCTGTTCGGCGAAAAACCGGAGTTGGCATAATGGCCGTAAACCTACAACAAGCCGACGCGAGCTCGGTGCTCGAGGCCCGTCGCATTCACAACCAGAAGCTTGCGCGCCAGCATGACCAGACCCGCGCCACATGGTTCCCTCTCACCGTTCTCGGTGTGCTGCTCGCCCTGCCGCTCCTGCAACTAACCGGCAACTACAACTACCTGCTGCACCTTGTCCTGTTCACGGCTTCTTATGCGGTCATGGCCAGCGGCTGGAACATCATCGGCGGGTTCGCCGGCTATATCTCGCTCGGCCACGCGGTGTTCTTCGCGATCGGCGGCTATTTTTCAGGCGTGCTCCTGGCGCGATACGGCATCTCGTCGCTCTTGACGGCACCGCTCGCCGGGTTGGCGGCCGCGGCCTGCGGCTATCTAGTCGGCCTCATCACGCTGAAGGTTCGTGGCCCGAGCTTCATCATCTCGTCGATCGCGCTCCTGATGATCGCCCGTATTCTGTTCGACCACTGGGAGTTCATCGGCGGCGCCAACGGCCTGTCGCTGCCGGTAACCGATCTGCCCGTTCAGACGGCGAAGCTGCCCTACTACTACGCCTTCGTGCTGATGGCTGCCTTCACCGTGTGGGCGACCTATCGCATCAAGCATTCCAAGTTCGGGCTTGGCCTGCGCGCGCTCTCCAAGGACGAGGTCAAAGCGGAAAGCGCCGGGATCAACACCCGCTTCTACAAGGTGCTGGCCTTCGCATTGTCCGCCTTCTTTGTCGGCATGGCCGGTGCAGTCTGGGGTGAGTATCTCACCTATCTCCGGCCGAACATCTTCCTGATCATCCTCGTTTCGGCAAACCTGGTGCTGATGTGCATTCTCGGCGGCAAGGGCACGATTGCGGGGCCGGTCGTGGGCGCGATCCTGATCGTCGCCTTCAACGAAATCTTCGTGGCGACCCTCGGCGCCTCCGAGATCAACATTCTCGCGACCGGTTTCGTCATGGTTCTCGGGCTGATGTTCTTCCCGAACGGCGTGATCGGAACGCTCGCCCGCAAGGGCAAGCTGCCCCGCGTCCTCAACTGGGATTGAGAGGCGACGATGCAGGACTTCATCCTCTACAACGCCCCTCAATCGACGTGCAGCCAACGGGTGCGATACGTTCTCAACGCCAAGGGCCTCGCCTTTAAGGAGCACAAGCTCGATCTCTTCACCGGTGACCAGCTCAAGCCCGAATATCTGGCGATCAACCCGAACGGCGTCGTGCCCTCGCTCGTCCACCAGGGCCGCGCGGTCACCGATTCCGCCGTCATCATGGAGTATCTGGAAGACATTCTCCCTGGTGGGCTTCGGCCAAGGGACGCCTTCGGCGCGGCGACGATGCGGGCAATGATGCGCTTCATCGACGAAGTGCCGACACCGGCGATCCGCGTGCCTTCCTACAACCTCGCCTTCCTGCCGCACTATCAGGCGATGACGGCGGAGGAGTTCCAGGCGGTCTGCGATGCAAAGCCGCTTCGCCGCGAGTTCCTGATGAAGATGGGGCGAAGCGGCTTTCCCGAGCCGGAAATGGAAGAAGCGCTCGGCCGCCTTGAGCGCGGCGTTCAGCGCATGGCGGCGTGGCTTTCCGACAATGGCGGGCCGTGGGTCATGGGCGATCAGCTGACGTTGGCGGATATCGCGATCATGCCGGTGATCGTCCGGATGGACGATATCGGACTGTCCTCGATGTGGGCGGAGATGCCGGCGATCCAGAGATGGCTCGATGCCATCCGCGCAACCGGCGCCTTCGCTGAAACCTATTACTACGGGTCGCTGCTGACCGAAAAATATCCGCACCTGAAGACGGCCAAGCCCGAACTTCGGCTCGCCGGGTCCGGCCTGTGACGCGGAAAGGAGAACAGGGATGAACAGCCATATCAGCCCCGAGGCAAAACTGATTTCCAAGGAGGCCGACGTCACGCCGACGGTGCTTGCCGCCATGTCGCGCGGCGACGATCCGCGGCTCAAGCAGATCATGGACACGATGGTCAGGCATTTGCACGCCTTCCTGCTGGAAGCGCGCCCGACCGAGGCGGAATTCGAGTACGCCCTGCGCTGGATCACGGCGGTCGGCCAGGCGACCAACGAGGCGCACAACGAGACCGTGCTTGCCGCCGACGTGCTCGGCGCTTCGACGCTGATCGACCTGATCAACAATGACGGCATGCAGGGCGAGACGCTGTCAGCGCTCTTGGGGCCGTTCTATCGCGGGGGTGCGCCGAAATGCTTAAACGGCGACTGCATCGCCCGTTCGGATACGCCGGGATCGCAGCTCTGCTTCACCGGGCGAGTGACCGATCCAGCCGGCCGACCCGTCGAAGGGGCGACCCTCGATGTCTGGCAGGCGTCCCCGGTCGGGCTTTACGAGAACCAGGACGAGACCCAGGACGACTTCAACCTGCGCGGCCGTTTCACCACGGATGGCGACGGTCATTTTCACTTCGTGTCGGTGAAGCCGGCAGGCTATCCGGTTCCGACCGACGGGCCGGTTGGCGACCTGCTGCGAGCGCAGAAGCGGACACCGATGCGTCCGGCCCACATCCACTTCATCGTCTCGGCGCCGGGCTACAAGACGCT
This sequence comes from Ensifer sp. Root558, assembly GCF_001427045.1. Classification (NCBI taxonomy): domain Bacteria; kingdom Pseudomonadati; phylum Pseudomonadota; class Alphaproteobacteria; order Hyphomicrobiales; family Rhizobiaceae; genus Ensifer; species Ensifer sp. Root558. The sequence goes on along the minus strand of NZ_LMGC01000004.1, from coordinate 133,704 downwards.
CGTCACCCAGATCTTCTCCGACAGTCACGAGGCCCTGGTCAACGACGTGGTCTTCGGCGCGAAGCAGCAGATCGTCGGGAAATTCTTCCGCCACGATAGCCCGGACCCGGAGTTTCCGGGCGCCGAGGCGCCCTTCTACAGCTGCAACTATCACTTCAAGCTGGTGGAGGGTCAATCGGTCCTGCCGCTGCCTCCGATCTCCGGAAAGAAGGTGGCGCACCATGGCTGAGAGATCAAACAGGTCGCGCCCTGGCGCGGGAGGCTTGTGATGCAGCAGAACGTCATCATCACCTGCGCGGTCACGGGCAATCTTACGACGCGGGAAAACCATCCCGGACTTCCCGTCACGCCCGAAGAGATCGCCAATGCCTGCCTGGAGGCGGCCGATGCCGGCGCGGCGATCGCCCACATCCACGTGCGCGATCCGGTTACGGCAAAGCCCTCCATGGAGCTAAAGTACTACCGCGAGGTCGTCGAGCTCATCCGGGCCAAGAACACGGCGCTGATCCTCAACGTCACGACCGGGCCCGGTGGCCGCTACCACCCGAGCGACGAGAACCCGGCGGTCGCCGGACCACGCACGACGCTGATGCGGCCGGAAAAGCGGGTCGAGCACATCGTCGCGCTGAAGCCTGATATCGCCACGCTCGACCTCAACACCATGACCTTCGGCTCCGAGGTCGTCATCAACACGCCGGCCAACGTCAAGATCATGGCCGACATTATCAACGAGGCGGGCTCCAAGCCGGAGCTTGAGGTCTTCGACACCGGCCACATCCAGCTGGCGCAGGATCTGTTGAAGGCGGGCGTGTTGAAGTCGCCGGCGATGTTCACGATCGTCACCGGCGTCAAATACGGCTTTCCCTCGACCACCGACGTGATGGCGACCGCGGCGCGGATGCTGCCCGCTGACGCCGTCTGGACCGGCTTCGGCGTCGGGCGGATGTCGTTCCCGATGGCCGTTCAGGCCTATCTGCTCGGCGGTCACGTTCGGGTTGGCCTGGAGGACAACTCCTACATCGCCAAGGGCGTGCTCGCCAAAGGCAATGGCGAACTGGTCGAGCGGGCAAGAGACCTGATCGAGAAGCTCGGCGGCCGGATCGCCGAGCCCTCCCAGGCCCGCGAAATTCTCGGACTGCGTGCATAGGCATCGATTTCTGCAAGGAGGCATAGAATGAACATTCAGGTGGACGCGAAGATCGCCCGAGCGCTGAGGGTGACGGAAAAATCCCCCGATCTCGACAATCTCAAGATCGACGTCGTCGATGTCGCGGTGCCGCGGCCGGGTCCCGGGCAGGTGCTGGTCGAGATCGTGGCGGCAGGGGTCAATCCCAGCGACGTGAAGGCATCCCTCGGGCACATGCCGCACGCCATCTGGCCGCGCACGCCGGGCCGCGACTTCGGCGGCATCGTGCGCGAAGGACCGTCGTCGATGATCGGCATGGAAATCTGGGGCGGGGGCGGCGAACTCGGCATCACCCAGGACGGCAGCCACGCCAAATGGATGGTGCTCGACCAGAAAGCCGTGCGCGCCAAGCCCGCAAATTTCACCATGCAGGAAGCGGGCTCGATCGGCGTGCCGTTCATCACCGCCTTTGAGGGCCTGCGCGAAGCCGGCGGCGTGCAGCCGACGGATGTCGTGCTCGTCTGCGGCGGCAACGGCAAGGTCGGACAGGCGGTGATCCAGCTCGCGACCATGGCCGGCGCCAAGGTCTTCGCGGTCGAGTACAATGAGCAGCCGCTTCTGGCGCACACCAACGCGCCGGTCGAAATGCTCAACAGCGCCAAGGATGACGTTGCGGCGATCGTGCGCGAAAAGACCGGCGGCCACGGGGCCGACATCGTCTTCAACACGGTCGGCAGTCCCTATTTCGAGATCGCCAACAACGCGATGGCGAAGCAGGCGCGCCAGGTCTTCATTTCCACCTTCGACCGCGCCGTGCCGTTCGATATCTTCAACTTCTTCCGCGGGCGTCACAAATATATCGGCATCGACACGCTGGCGCTGTCGTCGGTCGAGGGTGCCCGAATCTTCGACAAGCTCAAGCCGAAGTTCGAGGAAGGCAAGTTGAAGCCGTTCCCGATCAATCCGGCGACCGTCTATGGCTTTGCCGACGCCGCCAAGGCCTACGCCTCGGTGCTGCGCGGCACGCCCGAGCGCGTGCTGCTGGTGCCCTGAGGAGGAGCGGACGATGCAGGTGACGCGCTACGGCGATGCCAGATCCTATGAGGCGCCGGAGCACTACGGCATGCACTGCCTGCGGCTCCAGGGAAAGGAGGCGACGGCAACCGATACGATCTGGATCGGCCTGTCGCACCTCCTGCCCGGTGGTCATACGTCGCTGAAGGACGCTACGGTCGAGAAGATCTACATCGTCGTTGCCGGAGAGGTGACGGTCGAAACCGGCAGCGAGAGCGTCACGCTCCGCTTTCTCGACAGTTGCCGGCTTGCGCCCGGCGAGGCGCGTGCGCTCGCCAACCGCACCAATGCGCCGGCGTCCATCCTGCTCGCCATGCCGACCTGAGCGCCGCCGCAGAACGGAGAATATTTGATGGTTTCATCGGGTCTTTACCGGCTGGGCGCGCGCGCGCCGCGCGTTCCCGCCAATGGACGATTTTATGTCGCGCCCGGCGCCGTGGTGATCGGCGACGTGTGGCTCGAAGAGGATGTCAGTATCTGGTTCAACGCCGTCTTGCGCGGCGACAACGAGCCGATCATCCTTCGGCGCGGCTGCAACGTCCAGGACGGATGCGTCGTTCACACCGATCCCGGATACCCCGTGGAGATAAGCGAGGATGTTACCGTCGGACACAACGCCACAATTCACGGATGCCGGATCGGCAAGGGAAGCCTCGTCGGCATGGGGGCGGCGATCCTCAACGGCGCGCAGATCGGTGAGCGATGCCTGATCGGCGCCGGCGCATTGGTGCGGGAAAACATGGTCATCCCGGACGGCTCTCTGGTCCTCGGGGTGCCCGCCCAGGTCGTGCGCGTTCTTGACGGAAAGACGGCCGAAGCTTTGTCGATCGGGGCGCAACGCTATCGCGCGAAAGCCCGGAGCTATCCCGGGGATCTCCAGCCGGTCTCCGTCGAACACGTATCGTCGGGGGCGGACCCAAGCAATTACATCATGCGGGAGAACATGCATGACGCAGAATGAGAACCGATTGGTCAGTGTCGTCGAGCATTGGCTCCCGCGCATGGAGGTCGCCGGGATCCCGTCGGCAACCGCACGTGCCGTCATCGAGCGCGCCGGCGTCTGGCAGAAGTGGCTTGCTACCTGGAGCGAGGAGGGCGAGCGTCACGCAGAGCTCGGCGCTGCGGCTCTGGTCGCCGGCCGCAACGTGACCGCCGGCGAAGCCTATGCCCGCGCCAGCCTTTTTTATCATTTCGGACAATTCATGGCCTTCGAGGATCTGGAGGCAAAGGCGAGGGCCGCCACGCGAAAGGTGGAACTCTACCGTCTCGCGGCACCCTTGCTTGATCCGCCTGGCGAGATGGTCGCTGTGCCCTTTGAGGACGGCGAGCTTCGGGCGGTTCTTCGCGTGCCGAACGGAGACGGCACACACCCGCTGGCGCTGATCATCCCGGGCTCGGATTCGACCAAGGAGGAATTCCCGGCCTTCGAGCGGCATTTTCATGCCCGCGGCGTTGCGACCCTTTCGCTCGACGGTCCCGGCCAGGGTGAGGGCCGTTCGATGGGTACGCTGCGCCCGGACATCGGTCCGGCGGTTGAGGCGGCCATCCGGTCGGTTGAGGCGCACCCGCGCCTTTCGGACAAGGTCGCGCTCGTTGGCATGGCCTTCGGCGGCTTTCTTGCCCTGCGCGCCGCCGCGTCCGTGCCAACGCTCGCCGGCGTCGTCTCCATCAACGGCTTCTTCGATCTCGGTGGATTCTGGGACGCGCTGCCGCAGGTCTATCGCGACAACATGCGCTTCTCGCTCGGGGGCGCGGACGTTCGCGAACGTGCCGACCGTTTCACGCTGGCGCGCTGCCCGCCGCCGACCGCCCCGGCGCTCATCCTCCACGGCGGACGCGACAAGATCTTTCCACCCTCCGAAGCGGTAAAATGCGCAGATATCTGTGCGCGTGGAACCGAACTGCACATCTTCGAGGATGGCAACCACGTCTGCAACAACATCCCCTGGCTCTACCGCCCGCTTGTCGCCGACTGGGCGGCGGAGCGCACGCGCGTCTAACCGTCGAAGACGGACGCTTCGCCGTTCACGGCATGGCCGTGGAAGGGCTGCGTCACGCGTCCGGCAAGGTGAAGACGGCGCAGGGTGCTGCGATGCCGCGCAAGGGATGCTCGCCGAGCGGCAGCAGCGGCGTCGACGCGGCCTCAGCCACGGCACCGGAGATCAGCACGGAGCAGCCGAGCGGCCGGCACAGGCCCTCCAGGCGGCTGACGAGATTGACCGCCGGGCCGATGGCTGTGAAGTCGAGCCTATCGGCGGCACCTATATTGCCCCAGAGAATGTCGCCGAGGTGCAGGGCGACGCCGAAGGAGAGCGGCGGTAGCCCCTCGGCCTGCCGGGCCTGGTCGAGATGCGCCATGCCGGCGCGCGCGGCGGTGACCGCGCGCAAGGCTGCGTCGCAGGCTTCGCTCGGCGAGCCGCTCACCGGAAAGATCGCCAGAACGCCGTCGCCGATGAATTTCAGCACCTCGCCGCCAAAGGCATGGATCGCGCCGGCGAGGCGATCGAACCAGGCGTCGAGGGCCGCGATCACCACGGCGGGTTCCGATGTTTCGGACAGCGCCGTGAAGTTGCGCAAATCGGCATAGAGCAGGGCCGCGCGAATGGTTTCACCGGTGCCGCGGGTGAGCGCTCCGGCGCGGACACGGGCGGCGCTGCGGCGGCCAAGATAGGCGTCGAGCAGAGCGGTGAGCGCGGCCCGCTCGGCAAGAACCGCCAGGGGCGCGACGGCAAAGCGCGCGACATCACCAAGCCGCGCCGTCTCTTCCGGGCCGAACGGGCGCGTCCCGGCCCAGCCGAGCGACGCGCGTTCATTCCCCGAACCGGTCGATTGTTGCAGCAGTGGCCCGAGCCCGGCCAGCCACTCCTCTCCCGCCCGGTCGGAGACGGCGCCGGCAAAGCCCAGGCTCTCGATCACCACGCCGGTCTCGGCTCGCCAAAGCCAGGTGCGGCGGGCGATGATCGGATGCGGCACGGCGAGCGTAAGCGCGCCGCCCGAGAGCGGCAGACCGTCGGCGACGAGCTGGCGGCCAAGGTCGGACAGGAATCGGTCCGGCTCCTGCGAGGCGCTTGCCTCGTCCACGAGCCAGGCAAGGGGGGCGGACAAATCCATGCCGAAGAGGATAGGGTCGAGCGCCCTATGGACAAGCCCTTTCCCGCCGCCGCGCTGCGCGCAAGTCAGGGGCGGACGGTGGCGCCGTCCGCCACGGCGGTCTATGATTGCGGCTGCCTGCAGAAGGACTCTCAGGCCGCAGGCAGGCCAATCAGCAAAGGGAAGACCGATGCCAGAAGCCCTCGTCGTCCGCCGCGAAGCGCATATTCCGGCGCCACCCGCCGCAGTGTTCGCTCTTTTGACCGACCCGGAAAAGATCCTGCGCTGGATGGGAACGGAGGCCGACACCAAGGCGGAGCCCGGCGGTCTCTATCTCGTTAACGTGACCGGGGCCCGCTTTGCCCGCGGGTCTTTCCGCGAGGTCGTGCCGGTGCATCGGCTCGCCTATAGCTTCGGCTGGGAAGGCAGCGACATTGTCCCGCCCGGCTCGAGCCTGATCGAGATCGACCTGATCGAGCAGCCGCCCGGAACATTGCTGCGCCTTACGCAAACGGGTCTGCCCAGCGCCGAACAATGCGCCGGCCATGCGGAAGGCTGGGCACATTATCTGGAGCGGCTGGGCCAGGTTGCGTCGGGCCGCGATCCAGGCCCCGATCCCTGGCTCGGCCGCGACGGCGCGGCTTGATGCAGACGTCCCTTGCTTGCCACGACTGGGCCTGAAGGCTTGACGACGGCGTTGGAATGCCATGTTGCTTGGGATTGGCGCGAACCTGCTTTCACATCTTATTGATGCCAAATCAGGACGTTAGGCGGCACATGTCATTGCGGTGCGCTGGCTGAACGCGCCGGGACATGTATGAGTTTACTCGGGATGGGAGCGAATGGACAACAACATCATCAAATTTGAACGACCAAAGCCGAAAAAGGAGGCGAAGCCGGCCAGCCCTGTGCCGCGGAAGGCGTTGATTTGGCTGGCACTGATAGCCGCCTTGGTTGCGGTGTGGTCGTACTATCAGTTTATCGCGCCGCCGAGCTTGCCAGGCTAACAACGCTACAGACCGGCGGTTGGCGAGCGGCACGCGCTCCTCGCTTGGTCTGTCTGCAGACACGAGCGCACAATTCGCGAGCTCGCCACCGCCTTCGCTCACTTCCACATGGAGCGCATGCGGGCGCCGACGTCGATGCGGATCTGCTTGGCGCTTCGCTCGCTGGCGCTTGCCGAGATCTTCGGCCAGCTCGTCGTCTCGAAAAACTGAAGCAATGTCGCCGGGATGAAGCGGGTTCGCGAGGCGTAGACATGCCGGTCGCCCTGGGCGTTCTGGCCGTGGGTGAAGAAGCGCTGCGGCGTCACCAGGGAGAGATGATCGCGTGCCCGTGTCATGCCGACATAGAGCAGCCGCCGCTCCTCTTCGAGTTCGGCAGTTGTACCCACGCCGAGATCGGACGGAATGCAGCCGTCGACGACGTTGAGCATGAAGACCGAGCGCCATTCCTGGCCCTTCGCCGAATGGATGGTCGACAGGATCAGATAGTCCTCGTCGAGCAGCGGCATGCCCGCCTGGTCGCTCGTGGCATCGGGCGGGTCAAGGGTCAGCTCGGTCAGGAAACGTTCGCGGTTCTGGTAGCCGCCGGCAATCTGCTCGAGCTGCAGCAGGTCGGCCTTGCGCGTGTCGGCGTCTTCATGGATCCGGTCAAGATGGGGCTCATACCAGGCGCGCGCAGCGCCAATCTCCTGCGGCCATCCAGGCTCGGCCCGTCGCAGACCGGACACCAGGTCGACGAAGCCGGTCCAGTTCTCGCCGGTCTTGGCGGGAGGCGGGATCTCAGCAAGAGCCGCGAGCGGTTCCGGATCGGCGGCGATCGCATCGAGGATCTTTCCAGCGGTCTGTGGGCCAATACCGGGCAGCATCTGCAGCAACCGGAAACCTGCGACGCGATCACGCGGGTTCTGCGCGAAGCGCAGGACTGCGAGCAGGTCCTTCACATGGGCGCTGTCGAGAAACTTCAGGCCACCGAATTTCACGAACGGAATGTTGCGGCGGGTGAGTTCGACTTCGAGCGTTCCGCTGTGATTGGACGAGCGAAAAAGCACCGCCTGCTGCTTCAAGGCGATACCGATCTCGCGGCCAGCGAGAACCTGCTCCACGATGTAGGCGGCCTGATCCGCTTCGTCCTTGACGGCGACGAGCAACGGGCGCTGCTCCGATTGCCTGTCCGTCCAGAGGTTCTTGGTAAATCGCTCCCGCGCCAGGCCGATCACGCCGTTCGCAGCGGCGAGGATCGGCTGCGTCGAGCGGTAGTTCCGGTCGAGGGTGATGACGTCGGCAGGCTCGGGCGAAAAGGCGTTCGGGAAATCGAGAATATTGCGAACCGTCGCAGCCCTGAAAGAATAGATCGACTGGGCGTCGTCGCCAACGACCGTCAATCCGTGGCCGCCGGGTCTGAGCGACATCAGGATCGACGCCTGCAGCCTGTTGGTGTCCTGATACTCGTCGACAAGAACATGATCGAAGCGTCCGCCGATATCTTCGGCAAGCTCCGGATCGGAAACCATCTGCGCCCAGTAGAGCAGGAGATCGTCATAATCGAGCACGTTCTGCGCCTGTTTGGCATCGACGTAAGCCGCAAACAGCGCCTTGAGCTGTTCGTCCCAGCCGGTGACCCAGGGATAGGCCGACTTCAATACGTCGCCAATCGAGCTTTCGGAGTTCACGACGCGCGAATAGATCGAAAGGCACGTTCCCTTTGTCGGAAACCGGCTTTCCGTCTTCGAGAAGCCGAGCTCGTGGCGCACGAGGTTCATCAAATCGGCGCTGTCCTCCCGGTCGTGGATCGTAAAATCCGGGCCGAGACCGATTTGTTCGGCGTAGATGCGCAGGATCCGGGCGCCGATGCCATGGAAGGTGCCGGCCCAGGAGAGCGCGTCCGTCATGACTGCAGCGTTGTCGCCAAGGACCTGGCGGCAGATGCGCGCGACCCGGCGGGTCATCTCGGCTGCTGCGCGTCGAGAAAAGGTCATCAGCAGAATGCGGCGCGGATCGGCACCGTTGACGATGAGATGCGCGACACGGTGGGCGAGGGTATTCGTCTTGCCGGAGCCGGCACCGGCGATGATGAGAAGCGGACCGCCGACCTGTCCTTCCGGCAAGCCGATACCGTGCTCGACCGCCTCACGCTGGCGGTCATTGAGTTTTTCGAGATAGGCGGCGCTCATGCGTTCCCGTTCGTTTTCGTCGCACTCAGTCACTGCCCGCATCGATTTGCATCCAAGAGACGTGCAGGAACAAAGAAAGAACTAGCAATTTAGCATCCAGATGAAAACCCTGACGTCGCCGAGTTTTCGCTCCTGCAACGTCGGAATGTCACTCTTCCAAGGTTTTGATGACCTGCGAGATCGCCGATGGGCTTGATTGCTGCAGGTAAGGCCAATCGGCCCTGGATCGAGATCTGTCGCGGGTGATCGCCGGCTTGTCGATCGGCCTATACCTATGGCTGTGCGCCGCACGAAGAACGCGCGACGGCTTGTGGCCTTATATAGTAGATTAGAAATATGCTCCGCTCCTGCGTCCACTCGAAAGAGGAAGAGCACATGGACGAACGGAGCGTTGAAAATACCTGCGAGGCCACCGGCTCGACCGCCGAATTGCAGGAGATTGCGCGCAAGCTGGCGTCGCTCGCCCAAGAGATCAGGTCAATTGCAGCGACCCCGCTCGGCGAGACGGTCGTACTCGACGAAAGCGGCGATGGATCGGAAACGGCAGTCGACTGATGTCGGCCGCGGGGCCAGCGGCTTTACTTGTTCGGTACAGGCATTCATTCCTCAATTGGGGGATGGCCGTGATCTGCCTGCGCGCTTAGAACCAGCCCACGGTGGCGACCTTGGGATATTCGGGACGTCGATACGAGGCGACGCCTTCGAATATCCCTTGGCGCGTCAGCAGACGCTGGTGTCTGTTCAGGGGCAGCATTGAGCTCGTCACGCCACGACCGTCATCGTCATTTCTATGTAGGCGGCAAGGCACAGGGCTGAAGCTAAGATGCCCGGCGTTGAAGGCACGGCTTGCATTATTTTCGCGAAGAACATACCGCCGGCGATGAGCAATCCGCCGAAAAGCAGACCGTGTTCTGCAACAGCGAGGCCGATGGCGCAGAGGTTCACGGCACTCGCAACCATGGTGAGGGGCGCTGCGGCCAGCGCAGCGTTCGATTGAGCCAGGAAGATGAGCCTGAAACGCGGCCAGCTGAGGCCGATGGCGAGAACGATGAACACCAGGGACATGCCCATCAGCATGCTCCGGCGAGAGTGCGCTCGATCGATCCGGCCTGCTTGTCTCGGGCCGAAAACACGTCGCCGACAGCGATGAGGACCGGGTTGTCGTAGCCGATCTCCCCTATGCCCTCCGGGATTGTGGCGAGCATGCCGCGCCAGCTGCGTTCCGTCGGACGGCTGACATCGCTCATGATCACGGCCGGTGTTTCAGGTGAACGGCCTTCGCCGATAAGCTTTTCGGCAATCAGCCCCGCCGTTCGGCCACCCATGTAAAAGACCGCCGTGCTGCGCGGATCGGCAATGCCTGCCCAGTCGACATCATCGGGCAGGCCGCCGTGGCGGGAATGACCGGTCACCAGCCGAAGCGACTGGGCATAGTCGCGATGGGTCAGCGACAGACCGAGACGGGAGGCCATGGCGCTTGCGGCAGTGATGCCGGGGATAACGTCGACGGGAATGTTCTCGCGGTCGAGATGGGCGATTTCCTCGCCGGCCCGGCCGAAAACCATGGGGTCGCCGGATTTCAGCCGCACCACGCGTTTCCCAGCCTTGGCGAGCTTGACCATCATGGCGTTGATGTCTTGCTGCCGGCAGCTTTCGCGGCCGCCGCGCTTTCCGACGAGCATGCGCTTTGCCTCCCGCCGGGCGAGTTCGAGCACGTCTGAAGAAACGAGGTCGTCGAAAAGGATGACATCGGCCGCTTGCAGCGCGCGCACGGCCTTCAGCGTCAGGAGTTCGGCATCGCCCGGTCCCGCGCCGACCAAAGTCACGTGACCGATGGCGGGGGCTCCCGCGAGCCTTTCGGCATCAGCAAGAAGCACCCCGCCTACGCCCTCCTCCGGCGTATCCATGGTCGAAAAGACGCGATCGGCAAAACGTTCCCAGAAGAGGCGGCGCCGGGGACCGGGTTCGATCCGGCGGTTCACCGCTCCACGAAGAGACTGGGCCAGCGCTGCCCAGGCCTTCAGGCTTTTCGGCAGCAGCGTCTCGATCTTGCGGCGGATCGTCTGGGCGAGGATCGGGGCGGCGCCATCGGTCGAGATCGCAACGATGACGGGCGAGCGGTTGACGATCGAGCCGAACTGGAACTCGCAGAAGTCCGGCTGGTCGATGACGTTGACCGGAACGCCCGCCGCGCGGGCGGCGGCGAAGAATGCCCGCGCCTCCGCCTGGTCCTCGCAATCGCCGACGGCGAGCGCGGCACCGTCAAGATCGGCGGACGCCCAGTGCCGGCGGTTTAGCGTGACGCTGGCGGTGGGGTGTTGCGGGGTACGGCCGGCAAATGTCGCGAGCGTCTCGTCGTTCCCTTCAGCGTAAAGGTCGACGCGGGCGCCGCAGGCGGCCAGAAGCTCGGCCTTCCACATCGCTCCGTCCGTTGCACCGGCCACCACGACGCGCCGGCCCTCCAGCGCCCAGAAGACGGGCAGCTTGGCGAGCGCCTCCATGCGGGCGGGTCCGTCACTCTGCGGCTGCTGCAAGACATCCATCGATGATCCCCCTGATTTCGGCGCGGCACGAGCCGCAATTGGTTCCGGCATTGAGCGCCACGCCGACGGCCTCGACGCTGTGGCAACCGCCGCGTACGGCCGCGACGATCTGGTTGACGCCAACACCGAAGCAGGAGCAGACGGTGGCGCCGGGATCCGGCTTGTCCGCCCCCGGACGGCCCGCGACGAGCGCGAAGCGCTTGCGCAGATTGGCGTGGTCAGCGCCGAGTTGTGCGATCGCCCAGTTGCGCGCGACGGCGACCGGTTCGCGCGCTAGGAAGAAGGCCGCGAGAAGCTGCGGACCATCGAAGAAGGCGAGCCTGATGTCGCCGGTCTGTGCATCCGCATAGCCGAGCGGCTCTACGCCTTGCGGGATCGCAAGAACGCGGCGGCACCAGCCGGCCCAGTCGTCCACCGGCTCGGCAAAAGCCAGTTCCAATCGCCAGCCGCCAGCCGCCTTCGCCAGCGCCCAATAGGCAGCATCCGGATCGACCGGCTTTGCTAGCGAGACAGCGAAGGCGTAGTGCGTCGCCTTGAACTTTCGCGCGGCGACCGCAATGTTCTTCGATGCCGGCTGGCCGGAAAGACGATCGGTGATGGGCGGCACGAGGACATCGATGCGTGCCTTCGCCGCAAACTGGTCGTTCCAGTGCATCGGCGCGAAGATGCTGCCGCGCGCCTGGCGCTCGGTGATGAGCGCACGTACGAACGCCTTGCCCTCAGGGCTTTCAATCTCGATAAGGTCGGCGTTGCCGACGCCGATCTCCATCGCATCACGCGGGTGCAGTTCCGCAAACGGTTCGGCGATATGGGCCGAGAGGCGCGCGCTTTTGCCTGTGCGGGTCATCGTGTGCCACTGGTCGCGAATGCGGCCGGTGTTGAGCGTGTACGGGTAATCGGCATTGGTGCGATCGGTCTCTGCCGGGCGAACGGCCACGAACCGGCCTCTGCCGTCAGCGTGATAGAAGTTGCCCGCCGCAAAGAAACGGCTTTCGGCGCGCTTCTGGCCTTCCCGTTGGGGCCACTGGAAGGGCGTCAGCCCGTCGTAGTCCTCAAGCGCAAGATCGGCATAGGCGCCAATGTCGAAATCGCGGCTGCCGGCATTTTCGAAGGCCGAGAGCGCGGCATGTTCGCGGAAGATCGCGGCGGGCGCTTCGTAGGCGAAAGCATCGGTATGGCCCAGGCGGCGACCGACCTCGGCCAGTTGCCACCAGTCCGCCCGGGCTTCTCCCGGTGCGGCGAGGAACGCCCGCTGGCGCGAGATGCGGCGTTCGGAATTGGTGACCGTGCCGCTCTTTTCCCCCCAACCGAGCGACGGCAGCAGCACATGCGCGTGGCGGGCGGTATCAGTTTCTTTCAGGATGTCGGAAACCACGACGAAGGGACAGGCCCTGATCGCGGCCTCGACGGCGTCGGCATCCGGCATCGAGACGACGGGGTTCGTTGCCATGATCCAGAGCGCCTTGACGCGACCGTCTGCCACCGCCCGGAAGAGATCGACGGCCTTGAGCCCCGGCTTTTCGGCAATCTTTGGCGAACGCCAGAAGCGCTGGACGCGATCGCGATCACCGGCATCTTCGATCGCCATGTGTGCTGCGAGCATGTTCGCAAGCCCGCCGACCTCGCGGCCGCCCATCGCATTCGGCTGCCCCGTCAGCGAGAACGGCCCCATGCCCGGCCGGCCGATGCGACCGGTCGCAAGGTGACAGTTGAGGATCGCGTTGACCTTGTCGGTGCCCGAAGACGACTGGTTGACGCCTTGGCTGTAGCAGGTCACGACCTTCTCGGTTGTCGAAAACAGCCGGTAGAATTCGCGCAACTGCATCGCCGGAAGACCGGTCCGCTCGAGCACGTCGTCGAACGAAACACCGCCCGCTGCGAGCAAGGTATCACCGAAGCCGGCCGTATGCGCCGCGACATAGTTCTGGTCGACGGCATTGCTGGAAACCAGATGTGAGAACAGCCCGACGAAGAGCGCCACATCGGCGTCGGGCCGGATCGCGAGATGCAGGTCTGCGATATCGGCCGTCATGGTGCGGCGCGGATCGATGAGAACGATTTTGAGGCCCGGCCGTTTCGCCTTGGCGGCGGCAAGGCGCTGGTAGAGGACGGGGTGGCACCAGGCGAGGTTCGATCCGGTGAGTACGACCAGATCGGCCAACTCCAGATCCTCATAGGTCCCGGGTACCGTATCCGAACCGAAGGCACGGCGATGACCGGCAACCGACGAGGACATGCAGAGACGTGAATTGGTATCGATGTTGGCGGAGCCGACAAAACCCTTCATCAGCTTGTTGGCGACGTAGTAGTCTTCGGTGAGCAACTGGCCGGAGACGTAGAAGGCGACCGAATCTGGGCCGTGCTCGGCAATCGTTTCCGCAAAGCGCGTAGCGACAAGGTCGAGGGCTTCGTCCCAGCCAGCCTGGCATCCGCCGATCTCCGGATGCAGCAGCCGACCGTCGAGGTCGAGGGTCTCGGCGAGTGCGGACCCCTTGGAGCACAGCCTGCCGAAATTGGCGGGATGGTCGGCATCGCCGCGCACGGCGACGGCGCCGTTGTCATCGACCGTCGCGATGACCCCGCAGCCGACGCCGCAATAGGGACAGGTGGTCTTGACCTCCTTTTCCATGGTCATTCCGCCGCAATCAGCAGGCTTTCGAGCGCAATGAACAGCGCGCCGCCGTCCATACGCACCGGAATGGTGCGCACCGCGCCTTCGTCGGCCCCGAGCGCCTTGCCGGTTTCGAGCGAGATCGCCCAATTGTGCAAGGGGCAGGTGACCGCCTTCGCGTGGACGATGCCTTGCGACAGCGGCCCGCCCTTGTGCGGGCAATGGTCCTCGATGGCGAAGACCTCGTTTTCGGCTGTGCGGAAGACGGCGATCTTGCCCTGAGGCGTCTTCACGCAGCGCGCGCCTCTCAGCGGAATGTCCGAGATGTCGCCGATCGGGTGCCAGGTCATGTTCATCATCTCACTCCGCAGCTTGGGGGAAGCCGACCGTCGCCATCGGTCGGAACTCGTGTTTGTCCTTGCCGGAGACGCGCTCCGACCAGGGGTCGACCTGGGCGAATTTCTGGCTGAAGACGAAGCGGTCGAAATAGGCCTTGCGCTTGTCCGCATCGTCCATGATCTGGCGGCGGATCTCGTCGAGGCCGACGCGTTTCGCCCATTTGTAGATGCGCTCGAGATAACGCGCCTGCTCGCGGTACATCTGCGTCAGCGCCACGATATGCTCCAGCGCCTCGTCCTCGCTTTTCACCAGGCCCAGGACCTCGGTGCCCTTGATGTCGAGCCCGGCAGCACCGGCGAAATGGATCTCGAAGCCCGAGTCGACGCAGATGACGCCGATGTCCTTGCAGGTGGCCTCCGCGCAATTGCGCGGACAGCCGGAAACCGCCATCTTCAGCTTGGCGGGCGTCCAGGAACCCCACATGAACTTTTCGATCCGGATGCCAAGCCCGGTGGAATCCTGCGTGCCGAAGCGGCACCAGTCCGAGCCGACGCAGGTCTTCACCGTGCGCAGACCCTTGGCATAGGCTTGGCCCGAGATGAAACCGGCCTTGCCGAGATCGGCCCAGACGGCAGGTAGGTCTTCCTTTTCGATCCCGAGCAGGTCGATGCGCTGGCCGCCGGTCACCTTCACCAGCGGAATTTCGAACTTGTCGACCACGTCGGCGATGGCCCGCAGCTCGCCGGAATTGGTGACCCCACCCCACATGCGCGGCACGACGGAATAGGTGCCGTCCTTCTGGATGTTGGCGTGAACGCGCTCGTTGATGAAGCGCGACTGGTAGTCGTCGGCATATTCGTCCGGGAAATCGCAGACGAGGTAGTAGTTGAGCGCCGGGCGGCACTTGGCGCAGCCGCAGGAGGTCTTCCATTCCAGCTCCTGCATGACCGCGGGAATGGTCTTCAGGCCCTTGGCCTTGATCAGCCGACGTACGTCGTCGTGGCCGAGATCGGTGCAGCCGCACATCGGCTGGACGGCGGCCGGACTGTAGCTCTCGCCGAGCGTCAGCGTCATCAGCTGTTCGACAAGGCCGGTACAGGAGCCGCAGGAGGCCGATGCCTTGGTGTGGGCGCGCACCTCGTCGAGCGACGTCAGGCCCTTGTCGGCAATCGTGGAAACGATCTTACCCTTGCAAACGCCGTTGCAGCCGCAGATTTCCGCATCATCCGGCAAGGCTGCAACGGCCGCCATAGGGTCCAGCGGAACACCTCCCTGGAAGGCCTGGCCGAAGATCAGGGTCTGGCGCATCTCGGAGACGTCGGTCTCCTTCTTCTTCAGATCGTTGAACCAGGCGCCGTCGGATGTCTCGCCATAGAGCACGGTGCCGATGATGCGGTTGCCCTTCAGCACCAGCCGCTTGTAGACGCCGGCCGTGGCGTCGCGCAGGACGATCTCCTCGCGGTCGTCGCCATCGGCAAAGTCGCCGAGCGAGAAAAGTTCGATGCCGGTGACCTTGAGCTTGGTCGGCGTGTCGGAATGGACAAATGCGGCGGAGCGGTCGCCAGCCAGATGCGAGGCGGCGACACGGGCCATCTCGTAAAGCGGCGCGACGAGGCCATAGACCATGCCGCCCACTTCCGCACATTCGCCGAGCGCCCAGATGCGGCCATCCGAGGTCTGCATGCCCTGGTCGACGACGATGCCACGGTTGATCGCAAGGCCGGCCTCCTTCGCAAGGCCGACACTCGGCCGAATGCCGACGGCCATGACGACGAGCGTCGCCGGAATGATGCGGCCGTCGTCGAGCTCGATGCCCTCGACCCTGCCGTTGCCGACGATCGCCTTGGTGTTGGCCTTGCAGATGATCTTGATGCCGCGGCCTTCCAGCTCCTTCTCAAGGAGATAGCCGGCGGCCGGATCGAGCTGACGGTCCATCAGCGTCGGCATCACGTGAAGAACGGTTACGTCCATGCCGCGACCGGCAAGGCCGGCGGCCGCTTCAAGGCCGAGCAGGCCGCCGCCGATGACGACGGCCTTTTCGCGCGACTGGGCAGCGAGCAGCATGGCCTGCACGTCATCGAGATCGCGATAGGTGATGACGCCGGGCAGGTCCTTGCCGGGCACCGGCAGGATGAAGGGCACCGAACCGGTCGCGATCACCAGCTTGTCATAGCTTTCGGTCACGCCATGGTCGGAGGTCACGGTTTGGGCATCGCGGTCGATCGCGACGATGCGATGACCCTTGTAAAGCGTGATGCCGTGTTTGATGTACCAGCCGTCGCCGTGGATGATGATCTCTTCGTAATCCTTTTCGCCCGACAGCACCGGCGACAGCATGATGCGGTCGTAGTTGACGCGTGGTTCGGCGTTGAAAATGGTCACGTCGTAGCGCCCGGGCGCCTTTTCCAGCAGGTGCTCCAGCATGCGCCCCGGCGCCATGCCATTGCCGATGATGACGAGTTTCTCGGTCATGGTCTGTCCTTGTCTGTTTACGCGGCAGCAGCCGTCGACAGGGTGAGCGCGCGGCGTTCCATCTGGCGGATCGAAAGATGCATCCACAGGAGCGATGCGACGACGACGGCAAAGAGAAGCAGGAAGCAGCTCGACCACAGGCCGGTCGCGTCCTTGAGCAGGCCGAAGGCGATCGGCAGCACGAAGCCCCCGAGCCCGCCGACCATGCCGACGATGCCGCCGACCGCCCCGACGTTTTCCGGGTAATAGGCCGGGATGTGCTTGTAGACGGCGGCCTTGCCAAGGCTCATGACGAAGCCGAGCACGAAGACCGTGACGATGAAGACGGCAGGCGTAATGCCGAAGCCGTGGCCCTCGCCGGCAGCCGGCAGCGACAGGATCAGTGTTGCCACCGCCGAGATGCCGAGCATCCAGTACATGACGCTGCGCGCGCCCTTGCGGTCGGAAAGCACGCCGCCGAAGGCACGGAAGACGCTGCCGGGGATGGAGTAGGCGGCTGCGACCATGCCGGCCACGGCGATATCGAAGCCGTAGACGCCGACGAGATAACGCGGCAGCCACAGCGAGAGGGCGACGAAACCGCCGAAGGCGAAGAAATAGTAGAGCGAGAAACGCCAGACCTGGGCGTTCTTCAGCGGTGCGAACTCCTGGAGCAGGCTGCGCTTTGGCAGCTGGCGCTCGCGGCGGCTGCGGAAGGCCGGATCGTCGCTTGTCGTGAACCAGAAGACGAGTGCCGTGACGACGAGTGCGGCCGCCCAGATCTCGGCAACCGTCTGCCAGCCCCAGGCAATGAGGACGAAGGGCGCCAGGAATTTCGTCACCGCCGCGCCGACATTGCCGGCGCCGAAGATGCCAAGCGCCGTGCCCTGCTTTTCCGGCGGAAAGAAGGGCGAGACATAGGCGACGCCGACCGCGAAAGAGCCGCCGGCAAGACCGATGCCGAGGCCGGCGAGCAGCATCTGCGGATAGGTGGTGGCGTAGGTGAGCAGAAAAGTCGCAAGGGCTGCGGCCAGCATCGTCAGCGTATAGACGAGGCGCCCGCCGTAGCGCCCGGTCCAGACGCCGAGCAGGATGCGCACCAGTGAACCGGTGAGGATGGGCGTGCCAACCAGCAGGCCGAACTGCGCTTCGGTGAGCGCGAGGTCCTGCTTGATGCGGATGCCGATGATGGCGAAGATCGTCCAGACGGCGAAACAGATGGTGAAGGCAAAAGTGGACATCCACAAAGCCGTGGCGGGTTCGCTGGCGGATAATGGCTGCTTGTTCTCAGACATGGCTTCTCCGAGGCCCGACAAGGTCGTGCCGCTCCATCTTGGGGGTGAAAAACAAAAAGCCGCTGGCCAGGTATGCCCGACACGGTTCGCTCCGTGTGCGCAGTCCTGATCAGCGGCTTTGCTGGTAGGGCGCCCGTCGTTGGACACCGATCTCTTGGCCCGAGGGCCTGAGAATATAAAAGCAATCAGCGTGCCAGTTTTGGCAAGCTATTGATCTAAAAGAAAAAGTGAAATCGTCGGCCTGGCGTCATCCCGGTGGGTGACATTCCTTGGTGCAGTGCGAAGCCATTTTTTGTGCAATGCGCATAAATTAGGCGTCGCGCATTCAGCCTGCAGACTGGGCAGCGATGTAGGCATCGAGGTCGTCGGGATCGAAGCGTCCGCCATCGAAGAAACCATCCGGCCCGAGCGTCAGCGCGCCCGATGAGCCGACTGGGGTTTCGACGGTCAAGGCGCCTTCCACCTTGGCGCTTGCCGACGGCATGGCGATACCAAGGTGCTTCAATGCGGCGCGGTAGATGTCCGGCCGGTAGGTTTCCGCGGCGATGCGCTGGCGCTCTGCCGCATGCTCGATCTGCCGCCAGCGCACCATCTGGGTGTAGAACCAGAGGGCATGGCTCTTCCAGGGGAAGGTCGCCGCCTTGGCATTCGGAACGAAGAAATCTCTGACCACCCGGACCTCACCGCCGCCGACCGGCAGCGTGCCTTTGAGGGCGGGAAGAAGCAGTTCGGCGTCGCGCCCCACATAGGCAGGCTTTGCCAGAAGGGTCGCGAGTGCCTCGTGGTTATCCGGGCGGGCGCACCAAATTGACGCCTGATGAAGCGCCACGAGCAGGGCGGCCATCGCCTCCGGGTTGGCCTCCCCCCACTTTGCGTTGACGCCAAGCACCTTCTCGGGGCTCGACCGCCAGATCGCCGCCTTGACGGTGGCGAGATGTGCGCCGCGGCGAAGCACGCCGAAGGTGTTCCAGGGCTCGCCGGCGCAATAGCCGTCGATCACGCCTTCGGCGAGCGCATCGCCCATGTCGGGTGGCGGCAGCACGACGATCTCGATATCACGGTCCGGATCGATGCCGCTCGCCGCCAGCCAGTAGCGCAGTTCGTAATTGTGCCCGGAATAGGGATGCACGACGGCAAAACGCAGCGGCGCGCCCGCCTGCGCATCGATCGCCTTGCGCAGGGCTGCACCGTTCGCGCGCGCATCGAGATCCGTGGTCGCGCCGTTTTCCGCCATCCTTTGCCAGAGCGCCGGAGACACCGTCACCGCATTGCCGCCGAGACCCAGCGACATCGGCACGATCATTTCAGGGGCAGGCACATTGAGGCCGAGATTGCCGGCGATCGGCATGGGACCGAGAATATGCGCCACATCGACATGGCGAACCGCAAGCCGGTCGCGGATGCTTGCCCAGGAGCGTTCGCGCAGCAGGGTCAGGTCGATCCCCTGTTCTTCGGCAAAGCCCATCTCGCGGGCGACAACGAGCAGGGCGCTGTCGAGGAGCGGCACGAAACCGGCGGTGATGGCGTGGCGCGTCGTCATTCCTTTCCTCCCGGATCGAGCAGGCTTGCCGCCGTGACGAGGCTTTGGGCGATGTCGACGATCTTGCGGTTCTGGTTCATCGCCGTGCGGCGCAGCAGCGCATAGGCCTCTTCCTCGGAGAGCCCGCGCGAGCGCATCAGGAGGCCCTTGGCGCGGTCGATCACCTTGCGGTTTTCCAACTCGCCGCGGGTTTCTTCCAGCTCGCGGTTGAGGCGGGAGAATGCATTGAAGCGGCTGATCGCCATCTTCAGGATGGGGCGCACCCGTTCCTGCTTCAGACCGTCGACGATATAGGCCGAGACCCCGGCCTCGACAGCCGCCTCGATGGAGGCCTCGTCGGACTTGTCGACGAACATCGCGATCGGGCGCTTCACCGCGCGCGAAAGCTGGAAGATGCTTTCCAGCATGTCGCGGTTCGGGTTTTCGAGATCAATCACGATGACGTCGGGATTGAGGTCCGCGATGCGTCGCGCCAGGCCGTGCATATTGTCGATGACGGTCACATGGTCATAGCCCGCGTCGCGCAGTCCGTCCTCGATGATGGCGGCGCGGATGCGATTCTCGTCGATGACCAGGACGTTTAGTCTGCTGTACTGCATGCCACGACCGCATTCTGACCAAGCTTGACCTGCCGTGTCGGCTCTTTTTGCAATGCAGCATGGCGGGTCCGAAAGCAAGGGTGATCTTTCGGATGGCGTTCACGCACAGGCGGGACTGCCAGATACTCGGCGTAGATCGACATGCCGCGGCGCGAGCGCCGCGCTGCGGCAATGAGGAGATCAAGCTCTTCCACGGTCCGTGAAAGTGCCGACCGAAGGCATTTTAGGCTGCAATGAGTTCGTCGGATGGGCCGAAGAACTCATAGTGGACCCGCTCGCTGGAAACGCCTTCCCTGGCAAGAGCCGGGACGAGCGCACGAAGGAACGGTTTGGGGCCACAGAGATAGAATTCGGCATTAGCGATCGGCGTGTGCTTGCGAAGCCATTCCGCGGTGATGAAGCCATCGAAGTCGTGCGACAGCCCCACCGCATCCCCGTTCGCCGGCGCGCTATAGAAGCTGCTGATCGTGATCTTGCCATGTGCATCGGCGAGTTCGCGAACATGCCGATCCATGGCATGCGTGCCGCTGTTCAGCGCGCCGTGGACGAAGTGCGCCTCGAGGTTCGGATGTTCCTCGGCGATCGTCTCGAGAATACTGACCATGGGGGTCAGGCCGACGCCACCCGACAGCAATACGACAGGTGCTTCCGGCGCTTCAGGGAGGAAGAAGTCGCCGGCCGGCGGGGTCGCGCTCAAGACCGTGCCGACGGTCGCCTGATCGTGGAGATATCGGGATCCGCCTTGCCCGTGCGCCTCGCGCTTTACCGAGATGCGGTAGAAGCTGTCGTTCGGCCCGCTGGAGATCGAGTAGTTGCGCTTCATCTCCAGGCCATTGTCCAGTTGGAAGCGAAACGTCAGATATTGGCCGGGTCTGTGGCGCGCAACGCGACCGCCGTCCTTGGGTTTCAGGATAAACGAGGTGACGACGTCGCTCTCGCGAACTTTTGAGGCGATGACGAAATCTCTCCAGCCGTTCCAACCGCCCGAGCGCTCCATCAGTTCGCCGCGTATGGCGGTCTCGCGCTCCTTGAGAATATCGGCCAGGAACCAATAGGCCTCGCCCCATGCGTTGAGGAGCTCAGGGGTCGCCGCACTCCCGAGCACATCCTCGACGGCGGCGAGAAGAGCCTTGGCTACAAAGGGATAGTGCTCTGGAAGGATATGGTAGCCGATGTGCTTGTGGGCGATCCGTTCGACCACCGGGCCAAGCACGCCGAGATTATCGATGTTCTGCGCATAGGCCAGAATGGCGGCGGCAAGCGCGTTAACCTGTGAACCGCCTTCGCCCTGATTGGCGTGGTTGAACAGCGCGAAGATATGATCGTCACGGAAGAGGCGGGCATACATGCTCTTCGTGATTTCCGTTCCGTGGGCCGCGAGCGCCGGAGCGCTGGCTTTCACGATCTGGACAGTCTCGGGGGAGAGTGGTTTCGGCATGATTTTTCCTTTCGGTGGGACGTATCAGTGGGGGCAGGTTGGTGATCCTGGAAATGCAGCCGGCAATTCACCGGGCCCGGTGATCGGGAACTGTGTCCCAATCTCTCGCGGCCGCGAATCCCGCGCTCAAAATCCTGTTAATGCGGACTTCGCCCTGGAAGCATTCGACGATCATCCTGATCTCAGCTCCGGCTACCGTTCGCGCGTTCATCGCAAATGACCCTTAAAGATGTATCTAAAATGCATCTATTCGCTTGCGATCAAAGATGCTAATCAAATGCATGTTTTTTGAACGGACTTTTTGACGCAGATCCCGCGATGAGGCTCACGAAATACACCGACTATGCGATGCGCCTGATGATCTATCTGGGCTCCCAGCCCACTGGGCTCAGCTCCATCCGGGAGATATCCGATACCTTCTCGGTCTCGCAGAACCATATGATGAAAGTGGTTCAAGACCTCGCGAATGCGGGGTTTCTGGAGGCTGTACGCGGCCGGAACGGCGGTATCAGGCTCGCTAGGGCTGCGAACGAAATCAATCTCGGCGCTCTCCTCCGGCACACGGAGGAGTTGTCCGATCTGATCGATTGCCGAGGTTGCCGCATCGCTCCGGCCTGCAGCCTGCCGTCCGTCCTTTCGGAAGCCACGGCCGCCTTCGTCGCGGTCTTCGACAAGTACACGCTCGCGGATCTCGTCGAAAAACGCTCGACGCTCGGCGTGCTCCTGGGTTTCCGGGCAGCGTTGCCGGGCGAAGATTGCAGCCCGCGCGCGTTAGGTCGCCAGTCGCTCGAGGAATAATAACGCCCGGCACCCCAATGACTCGCCGCGGCCTGCTACTTCACGTCCGATTTGAGGTTGCGCCGCTTTGCTGGGGCGAACCTGGCAGTGGCCGGAGCCCGCCTGAGCATCAGATCGGTAGCAGCGCGTCCGGCTTGACGTCGCCGACCGAGGCGTAGGTGTGCGTCTCCCTGACGCCGGGCAGGGGCAAAATCACCCGTTCGAGAAAATCCTGGAACAGCGACATGTCGGCAATGCGCGCCTTCACCAGATAGTCGAACCCGCCGATCACCATGTGGCATTCCAGAACTTCCGGCGCCTTTGCAACCGCGTCAGAGAAGCGCTCGAAGATATGCGGGGCGGTATGGTCGAGGCGCACCTGGATGAAGACGACGGTGCCCCGGCCGATCTTCTTCGGATCGAGGATCGCTCGCACGGCCTTCACGTAACCCTCGCGGAAGAGGCGCTTCACGCGCTGGCTCGTGCCCGTTGGCGACAGGCCGACACGCTCTGCCAGCTCCAGTGTGGTCCGCCGGCCATCTTCCTGCAGCAATCTCAACAAGGTGCGATCGATGGTGTCGAGGCCTGCAATTTCGTTCTTCACGCTATTTTGTCCATGAAAGAGTGATAATCGCTTAGATTCATTGAAATCAGTGTATTTTGACGCGGCCGTTCGCGCAATACGGTGCTTCTGTCGAAGCCGCCGGGTAAGGCTTCCGCAATGTGGAGAGACGGGCGTGCAAAGTGTTACGATGGGGGAGGGCGACCGCAGCCGGCGGCTGGCGATATGGGCAGGGGTGGCGGTCGTCGCAATCACCACCTTACAGTTTGTGGCCGCCCGGTTCAGTCTGCGCGAGCATCTGACCGCCGCCGACATCGTCACCTTGCGGTTCTCTGGCGCCGCCCTGGCCTTCCTGCCGGTGTTCCTCAGCGTCGGCTTGCCGAAGTTGATGCAGCTTGGCTGGCGCAAGGCAACCGTGCTGGCGCTGCTGACGGGGCTGCCCTATCCGCGCTCATCATCAACCAGGGACTTTCGCTGGCACCGGTCGCCCATGCGGCAGCACTCTCTCCCGCCGTAATCGTCTTCTTCTCGTTCCTGTTTTCCCGTCTCGTCTTCAAGGACAAGGCCTCCGGCACGCGCCTTGCTGGCGTTGCCACGGTCATTGCCGGCCTTTTTCTGTTCGTGCTCCAATCGGGCGTCGCCGACGCCGGGACATTGCGGGGTGATCTGTTGTTCGCCGTTTCGGGGTTGAT
Organism: Ensifer sp. Root558; assembly: GCF_001427045.1. Lineage (NCBI taxonomy): Bacteria > Pseudomonadati > Pseudomonadota > Alphaproteobacteria > Hyphomicrobiales > Rhizobiaceae > Ensifer > Ensifer sp. Root558. Next base: position 110,392 of record NZ_LMGC01000004.1, on the reverse strand, counting down.
GTTTGCCACCTTTGCGGTGCTGGTGCGGCTATGGTCCGTCGACGCCGTGACGGCGACGATCGCAGTAGTGTTCTTCTCCTGTCTGCCGTTGCCCTCGCTGCACATTCTGGCGCCCAGCGGGCTCGCTGCCGCCTCTTTCACCGAAATTGCCACGCAATTCGTCATCCAAGGCTTTCTCGCCGGAGCGCTCGCGAGCGTTCTCTACACCTATGTCATCCGTCAATTGGGTCCGCAGCCTGCGTCGCTGTTCATGCCGTGCGTCCCGGTGACGACGACCGCGGCGGGGGTCGTCGTTCTCGGTGAAGTTCCGACGCTGCTTCAGGTCGTTGCCATTGCCGTCATCACGTTCGGCATGGTCTTCCCGATCCTGAAAAGGGCGTAGGCCGGGCCGGCGACCGGCCTATTTCTGCGCCTGCTCGGCCGGCATCGGTTTGACCGGTGCGCCCGGGAAAATTTTCTGCAGGTTTCCCGCGATCACCTGGTCGCCTTCCGCAACGCCTGAGGTCAGGCCGATGAGATCACCGCTCGTCGGGCCAAGAGTGACCAGCCTTTGTTCGACCGTTTCACCCTTGCCGACGACATAGATGTATTTGCCGAGCTGGCTCGAGCCGAGCGCCGTTTCCGGCACCATCAGCACGTTCGGCTCGTCGCGGATCTTCAGCCGGACGCGGACATATTGGCCGGGCAGCAGGGAAAGATCAGTATTGTCGATCGTCACGCGCGCCACCACCGTTCCGGTATTTCCCTCGACCGTGTTGTTGATGAAGGTGAGGTCGCCGCGATAGCGCGGTTCCTTGTCGCCAGGCAAAAGCACTTCCGCCTGCACTTTCCCCTTCGCCCGGGCCTTCTGGATGTCGGCGAGTTCTGTTTCGCTCGGGTTGAAGGAAACATAGATCGGCGAAAGCTGCACGAGGTTGTTGAGCGGTGTCCCGGCGGTGTTGCTGACAAGCGTTCCCTCCGGCGCCTGGTCGCGGCCGAGCCGGCCGGCAAAGGGCGCGTGGATTTCGGTGTAGTCGAAATTGATCTCGGCGGTGCGCACCGCCGCCCGCGACATCTCCAGTGCCGCTTCGGCCTGGTGCACAGCACTCTGGCGCTGATCGAAGCTGTCCTTGTCGAGGTAACCCGTCGTGGCCAGTTCATTGCCGCGGTTGAGATTGGAGCGGAGATAGGCGAGCGACGCCTGATCGCGCTCGACCTGGGCCTTTGCCTGATCGAGCGCTGCCCGATAATCGCGCGGGTCGATCCGATAGAGCAGATCACCTTCCTTCACATCCGAACCGTCGGGCACCGCCTGCGACTCGATATAGCCCGTGATCTTGGCGCGGAGCGTCACGTTGCGGATCGCTTCGGTGCGGGCCGAATAGTCGAGATAGATCGGAATGGTTTTCTTGACGACCGAGGCGACCGGCACGGGCATGGCCTGTTGCGGCGGCCCCACCGCCGCGCCGGCGTCGCCGCCCTTCAGCTCGAAGCCGCCGTTCTTGTAGTGATAGGCCGCAGCAAGGGCGGCGACCACGACCGCTGCGGCAAGGACCAGTCTCGAACCACGCATGTCAGGCTCCAATTCCTATTCCGCCGCCTCCGGCTCGTGACGCTGGCCGATCGGCTGCGAGGACGTGCCCTCGCGCCATTTTTCGATGACCGCGTAGAAGACCGGGACGAAAATGAGTGTGAGGATCGTCGCCGCCAGCATGCCGCCGAAGACGGTGGTGCCGATTGACTGGCGGCTGGCAGCACCTGCGCCCCTGGCATACATCAGCGGCAGCACGCCGAGGATGAAGGCAAAGGCCGTCATCAGGATTGGCCGCAGCCGGAGCCGCGCCGCTTCCGCGGCGGCTGCGACGACGTCGAGCCCTTCCTCGCGTCGGCGTCTTGCGAACTCGACGATCAGGATGGCGTTCTTGGCGGCAAGTCCGACCAGCATCACGAAACCGATCTGCGAATAGACGTCGATCTGCATACCGCGCAGCCACAGCGCCGAGAGCGCGCCCAAAAGCGCGAGCGGCACTGAAAGCAGCACCATGAAAGGCATCGACCAGCTTTCATACTGGGCGGCCAGGATCAGGAAGCAGAAGACGAGGGCGAGCGCAAAGACGAGCGCGGCGATCGAGCCTGCGCGGATCTCCTGATAGGTAATGCCGGTCCACTCGAATGTGTAGTCCCTGGGCAGCGTCGTTTTTGCCACCCGCTCCATCGCCGCCACCGCCTGGCTCGAGCTGAAGCCGGGTGCTGCCGCACCGTTGATCAGCGCCGAGGGGTAATTGTTGTAGTGGGTGATGGTCTCCGGGCCGACTGTCGGCTTGAAGGTTCCTAGCGTATTGAGCGGCACCATTTCCCCCTCAGTGTTGCGCACGTAGAGACGAGAGAGATCGGTGGCCGAGGCGCGTGCGCCCTGATCGGCCTGCAGCGTCACGCGGAAGGTGCGGCCGAAGATGTTGAAGTCGTTGACATAGAGCGAGCCGAAATAGATCTGCAGCGTGCTAAAGATATCCGGCAGGCTCAGGCCCAGCAGCTTCGCCTTGTCGCGGTCGAGATCATAGTCGAACTGTGGGCTCGAGGTGCTGAAGGTGGTGAACAGCTGGTAGGGATTGATTTCCGGCTGCTTGCGCGCCTCGGCGATCAGCGCCTGCGTCGCGTCGTTCAGCGCCTCGGCGCTCCGGCCGGCAAGGTCCTCCACCTGGAACTCGAAGCCACCGGTAGCACCCAGCCCCTGGATCGACGGCGGGTCGAAGGCGAGCACCAGCGCGTCCGGGATCTGCAGCAGTTGCGGCACGACGGCCTCACGCAGCGCCGAGGCGCCTTGTTCGGGCGGCCGCTCGTCCCATGGCTTCAATACGGCGAATTGCACCGCCGAGTTTGACTGGGCGGCGAAGGACAGGAAGTTGAAGCCGACGACCGAACCGACGAAATCGACGCCGGCGGTGCCGCGCAGGATCTCTTCGGATCGCCGCGCGACCGCCTCGGTGCGTTCGAGCGAGGCACCATCGGGCAACTGGATGACGACGAAGAAATAGCCCTGGTCCTCGACCGGCAGGAAGGTCGAGGGGATGCGCTGCCATAGCGCATAGGTCGAGGCGATCGCGGCGAGGAAGACGGCAAACAGCGCCCAGCGCCAGCGCACGAGCCCGGCGACGCTGCGCGCATAACCGTGCGACAGGGCGTGAAAACCGCTGTTGAACCAGCGGAAGAGGGCAAAACGCGGCTCGCCGCGATAGCGCAGGAACGCGGCGCTCAGCGCCGGACTGAGGGTCAGCGAGTTGAAGGCGGAAAAAGCGACGGAGATTGCGACCGTCAGCGCAAACTGGTTGTAGAGGCTGCCGGCGACGCCCGGAATGAAGGCGACGGGGATGAAGACGGCCAGCAGCACCGCGGTCGTCGCGATGATCGGGCCGGTCACCTCCTGCATCGCCTTTTTGGTGGCCTCGAGCGGCGGCAGCCCGGCCTCCAGCTGGCGTTCGACGTTCTCGACGACGACGATCGCGTCGTCGACCACAAGCCCGATGGCAAGCACCATGCCGAGCAGGCTCAGCATGTTGAGCGAGAAGCCGAAGAGATACATGACGACCAGCGTCGCGATCAACGAAACCGGAATGGCGATCGTAGGGATGATCGTCGTGCGCAGGTTTTGCAGGAAGATGAAGACGACGAAGACGACGAGGGCGAGCGCCTCGAGCAGCGTGAACACGACATCCTTCATCGCCGCCGAGACGAAACGCGTGGTGTCGTAGAACATGTGGTAGGCGATGCCCGCGGGGAAGCGCTGCGACAGCTCGTCCATCTTCGCCTGCACGCGGGCCTGCAGGTCGAGCGCGTTGGAGCCCGGTGCCTGGAAGACGGCAAGCACGACGCTTTCCTTGCCGTTGAAGGTGACCGACGAGGAATAGAGCAGCGCGCCGAGCTCGATGCGCGCCACATCGCGCAGCCGCGTCGTTGCCCCCGTCGTCTGGTCGGCGCGCAGCACGATGTCGCCGAACTGGGACGGGTCGCTCAAGCGTCCGAGCGCGTTGATCTGCATCTCGAAGGGCGTGCCGGCCGGTGCCGGCGATTGCCCGATCTTGCCGCCGGCGACCTGGATGTTCTGCTCGGCAATGACGTTCTGGACGTCGACGGCGGTAATGCCGAGATTGGCCATGCGATCCGGATCGAGCCAGACGCGCATCGAATAGCGGCGCTCGCCGAAAAGCTGGACGTCGCCAACGCCCGGCAGGCGTTTGAGTGGATCGAGGATCTGCAGGTAGGCGTAGTTGCTGACCGCGGCGAAATCGACCGAATTGTCAGGCGAATCCAGGCTGACGAGCACGGTGAAGTTCGGGATCTGCTTGGCGATGGTCACGCCGGTCTGGTTGACGAGGGCCGGAAGCGAGGAGGCGGCCTGCGAGACGCGGTTCTGCACGTCGAGCGCGGCGACGTCGATCGGATAGCCGACCTCGAAGGAAATGATGATGCGCGACGAGCCGTCGTTCGAGCTGGTCGAGGTCATGTAGAGCATGCCGGGCACGCCGTTGATCTGCTGTTCGAGCGGCGTCGTCACCGTGTCGGCGACCACCTGGGCGCTGGCGCCCGGATAGTTGGCGGCAACGACGATCTGCGGCGGCGTGACGTCGGGAAACTGCGAAATCGGCAGCAGGAAATAGCAGATGCCGCCGGCGAGCGTCATGATGATGGCGATCGCCGATGCGAAGATCGGCCGGTGGATGAAGAAGTCAATCATGGGGCCGATCCTTTGGGAGCGCCACCATCGCAGCAGGCGGCGTGGCGGAAACTCGGCACCGGCACGCCCGCCGCGCGGACCTTGCGGTCAGCGACGGTCTCCCCAGCCTTCAGCCCATCCAGCATGCGCATCATAAGGCTCCAGCACGAGATCATGAAGGGCCGATCCGGTCCTAATCACGACGACCAAATCACGAGCGTTATCGAATCTAAAAAGTCTCTGCGGTGTGCGCTCTGGCTAAAAGACGCCTGGCGACCGCGCTCACCGACACTGCGCATGAAATTTTTCTGCTGTTACCGCCGCCGTTTCCGGAAGAGCTCTTTGCCGCAAGCGGATGCTCCTTGATTTGCCACGGTGGCGAAAATGTTACTGGTCGGTAACATCGTCGCATGTTATCGACCAATGACAGGGCGTCAAGGGGCAAGATTTTCCGCGCCGTTCACGCCGGACCACTGCGATGACAACGGATTTCTGCAAACCATCCCGTCGTTCGCCGCGCGATCGCATCGTCGAGGCGGCGCGTGATCTCTTTCGCCGCCGCGGCATTCGCGGAACCGGCGTCGATGCGATTGCCGATGCTGCCGAGAGCAACAAGATGACGCTCTACCGCCACTTCAGTTCGAAGGACGAGCTGATCGTCGAATGCCTGCGCCATGCGGGAATGGAGATGGATGGCTTCTGGCGCGAACTGGAAGACCAGCACCCGGGCGACGGTCTCGGTCAGCTCAGGGCCTGGGTCCGGCGGATCGCCGAGCACCTCGGCGAGGACAAGTGCCAATGCGAAATGATGAGCGCCGCCGTGCAGCTGACCGATGAGGATCACCCCGGCCGCGAGGTGATCCGCCTCTTCAAGGATGCGCAGCGCGACCGGGTCGTCGAGCTGTGCCGCCGGGCCGGCATCGCCGACGCAGAGCTGCTCGGCGACACGCTGCTGCTGCTGATCGATGGCGCGCGCGCCGCGCAGCAGAGCAGCGGCGCCGAAGGGCCAAGTGCTCGTTTCGCCGAGATCGCCGATGCGGCGATCCTGTCTTTTACCGGCAACAGCACCGCTTCCAAGTAGCGGCCGTTGCCTACCGCTGGGCTGGCCAGTCCGGGTGATGGCTGTCGATCACGAACACATGGGTGTGGCGGTGGCCGCTGCCGACGCGCGTCGCACCGGCAAGATGGGGGTGATCGCCCGCCAGCGCATGATGGGTGTGTTCGATTTCGTCCGGGTCGGGCGCGGGCCAGAGCCGGGCGGCCGCGGCGACGGCGCCGATGGCGATGAGGCCAAGCGCGATGAAGGTCGTGCCGAGCCCGGCGGTAGCGCCGAGCCAGCCGGCCAGCGGATAGGTGATCAGCCAGCAGGCATGCGAAAGGGCGAACTGCGCTGCAAAGAGCGCCGGCCGGTCTTCGGGCTGGGCGGAGCGGCGCAGCAACCGGCCGGACGGCGTCTGGGTCAGCGAGTAGCCGAGCCCGATGGCGAGCCACAGCGGCAGCAGAGAAGCGAAATTTGGAACGAGGGGCCCGATGAACAGGCCGGCGACGAGGATCGTCGCCCCGGAAAACATTGCGAAACGGTCGGGCGTCCTGTCGAGCAGGCGCGGCAGCATCAGCGCGGCAATCATCGAGCCGCAGCCAAAGGCGGCAAGCGCGATCGCCGTGTCGGTCTGGGTAAGGTCGAAGCCGGCCTGAACCAGCACCACCGTGTTGACGATGACCATCGAACCCGCCGCCGAGACCGCGAGATTGAGCGCGAGCAGGCCGCGCAGCCGTGGCGTCGAGAGATAAATGCGCAGACCCCGTGTCGTGCGGTCGTAGATACCGCGCCGTTCCGCAGCCTTCGGGCTTGGCAGCGCGACGGACACGACGAAGGCGGCCGAGGCGAGGAAGCCGATCACCGTGCCGGCAAACAGGTCGTGGAAACTGACGACGGTAAGCAGTGCCGCGGCGAGCATCGGGCTTGCGACGCTTTCGAGATCATAGGCAAGCCGCGAGAGCGACAGGGCGCGCGTGTATTCCTTTTCATCCGGCAGCACGTCGGGAATGGTCGCCTGGAAGGTGGGGGTAAAGGCGGCCGAGGCCGACTGCAGCACGAAGATCAGGACATAGACCTGCCAGATCTCGGTCACGAACGGCAGGAACAGCGCCACGGCGGCGCGCACCAGATCGAGGCTGACGAGCATGGCACGGCGTGGAAGCCGTTCGGCGAAGGCGGCGGCGATCGGCGCTACGCCGACATAGGCGATCATCTTGATCGCGAGCGCCGTCCCGAGCACCGCGCCCGCTTCGGCGCCGGCCAGATCATAGGCGAGAAGGCCAAGCGCGACGGTTGCGAGGCCGGTTCCGATCAGCGCGATCACCTGCGCCAGGAACAGGTGGCGATAGGTGCGGTTTGCGAGGATCTGCAGCATGATGATTGGGCCTCGCTCGGTGGCGGTTTGTGGCAGCGGATTTGCTGCTCAGAGGTATTTCGTGATCGCCTTGAACTCGTCGATGGAGTGGCGCTGCTCGTGCGGAAGCGCCCCGATCGTGTCTTCAAGGCAATGGTCCAAGTGATCCTGGATCAGGGTTCGCTTCGCCTGGCTGATCGCCTTCTCCACTGCGTGGAGCTGCTGGGCGATGTCGAGGCAGGAGCGGCCGCCTTCGATCATGGTGATGACGCTCTTCAGGTGCCCCTCCGCGCGTTTCAGCCGCTTGACGATCTCGGGATGGGTGTCGTGTCTGTGCTCGCTCATGTCGATATCCTATCCCCCTGGATAGGATATTTCAAGGGAGTGATTTTCGATGGTTGCTGCGGTGTCCGAAGGCGGGCGTTGTCGCGCCATGTATCTGGTCTATCCGGATCCAGATGCGACGGGACCGGGCGCCCAGCGCCTGGGCGAAATCATCAGGCACGAGGCACGCGCCTGGCGCAATAGTCATCCGTCTGCCCGCCGTTGCTTTAGGCCAGCCTCTTCGAGAGTCCGCGGCGGCCGCGCTCCATCACCACCCCGTGGTTCCAGCGAAAGACGGGTCTGAGGATAAAGGAAAGACGGACCATCCAGGGCTTCGTCACTGTCACGATCCAGTCATAGCGAACGCGGCAAGCGCTGCCTTCGCCTTGCAGGGTCCAGCGGCCGATGCCGTCGAGTTCGCCCAAGGCCCGGCCTTCGATGAAGAGAGGCGGCTCGACTTTGGTGGTCTCCATGTCGAAGACCAGTTCGTAGGGGAGTGCCGTCGACCAGCGCATGCGCCTGACGGCGCCGACACCATGTTCGTCCCCCTCGTTCAGCAGCGTAACCTGCTTCACCGATGGCCACCACTCGGGCCAGCGTTCCGGCGTGCTGAGTTCACGCCACACGTCTTCAAGCTGGGAGGCGATCGTCCATTCGGTGACGAGATGAAAGTTGGTCGACGACATCGCCGATCCCTCAACAGGCGGAACGCCTGAAGTATAACACGGCATGCGGACCTTGCGGCCCGCATGCGTCGTTTCACGCCGTCAGGCAGCGCGTGCAGCGGCGCCAAGCGGTTCCAGGTCGTCGAGCACCTTGTCGCCGTTGTAGACGGTCTCGTCGAGAATGCCTTCGCGCTTGGCGACGATCGTCGGCACGAGCGCCTGACCGGCGACGTTAACCGCCGTGCGGCCCATGTCGAGGATCGGGTCGATGGCGAGCAGCAGGCCGACGCCTTCGAGCGGCAGGCCGAGCGTCGAAAGCGTCAGCGTCAGCATGACAGTCGCGCCGGTGAGGCCGGCGGTTGCGGCAGAGCCGAGCACCGAGACGAAGACGATCAGCACATATTCCTGGATGCCGAGCGGCAGGCCGAAGAACTGCGCGATGAAGATCGCCGAGATGGCCGGGTAGATCGCGGCGCAGCCGTCCATCTTGGTGGTGGCGCCGAGCGGCACGGCGAAGGCGGCATATTCGCGCGGCACGCCGAGGCTCTTTTCGGTCACTGTTTCGGTAACGGGCAGGGTGCCGACGGAGGAGCGTGAAACGAAGGCGAGCTGGATCGCCGGCCAGGCGCCGGCAAAGAAGCGCGAGGGCCTCAGGCCGTGGCCGACGAGCAGCGCCGGGTAGACGACGAAGAGCACGATCGCAAGGCCGATATAGACGGCAGCGGTGTACCAGCCGAGCTGCGCCAGCGTTTCCCAGCCGTACTGGGCAACGGCGCGACCGAGCAGGCCGATCGTGCCGATCGGCGTCAGCCGGATAACCCACCAGAGGACCTTGCGCACGATCGCGAGAAGCGACTGGTTGAAGGCGAGGAACGGCTTGGCAGCATCGCCCACCTTCAGCGCCGCGGCGCCGACGGCGATCGAAACGACGAGGATCTGCAGCACGTTGAAATTGAGCGAGGTGGTGGCAGCCGTGTCGGTGACCTTGGTGCTGGCTTCAAGGCCGAGCATGTTGGCGGGCACGAGGCCCTTCAGGAAATCGAGCCACGAGCCGGAATAGGAGGGGGCCTTGGCAGCTTCCTGCGAAACGGCCGAACCGATGCCCGGCTGAATGATCAGGCCGAGTGCGATGGCGATGACGACGGCGATGAGAGAGGTGATCGCGAACCAGAGCAGTGTCTGCCACACGAGCTTGGCGGCATTCTGCAGCGTCGCCAGGTTGGCGATCGAGGCGACGATGGCGGTAAAGACGAGCGGCGGCACGAGCGCACGCAGAAGCTGGACGAAGATCGAGCCGATCGTCTGCAGGGTGACCGTCAGCCAGTTGGCATTGCCGCTGGCATCGACGCCCATATTGCGGGCGATGAGGCCGAGCAGCAGGCCGATGACCATGGCCGCCAGGACTTGGAACCCGAAGGAAGCATAGATCGGCTTTGGTGAGGATTGGGTGGTTGCTTGGGACACGTCTTTCACTCTCATTGTGTGGCGGCGGCCACATTTTTAGGCAATGGCCGCCGCAAGTGCCCGAAAAATAGTCGAGTATTCTGGTCGAGATAAGAAACCCTTTGGCTCGAAAACTATTCCAAGTGGAATATTTTCCCGGATCAACCGCGCACTCTCGCTCCGGCCGGATTGCGCCTGAGGGCGGCGAAGCGGTCATCGATCTCTAAACCGGGCGAACTGACGAAAAACATTTCAATCCCGGCACGTCTCGGTGAAATCCTCTTTCTCTATAAAATTAGTATATAATGTAACCTGTCTGTCGTGGCCGGAGTTCGCCGCGTGTTGCGGAGCGCCTTGTGCGCTTCGCCCTCGGCAGGGTGATCTCCTCGAGTTTAAAGCGAGAACAGGAGAGGATTGAGATGACACGCAAGATCCGGCTTGGAGCCTTTCTTCCCGGCGGCGGGCAGCATATTGCCGCCTGGCGCCACCCCGACCAGCCAGCCGACGGGGCGACCAGTTTCGAGTTTCACAAGCAGCTGGCGCTGACCGCCGAACGTGGTCTGTTCGATGCCTACTTTCTTGCCGACGGGCTGGCGATCGGCTTCGGTGGGGCTCGAGAGGGCGGCAATGCCCGTGTTGCCGGCTTCGAACCGGTGACCCTGTTTTCGGCGCTGGCGCCACTCACCACCCATCTCGGTTTCATAGCCACCTCGTCGACGACCTATGAGGAACCCTATACGACAGCGCGCAAGTTCGCGTCGCTCGACCTCATTTCCGGCGGTCGCGCCGGATGGAACGTGGTGACGACCACGGGTGATCCGACCGCCCAGAATTTCAACCGCGACACGCAGCTTCCGCATGCAGAGCGTTACCGGCGCGCCGCCGAGCATGTCGATGTGGTCAAGAAGCTCTGGGACAGTTTCGAGGACGATACCTTCATCCGCGACAAGCAAACGGGCGTCTTTTTCGATCCGGCGAAGTTGCACGACACGGATCACCGCGGCGAGCATTTCAAGGTCCGCGGCCCGCTCAACATTTCGCGCTCGCCGCAGGGACATCCCGTCATCGTGCAGGCCGGCCAGTCCGATGATGGCAGGGGCCTTGCCGCCGCCACTGCGGAGGTAATCTTCACGGCGCACCAGCACATCGAAACGGCGCAGGAATTCTATCGCGATATCAAGGCCCGCGCCCGAGGCCTGGGGCGCAACCCGGACCACATCCTGGTCATGCCCGGTGTCTCGCCCTTCGTCGGCCGTACGGAAGCCGAGGCGCGGGAGAAGTACGAACGGCTGACCTCGCTCATCGTCGAGGAGGACGGCATCGGCCTGCTCAACGGCCTGACCGGCGGAACGCTCGATCTCCGTGGCTACGACCTCGACGGGCCGCTGCCGCCGGCGCCGCCGACCGAGGGCATGAAGAGCCGCCAGGCGCTGATCCGCCAGATCGCCGACGAGAACAACTTTACCATTCGCCAGCTCTACCAATGGATCGCGTCGGCGCGCGGCCACTACACGATTGTCGGTACGGCGGGGCAGATCGCCGATACCCTGCATGAATGGTTCGAGAACGAAGCCGCCGATGGCTTCAACATCCTGCCGCCATGGTTCCCGACGGCGCTCGACGACTTCGTCGAGCTGGTGATCCCGGAATTGCAGCGTCGCGGCCTGTTCCGCACCGCCTACGAGGGCAAGACGCTGCGCGAAAACCTCGGCCTGCCCGTTCCCGTCAACCGCTGGACTGCCGCCCGGTCGGCCGTTCAAGCAGCGGAGTGAGGTGTTGCCATGTCCTATGAAACCATCAACCCCTCGCTTGCGGCAGGCTTTGCAACGGCGCGCCGTGAGGCTCTGGCCAAGAGTTCCACTTCGCCCGCCGCGCATTCCCGGCCGAACTCCGTGCCGCGCTGGCGCCGCCTGCTCGGCGCAATCGTCGCCCGCTACGGCCTCGTGCTTGCGTTTCTGGCCTTCTGGCAGGTTGCAAGCACCGTGGGCTGGGTTAACGCGGCGGTGTTTCCGCCGCTCGACGTGATCCTGTCGGCCCTTTGGGACGGTATCGCCGGCGGCGCGCTGCTCGACGACATCGCCATCAGCCTGCAGCGGTCGGGCATTGCCTTTGCAGCCGCCGTCGCGGTGGGAATCCCGCTCGGGCTGTTCATGGGCCAGGTCCGGCTTGTCGAACAGGCACTCGACCCCGTCCTGCAGCTTTTCCGCCAGACCTCGGCCCTGGCGCTCTACCCGGTCTTCATTCTGCTGCTCGGTCTCGGCGAAACGTCGAAGGTCTTCGTGATCTTCTGGGCGACGCTCTTTCCGATCCTCCTGTCGACGATCGGTGGGGTCAAGGAGGTCGACAGGAAGCTGATCGAGATGGCTCGCACCTACGGCGCCGGCTCGCTCGCCGTCTTCCGCCGCGTGGTTCTGCCGGCCTCCGTGCCTGCGATCTTCGTCGGCCTCAGGCTCTCGGCCACGACCGCGTTGCTGCTTCTGATCGCTGCCGAAATGATCGGAGCGAACAAGGGCATCGGCTTCCAGGTGATGAACGCCCAATACAACTTCCAGATCCCGCTGATGTTTGCATCGATCCTGCTGCTTGCCCTGCTCGGTCTCGCCGCCAATGCGCTGCTCGTTCTCATCCAACGCAATCTCTGCCGCTGGTCTGCGCCGAACGCCTGACCGCCTTACCAGTTCCCCTTCGAAAGGATATCGAGATGACCTTCCACCCCCGCAATCTTCTTCTCTCGGCAGCCGTCACACTTGGCCTTGTTTCACCGGCGGCCGCTGCCGACGCGGTCACGCTTCGCTATCTCGCCAGCCAAGGCGGCCTGTCGGCACATGAACTCGCGCAGGAACTCGGCTATTTTGATGGCACCGGGATCACGATCGAGAGCGTCGGCTACGCCACCGGCGGCCCGGCATCACTGATCGCGCTGGCCTCCGGCGACGTCGAGATCGGCAGCGCGGCGACATCGGCCGTGCTGAACTCGATTATCAGCGGCAACGATTTCGTGGCCGCCTATCCCTCCAACGGCATCAATGACGAAGTGCAGTCGATCTTCTACGTGCTGGAAGACAGCCCGATCAAAAGCATCAAGGACATCGCCGGCAAGAGCATAGCGGTGAACACGCTCGGTGCGCACCTCGACTATACGATCCGCGAGGCCTTGCACTCTGTCGGCCTGCCGACAGATGCCGCCAACCAGGTCGTCGTGCCCGGTCCGCAACTGGAACAGGTCCTGCGCTCCGGCCAGGTGGATATCTCGGCCTTCGGCTATTGGCAGACGACCTTCGAGGGCGCGGCTCGTAAGAACGGTGGTCTGCGCGCGATCTTCGACGACACCGACGTGCTCGGCGAGATCGCCGGCGGCTTCGTCGTGCTCAGACGCGACTTCGTGAAGGAGCATCCGGAAGCGGCAAAGACCTTCGTGCTGCAGTCGGCCCGCGCGCTCGACTATGCCCGCGAACATCCGCAGGAAACGAAAGAGATCCTTGCCAAGGCCCTGAAGGCCCGCGGGGAAAATCCTGAGATCGCCCAGTACTTCCGCGGCTATGGGGTGCGGGCCGGTGGCCTGCCGGTCGAGCGTGACCTCCAATTCTGGATCGACGTGCTGGTGCGCGAAGGCAAGCTCAAGCAGGGCCAGCTGGCGCCAAAGGACGTGCTTTTGGCCGTCGACGGCGCAACGGCCAGCAACTGAGGACGTTCCATGAGCGTTACCCAGAACCCTCGCCGGGGAGAGGTGACGATCCGTCACCTCTCCAAGTCCTACCGCCTGAACGGCACGCCCTTGCCTGTGCTTCGGGATATCAACCTTAATATCCGCTCCGGCGAGACGCTCGCTATCGTCGGCGCCAGCGGTTCGGGCAAGACGACCCTGCTTCGGGTGCTGGCGGGTCTTGAGGATCCGGATGCCGGAGAGGTGCTGATCGACGGAAAGCTGACGAGAGGTGTCGGCACCGACCGTGCGGTGATCTTCCAGGAGCCGCGGCTCCTGCCCTGGCTGACGGTGCTCGACAATGTCGGCTTCGGGCTGGAGACGCGTGGTCTTTCCCGTGGGCAGGCACGAGACCGGGCGCGGCGCTACGTGCAACTGGTCGGGCTGCAACAGTTCGAAGACGCCTATCCGCGGCAATTGTCGGGCGGTATGGCGCAACGCGTCGGCATTGCTCGGGCGCTTGCGGTCCAGCCGGAAATCCTGCTGCTCGACGAGCCGCTGGGCGCGCTGGACGCCATGACCAAGATCAGCATGCAGCAGGAGTTGGCGCGGATCTGGCGCGACGAGGACGTGACGACCGTGCTCGTCACCCATGATCTCGAGGAGGCGATCTATCTCGCCGATCGTATCCTCATCCTGCCGCGCGAAAAGGGCGGCGAACCTCGGCTGATCGAGATCGACCTGCCGCGGCCGCGCGACCGCAGCGCCAGCGCCTTCGTGCGCCAGCGCGAGGAACTGCTCGGCATCTTCGGACTGCACTAAGGTCGCGTGCGGAACGGTTGCAGCGATTACGCGTTATTCTCTCTCGACGTTCGCATCCACCGGGGGCGATGCTGCCAGATGGTCGGATGCTCAGCCGAGACAGGAGCAACGCCATGAAGCTTTCGAACGGAATGTCATTCGCCGCAATCGTTTTTGCCCTTGGCACGGCAGCACCGGCGCTCGCCAACGGCTTCTACACCGGCATCGATCCGCACAATCCGCCGGGCACCCAGAACCGGGTGCTCTACGGGCAACCCTACTATGTCGAACCCGCGCCCGGCCTGGTCTATGTCGAGCCTGTAGAGCCGCAAGTCTATGTCGATCCGATGCCGACTGGCAGCATCTATGTCGATCCGTATGTCGATCCGGCGCCGGGTTATGTCTACCGCCCGCCGGCCCGCACGCTGGGTGATGCCCGCCAGCGCTACACGGGCGAGTATCAGAGCGGCGGACAGGGCGACTACTATCTGGGCGTCGCGCATCCGCCGCAGGTTCCCTGAAGAACCAGCTAAGCGAAGGGGCGCGGCCGTACCGCCGCGCTCCCTGATTCGGCCGGGTGCCTGAATTCAGATGCCTATTTCAGATGCCTGGAGTTTGAGGCGTCGCCTGTCGCTAGCGCCAACCAAGTGCCGGCGCGACATGCTTGAGGATCGCCTCGATCACATGGGCGTTGTACTCGACGCCAAGCTGGTTCGGGACCGTCAGGAGCAGCGTGTCGGCCTCGGCAATCGCCTCGTCCTTTGCCAGTTGCTCGACCAGCACGTCGGGTGGTGCGGCGTAGCTGCGCCCGAAAATCGCCCGCGTCTTGTCGTCGATGAAACCGATCTGGTCTTCCTGTTTGTTTCCGCCGCCGAAATACATGCGGTCGCGATCGTCCACCAACGCAAAGATGCTGCGGCTGACCGAGACGCGCGGCTCGCGCATGTGCCCCGCCGCCTTCCAGGCTTCCCGGTAGGCGAGGATCTGGTCGGCCTGCTGGACATGGAACGGCAGCCCGGTCTCGTCATCCTTCAACGTCGAGCTCTGCAAGTTCATGCCGAGCTTGGCGGCCCAGACGGCCGTGGCGTTCGAGCTTGCGCCCCACCAGATGCGTTCTCTGAGGCCCGCGGAATGCGGCTCGAGGCGCAGCAGGCCGGGAGGATTGGGGAACATCGGCCGCGGATTGGGTTCGGCGAAGCCTTCGCCGCGCAGGACGTCGAGCAGCACTTCCGCGTGCCTTCTTGCCATGTCGCTCTCAGTCTCGCCCTCGGACGGCTGGTAGCCGAAGTGGCGCCAGCCATCGATCACCTGTTCCGGCGAGCCGCGGCTGATGCCGAGCTGCAGCCGACCACCGGCGATGAGGTCGGCCGCACCCGCATCCTCGGCCATGTAGAGCGGGTTCTCGTAGCGCATGTCGATGACGGCGGTGCCGATCTCGATCCGGCTCGTCTTTGCACCGACCGCCGCCAGAAGCGGAAACGGCGAGGCGAGCTGGCGGGCGAAGTGATGAACGCGGAAATAGGCGCCGTCTGCGCCGAGTTCTTCGGCCGCAACGGCGAGATCGATCGATTGCAGCAGGGCGTCGCCCGCCGATCGCGTCTGCGACTGCGGCGAGGGCGTCCAGTGTCCGAAGGAAAGAAAACCGATCTTCTTCATGGCCGTGCCGCCTCCTCGATGGAACCAGCCGCTTCCATGGCATAATTCGGTTTCCGGATACAGCCGGTGTCCGGTGACTTCGCCGTGAACGGCGGCGCGTGGGGATGCGCTCGCACCGCCGTCCTCAAGTCTTTCATCGCACCTGCAGGCGCGCTTTCATATTCGGGTGAAAGCGGCAGGTATAGTCGAAGGTTCCGGCTTTGGTGACGGTGAGTGTCGCCATCTTTTTCGGTGGTATCACCACGTCGAAATCACCCTTGGCCGTTGCCGTGTGCGCCATGACGTCCTTGTTGTCCCACTCGATCACGTCGCCGACGGCGGCGCTGATTTCAGCGGGCGAAAACACGAGCTTTTCGATCGTCACCCGGATGGTCTCCGCCCACGCCGATGGCGCAGCCAGCATCAGAGCCAGGCCCGAAAGGGCGCCAAGGCTTCGCTTCGGGATCATCGCGCGGCCTACTTCATCATCCCGGCGACATGCTCGGCATGTTGCTGGTGCCCCTGGAACAGCTTGAGCCCGGTCTCCAGCAGGTCCTTGAGCTCGGCATTCTTCGCGGAGGGAATAAGCAGGGTTTCAAGCGCGCCATTGACCTGCTTGTGGTAGACCACCTCGTTGGCGACATAGGCCTTGTCGAAGTCGGCGCCGCTCAGCTTCGCCAGCTTTTCGCGCTCTTGCGTAGCCGCTTTCGTCAGCGCGCGGCTGGTGTCGTTGTCTTCGGGCGTCACCTTGAGCTTCTTGACGAGATCGAGGGCCTGCTTGTTCACGGCCTCGTGGTCGCGCAGCATGTCGTTGGCAAAGCCGATGACCTCCTTGTCCTTGGAGATTTTCAGGGCCTGCTTGGCGGCCTCGATATCGATGACGCCGGCGGTATAGGCGATATGGGCGATTTGCGGATCTGTGACCTTCGTGTCGACTGCATGGGTAGCGCCACTGATGAGACAGGCGACGACGAGGGCTGAAGTGAAACGGGCATACATCGGGAACTCCTTTTCCGGCCGCAAGTGGCACCGGTCTTGATGGATGACACCCCTTGGATGCGCGCCGCAGTCAAAGGTTCCCGAAAATGTCAGCCTGATAGCCCGAGCCGGTGCATGACCGCCTCCGTCAATCGCGCGCAGCGACGTCCGGCGAAGGGAAAGGCATTCATGAGCACCGGCCCGACCTGGCGGTCGATCTGCTGGCGCACGAGCTGACGAGCCCGGTAGAGGCGGCTCCTGACCGTCTTCGGGTTGATGCCGAGGAGGGCGGCGGTTTCTTCGACGCTCATCGCTTCGATGACGCGGGCGGTAAATACCAGGCGGAAGGCTTCCGGCAAAGCGTCGGCGGCCTCTTCCACCAGTCGCAGGATCTGACGCTGCGCGAGGCTGCGTTCCGGATCGTCGGCGTTCGCAGCATTGGGAAAGGGTACGATCTCGGCGCCGGCGTTGTCCGTCGGAAGCGGAACCTCCCGTCGCGTCGCCGACCGGCGCAGGCGTCCGAGCGCCTCGTTCAACACGACCCGATGCAGCCAGGTGGCGAGGCTGGCATCGCCACGAAAGGTTTCGAGGTGTTCGAAGGCGCGCAGATAGGCTTCCTGCACCACATCCTCGGCGATGCTGTCGTTGCGCACGACGGCGCGCGCGATGCGAAAAAGCCGCTGGTTGTGCCTTGTCATGATGATCCGGAAGGCTTCCGGATCCCTCGCAAGCGCACGCTCGACGAGAGTCTCGTCCGTCAAATGGTCCGCTTCCGCCGTGGCGGGTTTTGTCTGCACGGCATCCTTCATCATCCACCTCCAAACCACCGTTTGATGCGGATCGGGCAAAAACGTTCCCGAGAAAACATACGCCGCGTTAGCGGCAACCAAAATAGGGGCAGGGGCGTGCTTCCAGTCGCGAGGGTGTCTCTACGAAGCGGCATTTCGCGTGTTTTCGCCAGCGGAAGTTGGGTCTTGGGGCGCTGTTCGCGCAGCGGTATTGGCAAGCCCTCTTTTTTTCTCTGGCCAGGGAACTGGGGTTCCCTCTGGCGAGTTTGAGGATCGGCGACCCCGGTGTGCAGGGGCGCGTATCGCGGTCGCATCTTCGCACTAGGAGAGACGACGATGAAGCATCAAACAATAGAACAGTTGCAGGCGCTCGCCGAAATTCGTCCCGATCCCGTCATGACGAGAACGGAACGGCTTCAGCGTTGGGCCGAACTCTTGGAAAGCAATCCCGATCGCCGGCTTGGCACGCTTTCCGGTACTGAACGTGCGACTGCTGCAGTGCGTCAGGCCATGCAGGTCAACGGTTCGCCCATGACCGTCGCCTTCGAGGATACGCAATTGCGCCTCGCGGGGCTCGCAGACGACAGCTACGGCGAAGCAAAACGCTTTTTCGAAATATCGGATCATCAGCTGCACGACATCGTCTGCGACTGCAATTTCGGTAGTTCGGTGCGGGCTGCCTATGCCGCCCGTCGGGTTCGCGCGGCCATTGGTCTCTGGCCGCGTCTGAAGGCGCTCTTTAGCTGAGGGCTGAGCCCATCGGCCAGCCTCGGGGGAAGCCAGGGCGCCAGCCGGAAGCTTCCCTAACCTCCTGTTTCTTGTGAGCGGCGCGGCCTCGCTTTCGCGCCGGGTAAGGATATTGCGCCCGGCTGGGTGGCAAACCTGGTTTTGTTCAGCCCGAACCGATGCGCACCGCGTCGCAACGGACACAGTGTGGTCGTCGCGCGGCAAGGCGCAAACCTAGCCCGAGGGAGTATATCGCGATCCTCCCCACTTGCAGCATCATCCCCTCAACGCCGGTGCCGCGCGGCTCGCCGGGGGTGGAGGGATGCAGCCGCGGGAGGAGGATTTCATGACATTGGCAGCAGTAACCCGGGCTCTGGGTGCAACGTCCGCGCTGGCGATCCTGGTCGGCACGGCGCAGCCGGTTTGGGCCGCACCCGATCTGATCGTGCTCAACGGCGACGTGCGCACGGTGGACCAGGGCAAGCCGAAGGCACAGGCCTTCGCAATCGAGAACGGCAAGTTCACCGCAGTCGGCAGCAACGACGAGATCAAGGCACTGGCCGATGCCGAGACCAAGGTGATCGACGCCGGCGGCAAGACCGTGACCCCTGGCTTCATCGACGGGCATACGCACCTCACATCTGGTATGGACATGGTGACCGGTGTCGACCTCTCCTACATCCCGGACAAGAAGACCTGGCTCGAAAAGATCAAGGAAGCCGATCAGCGCCTGCCGACGGGCGTCTGGCTGATGGGCGGCGGCTGGGACTACACGCTCGGTGAGGGCAAGCTGCCGACAAAGGAAGACCTCGACGCCGTGGTGCCGGATCGCGTGGTGGTCCTGCGAGATATCGATTTCCATTCCGTCTGGGTCAATTCCAAGGCGCTCGAAGTGGGCGGCGTTACCGCGAAGTCGGAAGTCGAAGAGGGCGGGCAGGTGCTCTTGAACGACAAGGGCGAGCCGAGCGGCATCCTGCTCGAAAAGGCCGGCGACCTCGTCGAGAAGCATCGTCCGGTGGCGACCGACAGCGAGCGGCGGGCAGCGCTGCTTGAGACGATGAAGTTTGCCAACAGCCTGGGGATCACGGGCGTCAACGACATGTCGGATCTCGCCGCCGTGCACGACTATGCCGCGATCCTCTCGGAAAAGAAGATGCCGCTTCGCGTCTGGTACGGCTTCTTCGAAGGAGATCCGAAGAAGATTGCCGCAGCGGTCAAGGATCGCGACGAGGTCGACAAAGCGGCCGCCGGTTCCGGCGAGCAGAAGGTAAAGGGGCCGATGCTCAAGCTCGGCTACACCAAGTCGGTGATCGACGGGGTGCTCTCGACCCGCACCGCCTATATGCATGAGGACTATTCCGACCAGCACGGCTGGAAAGGCAAACCCTTCGAGACCAAGGAGCAGCTGGCGGCGGCAATCAAGGCCTCCAACGAAAACGGCTTCCCGACGGCGATGCATGCGATCGGCGATGGCGGCGTCAGCCTCGTTCTCGACGCTTTCGCCGAAGCCTCCGTGCCGCGGCCGCAGCCGAACCGTATCGAGCATATCGAGGTGGTCGAGACCAAGGACATCCAGCGCTTCAAGGATCTCGGTGTCGTCGCCTCGATGCAGCCGAACCATGCGACCGGCACGATCGGTAAGTACATCACCGAACGCATCGGTACCGATCGCGAGCCGCGGGCCTATGTCTGGCATTCGATGCTCGACGCCGGCGTACCGCTGGTGTTCGGTTCGGACTGGCCGACATCGCCGCTGAGCCCGCTGACTCAGATCAACGATGCCGTCTTCCGCGAGAGCCCCTTTGGCTTGGGTGATGGTCCCTGGCACCCCGAGCAAGCGGTCACCTTCGACCAGGCCCTGCATGGTCTCACCCAGGCGGGTGCCGACATGACGCCTTGGGGCGGTGAGATCGGCTCGATTAGCGTCGGAAAGTGGGCGGATTTCGTCGTGATCGACGGCACTCTGTCCGATCCACTCGACCGTTCGATCCGCGAGCGCAAGGTGGAGGCGACCTATCTCGCCGGAAACGAGGTCTATCGCCGGCCCTGATCGGGGGCGGCAGCGTCCGTCTCCTACCGGTCGCCGTGCGAGGACACGTCGATCGGCAGCCTTCCCACCGATCCAGATCACGCTCGGCCGGCGCTACCAGTGCCGGCCGATTTGCCGTTCAGGGCCATGGTGCACTAGCTTAGTGCCTGAAAATTCATAATAATTGCGCTTCACTTTGGAGCTTATCAAGCTAAGGACGCGATGGAATGGCGTTGGACTCGTTGGATGTGCGGCTGCTGCGGATCTTCGTGACGATCGTGGAGGCGGGTGGTTTTGCGGCTGCACAGGGCGAGCTCAACCTGTCGCTCTCGACGATCTCCAACCATATCTCGGCGCTGGAAAGTCGCCTGGGTCTGATCCTTTGCCAGCGGGGCCGGTCCGGTTTCCGTCTTACCGAGGAGGGGCGTGCAGTCTACGAGGAGGCCAAGCGCCTGTTCGGCACGATCGACCAGTTCGATATCCGCATGAAGGGGCTGCAACACCGGCTGAACGGCACGCTTTCCGTTGGTCTGATCGACAACACCCTGTCCGACCCGGCCTCCCGTCTGACCCGCGTCTTTGCGCGGATGACGGATGAAGCGCCCGAGGTGGCGCTTTCGATCGTCACCCGACCGCCGCATGAACTGTTGCGCGACGTGATAACGGGCGAGCTCCACATCGCGATCGCGAGCTTCCCGCGCACGACGCTGGGGCTCGAATATGTCGATCTTTACGAGGAGACGCAGCGCTTCTATTGCGGGGCCGAGCACCCGCTGTTTTCCCGCGATGACAGCACGATCGAAATCGACGACATCCGGTCCTACAATCTGATCGGTCGCTCCTACTGGAATGCGCGCGACCTCAAGATCTTCTCGATCGCCAATCCGCGCGCGACGGTCAGCGACATGGAAGCGGAGGCGCGGCTGATCCTTTCCGGGCGCTATCTCGGCTATCTGCCCGATCACTTCGCCAGCCGTTATGTCAGCGAAGGGTTGCTGCGGCCGATCCGCCCGGACCTCTTCAGCTACAGGGCGCCTTTCCAGGCAGCCTTCGACAAGTCGCGGGCGAAATCGGGGCTGGTGCCGTTTTTCGTCAAGCTGCTGACGAGCGAGTTCGGCGTCGCGCCCTCCGGCCGAAGCGCCTCGCGTCTGCGTGCCGGACGTTAGAACGCCGGGTCGCTGCTGCGGCCCGGCGTTCTGAAGGAACAGATTACGTGACCGGTTCTAGTCGAGCTCGAAGTTCTCTTTGTAGTCCTGCTTCAGGTGCTCCGGCTGGTTTTCCTTCTTCAGCATGCAATTGCCGACGACGAGGCGCTCGATCTCCGTTCCCATGAAGCAGCGATAGGCGTCTTCGGGATTGCAGACGATCGGCTCGCCACGCACGTTGAAGCTGGTGTTGACGAGCACCGGGCAGCCGGTGCGCGCCTTGAACCGGGTCAACAGCTCCCAGTAACGCGGGTTGGTCTCGCGGTGCACCGTCTGGATACGGGCGGAGTAATCGACATGGGTCACCGCCGGTATTTCCGAGCGCGGCACGTTGAGCAGATCGATGCCGAACAGATTTTCCTGCGGGTGATTGGCGTGCAGGCGGCGGCTTTCCAGGACGTCGCCGACAAGCAGCATGTAAGGGCTGTCGGTGTCGATATCGAACCAGTCCGACAGGTCTTCACGCCGGATCGACGGAGCGAAGGGACGGAAGCTCTCGCGATACTTGACCTTGAGATTGAGCATCTTCTGCATCGTCGGCGAACGGGCGTCGCCGAGGATCGACCGTCCGCCGAGAGCCCGCGGTCCGAATTCCATCCGCCCCTGCATCCAGCCGACCGCTTTTTCCTCGGTCAGCGCCGAGACGGTGGAGGAGGTGATCTCTTCGTCCGAGAGGACCTCGAAGTTCGCCCCGGCGTTGGCAAGCCGCTGCTCGACTTCGCCTTGCGCGAAGGCCGGTCCCAGATAGCCGCCCGACATGGAATCGCTGTCCTTCACGACACGCGCGCTTCCAAGATATTCGTGCCAGACCGAGAGGGCCGCCCCGAGGGCGCCGCCCGCATCGCCGGCGGCGGGCTGGATCCAGATATCGTCGAAGATCCCGGCTTTCAGCAACTTGCCGTTCGCCACGCAGTTGAGCGCGACGCCACCGGCAAGGCAGAGGTTCTTTTCGCCTGTCTGGCGCCGGGCATAGCGGGCGAGCCGCATGACCGCCTCTTCGGTCACGACCTGCACGGAGGCCGCAAGGTCCATCTCGCGTTGGGTCAGCGGCGATTCCGGCTTGCGGGGTTCGCCTCCGAAGAGGTCGTGAAAGGCCGGCGAGGTCATCTTCAGGCCCGTGCAATAACCGAAATAGTGCTGGTCCAGACGGAAGGAGCCGTCGTCCTTGAGATCGATCAGGTTGTCGAGGATCGTCTGCGCAAAACGCGGCCGCCCGTAGGGCGCAAGCCCCATCACCTTGTACTCGCCCGAATTGACCTTGAAGCCCGTGTAATAGGTAAAGGCCGAATAAAGCAGGCCAAGGGAGTGCGGGAAATGCAGCTCCTTCAGGAAGTCGAGGCGATTGTCATGGCCATGGGCAAGCGATGTGGTGCACCACTCGCCGACGCCGTCCATGGTGAGGACTGCGGCTGAGGCGAAGGGCGAGGGAAAGAAGGCGCTCGCTGCATGGGACTGGTGGTGCTCGGTGAAAAGCAGCGAGCCATCCCATTCCTTCTTGCCGACAAGCTTGCCGAGATCCTTGCGCAGCATCTTCTTCTGGAAGAGCTTTTCCTTGATCCAGACCGGCATCGCCACGCGAAACGAACTGAAGCCGTGCGGCACTGTCGCAAGATAGGTCTCGACAAGCCGCTCGAACTTCAGGAACGGCTTTTCGTAGAAGACGACATGGTCGATGTCGTTCATGGTGCAGCCTGCTTCCGACAAGCAGTACTCTATTGCCCGCGCCGGAAAATCGGGGTCGTGTTTCCGGCGCGTAAAGCGCTCTTCCTGTGCAGCGGCTACGATGCGCCCGTCTTCGACGAGCGCGGCCGCGCTATCGTGGTAAAAGGCCGAGATACCGAGGATACGCACGATGGTGCCGCCTAGAACAGCGTATAGATGAAGGGGGCGACGGCCGTTCCCTGCGTCAGTACCACCAGGGTTCCGAAGATGGTCGTCATGACCAGGATCGGCAGCAACCAGTATTTCTTCCGGTTGCCCATGTAAGACAGGAGTTCCCTAGCAAGGTCCATTTTCGTGTCCTCTGTCCGATACAATAAGGGATAGGTTCTTCAAAATTCAGAACTGGTTTTTCATCGTTGCCTGGGCTGCTTCGCCCTGTGGCTTGTCGATCCAGTAGGTCTTGGCGTTCTTGTCGAACTGTTCGGTCAGCGCGTCATTGCCACGAAGCCTGAGATAAATGCCGATCGGCACGAAGGTCGTGACGTAGATCAGGAACATCACGACCGGGTTGACGATCTTGAACAGCACAAGGCCGAGCCGCATCCAGAGATGGTTGGCGCGTGTCAGGGTCGAAGGCGCGATCAGGGCCAGCACGACCAGAACCACGCCGATCAGGGCGAGCACAGCCGTTACGGTCGTAATCTCGGAAGCCCGCCACCATTTCACGAGCGCGATCAGGGTAAGGATGCCACCGACGGTGTAGCCGAAACTTCTGTTCGACGGTCCTTCCGGGGGCTTCTCGTTCAGTGGTCCGTGAGAAATGCTCATTGCTATCCACCTCAAAGCGGTTAGCTAAAAAACGCACAATTTTCATTGTGCCGACGAATGAAAAACTCTTTAGTCATTTATATTGGGAGAATATGAGCGGCAAATACTGGGGTAGGTCAATATGCCAATGGATATAGAGGATCATATCCGGCTTACGATTCTTGGCGCGATCTTCTGATACTCGGGTTGATGCCCGCCGGTCGGCCCTGTTCCAGGGCTTGCCTGCAGCAGTGCAAGGTTCGTGTGGTCCGGGCGCGCGTGCGTAACCTTGGCTATACTGGTGGCGAATGCATTTGAGCGCTGGAAGAGACGAGCGTATGCTGGCGACACTTGAATATGCTGATTGCAGCGGCAGGGCCGTGCCGTCCTCGTCGTCGAAGATGCGGTCGGCGACGGTCGGTGGCCGCGATTTGATTTATTCTCGCTCGTCACGCGCAGGGTTGTTTTCAAAGGGGCGGCGCAGAGCGGAGACTTGGCATGAAGCTAGAGCCGTCAAACCGTTTCAGCACCCGCCGCGTGAGCCCGGCGGCGGCCGCTCCGCCACACGGTGCCGGCGCGCCGATGGATCTGGACCAGGCGTCCGGCCGCAAGGTCTGGACGAACACCTTCCGAGCTCGTTCCGACAAGGTGATCGCCGTCGGGCGCATTCTGCTGGCGCTCGGCAGCGTCTGGATCGCCTGGCTCGATTCCGTTCACGTGCCGCTGCCGCCAGAGCCCATCTACTTCCTGCTGATCGGCTATCTCTTCTATGCCATCGCGGCCGCCTTCCTCGTCTGGCGCACGGAGATTTCGCGCGTGCGCGGCACGCTGGTGCGTCACATCATCGATGTCGCGGCGTTTGCGATCTTCATGTCGATGACCGACGGCCCGGCAAGCCCGTTCTTCATGCTGATGCCGTTCACTTTGCTGTCCGCGACGCTGCACTGGCGCTGGCGCGGGGCGCTCTACACCGGTCTCGTCTGCCTGGCGGCCCTGCTCTACCTCGGTTACTTCGATGCCGGCGATATGCTCGATCCGGATGCCGATACGACGACGAACGCCTCGCGGATCCTCTTCATCTTCGTTGCGGCTGCGCTGCTCGTCTGGCTGGGCGCACACCAGGAGGCGGTCCGGGCCGAGCTTCTTCGGCTGGTGCAGCGAACACCGAGCCAGCCGCGGGGACGCGAGTGGCCGGCGCGCGCGGCCCTCGATTATGCCGCCCATGTCATGCTGGTTCCGCGGGCCCTCTTGTTGTGGACCGATGCGGAGGAGCCCTGGACCTATGCGGCCCTGTGGAACGAAGGCGAACTCGAGGTCATGCAGATGCCGCCCGATGCCTTCGGTACCTGGACGGACGAAAAATTGCTGCGCAGCAGCCTGCTTGTCACCGAGGCCGCGCGTGGTCGCGTTCTCGTGCATGTCGGCGAGGGGCGGTTTCATCAATGGTCGGATCCCGATCCCCCGATCTCGCCAGCGCTTGTGGAAGCTTTCAACATCAACGCCGCGGTCTCGACCTTCTTCCAGGTCGACGATCTGCAGGCGCGCCTCTTCGTTCTGGAGCCGCCTGCGCTCACGCTCGATGACGTGGCGATCGCGGAGATCATCGCCGACAGGATCAAGGCGCTGTTCGAACAGGCGATCCTGGTCAGGCGCCTGAGCGACGAGGCGGCCGTCGACGAGCGCATCCGCATCGGCCGCGACCTGCACGACGGGGTGCTTCAGGCGCTTGCGGGCACAGCACTGCAGCTTCAGTCGCTGCGCAAGCTCAAGGATGCGGGGCCGGATGTGCTTGCCGAACGCCTCGAGGCCATCCAGGCGATGCTGCTCGAAGAACAGCGGGAGCTTCGCGGCTTCATCCGCGCGCTCGAGCCGGGTGGCAATCTCCAGGCTACCGGCGAGATGCAGCTCGAGCGTCAACTGGAAGCGGTGGCCGCACGGCTGCGGCAGCAATGGCAAATCGACGTCTCGATCGCCTTCGACCCGCCGTCCGGCATCGACCTGCCGCTGGCGCTGACCTACGAGCTTGCGCGCATGACGTCCGAAGCGACCGCCAACGCGGTCAGGCACGGCGGCGCGCAGAAGGTCAGGATCACGCTCAGCATCGACAACGGATCGATCGTGCTGACGATCGACGACGACGGGGTCGGCTTCGGTTATGGTGAGCGCCTTGACCATGCCGAGCTTGAACGAGAAAAAATCGGACCGCGGAGCCTGCGCGAACGGGCGGCAGCGCGTGGCGGAAAGCTTGCGATCGAAAGGATAGCGGAATGGACTCGAGTGGTCGTCATGCTGCCAATGCCGCAATAGCGTTGCGCGCGGTCGTCGTCGACGATCATCTGATCGTGCTCGACGGGCTGCGCCGGCTGATCGAGACCGTGCCCGGCTGGGAGGTGGTGGCGACCTGCGAGCGTGCGACCGATGCGCTGCAGGTTCTGTCCGAGCGGGGCGCCGATATCGTCGTCGCAGATCTTCGCATGCCGCATATGGACGGGCTCGAATTCATACGCCAGGTGCGCAGCGCCCACCGACAGCAGATCGCGATCGTCATCCTGACGGCTGATATCGGTGACGACCAGGTTGCCGAAGCGATCCGGCTCGGAGTGAACGGCATCGTCCTCAAGGAACAGGCCCCGGACACCCTGCTCGACTGCATGAATGTCGTGGCCAGCGGCAAGACCTATTTCCAGGATCAGGCGCTGAAGTCCGCGATCGAGCGGATACGCGCGCAGGAGGCCGTTGAGACCCGGGGCGTCGACCTCCTGACACAGCGCGAGATCGAGGTCTCGCGGCTGGCGGCCTCGGGGATCCGCAGCAAGGAGATCGGTGCCCGGCTCGGCATATCGCCGGGCACGGTCAAGCTGCATCTCCACAGCATCTACAGCAAGCTCGGAATCTCGACGCGCGTCGAGCTGGCCAATCTGGCGAACCGGCTCCCGAAGAGCCCACTATGACGGCGTCGCCCGCGCTTGCAGGCCCCCTGCTTCTGGCCTGAGCCTCCCCTTTCGAAAACATCCAGCCCGCGACGAGACGCCGCGACCGGCGCTTTCTGCCGCAAGCGAACTGTAAGAAACAGGGCCGGAGTATATCCATCTGGATATATTCAGAACGAAAATCCTAGGATAGAGTTCGGAATTGTAAGGCGTCTCCGGCAGAGAAGTGAAACCTCCGAAGCTCATGTCGCTATATAACGAATAAGTTCATGTTTTCGTATTCTGAAGATATTGACGGTGTTCTTCTCTGTTCCGGAGAGCCACTATGCATGTTCAAAGTGTTATTGAAATAGCTGAAACAGACGGTCGGCTTCCGGTCGAGATAATCATTAAGGGTTATCGTTTGAGCCAGAAGCGGCTTACCGTCTTCGTTTTAAACGAGGTGACGCCGGCCGCGGTCAACCGGATCCTGGATCCCGTGGTGCCGACGTTGCCTCTTTTCATTCCTGGCGTGCTTTACGTCAAGATTTCGGATGATGCCCGCGTGCGGGAAGCGGTCGAGACGGCGGATGTCGTCTATGCCGCGACCAGCCTGTTTCGCGATCAGTTGACCGGCTACGGGACCTTGCCCGGGCTGCTTCGACCGATCGAGCTCCTGCGGCCGGATTCCTCCAAGCGCATCCGGCTCGCAGATACTGGCGAACACGCAGGCTCCGACGAACCGAAGCGTCCCTCCGTCGCAAAGACATCGAGGCGCACGACCACCTATCTCGCCAGCCTGGCACGGTCCTATTGGCGCGAGGCCGGAAGCGCCTGAACCGGGCGATGCGGCAATCATCCGAAATGCTTCAACACAGATCGCACAATCAAGGTGTCAGCTGACATGCCCCGAAAAGCCGAACGTCAGGATGCGCTCAACAACAACAATCCGACGGCGACGCCTGCGGATTTCATCGATCAGAACAAGCCTCAATCGAGCGGAATCCTGCAGCGCATGCGCCGTTCGCGCAATTTCGGCGGTGTCATGGATGGGCTGATCATTCTCGTTTCGGGACTTGTCGCCATTCTGCTGTGCGAACTGCTGCTGCGTCTGGTGCCGAGCCTGCAGCTTCCGGTCGGCGAGGGCGAATATGTCTATTGCGGCGTGCCGCGGGGGCGGCATCAGTCGCACGCGCTCTACGGCTATACGGAAATACCGGGCAACAGCTACTTCGAGCGCTTCAGCCCGCTCGATCCTTGGAACCGCGTCCAGATCAACCGCGACGGTTTCCGCGACAATGCGACGGGCACGGGTTCGCCGGTGTTCGTCCTCGGCGATTCCATGGTGCGCGGCTCGCTCGTCAAGGAAAGCGAAACCTTCAGCTCGCTCCTGAACGCATGGCACCCGCAACTGCTGCTCAAGAACTACGGCACCGGCGGCTACGGCCAGCCGAACGAGATCCGGGTCTATGAGGACAAGGGCCACAGCATCCCTCATAACCTCGTCGTCGTCGGGCTCTCGCTGAGCACCGACCTTGAGGACAATGCCGAGCGTGCGGTTCTGACGCCCTCGTCCGTCGATATCACGGTCGAGCCGGCCGGTAGCGGAACCAAGAAGCCCAGCCTCGCTTTGCAGGCACATCTGTACCTG
The DNA here is from genome assembly GCF_001427045.1 of Ensifer sp. Root558. Classification (NCBI taxonomy): domain Bacteria; kingdom Pseudomonadati; phylum Pseudomonadota; class Alphaproteobacteria; order Hyphomicrobiales; family Rhizobiaceae; genus Ensifer; species Ensifer sp. Root558. The sequence continues at coordinate 82,043 of NZ_LMGC01000004.1, read as the reverse complement.
TGGCAGAACAGCAAGCTCTACAACTGGTTCTACTCGACCCTGCTCAGACCCTATGTCGGCGACCGGGCGTCCCGGCGTGACATCGGCCATGCGATCGAGCTGACGCGGCGCCTGTTCGTCCGGCTTGCCGACGATGCCCGCGCCAACGGCGCCGAGCTGCTCGTCGTCATCCTCCCGGGCTGGGCGGAACTGGTTGGTCGCGACGACGGCCTGCAGCCGGAAAAGCAGCGCGAAATGATCAAGGCGCTCGCCGCTGCGACGCCCGGAGTGTACGTGGTCGATCCGACCGAAAAGCTCTCCGCCAACGATCCGATGAAAACCTATGGCATCGGCGACAAGCACCTTTCTCCGCTCGGACATTTTCTTGTGGCCGAGGCGATCGACCAGTGGCTGGTCAATGATTGGAGCGGCGGCAAGGGCCTGACGGTCGGCGAGCATCAGTTCGTAAAAACCGCTCCGGTGGAGCCAGATTGCCTGACGTTTTCTCAGGTCGGACAGTAATCGGCGGACCTGAAAGGAAGATCCGATGAATTCCAATGCAACACGTGTCGTTCAAATGGAACAAAACAGCGTCCGGAAATCCTCCATTCTCAAGCGAGCCCTGCTTGCGGTTCTCGCGACGGCTTTCAGCCTCGCCCTCTGCGGCCTCATGATTGAAGGCATGGCGCGCACCGTCTTCGACAACGGCATGGATTTCGACCTCGAGATGTGGAAATACGCCCGCGACCTGAAACGGGTCAGCGCCGAGCCGGCGATCGGCCACGAGCATATTCCCAATTCGAGCGGCGTCTTCATGGGTGTGCCGGTCAGCATCAACTCGATCGGCCTGCGCAACCGCGAAATCGGCCCGGTTGCCGCCGGGACGACGCGGGTGATGATGCTCGGGGATTCGCTGACCTTCGGCTGGGGCGTCAAAGAGGAAGATACGCCCTCCAGGCTGCTGGAAACGGTCCTCAACGGCGGCAGCCAGGGGGCGCCGAAATACGAGGTGATCAACACCGGTGTCGGCAACTACAACACCCAGATGGAAGTCGCCTATTTCATGACCAAGGGCGTCGAGCTCAAGCCGGACGTGGTCGTCCTCAACTATTTCATCAACGATGCCGAGCCGACGCCGCGCCGTCACGAGGTCGGCTGGGGCGAGTATTCGCAGGCCTATGTCGTGCTTGCCTCGGCGGTCGATAAAATCTCGCGCATCTTCCTCGGCCGGGCGGACTGGAAGGCCTATTACCGGGGCCTCTATGAAGACGACCAGCCCGGCTGGACGGAAGGGCAGGATGCCATGCGGCGGCTGATCAGCTTCTGCCGCGAACGTGGCATCAAGCTCGTGCTCGTCAACTATCCCGAACTGCATGAAGTCAAGCAGTATCCGTTCCCGGAAGTCACCGGCGCGGTCGAGAAGATCGCCGAAAGCGAGGGGGTTCCCTTCCTCGATCTTCGCCCCTCGGTCGAGGATCTCGTTCCCGAAACGCTGTGGGTATCGCCATCGGATGCGCACCCGAACCGGATCGCCAACGAGCGCTTCGCCGCCGCGATCGCCGGAACGCTGGAACGCTCCTATCCGGACCTCTTCGCCGGAGCCGGATCGGTCGCCAAGGTCCAGCCGTGAGGCTAGCGCGACCGGCTGCTGCACGTCCTGGTTGGAGACATGCGCGTCAGAAATCGACGATCAGGTTTGCGCGGCCGGCACTCGACCGCGCGCCGTCGCCGAATTCGCCGAGATAGGTGATTGCCAGCCGCGCGGATTTGGAGAGCCGGGCGGAAATGCCCGCTTCCACCACCAGCGCATCGCGCGCGATGGGAACGCCTGCGATGGTGAAGGGGCTGGCACCGGCAAAGGCAAGGCGCGCGGACGGCGAAAGGTCGCCTTCCGCATGGCGCCAGCCGAGCATGCCGGAGGCTGAGATCGGCATTTGGTCTACCGGCAGATTCGCCCACCAGCGCACGCCGATGGTCGTAAGCATGGCGTCGTCAGTGGCACCTTCTGCCGAGAGCGCCGCCGAACCACCGTTTTCCTTGAACGCATCGGTATCGAGATAGACATAGGCCAGGTTTGCGAACGGCTGAAGCCTGATATCGTCTGCGCTGAGCGTGAAGGAAAGGTCGGCGAACACCTGGGCAACAGTGCTATCGTAGTCGGCGGTTAGGCGGTCTGTGAACGAGCCGAAGGCGAGGTCACGCTCCGACGAAACCTCGTTGTGGCTATAGATCGCGCCGCCTGCAAGGTTCAGCGCCCCGATGTTCCCATATCCGTAGAGGCCCGCATGGTAAGCATCGACACGCGCCTGCGGCTGAACGGTGAGATGGCTGTAGCCGAGGATCCCGCCGAGGCGCCAATCGTCGGAAACCGCCGCATCAGCGCCGACGAGGATACCCGCCGTGCGGTTATCGATAGCGGCTGCGTTGCCGTCACCGGACAAATGGCCCGCGCCTGCAAAACCCGACGTCCAGAAGAAGACGGCGTCCTCGGTTTCCTGAAGGGTCGAGACGGCCGAGCCCGCGCGCTCCAGAATGGCGTCCCGCGGAAAACGGCTGTCCCACATCAGCGCGCTCTTGACTGAGGCGTGTACCTCGCCGCTCAGCTGGGAAAAGGCGCTTGCGGCCGTTGCATCATCCAGCGAGAGCACGGCCAGCGTGAGCGGGCTCGTGACGCCCAGCGCTTCGACAGCGCTTGCTGCTGCGCGCCCATTGGCGGTTTCTGCGAGGTCCGCGAACGCAACGTCGTTCCGGTCGAGCCTCAGATCGATGCCGGTGGCGCCATAGGTCAGCGTCGGCGACAGGAACGCAAGATTGCTTGTCACCGCATCGAACCGGCCGCTGACAGTGCCGGCGGAAGCGATCGTGTAGCTCGTCGACGGGTCATAGACGCCGCTGCCGGCGAGGACCGCTAGCCTGCCGCCCTCAAGCGAAAGCGCGCCCGAAACGGCCAGGCGGTCGGATTGCCCCGCCGCATCCACATCCACCTGATAGATCGAGCCCGAACGGAACGTCAGGTCGCCGTTGACGGTGGCAACCGCGATGCCCGGGCCGGGAGAGACCACGCCGCCGGCATTGACCGTCAGGCTGCCGACGATGCCGCTGCCGGACAAGAGACCGCCGTCGAAGATTTCGACCGTCCCGGCGACCGTACCCTGGTTGACGAGAGCGCCGCCCGTGATGTTCGCCGCGCCGCTGATCGTGCCGGTGTTTTGGAAGAGGCCGCCGCTGTTTGCGAGCGAAGCGATGGTTCCGTCGTTCGACCCGGTGCCGGCGTTGGAAACTGCCCCGGCAGTCGCGCCGCTGTTATTGGTGAAAGTGCCGTTGGCACCGATCTCGACGTCGGCGAGCGCCGCATTGTTGACGACGCTGCCGCCGGCGACGGTTGTCTTTCCGGTCACCGTGCCGTTGCCGTTGTTGGTGAAGGATCCGCCATCGTTGCGCACGGAAGCGATGGTTCCGGCATTGGACAGGGTGCCGGCGTTGGTGACGTTGGCGGCCACGGCGCCGCTGTTGTTGACGAAGGCTGCCGCGGCCGCGACGTCGGCGTCGCTAACGACGAAATTGTTCGTCACGGTGCCGCCTGTAACCGTCGTCTTGCCGGTGACTGTGCCACCGGCATTGTTGGCGAAGTTTCCGGCTGTGTTGGTAAGTCCGGCGATCGTGCCGGCATTCGACGCGGCGCCGCTGTTGGTGACCGCGCCGGCGCTTGCCCCCGACGTGTTCGTGAAGGTGCCGCCCGCGCCGACGGTGACCGTACCGAGGGTCGCGTTGTTGGTGACGGCGCCGCCAGAGACCGTGGTTTCGCCGGTCACTTCGCCGCCGAAATTGTTCGTGAAGCTTCCGGCGTCGTTGCGCACCGATGCGATGGTGCCAGCGTTCGAGACCGTGCCGGCGTTGGTAATCGCGCCCGCAGTTGCGCCATTGTTGTTGACGAAGGCGGCCGCTGCCGCGACATCCGCGTCGGTGACGACGAAGTTGTTGGTGACGGTTCCGCCCGCCACCGTCGTTTTCCCGGTGATCGTGCCGCCGGTATTGTTGGTGAAGTTCCCCTGGGTGTTCGTCAGCGAGCCCATGGTTCCGGCGTTGGAGGCGGTGCCGGCATTCACCGTCGCGCCGGCGACGGCGCCGGTGTTGTTCACGAAAGTGCCCCCAGCCGAGACTTTGACGTCACCAACCTCGCCGTTGTTGGAAAGCGACGTGGCGCTGCCGACGCTGGCGCTGTCCAGCGTTCCGTTCACCGACACGTTGCCGTTGTTCAGCGTCAGCCTTCCGTTGAGGTCCCCATCGATCGACAGGCTGCCGCCGTTCAGCTCGACATTGGAGGTGAGTGCGCCGCCCGCGTTGATGCTGACGCTCCCGGAATTGATCGTGCTACCGTTGGTGACGGTCAGCGCGCCGGTGTTGGAGATGGTGACATTGCCGCCGTCGACGCCAAGCTGGCGGATCGTACGGCCGTCGTTGACCTGCGGAGAGCCGGTGTTGACCTCCGCTGCGTCGCTCGCGCCGGGCAGGGCGGGCGCCCAGTTCGCGCCGTTGCCGAATTCGTTGTCGGCTCCCCCGGTCCAAACGGACTGGGCAAGCGCCGGTGTCGAGACGGCAAGAGAGGCTAGTGCCGTGAAAAGGCCGAGGCGTTTGGAAAGGACCGCGAGCGGTGTTTGTCGCATGGGTGCCGCCGGTGCTACGAACGCTCGCGAATCAGCCAGCGGAATGGGTAGCTTTGGCTATCTAATCATGGTTAACGATTTACTACCACCGTTGCTCCCGGGCCGGATGGGCCACCGCCATCGCCCGGTGGCAGAGCCGAAAGTCTCGGCTCCGCTTGCCCTTTGAAGCCGCCGGGAAACGCATGATCAACTGAGCGGGAAGCCCATGGCCGAGACCATCTTGAGCCACGGCCTGCGCCAGCCACCGGACTTGTCGGCGGTGTCGAGCGCATACATGGTGATCTGGGCGCCGAGCCAGCGGAACGGCTCGGGTGGGATCGTATTCGGAAGGCTGGTGGCGAAATCCAGCCGGCTCTCCGGGGTCTTCGAGCCGTCGAGGATATCGAGCGCTATGCGCGCGCCGAAACGTGAGGCCGAGACGCCGAAGCCAGAATAGCCGCCGGCATAAACGACCTTTTCGTCATGGTAACGCTGGAAGTGTACGGCCATGCGGGTGCTGAGGTCGATCGGCCCGCTCCAGGCATGGCTGAAGCGCAGGCCTTCGAGCTGTGGAAAGGTGTCGAAGAAAGCGGCGGCAAGGGGCTCATAGGTATCGAGTTCCCGGTCGATCGACGGAAACGGATCGCCGGCGAAGGCATAGGCGAGGCGGCCGCCGAAGATGATCCGGTTGTCCTTGGTGAGCCGCATGTAGTTCATCTGGGTGCGAGTGTCGTAAACGCCCTGACGATGGCTCCAGCCGATCGCTGCCATCTGCTCCGCTGACAGGGGCTCTGTCGCCAGCACCCGATCGCGCACGGCGACGACCCTGTTTTTGATCTTCCTGTGGCCGGCGGCAAAGGCGTTGGTGGCGAGCAGCACCTTCGGCGCGGTCACGCTGCCGGAAGCCGCGTGTGCCTTCATCCGGTCGCCGAGGTCTTCAAGGCCTGTCAGTTCGGTGTTTTCGAAGATCCGTACGCCGAGCGTGAGCGCGACCCGTTTCAGTCCGAACGCCAGCAGCGCCGGATGCACCGTGCCGCAGATATGCTTCGACCAGACGCCGGCCTTGTAGCGCGGCGAATTGATTTCGGCGCGGACGGCGCTCTGATCGAGGAAGACCGCCTGGTGGCCGTACTTCAGGTGAAGCTCGTGCTCCTCGTGCAGCGCTTCGATATGGGCGTCGTCGACCGCGACCGTTAGCTCCCCGCCCCACTCGGCATGACAGTCGATCGCATGCTCCTCAAGCGTCTTGAGAAAGCCGTGCATGTTCTCCTGGCCGAGCTTCTCGAGCGCTGCGATGTCTTTCGGGAAAATGCGCACGGCGTTCGACAGCCCGTGCATGACCGAGGTTGAGACGACACCGCCCGGCCGACCCGAGGCGCCGTTGGCGACCGAGCCTTTCTCGATCAGAATGACGTCGATCTCGGGCTGGCGCTGCTTTGCCTGGATGGCGCCCCACAACCCGGTAAAGCCGCCACCCACAACGAGAAGGTCGGCCTTCAGATGACGCGTCAGTCGCTCTCGCGGCTCGGGCGCATCCGGCCGGTCGAGCCAGAAGGGCGTCATCGTCACGTCTGCAAGGGCTTTGTTTCTTACCTGGGTCATGAGGACGGCTCACATCACTTCGCGGCAGGGGCGGTGTAGAGGACGTAGACCTTGCGCATCGTCTCCAGCACTTCGAAACGCACTTCGACGCCGGCTGGAAGCACGTAGCTTTCGCCCGCCGAAAAGGTCTCGACCGAGCCATCCGGGTTGGTGATCGCGACCTTGCCAGAGAGGATGACGCTGTATTCATTGCCATCGGGATAGGAGAGCATTTCCGCATAGGGCGTCGACTGCCACGTGCCGATGACGACGGCCTTATCGGGGCTTTCGAAATGAACGTCGCCGAGCTCGTCCGCAAAGCCCGAAAGGATCGCCTCCGGCGGCACGACGCTGCATTTTTCAAGCGCGTTGAGGCCGACACCATCGCGCCCGAGTTTGATGACCTTCGACATGTTCACTCCAGTTCAGAAAGACGAGCGCCAAGTCGATCGGCCGCGCGCCAGGGTTTCGTTGTTTCATTCTTCTACGGAACGATGGGATGTCCGAGATCAATATGCCGTCTCGACAGTCACGTGCCGCCTTGCCTGCCGCGGATCTACTGTGCGGCTTGCATCATTTTTCTAGGCGTCGGTATCGCTGCTCGGAATACGCCAAAGGGCTAGGTTCGCTCCGAGGCGGGCCATCCGTGCCGCGCCGCAAGGCCTTGCCCCGCCGGATGTCGGCCACCTATGCCGTTGTTTTGGTTCGCCAAAAGATAGTTTTGGAAATCCCGTAGTGAAATTCCGTTACTTGCGACCAACCCAACCTTCGCCTAGTCTGCGCGTGGAGGAGAACAATATGAACGACGATACGATCATCAAAGTCTGCGCGCCGGCGCAGCAGGTGTCCGGTGTAGGCGATCTGGCGCTGTCGCTGATGGAGGGGGTGGGCCGTTCGGATTTCCAGGACCGGCTGACACATTCGCTCAAGCGGCACATTGCGATCGATGCCGGTCTGATGCTCCTCTATCGACGCGACGCCGCGCCGAAGATCCTGTTTAACGACTGGCGCACGGACAGGGGGCTGTCGGATATTCGCGCCTATCTGCAGGGGCCGTACCGGATGGATCCGTTCTACCGGCTGGCGCTCGACAATGGCGACGACGGGCTTTATCGCCTGCGGCAAATCGATCCGTCCTTCGACCGGTCGCAGTACTACCGCGACTACTACCGGCATTCGGGCCTGCACGACGAATTCAACGTCTTCATCGGCATCGATGCCGACACGAAGATCGCAATCTCTCTGGCGCGCCGCCATGCGCACGCGGCCTTCAGCGGCGAAGATCAGGATTTCCTGCAGAATGCGGCGCCGCTCATCAGCATGGCCGTGCTTCGGCATTATCGCGACCTCAGACCCGAAGGCCTGGGCGACGACGGCTCGCCGCTTCAAAGCGCCCTGGCGCAGGCGGTGCGCAATTTTGGCCGCAGCCTGCTGACCGATCGCGAGTGCCAGGTGGCGCAGATGATCCTGCGCGGTTACTCGGTCAAGGGTGCTGCCGAAAAGCTCGGCATCTCGCCGGCGACCGTCAAGCTGCATCGCCGCAACCTCTACGCCAAGCTCGACATCACTTCGCAGACGGCATTGTTCTCGCTGTTTATCGATGCCGTGTCTTCGGCAAGCAATGCCTTCGAGGATCCGCTGGCCACGTATCTTTCGCCGGCTGGCGCGCTGAGGCCGCACTGACCCGGCGCATTTGTCGGGAATTCCGGGGAAGTCTATCTTCCTCAGAGTTACCTCAAGCCGCGGCGCTCACCCGTTGTTCGGAGCGCCGCGAGACCAGTTGAGCGGCCACCAATCCAAACACGACGATGCCGAGGATAATCGTCGAGATCGCGTTGATCTCCGGCGTCACGCCGAACTTGATCTGTGAATAGATCTTCATCGGCAGGGTCGATGCACCCGGCCCGGTCGTGAAGCTCGAGATGACCAGGTCGTCCAGCGACAGGGTGAAGGACAGCAGCCAGGCGGAGACGAGCGCCGGGATCATGTTCGGTAAGGCGACGCTGACGAACGCCTTTGCCGGAGGGCAGCCGAGATCGCGCGCCGCCTCCTCCAATGACGGGTCGAGTTCGACCAGCCGCGATTGCAGCACGACAGTCGCAAAACAGAGCGTGAAGGTGGTGTGCGCCAGCGTGATGGTGAGCGGCCCGCGGTCGATCCCGAGCGTCACGAACATCAGAAGCATCGACACGGCCATCACCACCTCGGGCATCACCATCGGGGCGAGCAGCATGCCGTTCAGCAGTGCCCGGCCACGGAAGCGACGCAGCCGCACCATGACGACGGCGGCAAGCGTGCCGAGAAGGGTGGCGGCGGTGGCCGAGACCGCCGCGACCAGGAAGCTGACTTTCGCGCCCTCGATGATCGAGGGATTGTTGAGAACAGTCGCATACCATTGGGTGGAGAAGCCGCCCCAGACCGTCACGAGCTTCGAGCCGTTGAAGCTGTAGACGACGAGCACGACGATAGGCAGATAGAGGAAGGCAAGACCGAACAGGATCGACAGCCGATTGAACCAGCTTGGTTTTGTCATGGCTTGCTCCTCAGCCTTGTTCACGCGATTGGCGCGACTGGAAATAGACGATCGGTACGACCAGCAGAGCGAGCAAGACGATGGTCACGGCAGCGGCCATCGGCCAGTCGCGGTTGTTGAAGAATTCGAGCCAGATGGCGCGGCCGATCATCTGCGTGTCGGCGCCACCCAAGAGATCCGGGATCACGAATTCACCGACGACCGGGATGAAGACCAGCGCGCAGCCCGCGAGCACGCCGGGCAGGCTCAACGGGAAGGTGACCCGCCAGAAGGCGGAGATGCGCGAGCAGCCGAGATCGCGCGCCGCCTCGATCAAAGTCCGATCGGCGCTGCTCAAGGTCGAATAGATCGGCAGCACCATGAAGGGCAGGTAGGTGTAGACGATGCCGATATAGATCGCCGTCTCGGTGTTGAGGATTCGCAGCGGCTCGCTGATCAGCCCGATCTTTAAAAGCAGCGCGTTCAAAAGACCGTCGTTCCTGAGAATGCTCATCCAGGAATAGACGCGGATCAGCATCGAGCTCCAGAACGGCACGATCACCAGAAAGACCAGCAGGGACCTGGAGGAGGGCGAGCAGGACGCGATGCCATAGGCGAGGGGATAGGCGATGAAGAGCATGGCAGCCGTGGAGATCGCCGCGATCTTGAGGCTCGTCAGATACGCCAGAAGATAGGTGTCGTCGGTCAGCACATAGAGGAAATTCTCGAAATTGAGCCTAAGGTTCAGGATCGAGCCGTCCCAGGCGGTCAGCGGCTCGAATGGCGGCATGCCGAGGCGGACGGTCGAAAGGCTGATACCGGCAACCAGCGCGAAGGGCGCGAGGAACAACACGAGCAGCCAGGAATAGGGGATGGCGATCAGCAGGCGCTTGGCCCAGTTCGCCTTTGCGGAGGGGGCGGCTGCGGAAGAATGGGCGATGGAAGACAAGGGTCGACCTCCTATTCGGCCAGCAGCCGGCTTGCCTGCGGCGGCCAGTTTGCGAACACGCGGTCGCCGACGCGAAGATCGCTCTCGGCGCCGAGATTGACCCGGCGCGCGTCGAGCGTCGCGCCCGACTTCAGCCGCACGCGGTAGTGTCTCTCGACACCGGTATAGGTGAGCTGTTCCACGGTGCCTTCGAGGCCGCTGCCCGAAGTTGTAAGCTCTACCCGTTCAGGGCGGACCGAAACCCAGAACGGCCGGTCGAGCGCCACCCGGTCGGTGAAGGCGGCGCGGACACCGCCGCCGGCCTCATCGCTTTCGATCCGCAGTTCTTCGCCATCGCGTTCCGATCGTCCGCCGGCAAAGACATTGGTTTCGCCAAGGAATTTCGCGACGTAGCGCGACCGCGGCGCCTCGTAGACGTCTGACGGCGAGCCGACCTGCAGCACCTGTCCCTGCTTCATGATGGCGATGCGGGTGGAAACGGTCATCGCCTCGTGCTGATCATGGGTGACGATGATGAAGGTGAGGCCGAGTTCGCGTTGCAGGCGGACGAGTTCGAGTTGGGTTTCGGTGCGCAGGTTCTTGTCGAGCGCGCCCAAGGGCTCGTCAAGCAGCAACACCTTCGGCCGCTTGACCAGTGCGCGGGCGAGCGCCACGCGCTGGCGCTGGCCGCCGGAAAGCTGCGCCGGCTTGCGATCGAGCAGTGCGGTCAGCTGCAGCTTTTCCGAGACCTCGTCGATCCGCTTCCTGATCTCGCTCTTGTCGAGACCGTCCTGGTGCAATCCGAAGGCGATGTTCTTGCCGACCGTCAGATGCGGAAAGAGCGCGTAGGATTGGAACATCATGTTGGTCGGACGCCGATGCGCCGGAACGTCGGTGACGTCGGCGCCTTCCAGCCTGATCGCGCCCGAGGTCGGCGTCTCGAAGCCGGCGATCATCCGCAGCAGCGTCGACTTTCCGCAGCCGGAGGGCCCAAGGAGCGAGAAGAATTCGCCCCTCTCGATGCCGAGGTTGATGTTGTTGACGGCCGTGACGACGCCATAGGACTTCGCCAGGTTTTCGATCGAAATATAGGATGGCACGGGATCTGGTCCTGCTGTTGACGGTTGGCCTATTGGCCGGCCCGGAATGCTGACCAGACGCGGGTGCGCTCGCGCGTCTGGCGCGGTGGCAGCGACTTGTCGACGAAGAGCTTGGAACGGACCTCGGCAGGCGGATAGATGTTCGGGTTGTCTCGGATGCCGGCGTCGACCTCTGCCGTCGCCGCGGCATTGGCGTTGGCGTAAAAGACGCGATTGCTGATCGCGGCGACTGTCTTCGGCTCGAGGATATAGTCGATGAAAGCCAGCGCCTGTTCCGGATCCGGTGCGTCGGCCGGGATCGCCATCGTGTCGAAGGAAATGATCGTGCCTTCCTTCGGGATCGAGTAGGCGACCGCAACACCGGTCTCCGCCTCTTCGGCGCGGGCCGCTGCAATGCCGGCGTCGCCGCTCCACATCAGCGCCAGGCAGAGCTGGCCGGAGGCCATGTCGGCCACGAGCTGGCCGCTTTGCATGTGCCGGATAAAGGGGCGCAGCTTCAGCAGCAGTTCCTTGGCTTTGTCGAGATCCTCCGCCTGTGTGGAATAGGGATCGAGGCCGAGATAGTTGAGCGCGATCGGGATCACCTCGTTCGGCGCATCGACGATGCCGATGCCGCAGTCCTGGAATTTCTGGGCGATCTCGGGCTTGAAGAACATGTCGAGGCTATTGACCGGTGCCTCGGGCAGGCGCTCGTTGACCAGCTTGGCGTTGTAGGCAACGCCCGTCGTCAGCCACATGTAGGGAACGAGATACTTGTTCTCCGGGTCGTGCTCGGCGACAAGCTTCAACAGGTCCTTGTCGAGATTGCCGTAGTTCTTGAGCGCTGTGACATCGATCGGCTTCAGTGCGCCGGACTGGATCAGGCGCTCGCCGACCGTGGCGCTCGGGAAGGCGACGTCGAAACCGCTGCCGCCGGCAAGCAGCCGGGTTTCAAGCACTTCAAGGGAATCGTAGAAGTCCACCCGAGTTTCAACGCTGGTCTTCGCCTGGAAATTCGAAACGGTGTCTTCGGCGAAGTAGTCGGAGAAATTGTAGATGAACAGCTTGTCCTGCGCCTGGGCGGTCGTTGAGGCCGCAATGGCGGCGAGCGACGCGGCGAACATGGAGCGCAGGGCGGTGCGGGTTAACTTTTGCATGGTTCCTCCCAAGAACAGCGTATTTTTGTTTTCGCCAAAGTGATTGGCGGGTCCTTTGAGGGCAACACTCCCTTTGGCTAGGTGTGGGAGACGCGGCGGCGTCGTAAACGGCAATCGACGCCGGCCTTTGCCGCATCGGGCATGTTTGTTTGACCGCGATCGAAGTAACGTTCGATCGAAGGGCATTTCTCGGGTGGCAATGGCTGCTAGGGTTCCGGCGACAGAAAGGGAGAACTTCCATGGACGAAAAATTCAACCAGCCGCTGGGCGGCAACGATATGCCCCGCTTCGGCGGCCCCGGCACGATGATGCGTCTTCCCACCGCGACCTCGGCTGAAGGCCTCGACGCCTGCTTCGTTGGCATCCCCATGGATATCGGCGCGTCCAACCGGTCTGGTACGCGCTACGGACCGCGCCAGATCCGCGCGGAATCCGTGATGATCCGTCCCTACAACATGGCGACCGGCGCCGCCCCGTTCGAAAGCCTGCAGGTCGCCGATATCGGCGACATCGCCATCAACACCTTCAACCTGCCGGCCAATATGGAGATCATCACCCGCGGCATCCGCGAGATCCTTAAGCATGACTGTATCCCGCTGACCCTCGGCGGCGATCACACGATCAGCTACCCGATCCTGAAGGCGATTGCCGAAAAACACGGGCCGGTCGCCCTCATCCATGTCGATGCGCATGCGGATATCAACGACACGATGTTCGGCGAGAAGATCGCGCACGGCACGCCGTTCCGTCGCGCCTATGAGGACGGCTGCCTCAATCCCAATCTCGTCTTCCAGATCGGCCTGCGCGGCACCGGCTATGCTTCCGACGATTTCGACTGGTCGCGCGACAGGGGCTTCACCGTCGTCCCGGCCGAGGAATGCTGGCACAAGTCGCTGGTGCCGCTGATCGAAGGCATCCGCGCGAAGATCGGCAACCACAAGACCTACCTGACCTTCGACATCGACAGCCTCGATCCCGCCTATGCGCCAGGCACCGGCACGCCCGAGATCGGGGGCCTTACCGTCATCCAGGCACTCGAGATCATCCGCGGCTGCCGCGGTCTCAACCTGGTCGGCGCCGATCTCGTCGAGGTGAGCCCGCCCTTCGACACGACTGGAACGACCGCGATCACCGCGGCGAACCTGCTTTATGAAATGCTCTGCGTGCTGCCGGGGGTGAAGTACAAGCGGTAACGGCTCCGGCAAGCTTGATTGCGGATTGGCAGGAGGCCGGAGGCGGCCTCCTTTCCGAAAACCTTTCGAACGCCTTTAGCGCTTTGCCGGGCGCAGACGCCCCCAGATCGGCGCGACGACATTACCCAAGACGACGATCGTGATGGCGCCGACGACGAGGGCGAGCAGTGCCTGCTGTGCCGAGGTCGCAAACCAGCCGACGAGCCCGGGCGCGAACTGAAGCGCCTGCGCGACATGCTCGGAGATGTCGTGGATGAAATGTTCCGGCCTGGCCTCGCCAAGTTGCGCCATGCCGTGCACGAGAATGCTGCCCCCGACCCACAGCATGGCGGCGGTGCCGATGGCGGCGAGAGCCTTGAGGAACACGGGCATGCCGAGCACCAGTCCGCGGCCGAGCGGCCGCAGGAGCGCGACGGGGTTTTTGGCAAGCGCGACGCCGGCATCGTCGGCCTTCACGATCAAGCCAACCGCTCCGTAGACGGCAAGCGTGATGAGGATGCCGACCCCGGCCAGAACTGCTGCCTGCGTGTAGATGCTGGCGTCGGCAACGGTCGAGAGCGTCAGCGCCATGATCTCGGCGGATAGAATGAAGTCGGTTCGGATGGCGCCCGCAACCTTCTCGTTTTCGAGCGCTGCCGGATCGCTCGTCGCGCCGAGCACGGCTTCCTCATGTGCGTGGGCGGCATGGGGGAAGAGGGCACCATAGAGCTTCTCGGCGCCCTCGTAGCAGAGATAGATGCCGCCGAGCATGAGCAGCGGCGTGATCGCCCAGGGTGCGAAGTAGCCGAGCAGAAGGGCTCCCGGCAGAAGGAAGAGCAGCTTGTTCTTGAGCGAGCCGAAGGCGATCCGCGCGATGATCGGCAGTTCCCGTTCCGGCGTCAGGCCAACGACATAGCGTGGCGTCACGGCCGCATCGTCGATCACGACGCCAGCGGCCTTGGTGCTGGCCTTCACCGTCTGGGCGGCAACGTCGTCAAGCGAGGCCGCAGCCATCTTGGCGATCGCAGTGATGTCGTCGAGGAGGGCGATGAGACCTGTGGCCATCGATGGCTGAACCCTTTGAGAGAAATCCGAAAAACACGGCAGTTAAGTCGCCAGTAACCACCATAGCGTGTCGAGTCAACGGCGCCGCGGTTGCACCCCGTCACCCAGTCTGCGTCGCGGAGGCCCTCGTGTGCCAGAGGAGGGCGTCTCGCTCGTTCTTCAAAACGTGATCAACCACGCCCGACTGTGCCATTGACGCACACCTCGTTTCGATTTACGACTGACGAAATACGAAATTCGTCAGTCGTAAATCGAAAGGCCAGCGATGCCGGTGAGCAACGATATCGTCGTCGACCAGACACGGCAGGACAACATCACGCGCATCCTCGATGCAGCGGAGGGGCTGTTCCGGCACTTCGGCTACAGCAAGACCAATGTTGCCGACATCGCCCGCGAGCTCGGCATGTCGCCGGCAAACATCTACCGTTTCTTTGCCTCGAAGACCGAGATCCACCAGGCGCTTTGCGCGCGCATGCTCGCGGCCAGCTACCAGATGGCGCAGGAGATCTGCCAGTTGCCGCTGAGCGCGAGCGAGCGCCTGCACCGCTACGTCCACGCACAGCACAAAATGACGGTCGAACTGATGCTCGACGACACGAAGGTGCACGAGATGGTGATCGTTGCCATCGAACGCGAGTGGCACGTCATCGACAAGCACATCGACAGGATCGACGCGCTCCTCGCCGACGTCATCCGCGAGGGGATTGCCGCGGGCGAGTTTCGCGACCAGGACGCCGATGCCGCGTCCCGTTGCTTTGGGGCGGCGACCGTCACGCTTTGCCACCCGCAAATGGTCGCCCAGTGTCTGAGCAAGACGAACCGCGCAAGCCCGGAAGAGCTGGTCGAGTTCGCGATCAACGCATTGAAAATTTAGCAGAAATATTTCCGGCGCGGCTTCGGCCTGCGCCAGCCTGTTTTGGGAGTGCGAACATGTTTAAGCTCATAGAATTTCGCCGCCGTACTTCATTTTTTGCCACTGCTGCACTCCTCTCGATGCTCGCGGCGACACTGGCCGGCTGCTCGCAGGAAAAGACCGAAGCCACTGCGGTGGTGCGCCCGGTCAAGGTCGTCGAGATTGCTGAGGCCGACACGGCCCGCCAGCTCAGCTATTCCGGCTCCGTGCGGGCACGGACCGAAATGAACCTCGGCTTCCGCGTTAGCGGCAAGATCGTCGAGCGGGTCGTCAATGTCGGCGACCGCGTAAAGGTCGGCGATCTGCTCGCCCGCGTCGACGCCACCGATTATGAGCTCGCCGTGCGCAGCGCTTCGGCCAATCTGGAAGCGGCCGAGCGTCAGGTCGAGACAGTCAAGCTGGTGCGCGATCGCGCCGAACAACTGCTCGCCCGAAAATTTGCCTCGCAGGCCCAATTCGATCAGTCGGTGCTGAGCTACAATCAGGCCGTGGCGACGCGCGACGCTGCGAAGTCGGCGCTGTCGCAGGTGGAGAACCAGGTGACCTATACGAACCTCGTCTCCGACCGGCCGGGCATCGTCACCACGATCAATGCCGATGTCGGCCAGGTCGTCGGTTCGGGCACGCCTGTCGCGACTGTCGCCGTCGAAGGCGAAAAGGAAGTGCAGGTCGCCGTGCCCGAGACGGAGATCGCCAATTTCAAGACCGGCCTGCCGGTCAAGGTCGGGCTCTGGTCCGACACCGGGTTGTCGCTTGACGGCACGGTACGCGAGGTGGCGGGCAGCGCCGACCCGCAGTCGCGGACCTTTTCCGTGCGGGTAAGCCTGCCGAACGATCCGCGGGTTCTGCTCGGCATGACCGCGACCGTCGAGGCGTCGGCCGGCAACGGCAAGCCTTACGTCTCGGTCCCTTTGAGCGCGCTTGCACAGAAGGACGGCTACACCATCGTCTGGGTTGTCGATCGCGGCACCGAAACCGTCAGCAGCCGTCCCGTCACGCTTTCCGACTTCACCGCTGACGGCGTGCGCGTCACCGATGGGCTTGAGGTCGGCGACCTTGTCGTTGCTGCCGGGACGCAGTTCATGGCCGACGATCTCAAGGTGACGATCTCGAACGCGACGACGCAGCACTCCGCTTCGGCCCAGGCCGAAGTCCCGCTCCTGCGCTGACACTCGAAAACCGCGGAACCGAGCCGATGACCACCTCCTCTTCCGACGAAAAACGGCCCTTCAACCTTTCGCGCTGGGCGATCGCGCACCCGAGCATGGCGCGCTTCCTGTTCGGCCTCATCATCCTTGCCGGCGTCTTCGGCCTGATGCGCATGGGGCAGAAGGAAGACCCGGACTTCACCTTCCGCGTGATGGTCGTGCAGGCCTTCTGGCCGGGGGCCTCGATCGAGGAGATGCAGGACCAGGTCGTCAACAAGATCGAGCGCAAGCTGCAGGAAACGCCGCATCTCGATTTCGTGCGCTCCTATACGCGTGCCGGCAGCGCGATCATCACGTTGCAGGTCGAAGGCGACACCAATGCCGAACAGGTGGCGGATGCCTTCTACCAGGTCCGCAAGAAGGTCGGTGACATCTCCAACGAACTGCCCGAAGGTTTGCTCGGTCCCTATTTCAACGACGAGTTCGGCGACACCTTCATCACGCTGCATTCGCTGAGCGGCGAAGGCTACAGCTATCCGGAGCTGAAGAAGTTCGCGATCCAGGCGCGTGACATGCTTTTGACGACGCCTGGCGTCGAGAAGGCCGTCATCATCGGCGACCAGCCGGAGAAGATCTATATCGACGTCTCATCCAATGCGCTGGCCGAGCGCGGGCTGACGCTCAACGACCTGCGCAGCACGATTGCCGGCCAGAACAACATCGACCCGGCCGGCGCGGTCGATACCGGCACGCGCTCGGTGCGCATCTCGGTCGAAGGCAGTCTTGACAAGGTGGAGGACCTGAAGAACCTGAGGCTTCGCGCCGGCGGCCAGATCACCCGACTTGGCGATATCGCCACGGTCAGCTCCGGTCTCGAAGATCCCTATTCGCGCAAATTCCGTTTCAACGGTGAAGACAGCGTCCAGATCGGCGTTGTCATGGCCAAGGGCTTCAAGGTGACCGATGTCGGCAACGCGGTGGAGGCGACCTATCAGCACTTCGAAGCGTCGCTGCCCTATGGCGTCAAGGTCGACCAGGTCTCCAACCAGCCTGAAGTGGTCAAGGAAGCCGTCGGCGAATTCATGAAGGCGCTCGGCGAGGCGCTGGCGATTGTGCTCGTCGTGTCGTTCCTGTCGATCGGCTGGCGCTCGGGCCTGGTGATCGCGATCACCATTCCGCTGGTGCTGGCTGCAACCTTCGCCATCATGTACGAGCTCGGCATCGACCTGCAGCGCATCTCGCTCGGCGCACTGATCATTGCGCTCGGCCTTCTGGTCGACGACGCCATGATCGTGGTCGAGATGATGGAACGAAAGCTGGAAGAGGGCTTGGTGAAGGTCGAGGCTGCGAGCTTCGCCTATACCTCCACTGCCTTCCCGATGCTGACCGGAACGCTGATCACCACGGCCGGCTTCATTCCCGTCGGTTTTGCCGCTTCGACCGCCGGGGAGTATGTGCGCTCGCTGTTCTACGTGGTCGGCATCGCGCTCGTCGTCTCGTGGTTCGTTGCCGTCTATTTCACCCCCTGGCTCGGCAATATGCTCCTGAAGCAGCGCAGCCACGCCGGCAATCATCACGACGTCTTCGACACGCGCTTCTATCGTCGCCTGCGCACGACGGTCACCTGGGCCGTGCGCCATCGCATCATCGTGCTGTCGACGACGCTCGCCCTCTTCTTCGTCAGCCTCTGGGCCTTCCAGTTCATTCCTAAGAACTTCTTCCCGCAGTCGTCGCGGCCGGAGATCCTCGTCGATCTCTGGCTGCCCGAGGGCACCAGCATCAAGGAAGTCGAGAAGCAGGCCAAGGCACTCGAAGCCCGCATGATGGACGACGAGGACAAGCGCTTCATCGCCACCTATATCGGCGAGGGCGCGCCGCGCTTCTTCCTGCCGCTCGACCAGCAGCTTCGCAATCCGAACTTTGCCCAGCTTCTCGTGATGGCCAAGGACGAGCCGGCGCGCGAACGGTTGATCGCCAAGATGCGCGGAATTCTAGCTGCGGACTTCCCCTCGATCCGCGCCAAGGTCGATCGCCTGTTCCTGGGCCCGCCAACCGGCTGGCCGGTGCAGATGCGCATCATGGGGCCGGATCGCGACGAAGTCAGGCGTATTGCCGATCGCGTCAAGGCGAAGTTCCACGAGAACCCGCTGCTCGGCGCCGTGCACGACGACTGGCTGGAACCGGTGCCGGGCATGAAGCTGGTGATCGACCAGGACCGCGCCCGCGCGCTCGGCGTCACCTCGCAGCGCATCCGCCAGATACTGCAGGCAAGCGTCACGGGTGCGCCGCTCGACAATTTCCGCGATGGCGAGGAGACGGTGGCGATCGTTGCCCGCGAGCCCGCGGAAAGCCGCAAGCTGTTGAGTTCGGTCGACTCCATATACATCCCGACCGACTTCGGTGGCTTCGTACCGCTTTCGCAGGTCGCCAAGGTCGTGCCGGTGCTCGAGCAGGGCATCGAATGGCGCCGCGACCGCCTGCCGACGATCACCGTGCGCGGCACCCTGCCGGATGGTGTGCAGCCGAATGACGTGGCGATGAAGATGTTTGGCGAAATGCAGCCGCTGCGCGACAGCCTGCCCGCCGGCTACTCGATCGCCATCCAAGGGGGCGCGGAGGACTCTGCCGAAAGCCAGGCCTCGATCGCCGCCAAGGCGCCGATCATGCTCGGCGTCATCGTCATCCTGCTGATGATCCAGCTGCAGCATTTCGGCAAGGCGATGCTGGTTCTCGCGACCGGTCCGCTCGGCATCATCGGTGCGGCTGCTGCCCTTTTGATCAGCGGTGCGCCTTTCGGCTTCGTTGCGATCCTGGGCGTCATTGCGCTGCTCGGCATCATCATGCGCAACTCGATCATCCTCGTCGACCAGATCGACCAGGATATCGCCGCGGGCATGGACCGCGCCGAGGCGATCATCGGCTCCGCCGTCAGGCGTTTCCGGCCGATCACGCTTACCGCCTTGACGGCCGTGCTGGCGCTGATCCCGATCTCGCGCGGTGTCTTCTGGGGGCCGCTCGCCTACGCCATGATGGGTGGCATCCTGGTCGCGACCGTGCTGACCATCCTGGTTCTGCCGGCGGGCTATGCGCTCTTCTTCGGTCGCGAACCGAAGAAGGGTTCCGTCGAGCCTGAGACGCCGGCAAGCCTCGAGGCCGAGGACACGAAGACCGTAGCCTATCCCGCAGCCGTGGCGGCGGAGTAGGGCCACGGCTCCGTTCAGGGATGGTAGATCGGGCGGCGGGCAAGCCGCCCGACGTCAGCCGGTGATGTACATCGCCTGGCCCTGGGCGAGGCATTGGAACAGCTCGTAACCCATCCAGATGTAGCCGCGACGCCCGTTCTATTCGCAGCCCCAATTCTCACCGAAGCTGTTCTGGATGAGAATGGCCTGCTGTTCGTCGTCATAGCCGATGATCAACATGCAATGGCCGGTGCTCGGCAACTTTTCCAGAGGCCCTCTCAATGCGCCCGGCCCTTCATATTGCATGAAGCCCTTGTTCAGTGCCGTGCCGTAGCAGAGCGCTCCGCCCGCGACGATGACGGCCTTGATCGCGTCGAGATCGCTGGTCTCGACCGTCGCCCAGCCGGGTATCTGGAAGCTGGCGTCGGGAAGGGCGCCGGGATCGTAGCGCGACCACAGCTCGGGACAGTTCGGAAAATAGGGAGCCGTCTCCCAGTTCGGGGTGCCGCCCTGCTTGAGCAGATTGAGATAGGAGGCCAGCTGTGATCCCGCGCAACCCGTTTTCCCGTAGCTCTTCATCACTTCGATGTAGATATGGGCCGGACTTGCCTGCCGCACGGGTTGCAACGGCGCTTCGCCGGTCGAAACGGCCGCCCAATAGGTGGCAAGCCCGTAGGTCGTGGCCCAGGCGGCGCAACTGCCGGGGCTGCCGACATGGCTCGGTGTGCCCTGCGCCTTGGGCGGCGGCAAGTAGAGCGCGTTCACGGTTGCCGCGCTCGGCAGTGATGCGGGTATCGGCGGCCGGAGCGTCGGGCCATCTTCCTTGATCGTGGGATCATAGCCGAAGTTGAAGATTGCTTCCTGTACGGTCATCGGGATCTCCTGCCGACAGCGAGGGTTGCGTGGGTCAAAGGCGTGATGTCATAGGCGTCGCGCCGCCGGCATTTCCGGTGAGGACAGCCGAAAGCGGCTCCCTCGTTTCCCGAAGGCGCAGTCGAAATCTCCCCGGATATGCGGTGCTCGTATCAAGATGATACACTCATAGGTAGATCTTATCAGGATTTTGCATACCGAAAATCCCGAGTTTCGCGGGGTTTCGATCATTCCATCGCCGCACAAAATTGAAATGTATGTTTCATTATTGACTTTCAATGGATGATGTATTCCGTTGATGACTCACAGGTCATCTGTTCCTTTGGGAGGTTTCGAATGAGGAAGTTGCTGTTTGCCGCCATGTCGGTTCTGCTGGCTGGTACCGCTCACGCCGAAAACATCGGCATCACCATTGCCCGTTCCGATAGCGCGTTCCTGACGATCCTGCGTCAGGGCATGGAAGACCGCGCCGCCAAGCTCGATGGCGTTTCGGTTCAGGTCGAGGACGCCCAGAACGATCCGAGCAAGCAGCTGGACCAGGTACAGAACTTCATATCCTCCGGCGTCGACGCGATCGTCGTGGTTGCCGTCGATGGCGACGGCACGCCGGCGCTGACGAAAATGGCGAGTGCCGCCGGTATTCCGATCGTCTACGCCAACCACCCGCCGGCCGATGCCGATGGGCTCCCGGCGACTGCCGCCTTCGTCGGTTCGAACGAGATCGATTCCGGCACGCTGGAAACGAAGGAAGTGTGCCGGCTGCTTGGCGGCAAGGGTTCCGTTTATGTGCTGATGGGACCGCTCAACAATCATTCGTCGCTGACCCGGACGAAGGATATTCACGACGTCATCGCCACCGATGACTGCAAGGGCATGAGCGTGATCGAGGAACAGAGCGCCAACTGGGATCGCCTCGAGGCGAGCAACATCATGACCAACTGGCTCTCGACAGGACGGGAATTCGATGCCGTCATCGCCAACAACGACGAGATGGCGATCGGCGCGATCCAGGCGATGAAAGCGGCGGGCACCGACATGTCGAAGGTGGTGGTCGGTGGCATCGATGCGACGCCGGACGGGCTTGCCGCCATGGCCGCAGGCGATCTCGACGTCACCGTCTTCCAGAACGCAATCGCGCAGGGCGCGACCGCGATGGATGCCGCCGTCGCCCTGGCGCGGGAGGAAAAGACCGAACGGCATATCTGGGTTCCGTTCGAACTGGTGACACCTGAGAACATGAAGGACTACGCCAAGGCGAACCAGTAGACGGCCGTTCTTGTCACAATCCGAACAATCACTGGTAGATCTCGGTTGTAACCGACAGAGAAGCCGGCAGGCCGCTCGCTACGGCCTTTCGGCTTCTCTGGTGTCCAACAGATGACCCCTGATCGTTCCGCCCAGCCCCCTTCCCAGCCGATTGCCGATCTGCAGATCGCGATCGCGGCCTTTGTGGCGGGCGCCGGATGGCTGTTTTCGATCCACGCTCTTGCCGAGTTTCCGCCACTGCTCTTCCTCAGCAGCCGTTTTGTCATCGCCGGTCTGCTGATCGGTCTCTTGTCGAGGTTCGCATCCTTTGCCGAACTCGGCAGGGCGGTGCGCCTGCTGCTTCCCGCCGCGCTCGCCCTTGCGGTCGCCATGATGGCCTGGATTTTCGGCCTGAAACAGACGACGAACCCGGGCGTTGCGGCCTTCATCACCTCGACCGGCAACCTGCTGGTGCCGGTTTTCGGTCTGCTGTTCTTCGGCTGGCCGGTCGGGCGAGCGCTCGGGATCTCGATCGCCGTCGCGCTTGCCGGGATGGGCTTGCTGTTTCTTGGCCCCGGCGCTCGGGTGGAGGTGGCTCACCTCTATTTTGTGGTCTCGGCCCTGCTTTGGGCGGCGAGCATTGCGTTGGTCAAACGCAATTCCACCGAAGTAGGCGCGGTGGCCACAGCCGCGATCCAGCTGGTGGCCGCAGGGGTGGTCATCCTCGCGGTCTCGCTGCCTGTCGAACAGATGCCCGCGGCAGTCCCTTCGATCGCGATCTGGGGCTGGTTTCTGGCAAGCATCCTGATCTCGACCTGCCTGCGCTTCGTCCTGCAGTTTCGCGGCCAGCAGATGATCTCTGCGGCGCGGGCATCGGTGATCATGTGCTGCGAACCGGTATGGGTTCTCGTCTTCGCGCTGGCGTTTCTGGGGTCACCCTTGAGCCTTTCCCAGATCCTGGGCTGCGCGGTGATTCTGCTCGCGATGCTTGGCCAAGTCGTTTTCCGACCAAATTCCGCCGCCTGAAAGAGCCGCCAAATCGCAAGATTTCGGAAGTGGTATTCTCGTTCGAAATACCACTTGGCGGTTCGGACCATAACTTTAGTCTCGGCGAAAATACCCCGATTGACAGCGCGACTTTGACGGACTTATCGTTAAGTCAAATTACTTGACTTAATAGTTCGATCAACGAAACCTGAGGGGGAATTCGTCATGACGGCAGTCGAGGAAATGCGGCCTTTGCGCAACGCGCCGGGGGGCGGAAGGAGCGGAACGACACGGCGTTTTGTTGGCGTCGCGTCCGTGCTGATGATGATCGGCGCCGCTGAGGCCCGCGCTGAATCCGTGCTCACCATGCACATCGAGGAGCAGACGAGCTGGGTGCAGAATTTCAACCCGTTCGACCTCGGCGGTCGGCGGCAGAGCACCATGGATTTCGTCTACGAGCCGCTGGTGATCTTCAATGATTACGACGGCGGCAAGCCGGTCTTTCGGCTTGCGACTGCCTACAAATTTGCCGACGATCTGAAGTCGATCACCTATACATTGCGCGACGGCGTGAAATGGTCGGACGGCAAGCCGCTGACCTCGGCAGATATGAAATTCACGCTCGAGCTGATGCTGAAGAACCCGGCGGTCGATACCGTCGGCGTTGGCGAAACCGTCGCTTCGGTGGAGGCACCGTCGCCGACCGAGGTGAAGATCAACCTCAAGGATGTCGACACGCATTTTCCGGAGTCGCTTGCCGATTTCCCGGTGGTGCCCGAGCACATCTGGAAGGACGTGAAGGATCCGCTGGCCTTCAAGAACGAGACGCCCGTCGGCTCCGGCCCGATGACCGAGATCCGCCGCTTCACGCCCCAGGTCTACGAGCAGTGCCGCAACCCCAACTATTGGGACGCGGCGACGCTGAAGGTCGATTGCCTGAAGCTGCCGCAGATTTCCGGCAACGACCAGATGCTGGCGCTCCTGCCGGAGGGCTCGATCGACTGGTTCGGCTCGTTCCTGCCGCAGATCGACAAGACCTATGTCGGCCTCGACCCTGACCATAATGGCTACTGGCAGCCTCCGGCCGAAACCGTTTCGTTCCAGATGAACTTCAAGTCGTCGAATCCGGGCAACGCCGAGGCCTTCAACGATATGACGTTCCGGCGCGCCTTCAGCCTTTCCATGGATCGCACCGCGATGGTCGATATCGCCGGTTTCGGCTATCCCGTCGTCAACACCCATGCGAGCGGTCTGCCGCCGCGCTTCGACAGCTGGCGCAACAAGGCCGCCGAGGGTGCTCAGGACGAGTGGCTCGCCTATGACATCGACAAGGCCAACAAGCTGCTTGACGATGCCGGCTACAAGAAGGACGGCGAGGGCTTCCGCACCACGCCGAGCGGCAAACCGATCGCCTTTCCGATCATCGTGCCGAACGGCTGGACCGACTGGATCGACGCGGTGCAGATCGCGGCCGAAGGCTTGCGCAAGATTGGCATCAACGCCTCTGTCGCAACGCCCGAATACGAGCAGTGGCAGAAACAGATCCTCGACGGCAGCTTCGAGGCGGTGATGAATTCGCGTGCCGACGGCCCGACGCCTTTCCGCGGCTACTTCCAGTCGCTGTCGACCGGCTTCGGTGGGCGTATCACCAGCGCGCCGTCACGCTATTCCAACCCCGAACTCGACAAGGTCTTCGATGATTACCGCCGGGCGGCGACGGACGACGACCGCAAGAAGCTGTTCGATCAGGTGCAGGTGATCGTCGCCGACAACCTGCCCGTCGTTCCCGTCTTCAACGGTCCGACCTGGTATCAGTTCTCGACCAAGCGCTTTACCGGCTGGGTGACGAAGGACGAGCCTGTCATGAACCCCGAGGATCACGACAACAACCGGATGCGGCTGGTGCATCTGCTCCGCCTGAAGCCCGTACAATAAGTGGCAGCGGGTTCCAGCGATGCGACTTTCCCGTCGACGGCTTACCGTCTACTGCGTGGCGTTCCTCTTCGCGATCGTCATGAACTTCGCGGTTCCCCGGCTGATGCCGGGGTCCCCCGTCGACAGCATGATCGCCCAACTCGGACCGCGGGCAACGCCCGCGGCCATCGAGGCGATCAAGGCGCGTTTCGGTGCGATCGAGCAACCGATCTGGCAGCAGTTCGTCGACTATGTCGTCGGGCTCGCCCATTTCGATCTCGGCGTCTCGGTCAAGTATTATCCGCAGACGGTGCTTGAAGTTCTCGGCCGCTCGGCCGGGTGGACGGCGTTTCTCGTGGTCACCGCCATAACCTTCTCTCTTTGCATCGGTGTGCTGCTCGGCGCCGTCGCCGCCTGGCGCCGTGGCGGGCGTTTCGACAGTTTCGTCTCGCCGTTCTCGGTGGTGCTGATTGCCGTTCCGCCCGTCATCATCGCGCTTGCGACGCTTTTCACTTTCGGCGTGACGCTCCGGCTGCTGCCGGTCGGCTACGCCTATGATCCGAGCCTCGACCCGGGGCTCAACTTCACCTTCTTCGGCAGCGTCTTCCTGCATGCGATCATGCCGGTGCTGACGCTCTCGCCCTATCTGATTGGCGAGTTTCAGACGACGATGCGCTCCAGCATGATCTCGGTGCTCGGTGAGGACTACGTCACCATGGGGCGAGCCAAGGGCCTCTCGGAAGCAGCCGTCATGTTCGGCTACGCGGCGCGCAACGCCATGCTGCCGGTGCTCACCAACCTGGCGCTGATGCTGGGGGCGGTCTTTGGCGGCTCGATCGTGACCGAGATCGTCTTCAACTATCCGGGTCTCGGACTGACGCTCTATACGGCAAGCGTTGCCCGCGACTATCCCGTGATCCAGGGGCAACTGCTGCTGATGACGATCGCCACGCTCGGCGCCAATCTTCTGGTCGACATCATCTATGGCGTGGTCGATCCGCGCATAAGGGAGGGCAGGGCATGAATGCGGGCGTCTCCTTGTTCTGGCGGCAGAAGAAAGCCGTCGCCGGCCTTGTCATCATTCTCACGCTCTGCCTGATGGCGCTGTTCGCGCCGGTTCTAGCACCGGGTGATCCGAGCGAGCGTGTCGGTCGTTCGCATCAGCCACCAACCGTCGAGCATGTCTTCGGCACCACGAAGATGGGCCGCGACGTCTTCTCGCAATTCGTCTGGGGTGCCAGGCCGTCGCTTGCCGTCGGCTTTGCCACCGGCCTTGCGATTACCGCGCTCGGCACCATCGTCGGCCTCGTCGCCGGTTACTTCGGCGGCCGCACGGATGCGACGCTTGATCTCGCCACCAATGCCGTCCTTGTCATACCGAATATTCCGCTGCTGATCCTGCTTGCGTCTTTTGCCGGCACGGTCGGGCCGATGGCGATCATGGCGATCATCGCGCTCACCTCGTGGCCCTGGGGCGCGCGCATGACGCGGTCGCAGACCATGGCGCTCCGGCAGCGTGAATTCGTGGTGGCGGCGCGCATGGTCGGCGAGCCGCATTGGCGGGTCATCTTCGTCGAGATCCTGCCCAATCTGGTGCCGCTGATCGGCATCAACGTGGTCGGCAGCATCATCTATGCGATCGTCGCGCAGACGACGCTCGAATATCTCGGCTTCGGCGATCCGCTCCGGGTGACCTGGGGCACCATGCTCTACAATGCGCAAAACTCCTCGGCGATCATCGTCGGCGCCTGGTGGGACATCGCCGTTCCGGCCGCGGGCATCGCGCTCGTCGGTCTTGGTCTCGCGCTCATCAACTTCACCTTCGACGAGATCGCCAATCCGCAGCTTCGCTCCGGTCCGGCGCTCAGCCGCTGGCTGCGTCTCACGCGGCTGCGCCGTCGCGAACTGGAGGCGGCCCGATGAGCGATGCACTCCTGGAAATCCGCAACCTGAACGTCGATTACCTGCTTGACGACGGCGCTTTCCGCGCGGTCAACGATGTCTCCTTCGAAGTCCGCCGCGGCGAACTCTTCGGCCTTGCCGGCGAATCCGGCTGCGGCAAGAGCACGATCGCCTATGCGATCACGCGGCTGTCAAAACCGCCGGCCTGGGTCGCCGGCGGCGAGATCCTGCTCGATGGTCAAAACCTCCTGAAGATGCCGGAAGCGTCGCTGCAGAACGTGCGCTGGCGGCGGATCGGCATGGTGTTCCAGAGCGCAATGAACTCGCTCAACCCGCTGATGCGGGTCGAGGCGCAGTTTTTCGACGTCTTGCGCAAGCACACCGGCGCGACCAGGCCGCAGGCCCGTGCACGGGCCGAGGAGATGTTCCGGCTCGTTGGAATCCCGATCAACCGCCTCGACGACTATCCGCACCAGTTCAGCGGCGGCATGCGCCAGCGCATCGTTATCGCAATCTGCCTGGCGCTGAAGCCGGAACTGATCATCATGGACGAGCCGACGACGGCGCTCGACGTCGTCGTGCAGCGGGAAATCCTGGAGCAACTCGTCGACCTGCAGCGCAACCTCGGTTTTTCGGTGCTGTTCATCACCCACGACCTGCACCTGATGGCGCAGCTCTGCCATCGCATCGGTGTTATGCTCAAAGGGCAACTGGTCGAGGTCGGCGACACGCAGCAGATCAGCCGTGCGCCGGAACACGACTACACGCGGAAACTCTGGGGCGCGATCCCGCAACTGCCCTCATCCGTCCGCAGCCTGGGGGTCGTCGAATGAACGTGATGCCGCTAACGACGACCATGGCTGACGAAGACGACGCGATCGTGCGCCTCAAGGACATCAGGCGCAGCTTCGGTACCGTCGAGGCTTTGCGCGGCATTTCGCTCGCCTTGAAGCCCGGCCGGGCGCTGGCGCTCGTCGGCGAATCCGGTTGCGGCAAGACCACCTGCGCCCGCATCGTCGCGCGGCTCGATGCGCCGACATCGGGGACGATGGCGTTTCGCGGCGCCGACGTTACCCAGGCCGGAGGAAGGGCCGACGAAAAGATGCGTCGGCGGGCGATCCAGATGGTGTTTCAGGATCCCTTCGCCTCACTCAACCCGGTGTTCTCCGTCTACCATCACCTCGCGCGGCCACTGCTTTTGCATGGTCACGCCAAGAACGGGGGCGAGGCGAAAGCTGCCGTCGCGCGTCTGCTCGCCGATGTCGGTCTGGACGCCGATGTGACGGCACGAAAGTTTCCGCACGAACTGTCCGGTGGCCAGCGCCAGCGCGTCAACATTGCCCGGGCGCTTGCCGTTGGGCCGGATGTGCTCGTTGCCGACGAGCCGACATCGATGCTCGACGTGTCGATCCGCCTCGACATCCTGGAACTGCTCGCGCGCATCAAGCGCGAGCGGAACCTCGCCATGCTCTACATCACCCACGATATAGCCACGGCCGCCCACATCGCCGAGGAGGTCGTGGTGATGTTTGCCGGGCAGATGGTCGAGTGGGGCGAGACCAGCGCCGTCATCGGCAATCCCCGCCATCCCTATACGCAACTGCTTCTTTCCGCGGTCCCCGACCCCGATCGCCCCTTTGTGCCAGGGCAAAGCGCCCGCTTCCTTGCCCATGCCGACGACGTGCGGCGAAAGAGCCGTCCGGCCTCCGACAACGTGGAAGAAGTTACCGTGAATCACTTCGTCCGTGCCCTTGGCCGAACGCCGGCGTGAGCTATGTGAACCGAGGACCCGCATTCCCCAAGAAACGCGCTGGCCCCCGGCCGGCCGCAGAGACCAATCACTCATGGAGCCATTTGATGACGTTTGCCGCCAAATCTGACTATCTTCTGGAAACGCTCTGGGTGCCCGTCGGCACCGCCGACAGGTCGGTCTATGCGCTGACGCTCACCAACAATTCGGACCGGCCGATCAAGGGCTTTCGCCTCGGCGTCTCGGGCCCGGCGCGCATCGATCCTGCCGCTGAGGTCGAGGGCGGGCAGCTTCTGGTCCGGCTCTCCAACTATGCGGAATTCGCGCCGCCGGAAGGTTTTGAGCTGAAGCCCGGCGCGACCTGGACGCTCAAGGCTCACGGCATGAGCTTCGAGCCGCGCCACTGGACCGATGGCGCCAACGCCGCCTTCCTCGTCCTGTCCGATGGCACGAATGCGCCGGTTGCCGTGCTTGCCTCGCGGGCGCACGGTGACAATGCCGAGCTGAAGCGTGGCGCCGCCGTCTATCCAGTGCCGAAAGTGGCCCCGGTGCCAGTCTCGATCGTGCCGTGGCCGCAAGCGGTTGCGGTCTCCGGTCAGCTATTGGCACCTCCGGGCCTCGATCTGAAGGCCGAAGGCAGTGAAGCGTCCGCCGCGGCGAAGGCGTTTGCCGATCTCACGGCCAGCCTGTTTCCGGTCGAGGGCCTTGTCCGGCCGGCGGCGGAGGGCGGTTTCCCGGTCGAATTGTCAAAGGCGCCGCACCTTGGTCCGGAGGCCTACACGATCCGTTTCTCGCCTGCCGGCGTCGCCATTTCGGGCGGTAGCCAGACGGGTATTCTCTACGGCCTGATCACGCTCGGCCAGGTCCTGCGCGGGGCGCGGTCGCATCCGGGCACCTTCGTGTTTCCGACTGGCGGGGAGATCAAGGACGAGCCGGCGCTCGCCTGGCGCGGCACCCATCTCGACGTCGCCCGGCAGTTTTATAGCACCGCGGAGGTCGAGCGCTTCCTGCAACTGATGGCCTGGAACAAACTCAACCGTTTCCACTGGCACCTGACCGACGACGAGGCCTGGCGCGTGGAGATTGACGCCTATCCGGCGCTCACCGAAATCGGCGCCTGGCGCGGCCATGGCCGCAAGATCCCGCCGCTGCTCGGCTCGGGTCCTGAACCGACCGGCGGCTACTACACCAAGGCGGCGGTTCGTCAGATCGTAGCGCTTGCCGCCAGCCTCGGCATCGAGGTGATGCCGGAAATCGACATCCCCGGCCATTCCTATGCGATGCTGCAGGCAATCCCGGAACTGCGCGATCCCGAGGAAAAGGGAAGCTATCATTCGGTCCAGGGCTTCCCGGACAACTGCCTGAACCCGGCGCGCGAAGAGACCTATCGCGTGCTGGAAGTCATCTTCGACGAGTTGATCGAACTCTTCCCGATGCGGGCGATTCATGTCGGCGCCGACGAGGTGCCGCTTGGTGCCTGGTCCGGCTCGCCGGAAGCGCTCACGCGGCTTCGTGCACTTGCCGGTGACGAGGTCGCCGAAACCCACGCCAAGCGCCTGAACGTCGTCACCAACACCCATGGCGCCGACGAGATCGACGGTTCGGGTGCGGCGGTGCTGCAGGGCGAGTTCCTGGCGCGTGTCCAGGCGTTCCTGGCGAGCCGAAATTGCGTTACCGGCGGTTGGCAGGAGGCGGCCCACGGCAACGTCATCGACAAGGCGAAGTCGTTGCTCTTCGGTTGGCGCACGGTCGAGGCGTCGGCCGCGCTTGCCGAGGAAGGTTACGACATCGTCGTCTGCCCGGGCCAAGTCTACTATCTCGACATGGCCAACAGCCCGGCCTGGTCGGAGCCCGGCGGCAGCTGGGCCGGCTGGTCAGACCCGGAAAAGCTCTACACCTTTGACCCGGTCGAAGGCTGGACCGACGCACAGAAAAAGCACCTGCTCGGCGTGCAATGCTGCATCTGGTCCGAACCGATGACCGACCGCGCCGTCTTCGACCGGCTCGTCTTCCCGCGGCTTTCGGCGCTCGCCGAAACCGGATGGACGCGACCCGAACGTAAGTCCTTCAAGCGCTTCGAGGCGCTGGTCGGGCTGATGCCGGTGCTCTACGGCTTTTATGCTGCGGAGTAGGCGCGGTTAAGTTTCCAGTTTTCGTCTGGGCTTGGCCAGGCGATAGATTGGATAGGCAAACGGCGGCGAGAGCCGCCGTTCGTCGTTCGGAGCTAGCCAGGCGTGCGCTTCCGCTTTGCTGGATACGATTTGGATTTTCGTGCTTGTGCGCCGGAGCGTGACACGCAAAGGTGCGCATCGATCCCGCGACGACCCGCGGGATGCAGCGTTTCCTGAGGCCAAGTTATCGATGCGAAGACTTCCTGGATTGTCGGCGATGAAGGTCTTCGAAGTGGTCGGGCAGACCCGCAGCTTCACGCGGGCGGCCGAGCGGCTCAACCTCACGCAAAGTGCGGTCAGCCGCCAGGTTCGCAACCTCGAGGATGAGCTTGGCGAAGACCTGCTCATCCGTCGCCACCACCATCTCGAGCTGACGCCGGCCGGTGCCGAACTGCTGGCGACGATCCAGGAAGCGTTCCATAGCATCGAGGTTTCGCTGCGCAGCATCACCGAGAAGAGCAACCAGAACCGCTTGCGGATCAACGTTCCGCCGACCTTTGCCAAGCGCTGGCTGCTGCCGCGTCTGCCGCGGCTGCGCGAGGCTCTGCCCGATGTTGATATCAGCCTCAGCACCGAAGCCACGGACACGCTTGCCGAGCGCGGTCTTCTCGACTGCGCCATCCGCTTCGGTGATGGCGAGTGGCCGATGCTGGATGCCAGCATCCTGATGACGGAGCGGCATGTGGTTGTCTGTGCGCCATCACTGCTCGAAGGGGTGAAAGTCGAGGGTCCGACGGATCTTCAGCGCTTTACCTTCCTGCACGTGCTTGCCTCGCCCGACCGGCGCTATCTGACCTGGCGGCATTGGCTCGACGCGGCGGGGTTCCAGGATGTCGATACCCGCGGCGGGCTAGAGTTCGACCTGCTCGATCTTGCGATCGAAGCGGCCTGTGCGGGCCTCGGCGTCACGGTCGCCGACCGTTCGATGGTGCGCGGTCAGTTGGAAACTGGGCAGCTCGTGCAGCTTTTCGACGTCGAAGTCGAAGGGCATGAATCCTACTGGTTCGTCACGCGGCCCCAGGCCGGAAACGACCGCAAGGTCGACGCGTTTCGTGCCTGGCTGCTTACGGAAGTTTCGGCCGACCGGGCTGCCTGAGCCAAGCATTCCATTTTGGAATGCTCTCGCTGAAAATTACTCGCTTGTGCCTCCGGCCCTATCGTCGCAACAGTTTCGTGACGGTCTCGGTTGGGAGAGAGACGGGCCGTCGCTCGTTGTGCTCTCTCCCGCGCAGTCCGCTTGTCCTGCGCGCCTTTGGCGCCGGGAGCTGCGGCCAACACATCCGAGATGCCATGAGCCCCTATCGCAATTTTTCCGGCGGTCGTTTCATCGAAAGCACGTCTGCGGTGACGATCGACGTCCGTAATCCGGCGACAGGCCAGGTCTTCACATCGGTGCCGGCAGCAACGGATGAGGAAGCAACAGCGGCGGTCGAGGCAGCAATGAAGGCGCAACGCGCCTGGGCGGCACTGCCGGCCATCCAGCGTGGCGATGCGCTGCGTCGACTGGCGACGGTGCTGGAAAGCCGGGCTGAGACCATCGGCGCTGCCCTGGCGAAAGAGTCGGGCAAGAGCCTTGCCGACGCGACCGCGGAAGTCATCTATGGCGCCGAACTGATGCGCTACCACGCCGAATGGGCGCGCCGCATCGAGGGCGAAGTGATCGAGAGCGACAATCCCGGTGAAACGTTGCTTCTCAAGCGCGTTCCGATCGGCGTCGTTGCCGGGCTGATCCCGTTCAACTATCCGATCTACACACTGGTGCGCAAAATCGCCCCGGCGCTGATTGCAGGAAACGCCGTTGTCGTACGGCCGAGCAACAACACGCCGACATCCGCCTTCGTTTTTGCCGAAGCGATCGTCGAGGCCGGCCTGCCGGAAGGTCTCGTCAACATCCTGACGATGTCGCATGACGTCGCGAAAACGCTCTGCACCCATCCCGGCGTCGGCATGATCACGCTGACCGGCAGCGTTTCGGCCGGCCGCATCGTGCTCGACTACTGCAAGGAAAACATCGCCAAGCCCTCTCTCGAACTCGGCGGCAAGACCCCCGTCATCGTCGAGCCGGATGCGGATCTCGATGCTGTGGCACAGGCGATCATCGCCGCCAAGACCGCCCATTGCGGCCAGGTCTGCACCAGTGCCGAGCGGCTCTATGTACACGAAAGCGTGCATGACACGCTGCTCGCCAAGCTGCGCGAAGGTTTCGCTGCCCGCGCCTTCGGCGACCGCGCCGAGGATGCGACCCGCATGGGCCCGCTCGCCAACGCCGCCGCGCAGAAACGCGTGCATGAAATGGTCGAGCAGGCGCGGGCGGAAGGCGGAACGGTCGAGACCGGCGGTTACCTGCCGGAAGGACCGGGCTACTTCTATCCGCCGACGCTGATTTCCGGCTGCCGCCAGGAGATGGAGATCGTGCGCGAGGAGGTCTTCGGGCCTGTTCTCGCGGTGATCCGCTACTCGACCTTCGAGGAAGCGCTGGCGCTGGCGAGCGACCATCAGTTCGGCCTGAGCTCGGTACTCTTCACCGAGAACTATCGCACCGTCATGCGGGCCAGCGACGCCATCGAGGCCGGCGAACTCTACGTCAACCGTTTCCCGGCGGACCCCTATCAGGGCTTCCACGCCGGTTGGAAACGCTCGGGCCTCGGCGGCGACGACGGCAAGCACGGCATGCTGGAATTCACCCAGACGCGCCTCGTCGTCCTGAAACACTGATCATTTGAAATGACGCAATTCCGGACGGGAACCGGAATTGTTCGGACATCAACATCAAGACCGGGCCGATGGCATGCTCCCGCCATCGGTCGGGGAGGAGACTACCCTTGAGCTCAATTTCCGAAACAGAAATCGCTGCGCCGTCCGTGTCGGCCCGCAGCCGTTACCTGCAACTGGCGCTGATCGTGATCGCCGCGGGCGCGATCTATCCGATCCTCTACCTGCGCCAGTCCTACCAGACGACGATGCTGGAGGTACTTAAGCTCACCAACACCGAGCTTGGCGTTCTCTATTCCATTCTCGGCACCAGCTTCCTGGTCGGCTACCTGCCGAGCGGCTGGCTCGCCGACCGCGTCCAGCCGCGCATCCTGATCCTCGTTTCCATGGTCGGCACGGGACTGCTCGGCCTCTGGTATGCGACGCTGCCCGGCTACTCATCGCTTCTCGTCATCTATTGTGGCTTCGGCGTCACGACGGGCCTGACGTTCTGGGCGGCGACGCTGAAGCAGGTGAACCTGATCGCCGGCGCCAATGAGCAGGGACGCTTCTTCGGCATTCTCGACGGCGGCCGTGGCCTGGTCGAGGCGCTGCTTGCCAGCGTCGCCATCGCGCTCTTTGTCTTCACGACGGAAACGCGCGGTGCCGGGCTTGCCATGGGTTTCCGTGATGTCGTGCTGCTCTATGCCGTTTTCTGCATCGTCGTCGGCATCGCCTATTTCGCCGTGTCGCAGCCCGTCGCTGTCGAGAAAGGCGCGCGCAAGCGCGAAGGCAACCTGCTTGCCGACATCAAGACGCTGCTCCGTATCCCCGAGGTCTGGCTCGTCGCCGCCATCATCTTCTGCGGCTATCACGTGTTCCTCGCGACCTACAGCTTCTCGGCCTATCTGCAGGAAGGCGGCTTCGGCATTTCCGCCGCCATGGCCGGCCTGATCGTCACGATCAAGCTCTGGCTGCGCCCGGTCGGGGGCATCGGCGGCGGCCTGCTCGGTGACCGCTACGGCAAGACGGGCATCCTGCTCCTGAGCTTCCTCGTCGCAGCCGCCAGCCTCGTGGCGATGATCGCCCTGCCGGGCATCGGCTCGACGGTCCTCTTCGTCGGGCTGGTGCTGCTCGTCGGCCTCATCACCTATACGATCCGTGGCCTCTACTGGGCGATCCTCGACGATTGCCACGTGCCGGCCAACATCACCGGCCTTGCGATCGGCATCATCTCGCTCGTCGGCTACGCGCCCGACACCTACCTGCCGCTCGTCAACGGATACCTCTCAGACCGTTATCCGGGCATCGCCGGCTACCAGTTCTATTTCGGCTACATCGCCGCCATCTGCGTCCTCGGCGCCATCGCCACCCTGGTGCTGATGGCCCGCCTCAAGAAAAAGGGATGACACAAATGAAGATCGCGTCTCTCAAGACCTATGCCGTCGCCGTCCCGCCGCCGCATGTGGGCGGAATGTACTGGATCTTCGTGCGCCTCACGACCGCCTGCGGCATCGAGGGCATCGGCGAGATCTACGCGACCTCGTTCCATCCAAAGGCGCTGACGCCGCTGATCGAAGACGTCTTCGAGCGGCATCTGCTCGGCCATGATCCGCACCAGATCGAGCGCTTCTGGCGCTCGGCCTATTCGAGCGGCTTCACCCAGCGCCCCGACCCGACGATGATGGGCATCGTCTCGGGTCTCGAAATCGCCTGCTGGGATATCATCGGCAAGGCCGCCGGCCGGCCCGTCGCGGACCTGCTCGGCGGCACCGTGCACGAGAAGCTCCGCGCCTACACCTATCTCTACCCGAAGAACGCGGCTGGAGAGTTCGACTTCAACGATCCGGATCTCGCCGCCGGATGCGCCGTCGAAATGGTCGAGATGGGCTTCACCGCCGTCAAGTTCGACCCGGCCGGTCCCTACACCAACTATTCCGGCCACCAGCTTTCGCTCGGCGTGATGGACCGCTCGGAGGAATTCTGCCGCAAGATCCGTGACGCCGTTGGAAGCAGCGCCGATCTGCTCTTCGGCACGCACGGCCAGATGGTGCCGTCCTCGGCGATCCGGCTGGCGCGGCGTCTCGAAAAATACGACCCGCTCTGGTTCGAAGAACCGGTTCCTCCCGGACAGGAAGCGGCGATGGCAGAGGTGGCGCGCGCGACCTCGATCCCGATTTCGACCGGCGAGCGCCTGACGACCAAGTACGAGTTCCAGCGCGTCCTCGAACTGAAGGCTGCCTCGATCCTGCAGATGAACGTCGCACGCGTCGGCGGGCTTCTCGAGGCGAAGAAGATCGCCGGCATGGCAGAAGCCTATTACGCCCAGATCGCCCCGCATCTCTATAACGGCCCGGTCGGGGCTGCGGCCAGTATCCAGCTGTCAGCTGCGTCGCCGAACTTCCTCATCCATGAGGCGATCCTCGATTTCAGCGGATTTCATGCGGATGTGCTGAAGACCAAGCTCGCCGTCGAGGATGGCTACATCATCCCGTCGCGCGAGCCTGGCCTTGGCATCGAGCTCAACATGGACGTCGTCGAAAAGCACACGCCGTACACCGGCGAGCGCCTGCACCTGCAGATGGACAGCCGGCCGGCGGACGTGAAGGCCTTCGCGCCGGCACGCGGATAACTCCGACGATAGGACATGCAGATGATCTACGACTACATCATCGTCGGCGCCGGGTCGGCCGGCTGCATTCTTGCGAGCCGGCTCAGCGAAAATGGTCGCCACAGGGTGCTTTTGATCGAGGCTGGCGGCAACGACAATTCCTTCTGGTTCAAGATCCCGGTCGGCTACGCCCGCAGCTACTACAATCCCCAGGTCAACTGGATGTATTCGAGCGAGCCGGAGGCCGAGCTTCAGGATCGCAGCATTTACGTGCCGCGTGGCAAGGTCCAGGGCGGATCCGGCTCGATCAATGCGATGATCTATGTGCGCGGCGCGCGCGACGACTTCGACGACTGGAAAAACGCCGGCAATACGGGCTGGGGCTATGACGACGTCCTGCCCTATTTCCGCCGGCTCGAAACCCATGCGCGCGGATCGTCCGAATGGCACGGCGGCGAAGGCCCGATCCACATCACCCCGATGCGCGGCATGACGCACCCGATCACCGACGCTTTCCTCGAAAGCTGCGGATCGTTGCAGCTGCCGCTGAACGAGGATTTCAACGGCGCCTCGATCGAGGGCGCCGGCGTCTACGACGTCAACACCAACAACGGCCGCCGCTCGCATTCGAGCGCGGAGTATTTGAGGCCCGCCCTCAAGCGTCCCAATCTCACGATCGAACGCTACGCGCAGGCAGAAAAGCTGGTCTTCGGCGAAGACGGACGCGTGACCGGTGTCGATGTCATCCAGAATGGGACGCGGCGTCGCTTCACGGCGGGGCGCGAGGTCATCCTGGCCGCCGGTGCGGTCGGTAGCCCGCAGCTGCTGCAGGTCTCGGGCATTGGCGACGGCAAGCAGCTGTCGTTGCTCGGGGTCGAAACGCGCCGGCATCTGCCGTCGGTCGGCTTGAACCTGCAGGATCATCTCTGCGCCAGCTTCTATTATCGCGCGACGATCCCGACGCTCAACGACGAGTTCGGCAGTCTGTTCGGCCAGATGCGTCTCGGTCTGCAGTATCTCTTGACCGGCAAAGGACCGTTCTCGATGAGCGTCAACCAGGCGGGCGGTTTCTTCCGCGGCCGGCCCGACGAAGAGCGGCCGAACATCCAGCTCTATTTCAACCCGCTCTCCTACCGCATCCCGACGGATCCGAAGGCCGGGCTGAAGCCGGAGCCCTATCCCGGCTACCTGATCTGCTTCAATTCCTGCCGGCCGACGAGCCGCGGCAGCATCTCGATTGCGTCCGGCGACCCCTCGGTGAAACCGCTGATCCGGCCGAACTACCTGACGACCGATCGCGACATCGACGAAGTGCTGCAGGGAAGCCGGCTTGTCCGCCGGATCGCGTCGGCCTCGGCACTCTCGTCGTTGACGGCGGAAGAGATTTCGCCGGCGCCGCGCGTGGAAAGCGACGAAGCGCTGATGGACTATTTCCGCGAAAACTCCGGCTCGATCTACCATCTTTGCGGCACCTGCGCGATGGGGCCGGACCAGGAGAGTTCGGTGGTCGACAGCCGCCTGAAGGTTCACGGCGTGCCCGGTCTCCGCGTCGTCGACGCCTCGATCTTCCCCAACATCACCGCGGGCAACATCAACGCGCCGACGATGATGGTTGCGGAGAAAGGTGCCGATCTGATCCTTGCCGATGCCGCCTGAGCGGCACGGCTTTTCTGTCGACTGGGGGACCCGACGCAGTGGCCGGTCAGGCATAGGGGTGTCGTTGAACGTCAGGCGTGATTTGCCATCGTCGATTGAGCGTGACTATACTTCCCGCACTTCATAGCCGTCCATATCAGGTGCTTGCCCCTACCGAACGATCGTTGCCACCGCGCTCGACGCGGCGAGACCACGGTCATTGAAATCTGGCAATGCGCCGCGACCCTGCGAGGGAGAGACGCATGCCGAGTTTCCGCTTGAAGACCCTGTCGATTACGTTGCTCTTTGCATCGAGCCTGACGCCCTGGGCGGTGCAGGCGGCTTCACCCGAGCCCGTGAAGGCGGAGCACGGCATGGTGGTCACCGCCCAGCACCTGGCATCCGATATCGGTGTTGCCGTGCTGAAAAGCGGTGGCAATGCCGTGGATGCAGCCGTTGCCGTCGGCTATGCGCTTGCCGTCACCTATCCGACCGCCGGCAATATCGGCGGCGGCGGTTTCATGACCATCCGCTTCAAGGACGGCAAGACGACGTTCCTCGATTTCCGCGAGCGGGCGCCTCAAGCCGCGACCAAGACCATGTATCTCGACGCCAAGGGCAATGTCGTCGACGGCCTGAGTACCGAGGGCTATCTCGCCGTCGGCGTTCCCGGTCCGGTCCTGGGCTTCGAAATGGCGCGCAGCCGCTATGGCACCAAGCCGCTTGCCGAATTGATCGCTCCGGCGATCGCGCTTGCCAAAGACGGCTTCGTGCTGGAGCAGGGCGATATCGATTCCTTCGAGGGCGAAACGGACAGGCTCGCCAAGGACCCGGCCGCGGCCGCGATCTTCCTGAAGGACGGCAAGCCGTTCGTCGCCGGCGAGAAGCTGATCCAGGCCGATCTTGCCGCATCGCTTTCGAGCATCGCCGAGAAGGGCACCGACGCCTTCTACAAGGGCGCGATCGCCGACCAGATCGTCAAGGCGAGCGCGGAGAAAGGCGGCGTGCTCGTCAAGGCAGATTTCGAGCGCTACGCCGTGCGCGAACTGGAGCCGGTCAAGTGCAACTACCGCGGCTATGACATCGTCTCCTCGCCGCCGCCATCCTCCGGTGGCGTGATCATCTGCGAAATCCTCAACGTTCTCGAAGGCTACCCCATTTCCTACATGGGCTATGGTGCCGCCGACACCGTGCATGTGATGATCGAGGCCATGCGCCACGCCTATGTCGACCGCAACACGTCGCTCGGCGATCCTGATTTCGTCGAGAACCCCGTCGCCAAGCTTACCGACAAGGCCTATGCCAAGGACATCCGCGACAAGATCGATCCGTTCCGCGCCGGCGTTTCCGCCACGCTGATCCCCAAGGGTTTCGGCGAAAGCAAGGAGACGACGCACTATTCGATCATCGACGACGAGGGCAATGCGGTTGCCGTCACCTATACGCTGAACGGCTCCTTCGGCGCCGGCGTCGTGGCGCCCGGAACCGGCATCCTGCTCAACAACGAGATGGATGATTTCACCGCCAAGCCAGGCGTGCCCAATCTCTACGGTCTGGTGCAGGGCGAGGCCAATGCGATCGCGCCCGGAAAGACGCCGCTGTCATCGATGAGCCCGACGATCATCTCCAAGGACGGCAAGCCCTTCATGGTGATCGGCAGCCCCGGCGGTGCACGCATCATCACCATCACGCTCGAAGCGATACTCAACGTCATCGACCACGGCATGAACATCCAGGAAGCGGTCGACGCGCCGCGCGTCCATCACCAGTGGCTGCCGGACAAGGTGTTCATGGAGCCCTATGCGCTCTCGCCAGATACCCGCAAGCTGCTGTCGGCCATGGGCCACAATGTCCAGATCGATGAAAGCTGGACGATCTGGGGACAGGCGACCGGCATCCTCGTCGGCGGCGAGAGCCTTTCGGACATCGAGGCCGGCGGCGGCGCCCGCTACAATGGCGCAGTCGACAGCCGCATCGGCGCGGGTGCTGCGCGCGGTTACTAGACGCACGCGAATCGGCGCAAAGCTGCGCCCTCGACACCCATTCAGAGCGGCGGATCGTCGGTTCGCCGCCTGATTTCGCGCATGCGACCACCGCGTGCTCACGCGAAAAAGATTTGAAAGCGGTTCCGGTTGAATTTATTATGTTTTCAGAGCGTGCGACCGCACGCGATCGTACGCTTTGGCCAAGCTTCATTCGTGGAGGTTGTCATGGCACTGATGGAAGGAAAGAAAGCACAGGACTGGATCAATCTGGTTCTTGCCGTCTGCCTGTTCGTCTCCCCCTGGATCATGGGTTTCGTTGTCGAAAGCGTTCCGGCCTGGAACGCTTGGGGCGCCGGCGTCGTGCTCGGCGTTCTGGCTATCGCGACGCTTGCCATGTTTGCGGAATGGGAAGAATGGGCAAGCCTCATCGTCGGGCTCTGGCTGATCGCTTCACCCTGGCTGCTCGGTTTCTCGACCAGTCCCAACCCCATGTGGACGCATGTCGTCCTTGGGGTGTTGGTGACCGCGCTCGCGATCTGGGCCGTCTGGGACGAACGGCAGCATCCGCATGCACATGCATGACGATGAGTAGAGAAGATTGCGGCCCGGCGCCGCAGCGCCGGGCCGCAATCAGTTTGCATCATTCGCTGCAATTTTGCGTTTGCGGCTGGCCGGATCGAGAGCGAAATCTGAAAAACCGTGCGGAACCGTCCTCTTCGGATTTGCGTGAGTTCAAAGGTCAGATCCCTTCGAACAATCCAAACGGGCC
Organism: Ensifer sp. Root558; assembly: GCF_001427045.1. Classification (NCBI taxonomy): domain Bacteria; kingdom Pseudomonadati; phylum Pseudomonadota; class Alphaproteobacteria; order Hyphomicrobiales; family Rhizobiaceae; genus Ensifer; species Ensifer sp. Root558. The sequence goes on along the minus strand of NZ_LMGC01000004.1, from coordinate 42,151 downwards.
AGCGCATGGATTCACCTTACGGTGTCTTCGACAGCACGGCGCGCAACGACCGCCACGAACTCCCGAGCGCCGGGGTAGGTTTTCGGCTACCCGTCGGCAGCGAGGTCGCTGACGCAGGCTTTGCTCTTGCCGAACCATGGAAATCACTGCCGGCAAGCCAATGTTCATGACATCCTGGTCATTCAGCGAATGCGCACGCCCGCTGCGCGTGCAATTGGATAATACCAATATAACGCCAATCAGCGACTGTTTCGGAACGTGAACGCAACTTGTATGCGCTATCTGTAAGAAATGTAACACGAATTATCCCGGCTTCAGTCGCCATTACGGATAGTTGCGCCGCCGCGATCTGGACAGGTGGTCATGTTTTGGTATTTCTAATACTGGCCGCAAGGAGATGGGCCAAATCGGAAGTGAATACGGAACGCTATCGGCCCGAGGGCGAGCAAGCCGGCGGGCAACCGGAAAACTGGGAGATTTAAATGAAGCCGAGTGCCATTTTTGCCCCGTTGGGGTCGACCGTGACAGCATCGGGCACCCCGCGTTCGGTGAAGGCGGGTAGCGCACGGCGCCGCCTCCTTGGACTGTTGACAGCGACAGCGTGTCTCATTTCAGCGGTTCCAGCCGGCGCCTTCGACCAGGCAAACGCTGCCCGTATCAAACAGCTGGTCGACACCGGCATGCAGTATTACTGGTCGGGCGGCGACGTCAAAAAGGCGGAAGCCGAAGTCTTCAAGGGCATTACGCTGCATGGCAAATATGATGTCGTGGAGGAAGCCTTCAAGGAAGCGTCGACGCTCGCGCCTGAGCGGTTGGATTTCCAATATGCCGTTGCTGCGACCCAGATCATCCAGAAGAAGCTCGACGACGCGCAGGCGACCTTCCAGAGCATCCTTGGCAAGGACCCGACCGCTTTTGATGCGCAAAGCTGGCTTGAGGCAATTGCCCGCATCCGTGGCGATGAGACCGGCGCGGCGCTTGCCCACCAGGCTCTGGCCGGTCTCGATCGCGAGCGAGCGGAAGAGTATCGCAAGCGGTTTGTTCGCGCAGAACAGATCATGGCTGAAAAGCCGAACTTCGACGTCCCGACTGTGCCAGGGAAAGTCGTGATCGTCGCGCTGGGCTACGCGCTCGCCGATGACGGCAAGGCGCAGCAAACCTTGCTCGATCGTCTCGAGGTGACGTTGAAGGTCGCCGAGGCCAACCCGACAGCGCTCGTCATGGTGAGTGGCGGCGTGCCGAAAAATGGCGTTACGGAAGGTGACGTCATGTCCAAGTGGCTGGTCGACAAGGGTATCAGTCGCGATCGCATCATGATTGAGGACAAGTCGAAAGATACGATCGGCAATGTGATCAATGCCGCCAATCTCCTGGTGCGGCATCAGGCCGACACGGTAATCCTGGTGACCAGTTCGAGCCACATGCGCCGCGCGCGCACGGTCATGGAGGATGCCTTGAAGCAGCGCGACCTGCCATCGGCAGTAGTGCCGCTGAATGCACTGGACGCGCCAACCCAGGATGAAGCGGCAAAGATCGGGGCGGACGAGCGGTTGGTCATTTACCGTGATCTGATGCGTGTTTCGGGCGTATGGGCCTATCCGGGGCTGCAGCAGTAGTCATCGGAACATCCCCGAAAGCGCCTGATGCTTGCGCGTCCCACCCTTGCACTTAAGGGTGGGACGCGTGCGTTTCTGGCTCAGTTTGAGAATGCGCCGGTCGCGTGTATGGCACGCAGGAAGAGGCTGCGTACTCCCGCACTTCAACATAATGCTTCCCATCCGTCCTGCTTTGCCCTAGAAGGCGCGCCGTAATCCGGTCGCAGCCTACCCGGTCAAAACAAGGACACCTATCATGAAGACAATCGTCATCTGCTCCGGCGGATTGGACTCGGTATCGCTTGCCCACAAGGTCGCAGCCGAACACGAACTCATTGGCCTGCTCTCCTTCGATTATGGCCAGCGACACCGCAAGGAGCTGGACTTTGCCGCCGCCTGTGCCAAGCGGCTCGGCGTTCCGCATCAGGTCATCGACATCAGCGCGATCGGCGCCCATCTCACCGGATCGGCATTGACGGACGATGTCGACGTGCCCGACGGCCACTACGCCGAGGAAACGATGAAAGCGACGGTGGTTCCGAACCGCAACGCCATCATGCTCGCCATCGGCTTCGGGTTGGCAGCGGCGCAGAAGGCGGATGCGGTGGCCGTCGCCGTGCATGGCGGCGACCATTTCATCTATCCCGACTGCCGTCCCGGCTTCATCGACGCGTTTCAGGCGATGCAGAACTACGCGCTCGACGGCTACGCCGACGTCACGCTCTACGCGCCCTATGTGACGATTTCGAAGGCGGATATCGTCACCGACGGCGCGAGCCACCAGACGCCCTTCGAAGCGACCTGGTCCTGCTACAAGGGCGGCGCGCGCCATTGCGGGCGCTGCGGCACCTGCGTCGAGCGGCGCGAGGCCTTCCATCTGGCCGGCGTTGCGGATCCGACCGACTACGAAGATCCGGATTTCTGGGTGGCGACGACATCGGCCTTTGCGGCCGAGGAGGTGAAGTGATGTTCCGGATCACCAAGGAATTCCATTTCTCCGCCTCGCATCAGTTGAAGAGCCTGCCGGCCGACCATCAATGTGCGCGACTACACGGCCACAACTATATCGTCGAAGTCGAGCTTGCCGGCGCGGAGCTCAACGAGCACGGCTTCGTGCGCGACTATCACGAGCTTTCGCCACTGAAGCGCTACATCGACGAGAGTTTCGATCACCGCCATCTAAACGACGTTCTCGGCCACGACCGGGTGACGGCCGAATGTCTGGCGAAGCACTTTTACGACTGGTGCAAGGCGAGGCTGCCGGAAACCTCCGCCGTGCGTGTCAGCGAGACGCCGAAGACCTGGGCGGAATACCGGCCATGAGCGGGCCCGGCGAAACGCGCATCCGTGTCAGCGAAATCTTCGGGCCGACGATCCAGGGCGAGGGCATCCTGATCGGGCTTCCGACCGTGTTCGTGCGAACCGGCGGCTGCGACTATCGCTGCAGTTGGTGCGACACGCTGCACGCGGTCGACAGCGAGTATCGCGACCAATGGCTGCCGATGGGCGTCGAAGAGATCTGGAGCGAGGTCGTCACGCTCTCCGGTGGCAAGCCGCTGACGGTCTCGCTTTCCGGCGGCAATCCGGCGATCCAGCCGCTGGCGCCCCTGATCGCCCGCGGGAAAGCCGATGGCTATCGCTTCGCGCTGGAAACGCAGGGCAGCATCGCCAAGGACTGGTTTGCGGATCTCGACGTGCTGGTGCTGAGCCCGAAGCCGCCGTCGAGCGGCATGGAAACGGACTGGCAGGCCTTCGACGACTGTCTTCGAATGGCAGCGGATGGGCCGCAGGTGGCGCTGAAGATCGTCGTTTTCGACGAGCGCGACTATGCCTATGCCCGGGATACGGCGGCCCGGTACCCCCATCTGCCGCTCTACCTGCAGCCTGGCAACCATACGCCTCCACCCCCTGACGACGACGACGCCAAAGTCGACATCGACGGCATCATCGATCGCATGCTCTGGCTTGTCGGCAAGGTGACGGAAGATCGTTGGTTCGAGGCCCGCGTCCTGCCGCAGCTGCACGTCCTGCTCTGGGGCAACAGGCGCGGGGTGTAGGCGGCAGGCGCCCCCTTACCGCTTGCCGGCAAGCGCCTTCGCGCTTGGATCGCCAATCGGCGGCAGCTATGGTCCTCAAATCAAGACCAATGAGGGGCGTTCATGCAGCTGAAGACGAAACGTGTCTATGAGCCGAAGGCCGATGGCGACGGGATGCGCGTCCTCGTCGATCGCCTCTGGCCGCGCGGTTTGACCAAGGCGGAAGCCGCGGTCGATCTCTGGCTGAAGGACATAGCGCCGACCACGGAGCTGCGCCGCTGGTTCCATGCGGATGAAGGCACGTGGGAAGAGTTTCGCGAGCGCTACCTTGCCGAGCTCGACGGCAATCCGGTGGCAGTTGATCTGTTGCGACAGCGCATTGCTGAGGGCCCGGTGACTTTGCTTTACAGCGTGAAGGATGAGGCCCGCAATCATGCGGAGATCCTCAAAGGCTACATCCTTACCCATCGATAGACGAGGCGCCGGGTTCACGTCATGCCGTTGGAATGGATGCCTCGAATGCGCCGCCGGCGCGCGCAGCGATCCGGCGCCAGTCGCCGTCGAGGGGTAATCCGAAGACGTTGATAAGGGCAGATTCGATTGCCGGTGTATCGAATTCTTGGCGCGTCACGGTGCCGTTCCTGTCACGGATCGTCAGCCGGTTTCCGAGCAGGATGTTACGTGTCTCCTCGGTGGTCAACGTCACCAGCAGGGTCTGTCGGAAAAGCGAATGCGGATCCGTGTATGTCGCGATGTTTGCGATCCTATACGCGTCCTCTCCACAAATGCTCGGCGATACCTCGTAGACCGGTACCCAGTCACGACCAAGTAATGCCTCCAGCACGTAGCCATCGAGCGTTCGGCTGAGACGGAACGGCTCATGCTGCGTCGGTTGCGGCGTGGTCCGGTCGAAACGCAGCGGCGCGGTCGGCACGCAACTGCCGAAGCCGACATCGACCAGATAGCCGACATCGTTCACGAAGACGCGGAGCGCCATGTGCGACCAGGCCGGCGGCGGCGCGCCCGGGGCGCGCATCCACAGGACGCGGGCGATCAAGGGATCCACCCGGTAGCCGAGCGACGTGAGCACGCGCTGCAACAGGCCGTTCTGCTCGAAGCAATAGCCGCCACGCCGGCGGTCGATGAGCTTGGCGTCGACCGCCGCCGGCGAAAGGTCGATCCGACGGCCGAGAAGCACGTCGATGGCCTCGAAGGGGATCGACGCGGCATGGCGGGCGACGATCCTGCCAAGCGTTGTGAGATCGGGCGAGAGCGGCCCGACATGACCGATGCGGGCGAAGTAGCGGCCGAGGTCGACGGGAAATGAGGCGCTCCGCATGGCTAGAGGCTCCGATAGATGGCGTCGCGAAGATCGTCCGGAAAGCGTCCGTTCATGCCCTCAAAAGCGGTGTTGGTGAGCGCAACGACTGTCAGGCCGCGGGCCGAGTCGATGAAGCACTTGTGCCCATAAGCGCCGTCCCATTGCAGCGTGCCGCGCGACTGCGGTGTTCCCGCCATCTCGGGTTCGACAAGCACGGCGCCGCCGAAACCGAACTCCCACCCGGCGCCGGCGGCCAATCCGCCCGTCCTTGCCTGAATGTCGAACATCGAGCGGGTGCTGGCGGCGTCGAGCACCGGCGAGTGTCCGGTCCTGAGGCTTTCGAGAAGGCGGATCACGTCGCCGGCGGTGCCTGCCATGCCGGCACCGCCGGAGGGAAAGGCCCGCGGGTTCAGGATCCGGCCGGGCGAGAGGCGCACGGGATTGCCAAAGAAGGGAACCGCGTCGTCGCCAACGAGCCGCCGTGGCCGCGGCGAGGCATCGCCATAGTGGACCACGAGCCTGCGTTTATCGGTCACGGAAAAGGCGGTGTCGTTCATCCCCATCGGGCGTGTGACGAGCGCAGCAATCGCCTCCGGCAGCTTTGATCCCGTCGCCTCTTCGATAACGGCGCCAAGCACGTCGAGGCTCATCGAATAGCCCCAGCCGTGTCCGGGCGGATAGGATAACGGAATGGCGGTGAGCTTGCCGATGAGGGCGGTGAGATCATCGTCGGTGTCGTCGAGGCCGCTGCTGATGGCGTGCCGGCGATAAGGGCCGTCGCCTCGCTCCATGAACACGTAGCTCAAACCGGCACTGTGCGTCAGGAGTTGGCGGATGGTTATCCGAGGCTCGCTGCCGTCCGGCAGCTGCGGCCTGAACGCGGGCAGCCATTCCGACACGATATCGTCGAGACCGATGGTGCCGCTTTGCGCTAGGTTGAGAGCGGCGACCGTGACGATCGGCTTTGCGACCGAGGAGAGCAGGAAGATGCTGTCCTCGGTCATCGGCCGGTCGGCCTCACGGTCCGCAAGCCCGGCGGCATGTCGGTAGCCGGGCTTGCCGTCGATAAGGATCTCGACGACTGTGCCGACGATGCGCTGTTCATCCAGGGCTTCCGCGATCACCCGGTCGAGTTCGGCCTTCAGCCGCGTTCTGCGCTCCGATCTTCCCTGTCTTGTCGCATCCATGCTCGTCTCCTGTGCTCCTCGAAACTGCGGCCCGGTCGACGCTTCAGGGCGAAATTCGGGCTCCCGGACAAAGGCAAAGCCCGTTCGCAGCGAAGGTCGATCGTCTGTTCCCGTATGGGAGGCATACGCGCCTGCACGAGGCAGCCGTCGTCGTCCGGCGCTAAAAACGGTGCGACAACGTCAGATGGAGTCGGGTTGATGAACACAAACAATCTGGGATTTGCAGGCAAAGTCGCCTTAGTCGCAGGCGCCAGCAAGGGTATCGGCGCGGCCACCGCCCGCGCCTTTGCGCAGGCCGGCGCATCCGTTGTCCTTCTTTCCCGCTCGCAGCCGGCGGTCGAGGCGTTGGCGGTTTCCATCCGCCAGGCCGGCGGCGACGCACTGGCGATCGCGGCCGATGTCGGCGACGAGAATGCCATGAAGCAGGCGCTTGCAAGCGTGATGCAGCACTATGGCCGGCTCGACGCCGCCTTCAACAATGCGACGGATGGAACCATGCCGGCCCCGCTTGCCGATCTCGACATCGAAGGGTTCGATCGCGGCATCCGCACCAACATTCGCGGCACCTTTCTCGGCATGCGTTACCAGATCGAGGCGATGGCGAGGGCTGGTGGCGGCGCGATCGTCAACATGGCCTCCGTCGCCGGCATCAACGGCGCCTCCGGGCTTTCCGCCTATGTCGGTGCGAAGGCCGGGATCATCGGGCTGACAAAGGCGGCGGCGCTGGACTATGCCGACCAGGGCATCCGGATCAATGTCGTTGCGCCCGGGCCGATCCTCACCCACCATCTCGAGGCCGCCGGCGCGGACATCCAGCGGCACGCAGCACTTTCGACGCCGATGCGCCGGCTTGGCCGGATGGAGGAGGTGGCCGCAAGTGTCCTCTGGCTCTGTTCCGATGCGGCGAGTTACATCACCGGCGTGGTGCTGCCGATCGACGGGGGCATGACGGCGGGCACGAAAGTGCCTATGAATTACCGTCGAGGCGAGCCGCCTCGGCCGGCTGAACCCTGAGGTGCCTGTGGACTGGGAAGAACTCCATCTTGTTCAGCACTTGGTCCGCCACGGCTCGCTGAGTGCAGCGGCCCGTGCGATGGGCACCACGCAACCGACGCTCAGCCGTCGCCTCGAGGCTTTTGAGCAGAAGACGCGCAAAACGCTGTTCGAGCGGCAACCGGGCGGCCTCGTGCCGACCGCCGTGTGCCTCTCCATCCTTTCTGCGCTCGAGCACATGGAGGCGAACGCGCTTGCGGTGGAGCGGCGCCTTGCGGTGCAGGACGACGCACTTGAAGGCACCATCACCGTGACCAGCCTCGACTGGATCGGAGACTACCTCCTGGCGCCGATCCTGACCAAGTTTGCAGCAATGCATCCCGGCGTCAGCATTCACCTTTTGAACGATGGCCGGCGCTTCAACCTGTCGCGACGGGACGCGGACATCGCCTTGCGTTTCGGCAGTTTCGACCAAAACGATATCGTCGAGCGCAAGGTTGCCGATGTCGCCTACGGCCTGTTTGCAACAGAGGCCTACCTTGATCGTTTCGGCCATCCGGATGTTGCGGGCGAAGGCAGGAACCAGACGATTGTCGAGCTGGTGGAGGTGCCTGTGCGGGTATCGCTCTCGACCTGGCTGAAAGATCTTTTGCCGGAGGCGAGAGTGCTGCTGCGCACGAATTCGATCCGCTCGCAATTGAGTGCGGTTGAGACCGGACAGGCACTTGCCCCGCTGCCGCACTTTATCGCCGCCGACCGGAATGGCCTTGTGGCCCTTGACCTCGGCGTTGCCGCGCCGGTTCTGCCGCTGAAGCTCGGTGTTCACCCGGAATTACGTGAATTGCCCCGGGTGCGAAAGCTCATGGATTTTGCCGTATCGCAGTTCGCGCCCCTGCGGGTGAGCCTCAACCCGTCAGGCTGAAGCGCAGGCGGACCAAGGCGCGACGCGTTTGCTGGGCACCGCAACGAATGCGCGAAATTTTCTTGGCTGTCGATGTCGGGAGATGACGACGTCATGCGTCTTAATCTCGAAGGCGGTGCTCAACCGCGCTGACAACAAGGAGATTGAGAATGTTTCGTACCGCTTTGATCGCTGGCGCCCTGCTCATGTCCGGCACTGCCTTTGCCGAGGCTGAGACCGTCGAAGTCAACGGCATGAAGATGTATTACGAGGTCTCGGGCGAGGGCGAGCCGCTGGTCGTGCTACACGGCGCCTACATGAACATTCCCTCGATGGGTGCGATCATCCCGAAGCTGGCCGAGACCCACAAGGTCTATGCAATCGAGTTCCAGGGCCATGGCCGCACCACCGATATCGATCGCCCGATCACCTATCCGAACCTGGCCGACGACGTCGCCGCCTTCATGGATGCGGTGAAGCTGGAGAAGGCCGATGTCTTCGGCTACTCGATGGGTGCGGCTGCCGGCCTGCAGCTGGCAATCCGCCATCCGGACAAGGTGAACAAGCTAGCCGCCGCGTCCGTCGGCTACGATGCCGAGGGCTGGCAGCCGGAATTCAAAGCATTCATCCCGCAGATGACTGTCGAGATGTTCGTCGGCATGCCCTTTGCCGAAGACTACCGCAAGCTCGCCGCCAATCCGGATGGGTTTCCCGATCTGGTCAAGAAGCTGATCCAGCTCGAAAAAGAACCGATGGCCTGGGAGCCGGATGTCAAGGCACTGAAGACCCCGGTTCTCGTCATCGCCGGCGATGCCGATGTGGCGACGTTGGAGCACACGGTGGCACTGTTCCGCCTGCTCGGTGGCGGCGCCATGGGCGACATGGGAAAGCCGCTGTCGCCTTCGCGGCTCGCGATCCTGCCGGCGACGTCGCACACCGCCGTCATCAACCAGACGGAACTGTTGGAGGCTTTCATCGAGCCCTTTCTGAAGGGTGAGACACCGAAGGGCATGTTCCCGTGACAACGACGAACAGCGCCATCTTCGCAGGTGGCGCCGCCCCCCTATGGTGGATAGCTTCTAGCGCAGGCGCCCGCCGTCTGCGTCGAACACCAGAGCGGCTGTGGGCTCGAAACGGGCGGCGATGCTGTCGCCGGACGTCAGGCCGCGGCCGTTTTTTGTTTCGATGATGATCAGTTCGCCGTCGCCGTGCCGGGCATAGGCAAAGGTCTCGCCGCCCAGATGCTCCAGCATGTCGATCGTCAAATCGAGGCTCGCCGAGCCGCTGTCGCCGAAATGCTCGGGGCGAATGCCGATGGTCACGGTGCTGCCGGGCGTTACGCCCTTGACCGCAATCGGCAGCGTCGCATTGCCGAAATCCACCAGGCGGACATGTTTCTCCCCGCCCGCGTTTGTTTCGACGATCCCCTTCAAAAAGTTCATCTTCGGCGAACCGATGAAACCGGCGACGAAGAGATTGGCCGGATCGTCGTAGAGGTCGAGCGGCGAGCCGACCTGCTCGACCACGCCGCCGCGCATGACGACGATCTTGTCGGCAAGCGTCATCGCCTCGACCTGATCGTGGGTGACGTAGATGATTGTCGTCGCAAGCTTCCTGTGCAGCCTGGCGATCTCGATACGCATGTGCACGCGCAGTTCCGCATCGAGGTTCGAGAGCGGCTCGTCGAAGAGAAAGATCTTCGGGTGCCGCACGATCGCCCGGCCGATCGCCACGCGCTGGCGCTGGCCGCCCGAAAGCTGTTTCGGCTTGCGGTCGAGCAGCGGCCCGAGTTCCAGGATGTTCGCGGCTTCGCCGACGCGTTGTGCGATCTCGGCCTTCGGCACGCCGGCAAATCGCAGCGCGAAACCCATGTTCTCCCGTACTGTCATATGCGGATAGAGCGCATAGGACTGGAACACCATGGCAATGCCGCGTTTCGACGGATCGACATCGTTCATGCGCTCGCCGCCGATCGTGAGATCACCTGACGTGATCTCCTCCAGTCCGGCGATCATCCGAAGCAGGGTCGACTTGCCGCAGCCGGATGGCCCGACGAAGACGACGAACTCACCGGTCTTGATGTCGAGATCTACACCCTTGATGACCTCGAAGTTGCCATAGGACTTTCTGACGTGCTTAAGTTGGAGTTCGCTCATGCAGCCGCCGCCTCGTCCGACACTGCCGAAAGCTCCAGCCTCACGGTTCCAAGCCGCGTCGAGGTCACCGCGACGGCGATGCCGCCGGCAGCACCCGTCGTTTCCAGCCAGAAGCCGGTCGAACCGCCCTGGAAGATCAGGCGATCGGGGCCGAGCAGGCGGGCAGGGCCGGTGACTGTCACGTCGACCGCGTCATTGAGGAAGGGCAGGATGTTGCCGGCCTGATCGAGCGCGCGCACGATCACCCGCACGCTGTCGCGCCCTTCGGCCCGAAGCGCCGTGCTGTCGGGGACGACTTCCAGCGCCGTCGGAACCGGATCGGCGACCATGCGGAGGTTGGCGGCGGGCTCGCCGTCGATAAAGCCGGTGAAGGCTGCGTCATCCCACTTCATGCCCCAGACGCCGAGTTCGTCCTTGGTGAAGTGGCGATGGTCGATGACGACGGGCGGGTGCGGCAGATGCGGGAAGTTCTCGCGGTCGGGGCCGACGCGCTTGACGAGCGATCCGTATTTCAGCTCGACCTCGTCGCAGTTGGTGAGCACGATCAAGGGCAGCACGCCGCCGATGTTACGCTCGCCGCGTGCCCAGAAGGTGACCGGCTTCATCACCACGCCCTCCGACGGTTCGCATTGGCTGGCATAGACATAAGCCGCGAATTTCGGCTGGCGGAACATGTCCATGACACCGTGATAGCAGATCCGGTCGCCGGAGCCGAAGTCCTTGTGGGTGTTGTAGTCGAACATGCACCAGCCGACGGCGCCTGAAATGCTTGGGTCGCCATAGGCCGCGTTCAGCACTTCCAGGTGCCGGCGCACATGCTCTGCCTGCCGTTGCTCCTGGTCGTAGATCTTCGTCGGAAACATGTGGCCGCCGAATTCGGTGATGAGATAGGGCACCTTGCGGGTGAGCCCGGTGCATTCCTGCTGCGGACGTAGCGCCGTGCGCGGGCGGTTTGCGCCCGGCAGTTCCTCGTTGCCGAGGATAAAGTCGTTCATGGTGTAGACGTCTTCGAGGTATTCGCTGTCGGTAATGTAGCGCACGCCGCCGGTCTGGCGCGTGGGGTCGAGTTCGCGTGCGAGCCGGTTGGTCTCGACGTAGAAATCATGCGAGTCCTGGGATTCGTTGATGCGCACGCCCCAGATGATGATCGACGGGTGGTTCCAGTCGCGCTCGATCATGCGGCGGACGTTTTGGATCGCCTCCTGTTTCCAGCCCTCGCCGCCGATATGCTGCCAGCCGGGGATTTCCTCGAAGACGAGCAGGCCGATGCGGTCGCAATGGTCGAGGAACCACTTGGATTGCGGATAATGCGAGGTGCGCACGAGGTTGCAATGCAGCGTGTTCTTCAGGATCTCGGCATCGCGCTCCTGCGCCGTGCGGCCCATGGCGTAGCCGACATAGGGGAAAGCCTGATGGCGGTTGAGGCCGCGGATTTTCAGCGGCCGTCCGTTGAGCTTGAAACCATCCGTGGTGAACTCGGCGGTGCGGAAGCCGAAGCGTGACGACAGCCGGTCGCTGCCGCGATCGCTGCGCAGCTGCGCTTCCACTTCATAGAGAACGGGGCTGTCGATATCCCAGAGCGAGAGGCCCCTCAGACCCGTGATCTCAAGGGTGACGCTCTCGCCGCGGCTTTCACCGGCTGCTTCCGCCAGCACCTTGCCGTTCGCGTCCTTGAGGAGTGCCGTGACCGTGCCGGCAAAGTTGACGCCTTGCGGATTGCCGAGATCGCAGCGGATCGAGACGGACTTGGCATCGCTGAGCGCATCGCGGGGTTCGATCTTGAGATTGGCGATCGAAACGGCATCGGTGACCTTCAGCCAGACGTCGCGATAGATGCCGGCATAGGTGAGATAGTCGATGCGGCCGCCGAAGGGCGGGATCTCAGGGTTTTCGCTGCCGTCGATCTTGACCGTGATCAGGTTGTCGCCTTCCCGCAGCTTATCCGTCAGTCTTGCTTCAAAGGGCGTGTAACCGTCCTTGTGGGCGATGATCTCCTCGCCGTTGAGATAGACGACGGCGTCGGCCATGGCGGCGTCGAACACGAGCGAGACGTCGCGGCCGTGGAACTCGCGACGCCAGGTAAGCACCTTCTGATAGGTGAAGGCGCGCTGATAGGATGCCTCGTCGAAATAGTTGAACGGCAATTCCACCGCATTGTGCGGCAGGCTGACCGATTTGCCTGCCTGCAGCCGGCCAGCGCTTGCCGCATCGAAGCCTTCGGAGAAAGTCCAGGTATCGTTGAAAGAGGTAACAGAACGCATGATCATTCCTATTTGACTGAGCCCAGCATTCCCTGGACGAATTGGCGTTGCATGAAGAAGAAGACGGCGAGGGTGGGAAGTGTCGCGAGAATGGTGCCGACCATGACGACGCCGTAGTCGGGGTAGTAGGCGGAAGCGAGCGAGGAGATGACCAGCGTGATCGTCTTCTGCTCGTTCGACTGCAGCACGATCAGCGGCCAGAGATAGTTGTTCCACGCCGTCATGAAGACGATGATGAAGGCCGCCGCATAGGTCGAGCGCATGACCGGCACATAGATGAACAGGAAGATCTGCCATTCCTTGAGCCCGTCGACCTTGGCGGCGTCCCGCAGTTCCGACGGGAAGGCCTTGGTGGTCTGGCGGAAATAGAAGACGACGAAGGCAGAGCCGATGGTCGGCAGCACGACAGCGAGGTGCGTGTTGATCAGCCCCGCCTTGCCCATCATGATGAACAGCGGAATCATCAGCGCGGCAAACGGGATCATCATCGTCAACAGAAGGGCGCTGTAGATCCTATCGCGGTGGCGCGAGCGGAACATCTCGAAGCCGTAGCCAGCCAACGACGACACGGCGAGCGTCAGCACCGTCGCGAGAATGGCGATCTTGGCCGAATTCCAGAAGACCAGCGGTGCGTTCACCTGGGTGAAGAAAGTGGCGATGTTGGTGGCAAGCGCGCTGCCCGGCATCATCCTGCCCTTGATGATGTCGATCGAAGAATTGGTCGCGCCGAGCAGCATCCAGACGAAGGGAAAGATCGAGAGAAAGGCCATCAGCCCGACGAAGCCGTAGGTGACGATGGTGCCGACGATACGTGTGGTTCCGTTGTTCATCGGTCGCGCTCCCGTGCCGCGAAGAATTGCAGGCAGGCGAGCAGGGCGACGAGCACCACGATCACATAAGAGACCGTCGCCGCGTAGCCGAAATTCGGCATGAAGCGGAAGGTCAGGTTGTAGATATAGAGCGACAGGGTCAGCGTGGCGTTGGACGGTCCGCCCTTGCCTTCGGTGAGGTTATAGACCTCGTCGAAGAGCTGGATCGTGCCGATCGTCGAGATGATCGTCGTGAACAGAATGACGGGCTTCAACAGCGGGATAGTGATGTGGGTGAAACGCGCCCAGGCAGGCACGCCGTCTATCCGCGCGACCTCGTAGATCGACTTGTCGATGTTCTGCATCGCCGCGAGATAGAAGATCATGTTGTAGCCGGTCCAGCGCCAGGTGATGGCGAGGATGACGAGCACCTTCGCCCAGAAGGGATGGGTCAGCCACGGGATCGGCGAGGCGATGAGGCCGATCGCCTCGAGCGTCGAGTTGACGATCCCGTCGAGCGCGAACATGCCTTTGAACAGCACCGAATAAGCAACCAGCGAGGTGACGCAGGGCAGGAAGATGGCGGTGCGGAAGAAGCCGCGGCCGACGAGTTTCGGATTGTTGAGCAGCGACGCAAGGATCAGCGCCAGCAGGATCATGATCGGCACCTGCACGACGAAATAGGTCAGCGTGTTCGTCAGTGCCTTGATGAAGACCGGATCGTTCCAGAGGCGGACGATGTTCGAAAAGCCGGCGAATTTCAGCATCATGCCGCGGCCGGACTGGAACGACATCCACAGCGACCAGACGATCGGATAGATCATGAAAAGGGCGATCAGCCCGAGTGCCGGCGCGACGAAGAGCCAGCCATTGACGTTGTAATATCGGCCGATGCCGCCGCGACGCGCGAGAGCCATCATCATCCCCATGGATAGCAGGAGCCGTTGGCCGCGGCGTGTTTACCGCGGCCAGGAGCAATGCAGATAATCGCCGCGGCGATTACTGGACCTGTGCGCTGACCTCGGCGTCGATCGCCTTCAGGATGTCGTCGACGGGCGTTCCCTGCTGCAGTGCCGGAAGCTGTGCGGTAACGGCCGTGTCCGCCTCGTTGGTGAAGACGCCGTAGTTGACCGAGGGGACCTTCGCGAGCCAGTCGGAGAAGTTCTGCCAGACCTTTTCGCCACCGAAGAAGGCATCGGCCTCGCCATAGGCGGCCCCGCCGCGGGCAGCGAGCAGTGAGCCGACGGCGCCGCGGTCCGTAAGGATCGTCTGGTAGAAGTCGACGTCCTTGGCGTAGACCTCGTTCAGGAAGTCGATCGCTTCGGCCTTCTCGGCTGAGCTTTCAAGCACGTACCAGCTCGAGCCGCCGAGGTTCGAGGCGTGCGTCGCGCCGTCGATCGAAAGCGCCGGGATCGGCGCCACGCCCCATTTGCCCGACTGGTCCGGCTGCGCCTTGACGGTGCCGGTGATCCAGACGCCGGTGATGACGGTGGCGACATCGCCGGACGTGAAGGTGCCGACCCAGTCGGCCCAGCCGGCGGCGGGCTTGTAGATGTTGGCGGCCATGATCTTGCCGACCGTCTCAAGCGACGCCTTCAGCGCCGCGTTGCCGGTGATGTTCGTCTTGCCTTCCTTGTCGAAATACCATTGCCCGGCCGATTGCATGATGATGCGCACGAGCCCGGCGTCGGTCGGGTCGAGACCCATCATTTTCTTGCCGGTCTTGGCTTCGACCTGCTTTCCGATCTCGATGAAGCGATCCCAGGTGATGCCTTGCATGTCCTCCGGCTTGAAGCCGGCCTGCTCCAGATAGTCCTTGCGGTAGTAGAGACCGGTGACGCCGGAATCGAACGGCATGCCGTAGACTTGGCCATCCAGCGTCATCAGCTCGACCTTGTAGGGAGCGAAGCCGGAGTAATCGACGGTGCCGGAGAGCGGCGCGAAGGCGCCGGGGAAGGACTGCAGATATTTCTGCGCGCCGTAGTCCTCGATGAGAACGATATCCGGCAGGGCGTCTGCGGTGCCGGACGAGAGGCCGGTCTGCAGTTTCTGCTCGACGTCGGCCTTGGCGAAATCGACAATGTTGAAGGTCACGTCCGGGTGCGTCTTGGTGTAGCGCCCGCCGGCCTCCTTCATGATCGCGACGTTGAAGTTCGGATCCCAGCACCAGATGGTGATTTCCTTGGCCTCGGCGGCCGTGACGGCCAAGAAGCTGGCGCCTGCAAGCGCGATGGCGGCAAAGCGCGGCAGATAGGTACGCGTGTCCATAGTTTCTCCTCCCTCGAAATTCGTTCCCCGAGACGTTCCTCCTAGTCTCGGCGCGGAGTATTTCGCAAAATTCTGAAGAAGGCAATATTTCAGTAAATTTTTACCACGCGTTTTTTACCGACCGTTTTACGCACCGGGAGCGGCGGCTCTCGCCATCGTGCTGCCGCGCCAGACCATCTCGGTTCCGAGGATCACCTTCTTGGCCACGTCTCGCCCG
Source organism: Ensifer sp. Root558 (assembly GCF_001427045.1). Classification (NCBI taxonomy): domain Bacteria; kingdom Pseudomonadati; phylum Pseudomonadota; class Alphaproteobacteria; order Hyphomicrobiales; family Rhizobiaceae; genus Ensifer; species Ensifer sp. Root558. Next base: position 26,407 of record NZ_LMGC01000004.1, on the reverse strand, counting down.
GTCAGCCGCTCGACCAGGAGGTCAACGGCGGTCTCGCCGATCACTTCGGCGGGGATCTTCACCGTCGAAAGCGGCGGCCCGAGAAACTGGGCGACAGGAATGTCGTTGAAACTCGCCACGGCAACATCATCCGGGATCCGCAGGCCCATTTCGTGAATCGCGCGGTAAGCGCCGATCGCCATATTGTCGTTGCAGGTGACGAGGATCTTGGGCGGATTGGGCTTCGACAGCATCGCCTTGGCGAGCGTATAGCCGCTATCGGGCGTCAGCTTTTCGACCATGCAGAGTTCGGGATCGTAGAGGCCGGCCTTCGTCATCCATTGTATGAAGGCGCGGCAGCGACGCTCCGAATGGATGTCGTCCTTGTCTCTGAAAGCGTCGATCCAGCCGAGAAAGCCGATGCGGCGGTAGCCCATGCCGTAAACGCCGTCGAGCAGGCGGTTCATCGCGATCGAGACGTCGCTCATCACGCTGTCGTCGACGTCATCGTCGGGGGCAAAGTCCGCAAAGACCAGATGGCGGCTGTGCCGGCGCAGCCAATGGACCTCTTCGCCATAATGGTGGCCGACGGCGACGACGCCGCTGGCGCCCTGCAGGATCGCGGCCTCCGGCAGGTTGCCGTTGTGGAAGACCTTGACCACCTCGATCTTCAGCGCCTGACAGCGGTTTTCGATGCCGAGCCGGACGCCGACATAATAGGGGTCGATCAGTTCCTGGGCGGGCTGAAGGAAATGCACCAGCGCGAATTTCAGGCCCTGCATTGCCCCGGCGCCGCGGCCGCGGTTGCGCGGGGTGGCGTAATTCAGCGCCTCGGCCGTTTCGATGATCGCCTGTCGCTTCTTGGTGGAGATCGAGAGGGTCGGATCGTAATTCAGCACCCGAGAAACAGTCGCCGAGGAGACGCCGACAGCCGAAGCGATTTCCTTGATTGTTACCATGTCCAACGTCCTGCCCACCGCCGCGGCCCTCCTTTCGGGCGCGGCGCAATTTTTATTTAGTAAAATTTTGCCTGGGCTTTTTCAATCGCTGGGCGTCTTATTTCGTTCATGGAACGGGGCGCAACCGCGCGTGGTCACGCGGCGCGGCCGATTGCCAAGGCCTGCGCTTGCAGTTCGTCGGAAAGAAACGCCCAAAGAGCCGAGACCGGGCGGGACGCCAGACCCTGATCGTCGGCGGCGAAAAGCCCCAGCTCGATCACCGGGGCAGGGGGCAGACCCTCTTCACCGCCGAGAACCCGCATCGTGTTGGGACGGATGTTGAGATCGAGGAGAACGGCTATGCCGAGGCCCGCCTCGATCATCGACTGGATGGAAGACAGGCTGGCGCTCGTCAGCACCGTGCGCCAGGGGCGATCCCCGCCCTTCAGCGCCTCGATCATCTTCTGCCGCCAGGTGCAGACGCCGTCGAAGGTGATGAGTGGCAGAGGCCCTTCCGCCGGCACCTCGAAACCGCGCGCCGCGACCCATCGGAGCGGCAGTCGCCAGGTAAGGATCGCCTCGCCGCGGATCAGCGCCGGATCGCCGATCGCGACATCGAGCCGGCCCTGCGAGAGCCTCTCCGACAACACGGTGCTTTCGGTCACCGTCAGTTCGAGCGCGACATTCGGATGGCATTCGGCAAACCGTTGCAACGCTTTTGGTAGCGAGCCGACCGCGATATCCTCGATCATGCCGAAGCGGATCGGTCCCTGGACGGCCTGCCCGGCAAGCGCCCGCCGGGCGCCGGCGCTCAGGCCCAACATCTTCTGGGCATAGGGCAGCAGCACATGCCCGGCTTCGGTCAGGTCCATGCCCCTTGCATTGCGGTTCAGGAGCTTGGCGCCGAGATCGTCCTCCAGCCGGCGCAACTGCATGCTGACGGCCGCTTGCGTCCTGGCCAGCCGCTGCGCAGCGCCGCTGACGCTGCCGCATTCGGCGGTCACGACGAAGGCGCGCAAAAGGGCGATATCCAGATCATGCATATAACGATCCCTTATGAAGGTATCACAATTATTAGCGTTCCTTATTGTGCCGGGATTGTTATGTCTGTTCAAGCCCAAGGGGAGAACGGACATGGCGGAAACAGAGACGACAGCGGATAGCGCGTGGAGCGAACCGGGTGCGACGGATGACACCAACGGGCGCGTCACACTTGCCATCGTCTTCTGCCTTCTCTCGATGTCGAGCGTGCAGTTTGGCGCAGCCCTTTCGAAGCCCGCCATGGAAAGCGTCGGAGCCTTTGGCGCAACCTGGCTGCGGCTATCCTGGGCGGCCGCCTTCCTGCTCATCCTCGTCCGCCCGCCTTTTCTCCGCTACACCCGGGCGCAATGGATTTCCGCGCTTTCGCTCGGCGCGACGATGGCGGTGATGACGCTCTGCTTCTTCGCGGCGATCGCCCGCATTCCCCTCGGCCTTGCCGTGGCGATCGAGTTTCTCGGTCCTCTGACGGTCGCTGCCGTTTTCGGCGGTCGTGGCTGGCGCCTGCTTTGTCCCGTTATCGCTGCGGCCGGCGTGCTCTGCCTCTCCTGGGACGGTTCCTCCTGGGTCGCAGATACGCGCGGGCTTCTGTTCGCCTTCGGTGCGGCGATCGGCTGGGCCGGCTACATCATCCTGATGAAGCAGGCTGGCCAACGCTTCAAGGGACTGGAAGGGCTCGCTGTTTCGCTGCTGTTTGCCGCGCTCTTTGCGACTCCGTTCGGCCTGTCTCAGGCGCAGTCCGGCTTCTCCTTCGACATGCTCTTGATGACGGCCGGGCTTGCCATCCTGGTGCCGCTGCTGCCTTATGCGCTCGAATTCATGGCGCTGCGGCGCATGCAGCCATCGGCCTTCGGCATCCTGATGAGCCTGGAGCCGGCGATCGGCGCGGTTGCCGGCTTCATCGTGCTGGGTCAGGCGCTTTCCCTCAACCAGATCTTCGGCGTGGCCCTCGTCATGCTCGCGAGCGCCGCCGGAACCTTGCTGGCGAAAGCCTAGAGCGCAGCAGCCAGGCTGTTTTGCCTGCCATCGGCTTTCTGAAACTCGCAGTTGGGGGGCTGGCGCTTCAGCCCGCCGCGCCAACCTCTCCAAAAAAATAGGCACGTTGCGCACGACAGGCGAGATGTGCCCGTTTACAAAAGTAATATTATATGATTTTTTCTCGATGGCTGCGTGGAGGCAGCTTTCTTTGGGAGGAAATCATGAAAATCGCCAAGGCACTTGCGAGTGCAACGATCCTTGCTGCCTGCACGTTTGGCAGCGCATCCGCGGCCGATCTGGTCGTCGGCTTTTCGCAGATCGGCTCGGAGTCCGGCTGGCGCGCCGCCGAGACGACACTGACCAAACAGCAGGCCGAACAGCGCGGCATCGACCTCAAATTTGCTGACGCACAGCAGAAGCAGGAAAACCAGATCAAGGCGATCCGCTCCTTCATCGCGCAAGGGGTGAATGCCATCCTCGTGGCGCCAGTGGTTGCAACCGGCTGGGACGAAGTGCTGCAGGAAGCCAAGGACGCGGAAATTCCGGTCATCCTGCTCGACCGCACGGTCGATTCGTCGAATGAGCTTTACCTGACGGCCGTCACGTCCGACCTCGTGCATGAGGGCAATGTTGCCGGCAAATGGTTGGTCGACACGACCGCGGGCAAGCCCTGCAACGTCGTCGAGCTTCAGGGCACGACCGGCTCCTCGCCCGCGATCGACCGCAAGAAGGGATTTGAACAGGCGCTATCCGGCCACGACAACCTGAAGATCATCCGCAGCCAGACCGGTGACTTCACCCGCACCAAGGGCAAGGAAGTCATGGAGAGCTTCCTCAAAGCTGAGGACGGCGGCAAGAACATCTGCGCGCTCTACGCCCACAACGACGACATGGCCGTCGGCGCCATCCAGGCAATCAAGGAAGCCGGCCTGAAGCCGGGCAAGGACATCCTTGTCGTGTCGATCGATGCCGTTCCGGACATCTTCCAGGCGATGGCAGCCGGCGAAGCCAATGCCACGGTCGAGCTGACGCCGAACATGGCCGGTCCCGCATTCGATGCGCTTGCCGCCTTCCAGAAGGACGGCACCGCGCCGCCGAAGTGGATCCAGACGGAATCGAAGCTCTACACGCAAGCCGACGAGCCGCTGAAGGTCTACGAGGAAAAGAAGGGCCTCGGCTACTGACGTTGGCCGTGGCCCGCGCTGCTTCTCGCGCGGGCCACGCTCTTTCCCAAGTTTCCGTCTGAAGAGCACAGCTTGCCGCAGCTAGGCGCTGTGCTTCTCGTCAGTAGATACCAGCATCGCGGAGACGGTATCGATGCAGACCAATGACCACATTCTCCAGGCGATCCGGATCGAAAAGACTTTTCCGGGGACCAGAGCCCTCGACAAGGTCGATTTTCACCTCAGGCGCGGAGAGGTTCATGCGCTGCTTGGCGAAAACGGTGCCGGCAAGTCGACCCTGATCAAATGCCTGACCGGCGCCTATCGTCGCGACGGCGGCGCCATCCTGCTCGACGATGCCGAGGTTGATCCGCGCGACACCTTCGAAGCCCAGGCGCTCGGCATCGGCACGGTCTATCAGGAGGTCAACCTGCTGCCGAACCTGACGGTTGCCGAGAACCTCTTCCTCGGGCGCCAGCCGCGCCGCTTCGGCATGGTCGACGCCCGTGCCATGAATCGGCGGGCTCGGGATCTGCTTGCCGATTATGAACTCGACATCGACGTCACCCGCGATCTCGCCAGCTATTCGGTGGCGATCCAGCAGGTGGTCGCCATTGCCCGCGCCGTCGATCTCTCCGGCAAGGTGCTGATCCTCGACGAGCCGACGGCGAGCCTCGATGCGCATGAGGTGGCGATGCTGTTCCGCATTATCCGCCGCCTCAAGGCACGCGGGCTCGGCATCGTATTCGTCACCCACTTCCTCGAACAGGTCTATGAGATTTCCGACCGGATTACCGTGCTTAGGAACGGGCAGCTCGTCGGAACGCGTGAAACCGCCAATCTCGATCGCCGCGAGCTGATTGCGATGATGATCGGGCGTGAGCTGGCGGCGGAAATCCACGCGCCGCGCGCTGAGGTCCGGCAAGGGCCGTTGCGCTACCGCTTCCGAAACTACGGCCGCAAGGGGCGCGTCCGACCCTTCGACCTCGATGTCCGGGCCGGCGAAGTGGTCGGCATGGCCGGCCTGCTCGGCTCCGGACGGACGGAGACCGCCGAGCTTCTCTTCGGCGCCCATCGCGCCGACAGCGGCGGGGCCGAGATCGATGGTCGTGCGGTCGATCTCTCGTCGCCGCGCGCTGCCATTCGCCATCGCTTCGGCTTCTGCCCGGAGGATCGCAAGACTTCGGGCATTATCGGCGATCTCTCGGTGCGCGAAAACATCGTGCTGGCGCTGCAGGCCCGCCGAGGCTGGACGCGGCCGATCTCGCGGGCGGAGCAGAACCGGCTGGCGGACCACTATATCCGCGCGCTCGATATCCGCACGGCCGATCGGGAGAAGCCGATCAAGCTTCTGTCCGGCGGCAACCAGCAGAAAGCGATCCTCGCGCGCTGGCTCGCGACCGAGCCCGAATTCCTGATCCTCGACGAGCCGACGCGCGGCATCGATGTCGGCGCCCATGCGGAAATCGTCAAGCTGATCGAGGCGCTGCGCGAGAAGGGCCTGTCCCTGATCGTCGTCTCCTCGGAGATCGAGGAACTGGTCGCTTACAGCACCCGGGTCATCGTGCTTCGCGATCGCGCCCATGTCGCCGAACTCGACGGCAGCCGCATCACAGCCAGTGAGATCGTCGAAGCGATCGCCGCAACCAATGAAAGGAGGACGTCGTGACGTCGTTCCTCAGGCTCTATTTCAACCGGTTGCTGCCGCAGCTGATTGCGCTCGGCATAATCGTCGCGGCGGTATCACTGGTGTTTCCCGGCTTCCTCAACCTGCAGATCCAGAATGGCCGCCTCTATGGCAGCCTCATCGATATCCTCAATCGCGGCGCGCCGGTGGTGCTTTTGGCAATCGGCATGACGGTCGTCATCGCCACCAAGGGCATCGACCTCTCGGTTGGCGCGGTCATGGCGATCTGCGGCGCAACGGCCGCCGCGGCGATCACGTCGGGACACTCGCTCGCCGCGACGCTGCTGATCACGCTTGGCGTCGGTATCCTTTGCGGTCTCTGGAACGGGGTGCTGGTCGCGGTGCTCGACATCCAGCCGATCATCGCGACGCTGGTGTTGATGGTCGCCGGTCGCGGCGTCGCCCAGCTCATCACCGAGGGGGCGATCCTGACCTTCAACGACCCCGGCCTCGTCTTCATCGGCAGCGGTTCCTTTGCCGGCCTACCGATGCCGGTGGTGATCTGGTTGATATTCGGCATATTGACTGCGCTGCTCGTAAGGCGGACGGCGCTCGGCATGCTGATCGAGGCGATCGGTGTCAATCGCCAGGCAAGCACGCTGTCCGGGGTGCTGACGCCTGTGCTGTTGATCGCCGCCTATGTGCTTTCCGGTCTCTGCGCTGCCATCGCCGGCATTATCGCCGCCGCTGACATCCGCGGTGCGGATGCCAACAATGCCGGTCTGTGGCTGGAGCTCGATGCCATCCTTGCGGTCGTCGTCGGCGGCACGTCGCTGCTCGGCGGCCGCTTCAGCATCGCCGCATCGGTGCTCGGCGCGATCATCATCCAGGCGATCAACACCGGCATTCTTCTCTCCGGCTTCCCGCCAGAGTTCAACCTGATCATCAAGGCCGCGATCATCGTCTTCATCCTGGTGCTTCAGTCGCCGCGCTTCCGCACGGCCTTTGCCTTCCTCGTGCCGGCGCGCGGTGCGAGAAACCCGAGCGAGCGAGCCGCAAAATGAAGCCGAAATATCTTCCGCTCACGGCAACGCTCGTGATCTTCCTGCTCGGCTACGCGCTTTGCGTGGCGCAATATCCGAACATGCTGTCGACGCGTGTCATCGGCAACCTTCTGACGGACAACGCCTTCCTCGGCATTGCCGCTGTCGGCATGACCTTCGTCATCATCTCCGGCGGCATCGATCTTTCGATCGGCTCGGTGATCGCCTTTACCGGCGTGTTTCTCGCCGTCGTGCTGGAACACACGAGCATCCACCCGCTCATTGCCTTCGCGATGGTTCTGGCGATCGCGACGCTCTTCGGCGCCGCGATGGGGGCGATCATCCACTATCTGGAAATGCCGCCCTTCATCGTCACGCTGGCGGGCATGTTCTTGGCGCGGGGCATGGCCTTCGTGTTGTCGATCGACAGCATTCCGATCAAGCATCCCTTCTACGCGACCTTGAAGGCGCTCTACTTCAAGCTGCCGGGCGGCGGGCGCATCACCCTGATTGGCGGCCTGATGTTGCTCGTCTTCGCGATCGGTATCCTGATCGCGCACCGCACACGCTTCGGCACCAATGTCTATGCGCTCGGCGGCGGCACGGCGACGGCGCGACTGATGGGCGTGCCGGTTGCGGCGACGACGATCCGCATCTATGCGCTCTCGGGCCTGCTTGCGGGATTGTCCGGCATCGTCTTTTCGCTCTACACCTCGGCCGGCTATTCCCTTGCCGCCGTCGGCGTCGAGCTCGACGCCATCACCGCGGTCGTCATCGGGGGCACGCTTTTGACCGGTGGTTCGGGCTTCGTTGCCGGCACGCTGGTGGGCATCCTCATTCAAGGGTTGATCCAGACCTACATCACCTTTGACGGATCGCTGTCGAGCTGGTGGACGAAGATCCTGATCGGCCTTCTGCTCTTTGCTTTTATCCTGCTGCAGAAGGGTATCATCTTCGTTTCGCGCCAGCGCCAGCAGCGGGCGTGAGGCAAGGGTCGCGCGATGTGGCCGTCCCCCCATCAGCCGCGCAAGCGCACGAGCCACCGGCTCGTCGTCGAGGAACTCGGCCAGGCGGTGGTCGGAGGGGAATTCGCTGTCGGGGATATCCTGCCGGGTGATGTGGAGCTGGCGGCACGCTTCAACGTTTCGCGCACGGTCCTGCGCGAGGCGATGAAGACACTTGCCGCCAAGGGGCTGATTGTCGCCCGCGCCCGCATCGGCACGCGCGTGATGCCGCAGGCAAACTGGAACCTGTTCGATGGCGACGTGCTTTCCTGGCATTTCCGGGCCGGCGTCGATGAGGCGTTTCTCCGCCATGTCAGCGAGGTCCGTCTGGCGCTCGAGCCCTATGCGGCCGGACTGGCGGCACGCCGCGCCACGGACGCGGATATTTCCCAGATGATGCGGCTGGCCGTTGCCATGGGCGATGCCGGCCATAGCGCGCAGACGCTGGCGCGCGCCGATCTCGAATTCCATCTCCGTCTGCTTGAAGCGTCGCTCAATCCGTTCATGCAGACCGTCGGCAGCCTGATCGAGGCGGCGCTGATGGGTGTCTTTCAATTGAGCAACACGGCCGCCGATGGTGCCGAGATCGACCGCGTCGCGGTCGCGCATATCCGCATCGTCGAGCAGATCCGCCTGCGCAACGAGGAAGGTGCACGGGTTGCGATGGAGCAGGTGATCCGCGTCGGCCAGCAGCAGTTGATCGCCAATTTGAGGGCACGCGGCTGATCCGCAGCCGTGTCCGTCGGCAAGACACAAGGCGGAATTCGCCGCGCTGCTTGGCATTTGCCGGCACCTGCGCGTAGGCTGCCGTTGTGGGCGGAGAAACCCAAATCCCGATGCGACCGGGCCGCCGACAGAGCGAGCGGGGAGAGCAGGGTGAAACAGGATGTGCTGATCGCCGGCGCGGGACCGACCGGCCTGGTGCTGGCTCTCTGGCTGACCGCCCAGGGTGTCAAGGTCCGCATCATCGACAAGAACGTTGGTCCCGGCCCGACATCGCGGGCGATGGTCGTGCATGCGCGAACACTTGAGCTTTACCGGCAGCTCGATCTGGCCGATGCCGTGCTCGAGGCGGGTCACCGCAACCCTTCGGTCAACCTCTGGGCGAAGGGCAAGGTCAAGGCGCGGATATCCTTCAGTCCGACCGGCGGGAAAATGACGCCCTATCCCTTCGTTCTTGTCTATCCGCAGGATCATCACGAGCGGCTGCTGGAGGCCCGACTGGCGGCCTTGGGCGTCAAGGTCGAGCGGCAGACCGAGCTTGTCGAGTTCGAGCATGACGCCGCCGGGGTGAGCGCTCGCTTGCAGTTGCCCGATGGTGGCTCGGACGTTTGCACGGCGCAGTATCTTGCCGGGTGCGACGGCGCGCGCTCGCCGGTCCGGCACGGACTGGAGGTCGATTTTGCCGGCGGAACCTACGACCAGACCTTTTACGTCGCTGACGTTGAAGTGAGTGGGGCGACTGCGAATGGAGAAGCCCATATATCGCTCGAAACCGGTGATTTCGTCGCCTTGCTCGCCTATGCCGAGGGGCGGGGCCGCCTCATCGGTCTGGTGCGGGAGAAGCGGGAGGATGCAGACGCACTCACCTTCGCCGATGTGAGCCATCGCGCCATCGAAAGCCTTCGCCTCACCGTCGACAAGGTCAACTGGTTCTCCACCTACCGTGTGCATCATCGTGTCGCCGATCGCTTCGGGCGCGGGCGCGTGTTTCTGCTCGGCGACGCTGCGCATGTGCATAGTCCGGTCGGCGGCCAGGGCATGAACACCGGCATCGGCGACGCCATCAATCTGGCCTGGAAGCTTGCAGCGGTGCTGAAGGGACAGGCGCCGGACCGCCTGCTCGCCAGCTATGAAGGCGAACGGATCGCATTTGCCCGCCAGCTCGTCGAAACGACCGACCGGCTGTTCACCTTCGTGACGGCCGAAGGCAGCGTCGCGGATTTCCTGCGCATCCACGTCGCCCCAGCCTTGGCTGGTGTCGCCTACCGCGTCGGCGGTGTCAGAGAATTCCTGTTTCGCATCCTGTCGCAGACGCAGCTCAACTATCGCGGCGGCCCCTTGAGCCGGAGTGCGCGCGGCCGGGTGCAGGGTGGCGATCGGCTGCCCTGGCTAGGCATCAATGGCCTCGACAATTACGCTTCGCTGGCGGCCATCGCCTGGCAGGTGCATGTCTATGGCGAGGCGCAAAACGACATAAGAGCTTGGTGCGCGGCCAAGCACATGCCGCTTCACGTCTTCCCATGGGGCGAGCAACAGGCTGCCGGCGGCCTGGTGCGGGATGCTGCCTATCTGTTGCGTCCGGACAGCTATGTGGCGGTGGTTGCGGACCGAGCGATGCCGGAAGCCCTCGAAGCCTACTTCGCCGACCAGGGGATCCGCCTGTCGGCGCCGGCTTGAGATTTCTCGAGACGGCGGCGCGGTGCGCCGCCGATGCTTGGTCGCAAGGAGCGTCAAGCTGAGACGAGAGATACGATCCCTTGTCGGCTTGAACTCGACCGGCGGTCAGTGCCCGGCCGGCGTCTCGGCCTTGCGTTCCGCTGCTTCGCCTTCAACGGCCGGATGCCGGGAAATGCCCACGAGCTTGTGGCCGCGCTCACGCAGCCACTGGAAAGCGACGTAGAGCGCCGGAATGACGAAGATGCCGACGAGCGCTGCGGCAAGCATGCCGCCAGCGACACCGGTGCCGACCGCGCGCCGACTGAGTTCGCCGGCGCCCTTGGCGACCACCAGCGGCACCAGGCCAACGATGAAGGCGAAGCTCGTCATCATCACGGCGCGGAAGCGGGCGCGGGCGCCTTCGATCGCCGCATCGACGATGCTTGCTCCAGCCTCGCGGTGCGCCTTGGCAAACTCGACGATCAGGATCGCGTTCTTCGAGGCGAGCGCGATCAGCACGACGAGGCCGATCTGGGCGTAGATGTCGAAGGACAGACCCGCGACGAGCACGGACAAGAGCGCGCCTGAGACGCCGAAGGCAACCGACAGGAGCACCGGCACGGGGATCGTCCAGCTTTCGTAGAGCGCGACGAGGAAGAGGTAGGCGAACAGCACGGCCATTGCCAGGATGGCGGTGGTCTTGCCCGCCGCCTCCAGCTCCTGCAACGCCGTTCCGGTCCATTCGTAGCTGTAGCCGGGCGGCAGGGTCGAGGCCGACAACGTTTCCATGGCGGCAAGCGCCTCGCCCGAGGAGTGGCCGGCGGACGGCTGGCCGTTCAGCGTGATCGAGCGATAATTGTTGTAGCGCACGATCGACTGGGGACCGACGATATAGTCGACCTTGGCGACCGAGGCGACCGGCACCATGTCGCCGCTCGTATTGCGCACGTGTAGGCGCTGGATGTCGTCGACGGCGTTGCGGTCGGCTTGCGCCGCCTGCATCGTCACCTTCCAGGTGCGGCCGAAGAGGTTGAAGTCGTTGACGTAGTAGCTGCCGAGCGTGCCCTGCAGCGTGGTGAAGAGGTCGCTCACCGAAACGCCGAGGGCCTGCAGGCGGTCGCGGTCGATATCGAGATAGAGCTGCGGCGAGCTTGCCGAATAGGTGGTGAAGGTCGGCCCGAGCGCCGGGTTCTGGTTGGCGGCGATAATCAAGCCGCCCGCCGTTGCCGAAAGATCGGCGACGGAACGGCCCTGCAGATCGAGCAACTGGTACTCAAAGCCCGAGCCGGTGCCGAGGCCCATGATTGGCGGCAGGTTGAAGGCGAAGATCTGCGCGCCGCGGATCGCTTGGCCCTTGACCATGGTCGTGCGGATCGCCGCCTCGACGCCGGCCGCTTCGCTCAGGCGTTCCGCAAAGGGTTTCATCGTGACGATCGCGAAGGCCGAGTTGGACTTCGACAAACCGTCGAGGAAGGAGTAGCCGGTGACGGTGATGACGTTGGCAACGCCCTCGATGCCGCCGAGCATCGTCTCGACCTGTTTCACGACTTCGTCGGTGCGGTTGTAGGAGGCGCCTTCCGGCAGACGGATTTCCGTGAAGAACGCGCCCTGGTCTTCCGCCGGCAGGAAGCCGGTCGGCACGACCTTGAAGAGGAAGCCCGTGGCGACGAAGGCGACCGCGAGCAGTGCCAGGCCGATGATGGCGCGCCGGGCGATGTGTCCGGCGACGAAGGCATAGCCGTCACGCCCCTTGTCGATGGTCCGCGAGATGTAACCGAGGATGCCGCGCTTCGGCCCATGATGGGGTTTCAAGAGCACCGCGCAGAGCGCCGGGCTGAGCGTCAGCGCGTTGATCGCCGAGATCACCATCGACACCGAAACGGCGACGGCAAACTGCTGGAACAGCTGGCCGCTGAGGCCAGGAATGAAGGCGACGGGCACGAAGACGGAGAGCAGCACGAGCGTGATGGCGACGATGGCGCCGGTGATTTCGCCCATCGCACGCCTTGCCGCTTCCGCAGCCGACAGGCCTGGATTTTCCTCCATCACCCGCTCGACGTTTTCGACGACCACGATCGCGTCGTCAACGACGATGCCGATCGCCAGCACCATGGCAAGCAGCGACACGGTATTGAGCGAGAAACCCATGGCGAGCAGCACGGCGAAGGTGCCGATGAGTGCGACGGGAACGGCAACGAGTGGGATCAGGGTCGCCCGCCAGTTTCCGAGGAACAGGAAGACGATGATGATGACGAGGATGAAGGCCTCAAACAGCGTCTCCTCGACGTTGTCGACGCTGGCTTCGACGAACTGGGCTGTGTCGTAGGAGACCGAATAGGTGAGGCCCGGCGGGAAGGATTTCGACAGCCGTTCCATCGCCTCCTGCACGCCCCTGGCGGCGGCAAGCGCGTTGGCGCCCGGCGCCTGGTAGGTGCCGATCATGGCGACCGGCTTGCCGTTGATCCGGGCGTTGGAATCGGAGCTGGCGGCGCCGAGCTCGACGCGCGCGACGTCGCGGATGCGCACATAGGAGCCGTCGGGCCGTGCCCTCAGAACCACGTCCTCAAACTGTTTGGGATCGGTGAGGCGCCCTTGCGTCTGGAGATTGAGCTGGAACAGCGGGTCGTCGGTCATCGGCTGGGCGCCGATGCGGCCGATCGCGGCCTGGACGTTCTGGGCCTTCAGCGCATTGATCACATCGGTCGGCGTCAGGTCGAGGCTGGTCATGCGGTCGATGTCGAGCACGACGCGCATCGAGTAGTCCTGGGCGCCGAAGAGCTGGGCATCGCCGACGCCGGGCACGCGCTTGACCGTGTCGAGCACGTTGATCGTGGCGTAGTTGGACAGGAACAGGCTGTCGAAGTTCTGCTTCTCGTCCGCTGCAAAGATCGTGACGACCTGCATCAGCGCGGAGGACTTCTTGCGCACGCTGACGCCGCTCTGCTTGACCTCGGAGGGCAGGCCGGCCTCGGCGAGCGACACGCGGTTCTGCACGTTGACGGTGGCGATGTCGGGGTCGGTGCCGACGGCGAAGGTGACGGTCAGCGTATAAGAGCCGTCGGCGCCGCTCGTCGACTTCATGTAGAGCATGTCGTCGACGCCGACGACTTTGCTTTCGATCGGCTGGGCGACGGTGGTTTCGACCACGTCGGCGCCGGCGCCGGGATAACTGGCGGTGACGCTCACCTGCGGCGGCACGATATCGGGGAACTGGGCGATCGGCAGACGGGTGAGCGCAAGCAGACCCGCCAGCGTCAGCACGATGGAAATGACCGTGGCGAAGCGCGGGCGATCGATAAAGATCTCTGAAATCATCGCTTAGCCACCTGCTGCCGTGGCTGCATCGACGGTGATGCCGGGCCGCACCTTGCCGGCGCCCTCTGTGATGACGTTCTCGCCTTCCTTGAGGCCCTTGCTGATGACCGCCTGGCCGCGGGCGTTGCGTGACACGTCGATGCGGCGAAGCTCGACCTTGGAGCTGGCGTCGACCACCAGAACGAAGGCGCCCTGCTGGTCACGCTGGACCGCCTGCTGCGGCACGGCAAGCACGTTCTGCTTGTCGGATTGTTCGAGCATCACCCGCACCAGCGCACCGTCGAGCAGGATGCTGTCCGGATTGGGGAACTCGGCGCGCACGGTCACGGTGTCCGTCCCTTGCGAGACGTTGCTGGCGATAAAGTTGATCGTGCCTTTTTGCTTGTACTCGGTGCCGTTCGGAAGGCCGAGCCCGACATTGGCGCCGCCGCTGATCTCGCCCCTCAGCACCCGTTCGCGATAGGTGAGGTAAAGTGCGGTCGCCACCGGAAACTGGACATAGATCGGGTCGAGCCGGGTCAGCGTCACGAGCGGGCCGCTGTCCGGGCCGACGAGGGCGCCGACATCGGCCGCCGTCAGGCCGACGATGCCGTCGAAAGGCGCCGTGATCTTCGTATAGGAGAGGTTGAGGTCGGCGTTGTCCTTGCTGCCCTTGAGCCGGATCAGGTCGCCTTCGGCTTTCCTGACTTGCGCGTGCGCTTCGTCGACCTTGGCTTGGCTGATCGTCTTGCTGGTGAGGAGCTGCTCGGCGCGGTCGCGCTCGAGGATCGCGAATTCCTTGGCGGCTTCGGCTGCCTCGATCTGCCCTTCGATCTCCTGCACGGCGGCGCGGTAGGCGCCGTCTTCCACCCGGTAGAGCTCCGTGCCCGCCGTCACCTTCTGCCCTTCGGTGAAGTTGACCGCCTCGAGGAAACCCGAAACGCGGGCGCGAATGTCGACTTTCTGGATCGCCGTAACCTTGCCCGTCAGATCCACGCTCTCGCGCAGGTCCATGATGGTGGCCGGCGCCACGACCACGGCTGGCGCCTGCTGCGCCAATGCCGTTTGCGCGGAAAACCCGATCGCGACAAGCAGTGCTGATGATAGTGAAAGGGCAGGAATTCTCGAACGACGCATGCAACGTTCCCCCTGAACGAAACAGCTGGAGATAAGATCAGTCCTTGGCAGTGCATTGAAATCAGAACATGTTCTCCGCGCCAAGTCACGCAATCATGGGTTGATTTAAGCGGAGGCTTGCAAAGATGATGTAAATACCCGCGAAAGTCGGGTTCAGAGAGAACTTGTCACAAAAGCAATGATTTGCCGGACCATCGTGCGTTCACGGCAGAGGGAGGCGACAGGCTGATTTTGGCGGATTTCGGTTGAGGGAAGTGCGTGGAGGCGAACGTTTTACGTGTGCCACATCGTCACAATTGACGAGACCGGCCTGCAACCTCCGGTGACAGTTCCGCGGAACCGTCGAGTAGACAGGTCCCGGCGCGATGCCGGGACCAGGCTTAGTACTGTTGCCGGATCGAGCCGTCAGACGAGGTCGAAACGGTCGGCGTTCATCACCTTGTTCCAGGCCGCGACGAAGTCGCGTACGAACTTCGCCTTTGCATCCGCCTGGCCGTAGACTTCGGCGATGGCCCGCAGCTGCGAGTTCGAACCGAAGACGAGATCGATGCGGGTGGCCGTCCGCTTGACGTCGCCGGATCTGCGGTCGCGCCCTTCGAAGACATCCTTGGCGTCAGACGTCGCCGTCCAGGCCGTGCCCATGTCGAGCAGGTTGACGAAGAAGTCGTTGCTGAGCGTTTCCGGACGATCGGTGAAGACGCCGTGAGCGGTCTGGCCGTGGTTCGCGCCGAGAACGCGCAAGCCCCCGACGAGCACGGTCATCTCCGGCGCGGTCAGCGTCAGCAACTGCGCCCTGTCGATCAGCAGCTCTTCCGGCGAAACCGCGTACTGGGCCCGCTGGTAGTTGCGGAAGCCGTCGGCGATCGGTTCGAGAACCGCGAAGGACTCGACATCGGTCTGCTCTTGCGTCGCGTCCATGCGGCCAGGCGCAAAGGCGACCTCGATGTCGTGGCCGGCGGCTTTGGCTGCCTTCTCGACCGCTGCGGCGCCGCCGAGCACGATCAAGTCGGCGAGCGACACCTTCTTGCCGCCGGACTGGGCGTCGTTGAAGCTACGCTGGATGCCTTCGAGGACCTCGAGAACCTTCGCCAGCTGCGCCGGCTGGTTGACCTGCCAGTCCTTCTGCGGGGAAAGGCGGATGCGCGCGCCATTGGCGCCGCCGCGCTTGTCCGAGCCGCGGAAGGTCGAGGCCGACGCCCAGGCGGTCGAAACCAGTTCGGATACCGAAAGGCCCGAAGCGAGGATCCTGGCCTTGAGATCGGCGATATCCTTGGCGTCGACGAGCGGATGATCGACGGCCGGGATCGGATCCTGCCAGATCAACTCTTCGGCCGGCACTTCCGGGCCGAGATAGCGGGCGCGTGGACCCATGTCGCGGTGCGTCAGCTTGTACCAGGCGCGGGCGAAGGCGTCGGCGAAGGCATCCGGGTTCTCGTAGAAATGCCGTGCGACCTTCTCGTAGGCCGGGTCGACGCGCAGGGCGAGGTCGGTCGTCAGCATCGACGGCGCATGGCGCTTGGATTTGTCGTGCGCGTCCGGCACGGTGTTGGCACCCATGCCATGCTTCGGCGTCCACTGGTGCGCGCCGGCCGGGCTCTTCGTCAGTTCCCATTCGTAGCCGAAGAGGTTCCAGAAGAAGTTGTTGCTCCATTTGGTCGGCGTCGTCGTCCAGGTGACTTCGAGGCCGCTCGTGATGGTGTCGCCACCACGGCCGCTGGCGTAGGTGCTTGCCCAGCCGAGGCCCTGTTCCTCGATACCGGCAGCTTCCGGCTCGCGGCCGACATTGGCCGCATCGCCGGCGCCATGGGTCTTGCCGAAGGTGTGGCCGCCGGCGATCAGCGCCACGGTTTCCTCGTCGTTCATCGCCATGCGCGCGAAGGTTTCGCGGATGTCACGCGCGGCGGCGAGCGGGTCCGGAGTGCCGTTCGGGCCTTCCGGATTGACGTAGATCAGGCCCATCTGAACGGCGGCGAGCGGGTTTTCGAGGTCGCGGTCGCCCGAGTAGCGCTTGTCGTCGAGCCAGGTCTTTTCCGTGCCCCAGTAGATGTCTTCCTCCGGTTCCCAGACGTCGGGGCGGCCACCGGCAAAGCCGAAGGTCTTGAAGCCCATAGACTCGAGCGCACAGTTGCCGGCGAGGATCATCAGGTCGGCCCAGGAGATGCTGTTGCCGTATTTCTGCTTGATCGGCCACAGCAGCCGGCGTGCCTTGTCGAGGTTGGCGTTGTCCGGCCAGCTGTTGAGTGGCGCAAAGCGCTGCTGTCCGGCGCCCGCGCCGCCGCGGCCGTCACCGGTACGGTAGGTGCCGGCGCTGTGCCAGGCCATGCGGATGAAGAGCGGGCCATAGTGACCGAAGTCGGCCGGCCACCAATCCTGCGAATCGGTCATCAGCGCGAAGAGGTCCCTCTTCACCGCCGGCAGGTCGAGTTTCTTGAATTCCTCGGCGTAGTCGAAGGCTTCGCCCATCGGATCGGACAGCGAAGAGTTCTGGTGCAGGATCTTCAGGTTGAGCTGGTTCGGCCACCAGTCGCGGTTCGAGGTGCCGGGCGACTGTGCGCTCGTCTGAGCTCCGTGCATGACGGGACATTTGCCCGTTTTTTCGGCCTTAGCGTCCATTTTTATCTCCCTTCAAGATGACGTGAATATTGGATGGGTCAGAGGAAAAGCGCCAGGCGTGGACAGGCGCCCAGCCGAGCCCGCGGCCCGGCATGTCTGGTGCCGTCGGTGGTTGTCGTTCCGCGAAGCGGTGTCGCCACTGGCTGCGTCTCCCTCATTGTGCGCGGACTCTATCAAAGTGGTTCCATTAATTTAAGTTGGATTTCCTGATTGTGGCGATAAGCGGATCCTATCGCTAATGGACGTGGGTCCCATGGGCGCATGCTTGCAGCCCTCCATGCATTTTTGATGACGTTCGAGCGTTGCCGATTGCAGCCGATACAAGAAAATTGTTGCACTGCACTCCCGCCAAACTTGCGGAAGGTAGCGCCAATGGTTAGTCACACCGCAACGACTCAAGAGCTTTCCATTTTTCGTGTGACGAAAGGACAGAAATCGTGGCTGAGACAGAAATTGGTGCCGGCAAGGGCCGTCGCAAAGCACTTTGGGCTGCTGTCGCGGTCATCGCGATCGCAGCCGCGGGTGTCGTCGGCGGCAAGTTCATGCTCGAAAAGGCGGTCGGGACCTTCATCGCCGAGCGCGGCGGGAAGGCCGGTTCGGTTGAGGCGGACTTCTTCGGCCGCATTCATCTGCGCGACGTCACGCTGCCTTTCGCCGATGGTGTCAGCGCGCGCATCGCGGCAATCGACGGACGTCCGAAGATCTTTTCGCTGAGCGGCAAGCTCGACGTGAAGGGCCTGGAGCTCGACCTGAAGGCCGCCAAGCTTTCCGTGCCTGCGGCAACGCTGGAAGATCCCGACTTTTTCGCAGCCGGCCTGACGGCAAGCGGGGAAAAGGCTGACCTTTTGAAGCGCATCGAGCGTTTCGCGGCAAAGCAGGTCTCCGCGCCGGAAGTGACCATCGTCCAGAACGTTGCAAGCTCCGAGCAGAAGACGGTCTACAAGGATGTCCGGCTCGAGGATATCGCCAGCGGCCGCGTTGCGCGCTATTCGGCGAGCGGCGCCACGTTCGCCTTTGCCATGGATATTCCTGACGGCGAAGGGGCAACGAAGCGGGAAAAGATGGACGGCACCATGGGCGCCGTCACCGGAGAGAGCTTCGATGTGGCCTACATGGCCCGCATCTACACGCAAAAAGCCGGTCCTGAGGACAAGGAACCGAAGCTGCTCTACGGCCCGATCTCCGTAAAGAACCTTGCCTTCTCCGATAGCAAGTCGCGTTTCGGCTACGACGAAGTGCGCAGCAGCGGCCTCAGCGTCCGCATGCCGACCGAGCCGCTTCTCGAAACGCTCGAGCAACTCCAGGCGGTCAGCGATCCGCAAGGCCTGCCACCGGCGGAGCGCCAGGCATTCTTCAAACGCATTCTTTCGCTGGTCGACATGCTGGCAAAGGGCGACATGGAACTGCTCGGCCTGAAAATGGAAGTGCCGGAGCAGGAAAGCGCCGAGGGCAAGCTCGTGAAGCTCGCCGTCGACAAGATGGCGTTCCAGCTCAACGGTCGCAGTTTCGATGGCACGATGAACGGTGTCACGGCGGGCGAGGGGACCGACTACTTCAAGTTTGCCGAAGCCAGCATCAACGGTTTCTCCTGGGCTCCGACCATGGAGGCACTGACGAAGCTTGCGGGCCTGAAGGAGGAGGAATTCGAGACCTTCCCCTACACCACGCTGATGCCGGAATTCGGCACGATCCGGATCGCCGGGCTCGACGTGGACATGCCCGGTAGCGACCCGGCAGCCGTGACGGACAGTGAAACCGTCGAGGACGAGAGCGCGACCGAAACCGAGGTCGATCCGTCGATCAGTGCCGAACAGGCGCCGGAAGCCGAGCAGGTGCCGGACGAAACGACAAACGGCGAAGCCGCCAGCGACGCGGCGGTCCCCGGCGATGCAGCAGAAGAGCCGATGGCCGAGGCGCCTGCAGAGCAGTCGGCGGATGAAGCGACCGACGGCGAAGCCGCCAGCGGCGCGGAGATCGCCGGTGAAGTGCCGGAAGACCCGATGGCCGAGGCGCCCGTAGAGCAGCCGGCCGTGCCGTCCGTTCCGGAACGCGTTCGTTTCACGCTCGATACCTATGAAATCGCGCTGACGAAGCCGCGCAACGGCATTCCGACGGATGTCCGCGTCAGCTACCGCGACCTCAGCGTTCCGATCCCTGCGGACACGCAGGAAGAGGGCTTCAAGACGCTGCGCAAGATCGGCCTCGACAAGCTGGTCTTCTCGTCCAACGTCGAACTGTCGTGGGATGAGCCCAACGAGAACTTCGTCATCAAGCAGATTTCGCTGGATGGCAAGGACATGGGCAGCCTCTCCTTCTCCGGCGTCATGGGCGGCGCTTCGGAGGACTTCTTCTCTGGCGACCTCAATGCCGCGCAGATCGCGATGTTCGGTCTTACGGCGAGGGAAGTCACGCTCAAGCTCGAGGACAAGGGCATCATGGCCAAGGGCATCAAGCTCTATGCCGAAGATAACCACATGACCGAGGACAGCGTTCGCGGCCTGCTCGTGTTGATGACGAGCGCCGGCGTGCAGCATTTTGCCGCCACGCAGCCGAAACTGCAGGACGCGGCGACGGCGTTTACCCAGTTCATCAGCAAGCCCGGCACCTTCACGCTGAAGGTCAAGGCCAAGGATGAAGCCGGTGTCGGCGCGCTCGAACTGATGGGAGCTGCCGAAAACCCGGCGCTTCTGCTCGAGCAAGTCGATATCGAAGCCAAGGCGCAGTAAAATCTATCGCGGGCCGCGTCATCAGATGCGGCCCGCATTGCTTCAGTCGATGGCCGCCTGAAGGAAATCCCGAAGCGCTATCAATTCATCCTGCTCGATCTCGTGTGCGGCCCGATTGTAGAGGGGTCGGACATCAGCTTTCTGCCCCGCAAGATAATCGACCAGTTGTTCGGCGAGCGCCAATGGACCGGTAGGATCGTCTTGGCCGCCGGTGGCCAGGATCGGTTTGCCCTGAAGTCCGGCGTTGCCGGGTGGCACCCACGACACAAGGGGATGCAGCAGGACCGCTCGCTCGAACAGACCAGGATATTTGACCAGGAGTGCGGCGAGCAGCGTCGCGCCTGTGGCGTAGCCGATGCCATAGACGGCTTGGCCCGGGTACACACGCCGCCTGTCGCCGATGGTGTTCGCCAGGTCTTCCACGGAGGCCGCGAATGCCCGGATATCGCACAGCCCGTCAACGGCTGCCGCTCAGGGTTGCCAAGTTCTCCGATTTCTTCGAGAGCTACGTCACCGAGACGCGGCCGCTTTGAAGCGGCGGGATCATGCGGCATGAAGTCAATACAGAGCCGTTTGCGGCTAAATGTGAGCAAAGGATACAAGAAATTACTGGCAGCACCCCCCATGTTTTCTCGGATATGAGCGGCAATAGCGAGATGCCCCCTTGCGTCGGATCTTTCGCGCATCGAATCGGATTGCACGCGAGGAGTGAACTCCATCGCCAGGGGGCGGGGCTGGACGGATGATGACAGAGCCAAGCGGTATTGGAGCGTATTTTGGCGAGCCGAAGGCGCCGTTTCTCATGGTGCGGCCCGTGCGGGACGCCCGGTTTTCGGTGACGCGCCTGCGGTGCCGGCTGAACGGAGAACTGAGCCGCATCGTATCGCTGCCGGCCGACGACGCCTATTTCCTGATGTTCTACTTCAAGGATGTCATGCACTGCGACCTGGTGCCGGGCGAAAGCGAAAGTGAAATTCGCCGCTACCGGCAGGGGTCGATCTGTCTCGTCGATCTCGCTGAGGGCGCCAGTATCCGGCTCGTCAGCGATCTCGAT
The DNA here is from genome assembly GCF_001427045.1 of Ensifer sp. Root558. Taxonomy (NCBI): domain Bacteria; kingdom Pseudomonadati; phylum Pseudomonadota; class Alphaproteobacteria; order Hyphomicrobiales; family Rhizobiaceae; genus Ensifer; species Ensifer sp. Root558. The sequence goes on along the minus strand of NZ_LMGC01000004.1, from coordinate 5,434 downwards.
TCACTCGCTTTCCATCTGCCACGGGCCTTGTTTCATGAAGTCTGCGAGTTTTCGCATGCTCCGGCCGCCACCAGTCTCAGATGCCGTCGCGGCGAGGTCGACGACGTCATGCACAATCTCGCCTTGGCGCTGTCGCCGCTTCTTGACGAGAGCGAGGGTGAACCGGGTGCGTTGCTGCAGCACATCGCCGTCGCCATCTGCGCGCATCTTCTGCATTCCTACCCGGATCGCGCCGTCGCATCCGGCGGCCCCGATCTGTCTGTGTGGCAGGAGAAGGCGGCCAAGGACTTCATGATCGACCATTGGGCCAAGGACTTTTCGTTTGCGGCAGCAGCAGCGGCCGCAAATCTTTCGGAAGAGGGTTTTGCCGCGGCTTTTGCATCCGTGACCGGCCAGACGCCGCAAGAGTGGTTGATGCGGTACCGGATCGGTCGCGCCAAGCGCTATCTGATCGAAGAGGGATGGTCGCTGAGCAAAACCGCCGCCAGTTGCGGCTATGCCGACGAGGCCCGGTTCGTCGAGGCCTTTCGTGAGGTGACGGGCGTGACACCCGCCGTCTGGCGCGCGCGCTGGCTGCAGTGAGGGTACCATGCTGACCTTTGACGCTCGGCGATGCATCGCTGGATTTGCCTCTATATTGCGACAGCCAACCGTTGTAGCATCCGCCCGGCCGCTGAAGCGGGCGGCTGAGCTGGAAATCGGGAGACCCTGACCGATGGCCTTGCAAGAAGGACTGAGCGCAGACGAACGCACACCGCGCCCGATCGCCAAGCGGATCAGCGTCGGTGACATCACCGTCACGAGAACCTTCTCGGATCGCTTCGATCTGGAAGTCGGGCCGCTGATTCCGGTCGCCGATGCCTTCAACGTCATCGTCCAGATGCATGACTTCGAGGCGCATCGCCTGTGGCGGCGTGGCGAACTCGTGTATGAGGGAGGGCATCCCAAGGCCTCGCTCGCGATCACCGATCTTCGCGACCAATGGCAGTGCCACCATCTGTCGCCCTTCGACAATGTCCGCTTCCACATTCCCTTTGCCTCTATGCGGAGCTTTACCGAAAGGGCCGGGCGCGGCGAGTATGTGTCGCTGTCTCCCGTGCAGGGACGCGTGGATCCGGTCATGTTCGGCCTTGCCCAGGCCCTGCTGCCCTCGCTCGATGAGCCGGACCGGGCCAATCTGCTCTTCGTCGAACAGATCAACCTTGCCGCATTGGCCCATCTCAGCCAGGCCTATGGCGGTCTGCATTTCCCCGTCGACAAGAAGGGGACGCTGGCGCCATGGCAGGAGAGGCTGGCGACGGAGTTTCTGGTCGCCCATTTCAACACGCCGTTCTCGATCGGCGATCTTGCGGCCCAGTGCGCGCTCTCGCGCAGCTATTTTAACAAGGCTTTCAAGGAAAGCTTCGGGCGCACACCGTCCAGGTGGCTGTCCGAATATCGGATCGCGCGGGTTAAGGAGTGTCTGCTTCAGGACACACCCCTTGCTGAAATTGCTATCCACTGCGGCTTTGCCGACCAGAGCCACATGACCCGGGTATTCACCAGCCTGACGGGGGAAACGCCGGCACGCTTCCGGAAAAAGAACCGGTCGGTCGTCGTCGCTGTGGATCGATCTCCGCAATAGGGTGGAAAGAGGGCGCGCCCTCGTGCAAAATTTTCAAAACAGGTGAAAAACGTGCAAGAATGATGCGGCGACCGGGGGCAATCATAGGGCCGCTCCTGCAAATGATTTGGTGAAACCGAGAATGAGTTGCGCGCACGTTTACCCTGCGCACGGCGACTTACGTCTTTCGTTTTCGTCGTCACGGCAGGTGGGTTTGGCGGGCAGTCTCGACACATAGGAGCGAAGACGATGACGAATGTTTCCGCTGCCTCGGCCGGAGCGCGACCGCGCGACAGTCTCGGATGCTCGCTCGACCAGCTGGATGACGACAGGACGATCGAAGGCCGCGACATGGTCTTCCACCGCAAGCGGTCGACAGCGGGACCGCCGGGCCAGGTCACGACACCTGGCAACGGGCGAGGCTATCTGATCGGCCTATCGCTTGTGGGCGGTCATCGCCGCCGGGTTTTCGGAGCGCACCACTCTGCGACCCAGGAATTCGGCCAAAACTCGATCTACGTCAGGAACTTTGCCGACGATTATAAAGCCGATCTCAAAGGATCCTTCGATTTCACCTTGCTTGAAATCGGCCACGGTGCGCTCGAACGCATCGCAGACGCGGCAAATGCTTCTGGCGTGAGCGAGCTGCGGCCCGTTTCCGGCTCGCCCGACCCTGTTCTCGGCGGCATGCTCGGCGCTTTGTTTGCGTCGGTGGACGGATACACGGATCGAAGCGCGCTGTTTGTCGACCAGCTCTCGGTGGCAATCGGCGTGCATATGGTCCGGCAGTACGGTAACGGCCGTGGCGAGAGCCTTGCCGGAGGACGCAGGCTTTCGCAGCGCTGCCAGGCAAAGATCCGCGATCTGGTGCAAGCCCGTCTGGATGGCGAGCTCACCGTCGAGGACATGGCTGCGACCTGCAATCTGTCGCAGGCGGCTTTTTTGCGTGCCTTTCGCGAGACCATGGGCAGCACGCCCTACCGCTGGCTGCTGCAGCAGAGGATCGAAAAGGCCAAGGATCTGTTGCAGTTCTCGCCCACGTCCCTAAGTGGAATTGCCGTCGTCTGCGGCTTTTCGGATCAGAGCCATTTTACCCGGGCCTTTGCGCAGGCCGCAGGTGCCACGCCGCGCCAGTGGCGGCGCAGCCGACAGTCGTAACCCTCTGAAAGTACACGCGCCCTGCCGGCTGAAGGCGAGCGAAACTTTCAAAAATCCACCTTTGGCGACAAGAACGGGTCGCCGGTCGGCGGCATAGTTGGGCCTCTCCAATCGGAGTTCAGTTTCAACAGTAAGAGGTCACGACCATGTCTGCGACAGCGACCCCCGGCAAACTCCTCGTCTCGCCCAAAGACCACACCCTGATCATGATCGACTTCCAGTCGCAGATGTCCTTTGCGACCAAGTCGATCGACGCGGTGCTCCTGCGCAACAACGCAGCACTTGTCGCCAATGCGGCGGCAGGTTTCGGCGTTTCGACCATCCTCACGACCGTTGCCGAAAAGACCTTCTCCGGCCCGATGTTCTCCGAGATCACCGATGCCTTCCCCGGCCAGAAACTGCTGGACCGCACCTCGATGAACACCTGGGAAGACGTCGCGGTGATCGAAGAGGTCAACCGCATCGGCAAGAAGCGCCTTGTCATGTGCGGGCTGTGGACCTCGGTCTGCATCGTCGGCCCGACCCTCTCGGCGCTCGATCAGGGATTCGAGGTCTATGTCATCGCCGACGCCTGCGGCGACGTTTCGGATGAGGCGCATGAGCGGGCGATGGACCGCATGGTGCAGGCCGGCGTCCGGCCGATGACCTCGCTGCAATACATGCTCGAGCTGCAGCGCGACTGGGCGCGCACCGAGACCTACGACATGACCACCGGTATCGCCAAGAAGTTCGGCGGTTCGTATGGCCTCGGCATCATCTACGCCAAGTCGATGTTCGGCGCGTCCGAAGGCCACTGACAGAACGCTTCCGCGCTCTAGATTAACGCTCTGGCCGCCTCGCTGCGGCCGGAGCGCCACCTTTATCCCCTAAAGGAGTTGGCGATGAAGATGTACCTTCTCTCGCTTGGAGCCGGGCTGGTCGTCGGCGTCATCTATGCGCTGCTCAACGTCCGCTCGCCGGCGCCGCCGGTCATCGCGCTGATCGGTCTGCTCGGCATTCTCATCGGGGAGCAATCCGTCCCCCTGGTCAAGCGCGCCCTGTCGGGTGAGCCGGTCAACCTCTCCTGGTTCAATCGGCAGTGCATGCCGCACGTGTTCGGCCATCTGCCCGGCGGGCAGATCGCAACCGGCACGGCGAAGGATGCTGCCGGCACCGACGAAAGGGCCTGACGATGCCGACTAGACGCTCGTTCCTCGGTGCCGCCTCGTCGCTGGCGCTGCCCGCTCTCTTCCCGTCGGCCCGCACCGCCGGCGCCCAACAGACCGGAGATACTTCGATAAGACGCTCGTTCCTCGGTGCCGCCTCGTCGCTGGCGCTGCCCGCTCTCTTCCCGTCGGCCCGCACCGCCGGCGCCCAACAGACCGGAGATACTTCGATGACGCCCGACCTGATCCTTCACAGCGGCCTCGTGACGACGCTCGACCGCGCCAATCCGACTGCCACTGCCGTTGCCGTCAAGGATGGCCTGATCCTCGCTGTCGGTGACGACAGGACGATCATGGCGCTGGCAGGCTCAGGCACAAAGACCATCGACCTCAAGGGCAAGCGCGTCCTGCCGGGCCTGAACGACAATCATACCCACGTCGKGCGTGGCGGCCTCAACTTCAACATGGAGCTGCGCTGGGACGGCGTGCGCTCGCTTGCCGATGCGATGGACATGCTGAAGCGGCAGGTGGCGATCACGCCGGCGCCGCAATGGGTGCGGGTCGTCGGCGGCTTCACCGAGCACCAGTTCGCCGAAAAGCGGTTGCCGACGATCGATGAGATCAACGCGGTCGCGCCCGATACGCCGGTGTTCCTGCTGCATCTCTATGACCGGGCGCTGCTCAATGCCGCGGCGCTMCGCGCCGTCGGCTACACCAGGGACACGCCGAACCCGCCGGGCGGCGAGATCACTCGCGATGCCAGCGGCAMCCCGACGGGGCTGCTCTTGGCCAAGCCCAATGCCGGCATCCTCTATTCGACGCTCGCCAAGGGGCCGAAGCTGCCCTTCGATTACCAGGTCAACTCGACCCGTCATTTCATGCGCGAGCTCAACCGGCTCGGCGTCACCAGCGTCATCGACGCCGGCGGCGGCTTCCAGAACTACCCGGATGACTATGCCGTCATCCAGAAGCTCTCGGACGAGGGCCAGATGACGGTCCGCCTTGCCTACAACCTCTTCACCCAGAAGCCGAAGCAGGAGAAGGACGACTTCCTSAAATGGACGTCGTCGGTCAAGTACAAGCAGGGYAACGACTATTTCCGCCACAACGGTGCCGGCGAGATGCTGGTGTTTTCCGCCGCCGACTTCGAGGACTTCCGCGAGCCGCGCCCGGACATGCCGCCGGAGATGGAGGGCGAACTCGAAGAGGTCGTGCGYATTCTTGCGGAGAACCGCTGGCCCTGGCGACTGCATGCCACCTATGACGAGACGATCACCCGTGCGCTCGACGTCTTCGAGAAGGTCAACCRGGATATCCCGCTTGAGGGYATCAACTGGTTCTTCGACCATGCGGAGACGATCTCTGACCGCTCGATCGACCGGATCGCCGCCCTTGGCGGCGGCATCGCCGTGCAGCACCGCATGGCCTATCAGGGCGAGTACTTCGTCGAGCGCTACGGCCATGGTGTCGCTGAAGCGACGCCGCCGGTGGCCAAGATGCTGGCAAAGGGCGTCAACGTCTCCGCCGG
>NZ_LMGC01000003.1:0-185457 GCF_001427045.1 Ensifer sp. Root558 | reverse complement strand
CGCGGGGTGGAGCAGCCCGGTAGCTCGTCAGGCTCATAACCTGAAGGCCGCAGGTTCAAATCCTGCCCCCGCAACCAAATCAAAAAAAGCCCGCATGGAGAAATCCAAGCGGGCTTTTTGACGTTTGAACGGCGCACACAGGGGCGACCCTCATCGGGTTGAGAGGGGCGGCGGCGGTGGCGGCGTCGTCTGCTTCTATGACCGGCGTTACCCGTTTATTAAGACATACAATCGATAGTTGCTTTCATTCTTGATTCTCGCGATGGCATGAGGCCGTGCGCGCCCATTCGGCAGGCAGGTGCAGGAGCGCCGCCTTTGCCGCGGAGACCCACGCGTGACCACCATATCGCCGACGAGCAACGTTGCCTTGGAAATCCTCAGGCGGACAACGGCCGAGGCCGAGGAGAAAGCCGGTTCTGCCGACAGCGCGAACAGCATCCTCACGGCTGCGAACGGCGTTTCAGCGGAGCCTGGCAGAGCAGCGACGCAGGCGCAGGGTGCAATCAACAACAGCATGCTGGAGCTGAAGGCAAGAGCCGACGCTTTCGTCGGCACGGCACTGGAATTGCTGAACTCCGACCGTTTCAAATCCAGCGACCCCAATGTGAAGGCAGTGCTGAAGGAAATCCTCAACGAGCAGGGTGAGATTTTCGCCGGCCGGGTCGAGGCTGAACTGCTCAACAATCCCGGTCTCAGACACGAAGAGGCCATCGCCAATGCGCTGACTGCGACGGTGCGCGGCAATCGCAGCCGTTTTGCCGAAACCGAGATCGTGCTCGGTTATAAGCTGAAAGCCGCCGGCGACCAGTTGCATTATGTTGCCGATGCCGAAGGCCATAGCTCCGGTCAGTTCCTGGCGGATGCCCAGAACGAAGCGCGTATCGGTCTCGACATCGCACAAAAGGCGCGCGCCAATGCGAAGGACGATGCGGCGCTCGCGGCGGCTCTGAAGGCGGAGGAGGAAGCCGAGCGGATTTACCGGCGAACGCAGCAGTCGGTGAGTGACTGGAACGGCTATTGGACGAAGAAATTCGGCTGGCCGGAGGCCCGGTGACGGTGCGATAAGGGATCGCCGCCCGTGACGGGATAAGACGCGATGGGCGGATCGTTGGACAGGTTGCTCCGAGCTCGACCCGAGACGCGCTTTAACGGTTTGCCTTTGGGCGCTTCACGCCCCGCATCAACGATTCCCGTGTCTCGCCTTGGTATCGTTCCGGCGCAGTGATCTGCGAACGAATTCGATGCGTTGAGGATATGCCAAGCACGTAGCGCCGTTCCGCTCTGCCGCTTGCGCTCCAATATCTTGAATTGCCGCGCGCCGTGATCGCAAACCGCTGCGCATTTTTCCGCGACATGGTTCAGCTTCCGGCGTCGCTCTTGCCGTCGGAAGGACCTTGGCTTCTCAGCTTTCCGTGATCGCGGTCGGAAAGCCACACCCGCGTCTCATCGAGGATTTCCGTCGACAGGTCGGGATCGTCGGTCATCCGCGCCAGGATAAGCGCGCCGATCATGGCCGCAGAACTGCCGATTGCCGCGCGACGCTTCTCATGATCATCCGTGCCCGGCGCGATCTTGCCGAACCGGGCGAACTGGCGCTTGAGGACGTCCGTCATCTCCGACCGTGCGGAACCGGGCTGGCGGCTCACCTCCGACGCAAGGGCTGCAAGCGGGCAGCCGTGGCCGAAATCGTCCCGATGCTCCGGCGAAAGATAACGTCGGGCGACGGATGCAAGATCCACCGTTAGCGGCTCGGTTTCTCCCTGCAGACCGGCCAATGTCTGCGCGATCAGATCCTCCTTCGACTTGAAGTAGCCGTAGAAGCCGCCATGGGTGAGGCCTGCCGCCTTCATGACATCAGTAACGGTGACGGATTCGAAGCCGCGCTCCCGGAACAGCTGTCCCGCCGCCTCCAGAATTGTCTTCTTGTTCTCTTCGACCTGCTTCCGGCTCACGCGCATCATCGTCTCCTGAAATTTCGATTGACAATATACATGATAATCATCATATATCCAAATACATGATGGTGATCATGAATAAACTGAAGGAGCCCAATCGATGAGCAGGAAGCCAGTAGTCCTTGTAACGGGTGCCTCGACCGGCATTGGCGCCGTCTATGCGGAGCGATTTGCCCGTCGCGGTCATGATCTCGTTCTGGTCGCGCGCAATGCGGCGCGGCTCGACGCGCTCGCTGAGCGCCTCAAGAACGAAACCGGCGTGGCGGTGGATGTGGTGCCGGCGGACCTGACCGACGAGCAGGACCTCGCCAAGGTCGAGCAGCGGCTGCGCGAAGACCGGAGCATCGGCGTGCTGGTCAACAATGCCGGGACGTCTATCCCCCGAGGCTTTCTTCAGCAGCAGAGCGAGGACATCTCGAAGCTGATCGCGCTCAACGTAACGGCAGTCACCAGGCTCGCGCATGCGGCAGCTCCGGGGTTTGCGGAGAGAGGCGAGGGGGCGATCATCAACATCGCGTCGGTCGTCGGGCTTGCACCGGAGATGGGCGCAACCGTCTACGGCGCGACCAAGGCCTTCGTGCTGTTCCTTTCTCAAGGCTTGAATGTCGAACTCGCCACCAAGGGCGTCTACGTTCAGGCGGTGCTGCCCGCAGCGACGCGCACCGAGATCTGGGATCATGCCGGCGTCGATGTTGAGACGCTCTCCGGTGTGATGGAGGTCGGCGATCTCGTCGATGCGGCGCTGACCGGCTACGATCGACGCGAGTTGGTAACCATCCCGCCGCTTCCCGATGCCGGCCAGTGGAACACCCTCGATGCGGCACGGCAGGCAATGCTGCCGAATTTTGCACAGTCGTTGCCGGCCGAGCGCTATCGGTCCGCTGCCTGACCGGTCCACGCACGGGGCGGGCGTTTGACGTCCGCTCCGAACGCCTGCACCTGCTGGAGACGGTCGATGCTCGGGCCTTTCCGCTTGGGCACAGCAAGCCACATCGTTCCACGGTTTGCCCCAAAGGCGTTTGCCAAGCGCCCTCAGGCTGCTTAGAAATTGAGGATCAAAGATTTCGCAAGGCCGACGACTCCGTCCCTGCGCGAAAATCCTCCCTCGAAACGATGTTGATGGTGCGAGCCGATGAAAAGATTCAATCTGGGACCAACCGACCTTTCCGTTTCCTCTGCCGTTCTCGGCCTGATGCGGATTGCCGATCTCAGCGACGACGCCATAAGCCGGCTCTATGGGAAGGCACGGGACGTCGGCATCAACGTCTTCGACCATGCCGATATCTATGGCGGCGAACTGCATGCCTGCGAGCGCCGTTTCGGCGATGCGTTGCGGCTGAAGCCGACTGAGCGCGAACAGATCGTCATCCAGAGCAAGTGCGGTATCCGTCGCGGCTATTTCGATTTCTCCAAAGATCATATTCTGCAGTCGGTCGATAGATCGCTGGCGGCGCTGAAGACTGACTATCTCGATCTTCTCTTGCTGCATCGCCCGGATGCGCTGGTGGAACCGGAGGAGGTGGCGGACGCCTTCGACAAATTGCAGGCGGCTGGCAAGGTCCGGCATTTCGGCGTCTCGAACCACACCCCGCGGCAGATCGATCTTCTGAAGACCGCCGTCCGCCAACCGCTCGTCGCCAACCAGATCCAGCTCAGCATTGCGCATGCGCCTTCGGTCGCCTTCGGAATCGCCGCCAATATGGCAGGTCTCGAGCAATCGATCGATCGCGATGGGGAAGTGGTCGTCTATTCGCGCATCAACCGCATGACATTGCAGGCCTGGTCACCGTTCCAGCAGGGTTTCTTCGGCGGCGTGTTCGTCGGCGACGAGAAGAACTTTCCGGAACTCAACCGGTTGCTGGACGAACTCGCGGGCCAGTACGGGGTATCGGCTTCCGCGATCGCCTATGCCTGGATCGCCCGCCATCCGGCCAACATTCAGGTGGTGCTTGGAACGACAAGTCCCGAGCGATTGGCCGATATCGCGCCCGGCGCCGACATTACGCTGTCGCGCGAGGACTGGTATCGTCTCTTCACGGCAGCAGGACACGTGCTGCCGTGACCTCGTTAGGTCTGCAGACCATTGGAAAGGCCCGCTCGGATCCGAGCGGGCCTTTCTGTTTTGGGGGCTGATGCGGATGGCTTAGCTGCGCGGCTTCAGGTTTTCCGGATCGTAGAGCGGCTTATAGCCGACGCCGACAACCTCGACCGGATAGGTCTCGGCGAAGTATTCGACGTTGAGTTTGCGGCCGACCTGGCAATGGGACCACGGCAGATAGGCAAGCGCGATGTTCTTGCCGATCGTCGGGCCGAAGGCGATCGAGGTGGTGTAGGAACGGCGGCCCAGTTCATCGACCAGCACCTTGCCGGTTTCAGGATCCATCACCGGCAGGGTTCCGACCGGATAGCGCTTCACGCCGTTCTTGTCGGTATTCTCCGTCATGACGAGCGTGCAGAGCATGGCCGGTTGATGTTCGCGCGCCTTGTATTCGAGATGCTTGGCCTTGCCGCGGAAGTCCACGTCCTTGACCTTCGGGCGGGCAAGGTCGGCTTCGATGAGGTTGTACTGGGTAAGCAGGTCGGCGTTCTGCAGGCGCAGGCTCTTTTCCATGCGGCGCGAGTTCGCATAGGTTTCGACGCCGAAGGCCATGACGCCGGTCGAGCGCAGCGCGTCCCAGACGGCGAGGCCGTCCTCGTACTTCATGTGCAGTTCCCAGCCCTGCTCGCCGACATAGGAGATGCGGAAGGCGGTGACCTTTTTGCCGGCGATCTCGATCGGCTTGATCGCGGCGAAGGCGAAGTTCTCGATGTCGAGGCCCGAGGGATCGGCAACCACCTTCTTCAGCGTCTCACGGGCATTGGGGCCCCAGATGCCGATGGTGATGAACTTCTCCGAGACGTCGGTGATGGTGACGTCAAGGCCGCGATCTTCGGCGACGCGGCGCATGTACTGGAAGTCCCGCGGGCCGGCGTCGGCGCCGTTCACCAGGCGGCAGCGGTCGGCCATGCGGAAGACGGTGAAGTCGGCCCGTACCATGCCCTCGTCGTCGAGGAAGTGGGTGTAGATGCCCTTGCCGATATTGCCGTCGCCGCCGACCTTGGCGGCGCACAGCCATTCGAGCAGCTCGACATGATCAGGGCCTTCGATGTCGACCATATGGAAGTGCGAGAGGTTGACGATGCCGCAGTCCTCGCTCATCGCCAGATGCTCGGCGTTGGAGACGCGCCAGAAATGGCGGCTGTCCCACTCGTTTTCACGTACCGGCACGCGGTCGCCATACTTCTCCAGAAGGTGCTCGTTGGCAGCGTAGCCGTGGGCGCGCTCCCAGCCGCCGAGTTCCATGAAATAGCCGCCGAGTTCCTTTTCGCGCTCGTAGAAGGGCGAGCGCTTGACGTTGCGGCCGGTGGCGTAGGGTTCGCGGGTGTGCACGGCGGGGTAATAGATCTTCTGCGCCGCCTCGAAGCAGCGGCCCTCGATGAACTTTTCTTCCAGCTGGTGCGGATAGAAGCGGGAATAGTCGATCGAGGCGTGGTCGATCTCGGTGCGGCCGTCTGTCATCCAGTCGGCGATCAGCTTGCCATAACCGGGGCCGTCCTTCACCCAGATGGCGACGCAGTACCACAAGCCGCGCACCTTTTGGCTCTCGCCGCAGGAGGGGCCGCCGGCGGCCGAGACCTGCAGCAGGCCGTTGAAGGAATGGCTCTCGTTGTAGCCGAGTTCGCCGAGGATCGGCGTCAGTTCCATGGCGCGCTCGAGCGGCTCGATGATCTGTTCCATCTCCAGGTCGCGCTGCGAAGGCGACAGGCGCGCCTCGTGCTTTTCAAGAATGTTGCGTGGATGGCAGAGGCGCGGATTGGTGGTCTCGTAATAGCCCCACTCGATCTGGCCGCCCTCGGTGGTCTTCGGGTCGCCGGTGTCGCGCATGTAGGCCGAGTTGCCCTGGTCACGCAAAAGCGGGAAGCCGATCTCCTTGCCGGTGCCTTCGAATTCGTTGTACGGGCCGAAGAAGGTGAGCGGATGGTCGACCGGCATGACCGGCAGGTCCTCGCCAACCATTTCAGCGATCAGGCGGCCCCAGATGCCGGCGCAGACGATGACGTGGTCCGCCATGATCGTGCCGCGATGGGTGACGACGCCCTTGATGCGGCCGTTCTCGACGATCAGCGACTTTGCCGGCGTGTTGCCGAAGACCTGCAGCTTGCCGGACTTTTCCGCGGCGTCGACGAGCTTGCCGGCAACCGTCTGCGAGCGCGGGATGACGAGGCCGGCATCCGGGTCGAACATGCCGCCCATGACCTGATCTTCTTCGATCAGCGGGAACATCTTCTTGATTTCAGCCGGCGAGACATAGTGGGCGCGGGTGCCGAAGGCCTTGGCGGAGGACAGCTTGCGCTTGATCTCTTCCATCCAGACATCGTCGCCGGTGCGCGCCACTTCCAGGCCGCCGATGCGGGCGTAGTGGCCCATTTTCTCGAAGAAATCGATCGAATACTGCGTCGTCCAGACCGAGAGATAGTCGTGGCTGGTGGTGTAGCAGAAGTCCGAGGCGTGTGCGGTCGAGCCGATATCGGTCGGTACGCCCGACTTGTCGATGCCGACGATATCGTCCCAGCCGCGCTCGATCAGGTGGTGTGCGATCGAAGCACCGACGATGCCACCCAGCCCGATGATTACGACTTTCGCCTTTTGCGGAAACTCTGCCATTGATTGCGACCCTAGTTGGATTGGATGCCGGATTTTAGGGCCTGATCCGCCCCGACCAGAGCCTGTCTACGACATTCTCATCAAACTGCACGACCAGAGCCGAGCATTTTGCGGTTCGCGGAACGAGAGCTGTCGAGACGGTCATGCCACTGATTTCGTGAGAAAAAGCGCCTCTCAGCGCCAATCTGATTTCATCTAGCATATCGCAAATGGCGACGCATCCGAATGCGTCATTGCGATCTACCTGTTTTCCAGTGATCGCGGCGTTGGCCACGAAAGATAATCCCATCGGGTAAGATTGACAGCGATGCGTGATATTAATAAGTTCGGTAACAGAACGAATTAAAAGAGGTCCCCGTGAACGACAGCTTGCGCATCTCCCGGAAGTTCTCCCAGCGCTCCGTCATGGAGGCGATCGTCCAGGGCGGTCCGATTTCGCGTGCGTCGATCTCGAAGCAGACCGGCCTTTCCAAGCAGACCATTTCGGAGATCGTCCGCGGCCTCGAAGAAGAGGGTTGGGTGCAGGAGACGGGGCGCACCAGCGGCCATGTCGGGCGCACTGCCGTCACCTACGAACTGGTGTGCGATGCCGCCTTCATCATCGCCGTCGACCTCGGTGGCACGAAGGTGCGCGTGGCGATCACCGATCTCGCCTGCCAGATCTTTGCCGAAGACACGGCGCCGACCGATCCGCGGGGCGGCCGCTTCGTCGTAGAGCAGATCGCTGCCATGGCCTTTGATGCGGCAGACCGACAGAAGATCGCTCGCGAGAAGATCCGGCTTGCGGTGGTCGGCGTTCCCGGCGCGCCCTGCAGCGAGACCGGCCGTGTGTTGCTTGCGCCGAACATTGCCGGTTTCGACACGATGGATGTCGTCGGCGCCTTCGAAGAGGTGCTCGGTTTTGGAGCCATGCTCGAAAACGACGTCAATCTTGCCGTCCTTGGCGAAAACTGGCTGGGCCAGGGGCAGGGGATCGACAACCTCGCCTATGTGGCGCTGGGCACCGGCGTCGGCAGCGGCCTGATGGTCGGCGGCCATCTGGTGCGCGGCGTCAGCAATGCGGCCGGCGAAATGGGTTTCCTGCCGCTCGGCGCCGACCCGTTCGAGGCGGAATCGCTGCGCACCGGCGCCTTCGAGCGCGCGGTTGCCTCGCATGGCATGGCGGAACGTTACGCGGCGCTTTCGGGCAAGACCGTTGCCGTGCCCACCATCTTTGCCAAGGCAGAAGCGGGCGATGCGGCAGCGCTGACGGTGCTGGATGACACTGCGCGGTATCTGGCAGCCGGCGTTGCCGCGATTGCCGCGATCGCCAACCCGCAGAAGGTCATCCTGGGCGGATCCATCGGGCTCCGGCCGGAAATGCTTGAGCGGGTAAAAGCGTTCCTGCCGCAGTGCTTCCCCTATCCGGTCAATGTGGAGACCGGTGAACTCGGCGCGCGCGCCGCGATCATCGGGGCGGCGGCGATCGGGCTCGGTCAGTTGCACAACACCCTGTTCGGGGTCGATGCGCCCGATGGCCGGATTTCGCTGCCGCGGGCAAACGTCAACGCGCTTCGGGAGGCGATGTGATGACGATGAATGACGGCTTGGTCGAGCGCTTGCGAGCGGTGCTTGATCGCGAGACGGCGATTGATCTTTTTCGTGGCGCCATCGGGCGTGAGAGCATTACCGGCAACGAGGCGAATTTCGTCGCCTTTCTGGCCGAAACGATGCAGCGCCTTGGCCTGGAAGGCTTGAAAACGGCGGAGTTCCTGCCGGGTCGGCCGAACGTCTGGGCGGAGCGCAAGGGGCGCGGCAAGGGGCCACGCCTGCTGTTCATTGGCCATACGGATACGGTGCATGTTGACGGCTGGCGCGAGCATTGGGCCGGTACCGAGCGCGAGGATCCCTTCGCTGCACCGATCATCGACGGCGCGGTCTGGGGGCGCGGCTCGGGCGATCTGAAGGCAGGCATCTGCGCGTCGCTGGCGGCGCTGTCGCTGCTCGACAAGTCCGGCGTTGCGTTGGCCGGGGACGTGGCCTTTGCCTTCGTCGGCGACGAGGAAAGCGGTCAGCCGGGGACCGGTGTCTCCGCCGGTATCAAGGATCTGGTCGAACGCATCGAGACCGGTGACATCGTCCGTCCGGACTTCGTCGTCTATGTCGAGCCGACACGGCTTTCGGTTTATCCGGCGCAGATCGGATTTTTCATCGCCGACATCACGATTACAGGCAAGTCCGCCTATTTCGGCGTACCCGAACTCGGCAAGGATGCATTGCGCGCCAGCCATGCGGCGATGTCGGCTCTCTGGAAACACTCCGACGAGATCGCCGCGCGGGCCGAGCACAAGCTGATCGGTCGCAGTTTCCTGCTGATCACCGGCCTTGCCGGCGGCGGCTACATCGCCGTGCCCGAGCGTTGCACACTGTCGCTGATCCGCAAACTGTTGCCAGGGGAATCGCTGGACACGGCGGCGGCCGAGATCGAGGCTGCGGTGCGCTCGGCGATCACCGATCCGGAAATCACGGTCGAGTTTTCCTATCCGGCCGGCCGCGACCATGCGCTTGGCGGCACGGCGGCTGAAATCGACGAAACGGCGGGCGAAGTCGGTGCGCTATCAGCCGCCATGGCCGAAGCCATGGCTGGGCGCGGCGTCATCGAAGGCGCGCCCTTCTGGTCGGAATCGCCATTCTTCGTCAACCGCTTGGGTGTGCCTGCCGTCTATTGCGCGCCCGGCGACATCCGCAATTGCCATACCTACGAGGAACGGGTCGAGGTGGAGGAATACCTCGCCGGGATCGTCGGATTTGCCGCCTTCATGGCGCGCTACTGCGGCGTCATGGACTGAACTGCCAAACAAGAGGGAGAACGACAATGCTTCTGAAGAAATTGATGGCTGCCGCACTCGTCAGCGGTTTCGTGCTTGCCGCAAACGCCGCCTCTGCCCAGACGGTCGGTCCGTCCGGCGAGAGCGCGACGCCGAGCGCCGATGTCGCCCTGACCGATGCCGATATCGGCGCGCTCAAGGGCAAGGGCTACAAGGCGGCGCTGCTGTGGCATACCTCGTCCGACTTCACCAACGCCGTTTCGGCCGGTGCCAAGGATGAGTTTGCCCGCGCCGGCGTCGAGATCGCGGTGACGACGGATGCCGGCTTCGACGCTGCCCGCCAGCGCAGCGATATCGAAACCGCGCTTGCCGCCAAGCCGAACGTCATCCTGGCGCTGCCGCTCGATCCGGTGACCTCGGCCGAAGCATTCCGCCAGGCAGTGACCGATGGCAGCAAGCTCGTGTTCCTCTCCAACCTGCCGAGCGGCTATAAGCAGGGCACGGACTATGCCTCGATCGTTACCGACGATCTCTTCCAGATGGGCAAGCAGGCGGCGGATGCGCTGGCCAAGGCGATCGGCGGCAAGGGCAAGGTTGGCTACATCTTCCACGATGCCAGCTACTATGTGACGAACCAGCGCGACCAGGCCTTCAAGTCGACGATCGAGAAGGACTATCCGGATATCAAGATCGTTGCCGAGCAGGGCATCTCAGACCCGGCACGTGCCGAGGAGCTGGCAAGCGCCATGCTGCTGCAGAACCCTGATCTCGACGGTATCTACGTGACCTGGGCCGAGCCTGCCGACGGCGTGCTCTCTGCCCTGCGCTCGAGCGGCAATACGAAGACCAAGATCGTCACGCTCGATCTTGCCGAACCGGTCGCGCTCGACATGGTCAAGGGCGGCAACGTCACCGCGCTTGTTGCCGACAAGGCCTATGAGCTTGGACGCGCCATGGCTGCGACCGGCCTGAAGTCGCTTCTCGGACAGCAGACGCCGGCCTTCGTCGTTGCCCCGGCTTTGACCGTCACCAAGGAAAACGTCGCGGACGGCTGGAAGCAGTCGCTCAACCGCGATGCGCCGCAGTCGGTGCTCGACGCGGCCAAGTAATCAGATGGCCGCCGGGAGAGAGGACGCTTCCGGCGGCGTCATTCCTAAAAGGGAGGCAGATATGCACAGGTCAGTGAAACACTTCGCGTTGCTGGCAACGGTCTTTGCCGCGACATCCGGTTTTGCCGCTGACGGCAAGACCACGGGTCCGCATGGCGAGACGCCGACGCCGGCGGGCAGCCTGACGCTGACGGCGGAGCAGGAACAGCAGATCAAGGACGGCAAGTTTACCGCAGCGCTCGTCTGGCACGAGATGAGCGAATACACCAACGCGGTCAACAGCGGTGCCCAGGACGAGTTCAAGCGCCTCGGCGTCGAGGTGGTCGCACAGACCGATGCCGGCTTTGATGCAGCCCGCCAGAAGGCGGATGTCGAGACGGTGCTTGCCAAGAAGCCCTCGATCATCCTGTCGCTGCCGGTCGACCCGGCAAGCGCCGCCGTGGTTTACGATCCGGCACGCACCGCCGGTGTGAAGCTCGCCTTCGTCGACAATTCGCCGGCCGGTTACGAACACGGCAAGGACTATGTGACGATCGTCTCGGACGACCTTTTCCAGATGGGCAACAAGGCGGCCGTTGCCATGGCGGATGCGCTCGGCGGCAAGGGCAAGCTCGGTTATATCTATCATGACGCCGACTTCTACGTGACCAACCAGCGCGATGGCGCCTTCAAGTCGACGATCGAGCAGGACTATCCCGACATGAAGATCGTTGCCGAGGCCGGCATGGCCGATCCGGCCCGCAGCGAGGAAATCGCGCAAGGGATGATCACCCAGAACCCGGATCTCGACGGGATCTATGTGACCTGGGCGGAGCCGGCACTGAGCGTGCTTTCGACGCTGCGCGGCGCCGGCAACAGCCACACCAAGATCGTGACGCTCGACCTCAACGAACCGGCAGCACTCGACATGGTCAAGGGCGGCAACATCGCAGCTCTGGTCGCCGACGAAGCGTACAATATCGGTGTCACCGCAGCGCGCGCCGCGGCAGGGTCGCTGGTCGGCAAGAAGGCCGAGCCTTTCCTGGTGGTCGACTCGCTTGCCGTGACCAAGGCGTCGGTCGCCGACGGCTGGAAGAAGTCTCTGAACAAGGATGTGCCCGCGACGATCGCGGATGCGATGAAGTGATGAAATGATGCCCGCTGCATGAGTAAAACATGCAGCTTTTCTAGTGCTGCGGCGACCTTTGCGCGTCTGACCAGACCCGCGGCGCCGTAGTGCAGGGGGAGCTTTCCCCCTGCCTTCGGAGGAAGAATAATGTCCAGTGCCCATTCCAGCGCGAGCGGCCAGCCGGCGAGCCTCGTCAGTCGCCTCAACCTGCAGCAATACGTCGTCTATCTCGGCTTCCTGGCGATCTTTCTGTTCTTCGCCATCGTGCTTCGCGACAGCGGGTTTCTGACGGTTCGCAACCTGTCGAACATCATGCTGCAGACAGCACCGGTGACGATCATGGCGATCGGCCTCGTCTTCGTCATGTCGGCCGGTGAGATCGATCTGTCGATCGGCTCGACAGTTGCCGTCTCGGCACTGGCGGCGGCGGTGACGATCAACGAATACGGCCTGGTGGCTGGCGTCGTCGCCGGTATCGGCGCCGGCGTGCTGATCGGGCTCCTGAACGGCGCACTGGTCGCCTATGTCAAACTGCCGTCCTTCCTGGTGACGCTGGCGACGCTCGGGCTTTTTGCCGGCGTCTCCCGCTCGATGACGAACCTGCGCTCGATCCCGGTGACCGACAGCACCTTTACCGGCTTTTTCGGCTCCGGCTCGTTCCTCGGCGTGCCTTCGCTGATCTGGTGGACCCTCGTTGCCGTCGTCTGCGGCCATGTCATCTACCGCGAAACCCGCTTCGGCGCCCATGTGCTGGCGACCGGCGACAACAGCCGGGCAGCGAGCGTCTCCGGCATCAGCGTGCCACGCATTCGGCTGGCCGTTCTGATGATCAGCGGCGGTCTCGCCGGCCTTGCGGGCCTGCTTTACGCCGGTCGCCTGCAGGCGGCGAAATACACGCTTGGCGAGACCGACCTGATGACGGTGATCGCCGCCGTCATCGTCGGCGGCACGCTGCTCAACGGCGGCAAGGGCACGATCATCGGCGCGCTCGTCGGCTCGCTGATGATGGGCATGCTCAACAATGGCCTGATCCTGATGGGCCTTTCCGTATCCGACCAGATGATCGTTCGCGGTCTCATCATCCTCGCTGCGGTCGCCGTGTCGCTGCGCGAAAAGTCCCGCTGAAGGAGGATTTCATGTTTCTCGACGTTCTGCGCCGCCGCAACCCGGCATTCATCGAAGCGGCCATGAGCCTGCACCAGCAGGGCAAGCTCCCGGCCAACGCCTATGTGCTCGATCTCGACACGGTCGAGGCCAATGCGGCGATTATGAGCAACGAGGCCCGTCGCCTCGGCCTGAAGACCTTTGCGATGACCAAGCAGGTGGGCCGCTCCAGTTCCTTCTGCGAAGCGGTCAAGCGTGGTGGCATTGACCGTTCGGTTGCCGTCGACATGGCCTGTGCCCGCGCCACCCACAAGGCGGGCCTGAAGGTCGGCCATCTCGGCCACCTGCAGCAGGTCGCGCGCCACGAGGCGGCTGCCGCAGCGAAAACCTTCCGGCCGGACTATTGGACGGTCTTCAACGGCGAAAAGGCTGCAGAAGCGGCGGCTGGCGCACATGCAGCCGGCTATCGGCAGGATCTGCTCGCCCGTATCCGGGCGGAAGGTGATACCTTCTACCGCGGCCATGAAGGCGGGCTCGATGCCAGCGACGTTGCCGCGGTGGCGGACCGTCTCGATGCGCTCGACGGTGGCCGCTTTGCCGGCATCACCACCTTTCCGGCGCTGCTCTTCGACCATGAAAGCCGCAAGGTGAAGCCGACACACAATCTCGCGACACTCTCGAAAGCTGCCGAGGCGCTGGCCAAGGCCGGCCGCAACGGGATCGAGGTGAATGCGCCGGGTACGACCTCCAGCGTCATGCTCCCGGCTCTTGCCGAAGCGGGCGCGACGCAGTGCGAGCCGGGCAACGGTCTGCACGGCACCACCGCACTGCACGTGATGGAAGATCTGCCGGAACTGCCGGCGGTACTCTACCTCACCGAAGTTTCCCATCTCTCGGGCGGCAAGGCCTATTGCTTCGGCGGCGGCTTCTACATCGACCCGATCTTTCCGGATTACGACGTCAAGGCGATCGTCTCTGCCGACCCGACGACTTCGGCGTCGGCGCTTCGAAGCGTCGAAGTACCGCCCCCCTCGGCGATCGACTATTACGCGATGATCGACGCCAGCGGTGCGGCGGCCCCGAAGCCTGGCGATACGGCGGTGTTCGGCTTCCGCGGGCAGGCCTTCGTCACGCGGGCCTATGTCGTCGGCGTGTCGGGCATCTCCAAGGGCGCGCCGAAGGTGGAAACGATCGAAAACGGTTTCGGCGAAACCGCGGCCTGGCCGGTTTGAGGGGTGACGTCATGAACGTGAACACGAATTCTGCACGCGAGCCGGTCCTCAAGCTGAAGGACATCCGCAAGACCTTTGGCGGCGTCACCGCGATCGAGAACTTCTCGCTGGACGTCCGTCCGGGCGAGATCGTGGCGCTCGTCGGCGACAACGGCGCCGGCAAGTCGACGCTGATCAAGATCATCTCCGGCGTTTACACGCCGACCTCGGGAACGATCACCATCGAAAACCAGACCGTGGCGATGTCGAACGCCACGATGGCGCGCGCCCATGGCATCGAGGTCGTCTATCAGGATCTGGCGCTTGCCGACCAGCAGACGGTCTATATGAACATGTTTCTCGGCCGCGAGCCGGTAAACCGTTTCGGCCTGCTCGACCGTCGCCGGATGATTTCCGAGACGGAAACGCTGGTGAAGGAACTGGATGTCCGCATCCCCTCGGCCCATGCGACGATCCGCGACCTCTCGGGCGGCCAGCGCCAGGGCGTCGCGATTGCCCGCGCTACCCATTGGGCGAGCAAGCTGATCCTGCTCGATGAGCCGACGGCAGCACTCGGCGTTGCCGAAACCGCCAAGGTCGAGGAGATCGTCGAATCGCTGAAAAGCCGCAACATCGGCGTACTGATCATCAGCCATAGCCTCGATCAGGTGTTCAAGCTCGCAGACCGCATCTGCGTTCTGCGCCGCGGCAAGCAGATCGGCATCCGTGAGACGGCCAAGACCGACAAAAACGAGATCATCGCGATGATCACCGGGCTTCAGCAACACTGAGGCGGATGTGTCCAGCGGTGCCGCCATTGGGGCGGCGCCGGTTGGCAATCATGGTGCGGCGCCGAAGAAGGTGAGGCGGGTGAAGAGCACGTAGTGCGATTCCGAGACCATCAGCGCCACGAAGACCAGCACCAGCAGCGGCGGCAGCAGGATCGCGTAGATCAGCGCCAGCCGTTCCCAGGCCATGTGCATGAAGATCGCGACGATCAGCCCTGCCTTCAGTACCATGAAGATCAGGATCAGCGACCACCTGAGATAACCCTGCAGCCCGACATAGTCGACGAGGTAGGAGAAGGTGCTGAGCACGAAGAGCAGCAGCCAGACGACCAGATAAAGACCGATCGGGTGTTGCTGGTGCGTTTGTGCGTGGCCTTCTACTTTTGCTGCCGGTGCCGCGTGGGTGTGAACAGTCGTTTCGGTCATGGCCATGCCTCACCACAGATAGAAGAATGCGAAGATGAAGACCCAGACGAGGTCGACGAAGTGCCAGTAGAGGCCGGTGATCTCGACGATCTCGTATTGTCCTCTTCGGCTCGTGAAAAAGCCACGCCGTTCGGTGTCGAAATCGCCGCGCCAGACTTTTCGCGCGATGATCAGCAGGAAGATGACGCCGATCGTGACGTGGGTGCCGTGGAAGCCGGTGATCATGAAGAAGGTCGAGCCGAATTGGGCAGCGCCCCAGGGGTTGCCCCAGGGACGCACGCCCTCGGTGATCAGCTTCGTCCATTCGAAGGCTTGCATGCCGACAAAGGTGGCGCCGAAAAGGGCGGTCAGCAGCATCAGCAGAGCGGTCTTCTTGCGATCGCGCCGGTAACCGAAATTGACGGCCATGGCCATCGTGCCGCTTGAGGTGATCAGCACGAAGGTCATGATGGCGATCAGGATCAGCGGCACGTCCGAGCCGCCGATGTGCAGCGCGAAGACCTCGCTCGGATTGGGCCAGGGAACGGCAGTCGACATGCGCGCCGACATATAGGCGATGAGGAAACAGCCGAAGACGAAGGTGTCGCTCAAGAGGAAGATCCACATCATCGCCTTGCCCCAGGAGACGTTCTTGAACGTCCGCTGGTCGGAGGCCCAGTCGGCGGCAAAGCCGGCAAGTCCCGCGGGGCGATGGAGCGGTTCTCGGACAGGCGAATGTGTCTCGGCGGACATGCCTTGCCTCCTTCAAGTCAAGAGCGACCGGCAGAGCTCGACGAAGTCGTTGGCCCAGCCGGAAAAGAGCGCGTAAAGCACCAGCCATACGGCCAGCATGAAATGCCAGTAGGTGGCGCAGAGCGTGATCGACAGCACGGCCTTTTCGCCCATCGGGCCGGTGCGCGTCTTGACGATGACCCGGGTAAGCGCGAACAGGCCGCCGAGGATGTGCAGGCCATGCATGCCCGAGATCATGTAGAAGAAGCTGTTGGCCGGATTGTCGGCGAGCAGGAAGCCAGCGTCGGTCAACTCCCGCCAGGCAAAGACCTGGCCGGCGAGGAAGGCGAGACCGGCGGCAAGCGCTGCGATCATCGCCGTGCGGCTCGCCTCGTCACGATGCTGTTCGGCAGTGACGCGGGCCGCATGCAGAAGCAGGCTGCCAAGCGCAAGGATGGCGGTGTTCAGCCAGAGGATCTTCGGCATCGGCGTCGACCACCAGTCGGTGGAGGCCATGCGCATGAAGTAGGCGCTGATGAAGAGAGAGAAGAGCGCGGCGACGACAGCAAGGAAGACGCCAAGGCCGATTTTTGCAGGCGGGATCGAAGGCCTACCGCGCGGGCGGGGGTCGTGGGCGTGGCCGACCTCCAGCCAGGGTTTCGAGAACAGCCGCTGCCGGCTGAGCCACCAGGCGGCGATCGCGAAGATCACCGCCAGGAAGACGAGGGTGACGTTCATGAGGCCCCCTCCGGCGCGTGGCCTACGGAACCCGGCTCAGTCTGCGGAATGAAATCTTCCGTTGCACCCGGCACGCTGTAGTCATAGGGCCAGCGGTAGACGACCGGCAGGTCCTTGCCCCAATTGCCATGCCGCGGTGGCGTTTCCGGCGTCTGCCATTCGAGCGTCGTTGCCCGCCAGGGGTTGCCGCCGGCCTCGCGGCCGTGGCGGATGCTCCAGATGAGATTGAAGAGGAAGACGATCTGGGCGGCGCCGACGATCAGCGCCATGATGGTGATGAACTCGTTGAGCGTATGGGCGGATGCCGGCACGAAGGCGGTCTCGCCCATCTCATAGTAGCGGCGCGGCATGCCGATCAGCCCGAGATAGTGCATCGGGAAGAAGATCAGATAGGCGCCGACGAAGGTGACCCAGAAGTGGATCTGCCCCATCGCCTGGTTGAGCAGGCGGCCGGTGATCTTCGGATACCAGTGATAGATCGCCCCGAAAATCACCATGATCGGCGCAACGCCCATGACCATGTGGAAATGGGCGACGACGAACATCGTGTCGGAGAGCGGCACATCGACGACGACATTGCCGAGGAACAGACCGGTCAGCCCGCCATTGACGAAGGTGACGATGAAGGCGAGCGCGAACAGCATCGGCAGCGTCAAATGGATATCGCCGCGCCAGAGCGTCAGCACCCAGTTGTAGACCTTGATCGCCGTCGGCACGGCAATGATCAGGGTGGTGGTGGCGAAGAAGAAGCCGAAATAGGGGTTCATGCCGCTGACATACATGTGGTGCGCCCAGACGATGAAGGAGAGCGCGCCGATGATGACGATCGCCCAGACCATCATGCGGTAGCCGAAGATGTTCTTGCGGGCGTGGGTGCTGATGAGATCGGAGACGATGCCGAAGGCGGGCAGGGCGACGATGTAGACCTCCGGATGGCCGAAGAACCAGAAGAGGTGCTGGAACATGATCGGGCTGCCGCCGCCATGCTGCAGCTGCTCGCCCATCTCGACGATCGCCGGCATGAAGAAGCTGGTGCCGAGCACCCGGTCGAACAGCATCATGACGCAGGCGACGAAGAGGGCGGGGAAGGCGAGAAGCGCCATCACCGTCGCCGTGAAGATGCCCCAGACGGTGAGCGGCATGCGCATCAAGGTCATGCCGCGCGTGCGCCCCTGCAACACGGTGACGACATAGTTGAGGCCACCCATGGTAAAGCCGATGACGAATAGGATGAGGGAGGAGAGCATCAAGATGATGCCCCAGTCCTTGCCGCCGGGCGTGCCGGAAAGCACTGCCTGTGGCGGATAGAGCGTCCAGCCGGCGCCGGTCGGCCCGCCGGGTGCAAAGAAGCTCGCGACGAGCACGAGGACGGCCAGCATATACAGCCAGTAGCTCAGCATGTTGGCATAGGGGAAGACCATGTCGCGCGCGCCGAGCATCAGCGGGATCAGGTAGTTGCCGAAGCCGCCGAGGAAGAGCGCAGTCAACAGATAGATCACCATGATCATGCCGTGCATGGTGATGAACTGGTAGTAGCGTTCCGCATCGATGAAGGCGAAGGCGCCGGGAAAGCCGAGCTGCAGCCGCATCAGCCAGGAGAGCACGAGGGCGACCATGCCGATGGCGATCGCGGTCGAGGCATATTGCACGGCGATGATCTTCGCATCCTGGCTGAAGACATAACGCGTCCACCAGCTATGGGGATGATAGAGTTCCACGTCCTCCACTTCCGCGGGGCCAATCTCTTCGCCCGTGCCTGACCGGATATCGACCATCTGCGAGAACCTCCCAACACCGGATCATCTCGATCCAACGCCTTGAACCTGCAATTCCGCACGTCCAACAATGGAATTGCGTCTCCTCACGAGCGGGGTGCGGGCGGAAATCGCGAGCACTTTTCCTCATCCCGCTTTGGCCGTCGGGGCGCCTGTTATTGCGCCGGGGCGGCATTCACTGCCTGCGCCGTTTCTTTCGTTCCTGCCTTTGCCTGCAATTGCGAGAATGTCGTCTGTTGCGAGAGCCAGGCTTGATAATCGGCGGCACTGTCGACAACGACGGTGCCGCGCATCTGTGGGTGACCGGTGCCGCAGAGTTCGGCGCACAGCACCTCGAACGTGCCGGTGCGCGTCGGCGTCAGCCAGAAATAGGTGACCATGCCCGGCACCATGTCCATCTTGGCGCGGAACTCCGGCACGTAGAAATCATGCAGCACGTCGACCGATCGCAGCAGGATCTTGACCGGCTTGCCGACCTCCAGATGCAGTTCGCCGCCTTCGATGACGACGTCGTCGAGGGCGGCCGCATCGTTGCGGTTGAGACCGAGCGAATTTTCCGGCGTGATGTCGCGGGTCTCCGACGTACCGAGCTTGCCGTCTGCGCCGGGCAGCCGGAAGCTCCACAACCATTGCTGGCCGACGACTTCTACCTCCGCCGCACCATCCGGCACGGTCACGAACTGGTGCCAGACGAAAAGGCCGGGGGTGAGCATGGCGGCGACGCCGAGCGTGGTGCCGCCGGCAAGCCACCCTTCGAGCTTCCTGTTTTCCGGTTCATAGGCCGCCCGGTTTCCCGGGCGATGCCGAAAACGCAGGACGCAATAGGCCATGAAAAGCACGACGGCGACGAAGACGACGCCGGTAATCCAGAAGGTGATGATGAGCGTATTGTCTATGTAATTCCAGTTGGACGCGATCGGCGTCCACCACCATGGGCTCAACAGATGGAACAACACCGAACCGACGGCCACCAAAACCAGAACAACTACCACGGCCATTTCTGTCCCTCCTCGCCGCTGGCGGCTGTGGGCATGAATACGCAATCCGTAGAGCCTTCTGCATGTTTCCGTTAATCGTCGCCGATCAAACGGCAAAACATGCAGGAATTCAAAGTTCTACAGCGACCTTTGCGCGTCTGGTTAGACACGCGGTGCTGTAGCTGCAATTATTACACGAACGTCGAACAGTCGCAATTCGCCGCCTCCGTGCGAGCAGCGGTTGCGTTTAGTCTCCGCAGGTTACTGCGAATACTGCTTGAGATAGGCGATGAGGTTGGAGATATCCGTATCATCTTTCAAACCGGCAAAGGCCATTTTCGTGCCTTTCACCTTGGTCCTTGGATTGTGCAGATAGTCGCGCAGATGCGCCTCATCCCAGACGAGTCCACCCTTGCCGGCATCGATCATCGCCGGTGAGTAGCTGAAGTCGGCATGAGTGCCTGCCGTTCGTCCGAACAGATGGTTGAGCGATGGCCCAACCTTGTTGGTGTCGCTGTCGGCCACATGACAGACGGCGCATTTCTTGAAGACGGTGGCTCCGGCGGCCGCATCGCCCTCTTGCGAAAGGGCAGCGAACGGACAGAGCATCGTTGTCGAAAAGGCAAGGGCAACAACAAGAATTCGCATGACACTTCCTCAATATCGCCGGGCGCAGGCAAGGAAGGCTATCGTCAATCTGTCGTTTTGGCGGTGCTTGCTTCTCTTAAGTTGGCGCCACGGCGGTTGATACTTGCGACACGACGACGGTACGCCTCGCTTTGTGGAAGTCAACCGGCGCAGCCGGCCGGTTTGCCGGATGCGCCTAAATTTTCGCCATGTCGCTGCCGGCGCTCAGACGCGATTGCCGTCGGCGTTGAAGAAGTGCAGCCGCTCGACCGGCAGGCGTACGGGCAGCGAGCCGGAAACGTTGAGGAACCGGCGGTCGTTGGTAAACGCCTTGAAGCCGGCACGGCCGAAGGAGAGGTGCAGGATGATGCCGAAGCCCGTCGGTTCGACCAGGTCGACATTGGCTTTCAGCGCATCCGGGCCTTCGACGCCGATCTCGACATGCTCCGGCCGGATGCCGAGCGTCGCCCTGGCGCCGTCCGTCAAGGCAGGATGCGGCTGGGCCGGAACGATGATGCCGCCTTCGGTCTCGAAGCGCGGGGCGGTGCCGTTGCGATAGGTTCCCTCGAAGAAGTTCATCCCTGGCGACCCAATGAAGCCGGCCACGAAGAGATTGGCCGGGCGGTCATAGAGATCAAGAGGGCTTCCGACCTGCTGGACGAAGCCGCCGTTCATGGCGACGATCCGGTCGGCGAGCGTCATCGCCTCGATCTGGTCGTGGGTGACGTAAATCGAGGTGGCGCCCAAGTCCTTGTGCAGCTTCTTGATCTCGGCGCGCATCTGTTCGCGGAGGCGCGCGTCGAGGTTGGAGAGCGGCTCATCGAAGAGAAACGCCTTGGGTTCGCGCACGATGGCCCGGCCCATGGCGACGCGCTGGCGCTGTCCGCCCGAAAGTGCACGGGGGCGGCGTTCGAGCAGCGGGTCGAGACCGAGCTTGGCGGCAGCGCCCGAGACGACGCTTGCGATCTTTTCCTTGGCGACCTTCCTCAGCCTCAGGCTGTAGCTCATATTCTTGGCGACCGACATGTGCGGATAGAGCGCGTAGGACTGAAACACCATGGCGATGTCGCGGTCCTTCGGGGCCAGTTCGTTGACGCGTTTTCCGGCGATGCGGATTTCGCCCGAGGTCACGCTTTCGAGCCCGGCGATCATGCGCAGAAGCGTGGACTTGCCGCAGCCTGACGGGCCGACGAGCACGACGAATTCGCCGTCGCCGATCTTCAGGTCGACATCGTGCAGGACCGGGTGGATGCCGTAGGATTTCTGGATATTGGCGATATCGATGGAAGCCATGAGAACAATCCTCAGCCTTTGACCGCGCCGGCCGTGAGGCCCTGGACGAGATAGCGTTGAATGAGCAGGAAGAAGAGGCAGGCGGGGATGAGCGCGAGCACGCCGGCGGCCATCATCTGCCCGAAGTCGACGGAGAACTTCGACACGAAGGACAGAAGCCCGACGGGGAACGTCGCCTGATCGTTGCCGGAGATCAGCATCAGCGAGAACAGTAGCTCGCTCCACGCTGCGGTGAAGACGAAGCCGAGCGTTGCGGCAATGCCGGGCAGCGTCAGCGGCAGGATGATCTGGCGGAAGGCGACGAATTGAGTGGCGCCGTCGATCATCGCGGCCTCCTCCAGATCCTTCGGGATGCCGTCGAAGAAGGACTGCATCAGGAAGGTGGCAAACGGCACGTTGAAGGCGGTGTAGACGATGACGAGCCCGGTCAGGCTGTTGGTCAGCCCGAGCGGCGAGAGGATCTTGAAGATCGGCGCCACCAGCATCACCAGCGGGAACATCTGCGTCAGGAGCATCAGCGCCACCAGCCAGTACTTGCCGCGGAAATTGAAGCGCGACAGGGCGTAGCCCGAGAGCGAGGCGAGGATGGTGACGATGACGGCGGTGGAACCCGAGACGATCAGGCTGTTCTTGAAGAACACCGGAAAGGCGCTGTGGCGGAGCACGAAATCGAAGTGCTCAAGACTGGCGCGCGACGGCCACATTCGAATGCCTTCGGAGTAGAGCAGATCGTTGGGCGTGACGGCGACCTTCAGCAGCCAGTAGAGCGGGAAGAGCGCAAACGCGATATAGGCAAGGATTGCCAGCCGGTGCGCGATCATGAGGAAAAGAGGTTTGACGCGCATCGGTTCAATCCTTGCTCAGGAGCCATTGCCGCAGGATGACGATCAGCATCGAATAGGCGAGCAGCAGCGCCAGGAGCACGAGCGCGATCGCCGAGGCGTAACCGAAATCCAGCCGCTTGAAGGCCTGGGTGAAGATGTAGCTGGCGACGATCTGGGTGCGGTCGGCCGGTCCGCCATTGGTCATGACGATGATGAGATCGGCGAAGTTGGAGATCCAGACGGTGCGCAAGAGGATGGTGATGGCGATCGTCGGTGCAAGGAAGGGGAGGGTGATCGACAGGAAACGTTGCACTGGGCCGGCGCCGTCGATGCTGGCGGCCTCGTAGAGGTCGCGGGGGATCGCCTGAAGGGCGGCCAGAAGCGTGATCGCGAAGAAGGGTATGCCCCACCAGACATTGGCGATGATCGGCCCCCACATGGCAAGCTGCGGGTCGGACAGGATGTTGTTCGGCTCGCTCATGATGCCGAGGCCGAAGAGCCAGTGCGGCAGGGGGCCGACGACCGGATTGAACAGCCAGGCCCAGTTGAGGCCGGCGAGGAAACTCGGCACCGCCCACGGGAGGAAGACGAGCGCCTGGGCGAGGCCGCGGCCGTAGAAGGGCTTGTCGAGCAGCAATGCGAGGATCAGACCGAAAACGAACTGGAAGAAGACCGAGGCACCGGTCCACCAGAGCGTATTGCGCAACGCCCGATAGAAGGCCTGGTCCTCGGACAGCGCCCGGAAATGATCAAGACCGATATAGGCGCCGGAGAACGGGTTCAGGAGCTGGATATCGCGGAAGGCGTAGGAGACGCCGAGCACCAGCGGCACCAGCATCACGGTGACGATCAGGATCAGCGCCGGCGCGCTATAGAGATAGGGTGCGGCGCCATCGGCGATGCGCTTCTTCAGCGGCGTCCTGCTTGCCGGCAGGCCGCTTTGGCGGGCGACATAGGCCATCGATCGAAATTTCCCCTGTGCGGCCGCCGGTTTTTCGGGCGTGCCTCGATTCTAGGTCGGAGCGGGAAGGGCGGAGACCGCGCACACTTCATTCCGCTCAAAGAGTTATGAGGGCCGGCGGCGGCGAACCGCCGCCGGCCAAAAGCTTACTTCTTGCTGGCGAGGAACTTCTGCTGTGCCTTGGTGAGGTAGTCGGCCCACTGGTCGGCGAGTTGCTGCGGCGTGATATCGCCGAGCAAGGCTTCCTGGGTCGTCTTGATGGCAAGCGAGTCCTTGAAGAAGGCGAATTCCTCGAGGTAGGTCGGCATCACAGTCAGGACGACGTCCTTGTCGGCAAGTTCGTCGAACCAGCCCTTGAACTGCGCGCTGGCATAGAAGGGATCCTTCTCGGCCGACTTGTGTACCGGAAGCGCCCCAGTGCGTTTGTTCCACTCGATGTTGCCTTCCGGCCCTTCGAGCGTCTCGATCAGCTTCCAGGAGAGGTCCTTGTTCTGGCTTGCCGACAGCATCGACCAGCCGGCAAAGCCGATGGTTGTGAAAGCCTTGCCGCTCGGGCCCTTCGGCATGGTGGTGACGCCGAAGTCTTCCGATTTCATGCGCTCGGCAATCGCGATCAGAGCATCCGGGTCCTGGTCGAGGAAGGCGCAGGTGCCGCTGTAGAAACCGGCGACGATTTCATTGAAGCCCCAGTTGACGCTGTCCTTCGGCGCCAGCCCCTTCTTGTAGAGATCGATCACCCAGGTGAGGCCCTTGACCCAGCCTTCGCTGTTCATGGTCGAGGTGCCGTCCTCATTGAAGAAGGTGTTGCTGCCGGCCATGGTGGCGCCGAACATCACCCAGCCGTTGAGTCCACCCGGGCCGCCGCGCAGGCAGTAGCCGGACTTGCCCGGAAGCTTCGAGACGGCTTCCGACGCCTTGACGAAATCGTCCATGGTCTTTGGCGGCTCGTTGACGCCGGCTTCCGACAAGAGCTTCTTGTTGTAGAACATGGCGCGCAGGTAGAAGCCGTAGGGCAGCATGTAGGCGGTGTCGTTGACGTCGCGGCCGAGTTCGAGCGCGCGTTCCGTCAGGCCGCCGGTGTGTTCCCACTTGGCGAGGTAGGGCTCGAGGCTTTCGAGCATGCCGTTGTTGGCATAGAGCGACAGCCAGGTGTCGGGCATTTCCATCACGTCAGGCAGTTCGCCGGCCGAAACCATGGTCGCGAACTTCTGGAAGGCTTCGCCCCAGGGCAGGGAGATGATCTCGACCGTCGTGCCGGGGTTGGCGGCCTCGAACTTGGCGACGATCGACTTCAGCGTCTCGGTGCGCTCGGGGCTGGTGATGACCTCGACGAGCTTCAGTTTGGTGTCGGCGAGCGCGCTTCCGGCCATGAGGCTGGCGAGAAGCGTGGCAGTGATCAGTTTCTTCATTTCTGTTCCCTCTTTTCTTCGTTGGTTTTGGTTCAAAGTGGGCGGACCGGGATCCTGATCCCGCTCCAGTCAGTCAGTCGAAGCGACGGCGAGCGCCGCTTCGAGATCGCTCCAGAGGGCCTCCGTTCCCTCCAGACCGACATGGAGCCGTACCGATCGCGGCGAGATGCCGAAGGCGGCCGCGGAATTGGGCTGGGCTTTCTGCGACAGCACGACTTCGCCCGGCACGATGAGGCTTTCATGCCCGCCCCAGGACACGCCGAGCTTGAAGAGTTCGAGATGGTCCGCGAAGCGCCTGACGTCGACGCCCTCGCGGAAGATGAAGGAGAAGAGGCCGGAGGTGCCGGAAAGGCCCGGCGGCAATGTGTTGCCAAGGCCGGGGTGGCAGACGGTCTCGACCAGCGGGTGAGCCTGCAGGCGGCGCGCGACTTCAAGCGCCGAGCGCTCGTGCGACTTCATCCGGATCGGCAAGGTACGCAGACCGCGGATCAAGAGCCAGGCGTCGAAGGGCGAAAGCTTGCCGCCGAGATAGGGATAGGCTTCGGAACGGATGCGGCCGATCAGTTCCTTTGATCCGGTGACGACGCCGGCGACGACGTCCGAGTGGCCGCCGAGATATTTCGAGGCCGAATGGATGACGAGATCGACGCCGAGCGAGATCGGCTGCTGGAAGATCGGGCTCGCCCAGCTGTTGTCGATCGCGGTGATGATGCCCTGGTCCTTCGCCAGGCGGGCAAGGGAAGCGACGTCGTGGGTGTCCATTACCCAACTCGTCGGGCTTTCCATGTAGAAGAGCTTGGCGCCGGGCAGCGCCTTGGCGACCGCTTCCTCGTCGCGGCCGTCGACATAGGTCACTTCGATCTTCATGCGCTTCAGATGCGTGCCGAACAGGCGGAAGGCATCGGGATAGACATGGTTGACGGCAACGATCCGGTCGCCCGGCTCGACGAAGGAAAGCACGGTCGAGGAGATCGCCGACATGCCGCTCGCAAAACCGATCGCGTCCTCGCCGCCTTCGAGTTTCGCCAGCATCTCCTCGAACATGCGCACAGTCGGGTTGAGGCCGCGGGTATAGATCGGCCGCACGCGCTCGCCCCGGTAGGAGGCGACCATGTCGTCATAGTCCTTGAAGGTGAAGAGCGAGGTCTGCACGATCGGCGGCACGACGGCGTCGAAGGCGTGGCCTTCGTCATGCGCGACGATCAGCGAGGCGTGGTCGAACGGATCGAGGCCGTTGGTCATTTGGACATTTCCTTGATGTCTTCCTCGACGATCGCGAGGATTTTCAGCGTTTCTTCGCGCGCGGTCTCAGGGTCCTGAGCAGCGATCGCGTTGAAGAGGGTGCGGTGGAACGGGAAGGAGCGACGGGCAAAATCCGTTCGGTCGAAAGGATGGTCCCAAAAGCGCTCGAAGGCCTCGCGCATTTGTTCGAGCAGCTGGCGAAAGAGCGGATTGTGGGTGGCGTCGTAGATCGCCAGATGAAAGGCCAGGTCTTCCGGCCCCGACGTGCCCTTGGCGATATGCACGCGCTCCATTTCGTTGAGCCTGATTTCGATGACCTTCAGGTCGTCTTCGGTGCGCCGGCGGGCGGCGACCATGTTGGCTTCGACTTCGATGCCGCGGCGCACTTCGAGCGTCATCAACAGCACGTCGCGCAGGTGCGCCGCGTCGAGCGTGAGCGGCATATGGACGGTCGCGCCGGAGATCGTGCGCAAGAGATAGGTGCCGCTGCCCTTGCGCGCCTCGACGACGCCGAGTGCCTGGAAGTGGCGAATGACCTCACGGATCGTGGAGCGGCCGACGGCCAGCGCCGTCATCAGCTCGCGCTCGGCCGGCAGGCGTTCGCCGGGTTTCAGGCCCGATTGTTCGATGTAGTCAGCCAACGCGGCAATCACCTGCTGAGCCCGGTCGGCCGGGGGCAGGGGCATCAGTGCCGCTCTTGCCGGTTCATTCATTCGGCTCCCTCCCCAGAGGCCAAATTGGTCTGACATCTCACCAATATGATCAAGCCAGTTGGGGTCGTCAAGCAAGAACTGATAGACGCACAACTGTTGACCCCGCCCGCCTCAGGCGTAGACAAGGGAGGCAAGGAGCTCTGGTGATGATGAAATCGGAATATCAGTTCGTGGTCGCAGCCGTGCTCGGCGCGTTCTTCGTCATGGTGGCGGCTGCGGGGGATGCCGAGGCTCAGATGCGGACGCGGAAGGGCGAGTATTACGAGGGGATCCAGCGCAGGCCCTATGGCTATTACTGGATCTGGCCACCAGTCGAGCAGCAGCAGCCCGTCTACAAGAAGCAACCCGGCAAGAAGGGGAGCGAGCTCGCGAAGCCGCGCAAGCGGCCGGTTCTATAGCCGCAGGGCCCGACGAAGAGCGCAAAGAGAAGCGGCGCCCTGGAGCGCCGCAACTTTGATCAGGCCTTCGCGACGTGAACGTCGCGGGGGAGTGAGGAGAGAACCTCCGGCCCATCCTCCCGGAGGATAACGATATCCTCGAGCCGGATGCCGAAGCGGCCGGGGAGATAGATGCCAGGCTCGATCGAGAAGACCATGCCTTCTTCGAGCACGGTTTCCGAGGTCGCGGTGATATAGGGCGGCTCGTGGCCGTCGATGCCCATGCCGTGGCCGGTGCGGTGGACGAAGTACTCGCCATAACCGGCGTCCGAAATCACCTTGCGGGCAGCAGCATCAACCTCCTTGGCGAGCACGCCCGGGCGAGCCGCCTTCAGTGCCGCCTGGACGGCCCTTTCGACGATCGTGTGGATCTGCCCGTAGCCTTCGGGCGCGCGGCCGACGATCGCCATGCGCGTAATGTCGCTCGGGAAGCCCTGCTTGCGGCCGCCGATGTCGATAACGACGGCATCGCCTTCCTCGATCACCCGCTCGCTGGCGGAGTGATGCGGGAAGGCGCCGTTGCCGCCGGCGCCGACGATCCAGAAGGCCGGTGCGGCACCTTCCGAGGCGAAGTGCCCGCGGATCTCGGCGGCCAGTTCCTTCTCGGTCATGCCCGGGCGGATCTTGGAGAATGCCGCCTGCATGGCGCGATCGGCGATGCCGGCATTCATCTTCAGAAGCGCGTACTCGCTCTTGTCCTTGCGCATGCGGAGTGCGCCGAGCGTCGCCGGGGTGAATTCGCGCGCGGTATCGGCGGGCAGCGCATCGATCAGCAGCAGCGCAAAATCGGCGCGCATGGTTTCGTCGAGCACGACGCGACCGGGCTTTGCGGCGCCGACATCGGCAAGCGCTGCGGTCAGGGCGTCGCTCGGGCCAACGTCATCGGCCCAGTTGTGGAAGGCGATGTCGGTGTGCTCGCGCGTGCCTTCGGCGTTGAGCGCCGGCATCAGGAACGCTTCCTTCTCCGGGCCGATGAGCAGTAGGCACGGGCGTTCGTCGGGATGCGGATGGTAGCCGATCAGCCAATCCATATGCGATCCCGGCGCCAACGCGACGAGGCCGACATTGCTTTCGGCCATCGTGCGGCGGAGTGCTGCAAAACGGCTCTTGGTGAGTTCCTTCATGGTGTTTCCAATTCTGGCTTGAGAAATCAGATGCCACAGCCGGTCATGCGGCCGTGGCCGAAGGTGAGGGGGAAAGGAGCACCGGAGATCGGCGCGTCGTCGGCTACGGGGAATGCTTGAGGCCCGCGCCTGTCTTGCGGCGGGACTTGGATCTTTGGCTCTTCAAGCGGACACCTCCCCCCTCGAATGCACGAACATGAGGCCGGGAGGCTGGTCGCTTCCCGTCGCTATGCGTCTGTATTTGCACGACTTTGGTGCTGTGGCTGAGCGTTGTCAATATGGAATTTTAGTCACACTAAAATTTATGACGGCATCGCCTCAGGCAGCCAATCGCAGCAACCGTGCAACCGCCTGCTGGTCGAAGCCGCCGATACCCTCACGGATGTCGGCAGCGACCGCGTCGGCAGCAGCGTTCTCATCGCGGCGCCTCAGCGCCTCGATTGCCTCGCGGTGGCGGTCGACCACGTAAAGTTCGGTCACGTGTTCCATGGCGATGCCGAGGATCGGGCCGAGCTGTAGCCAGACGCTCTCGATCAGCGGCACGGCGACCGCATCGGGATTGGCCGTGTAGATCATCCGGTGAAACGCCTGGTTGGCGATCAGCGCCGCCACCTTGTCACCCCGACGGATCTCCGTCTCGATGCTGTCGTCGATCGCCGTGATCTTCTCGATCTGACGTTCGGAAAGATGAGCGACGGCCCGGCGAGCCGCATGGCTTTCGAGCGCAATGCGCAACGAGATCAGTTCTTCGAAGCGGGCGGGCGTGATGTGCGGAACCACGATGCGGCGGTTTTCGAGGAACTGCAGCGCGCCGATCGAGGTCAGCTGTCTAAGCGCCTCGCGCACCGGGGTCGGGCTGCTTTCAAGCGCCTCGGCCAGGCCGCGGATGGTGACGGAGGTGCCGGGTCGGAACGCGCCGACCATGATCGCCTGGCGCAGCCGGTGAAAGGCATAGTCATGCGTGGTCATGCCGTCGGGGCGCGCAAGTGGCGGTAAGACAAGGGGTTTCAAGTGCGCATGTCCTTTTGCCCGAATTGCGATGGCTTTCTCATCAGCGAGAGCGGTGTTTGGCAAACGCCTGCATACACTTTTCCGCGTCCCGCTCTACGTCAAACGCCTGATAGCACTGCCGCTGCTTGACTCCAATTCCCGAATTATGTCAACTTTCTGAAAATGTGATCACAAAAAGAGATTTGCGATATGTCGCTCGACGCGGAAGATCCCAGCGCATTCAAGGCATGGCTCGAGCAGAACGGGCCGATCGAAAGCATCCAGGCCGTCGTCTGCGACCTCAACGGCATCATGCGAGGCAAACGCGTGCCGGTGGAGCAGGCGGGCAAGGTGCTCGGCGGCGGCATCCGCATGCCGCTCTCGATTGTCGGTGTCGACGTATGGGGCGAGGACATCATCAACAGCGAGCAGGTGTTTGCGAGCGGCGACCGCGACGGCATCTGCGGTGTCACCGGCCGCGGCGCGCTGCCGGTGAACTGGACCTCGCGGCCGAGCGCGCTGGTGCCGCTCTGGCTGCAGCTTGAGGACGGCAAGCCGTTTCTCGCCGATCCGCGCCAGGCCCTTGCGGCGGTCGTGCGGGAGTACAAGGAGCTCGGCCTTCGCCCCGTCGTCGCGACCGAGTTGGAGTTTTACCTGATCGACCCGGAGCCGGACAGCGCAGTGCCGCCGATCTCGCCCTATACCGGCAAGCGTCTCGATTCCGATGCGATCCTCTCAATCGACGAACTCGACGATTTCGGCGAGTTCTTTTCCGACGTCTACAAGGAATGCGCCCGGCAGAACGTGCCGGCGGATGCGGCGATCGCCGAGAACGGCATCGGCCAGTTCGAAATCAACCTGCTCCACACCGACGACCCGCTGAAGGCGGCCGACGACGCGATCTTCTTCAAGCGCATTGTCAAGGGCGTGGCGCGCAAGCATGGGCTCGCCGCGACCTTCATGGCCAAGCCCTATGGCACCCGTTCCGGCAATGGCATGCATATCCATTTCAGCCTGCTCGACGAGGAGGGCAACAACGTCTTCAACGACGGCAGCGACGAGGGCTCGCCGATGCTGAAGAACGCCGTCGCCGGTCTACTGCGCGGCATGGCCGAGACGACGCTGCTGTTTGCGCCGCATTTCAATTCCTACCGGCGACTGCGGCCGGATACGCACGCGCCAACCGCCGTCTGCTGGGGTTACGAGAACCGCACCTCGGCCATCCGTATTCCCGGCGGCAATCCTGCCGCGCGGCGTATCGAGCACCGCGTCGCCGGTGCCGACTCCAATCCTTATCTCGTCATCGCCGCGATCCTCGGTGCTGCCCTGGTCGGCATCCGCAACAAATGGAAGCCGCCGGCGCCGGTTTCGGGTCGGGCCTATGCAGCGGAGAAATTGCCCAAAATTCCCTCGGAATGGGGGCAAGCGGTCGACAGCTTCGAGGCAGGACCGATTGCCGCCGAAATCTTCGATCCCGTGCTGCGCTCGATGCTGATCGCCTGCAAACGCCAGGAAATCGCGGGCTTTGCCGAGCAGGTCACGGACTACGAATTCAGCGCCTATCTGGAAATCGTCTGATGCTTACCAAACAGAAATCCTATGCCGGTGACGGCAGCTACCCGACCAGCTACTACGCCGCCTCCCGCAACATCATCCGCACGCCGGTCCGGCTGCAGGGCCGGGTCGAGGCCGATGTCTGCGTCGTCGGCGCCGGCTATTCCGGTATGTCGACGGCGATCCACCTTGCCGAAAAAGGCTACAAGGTCGTCGTCATCGAGGGCGCGCAGGTCGGCTGGGGCGCTTCGGGCCGCAACGGCGGTCAGGTGGTCAACGGCCTCAATGCCAGTCTCGCGACCATCCAGCGCCGCTACGGCGAGGATGCGGCGCGCTTCATCGGCGGGCTGGTGCAGGAGGGCGGCAAGATCATCCGCCGCCTCGTCAGCCAGTACCAGATCGAATGCGACCTGAAGCCGGGCAATATCTACGCCGCCTATACGCCGGCGCATATGAAGGAGCTCGAAGCCAAGCAGGCGCTCTGGCGCAAATATGGCATGGACGATCACCAGTTGCTCGACCGTGACGCGCTCGCCAAGCTCGTCAAGTCGGATGCCTATTGCGGCGGCATGCTGGACACGACCGGCGGCCACATGCATCCGCTCAATTTGGTACTCGGCGAGGCCCGTGCCTTCGAAAGCATTGGCGGCACGATCTACGAACAGTCGCCGGTGACACGTGTCGACCACGAGGCGGCGCGGCCGACCGTCTATACTGAAGGCGGCGAGGTTTCGGCGCGCATCGTCGTTCTCTGCGGCAATGCCTATCTCGGCGACGCCGTGCCGAAGCTCGTCTCGCGCGTCATGCCGGTTTCGACGCAGATGATCACCACGGCACCGCTCGGCGAAGAGCTTGCCCATTCGCTGATCCCGAGCGACATGTGCGTCGAGGACGTGCGCTACATCCTCGACTACTTCAGGCTCTCGGCCGACAAGCGCATGATCTTCGGTGGCGGTACCGTCTATGGCGGAACCGATCCGGCCGATGTCGTCGCCAAGCTGAAGCCCAATCTCGAAAAGGTGTTCCCCGCGCTCAAGGGCGTGAAGATCGACTATGCCTGGAGCGGCAATTTCGCGCTCTCCTTCACCCGCGTGCCGCAGATGGGCCGGATCGGCAGCAACACCTATTTCGCCCATGGCTATAGCGGCCACGGCGTTACCGGTTCGCACCTCTTCGGCCGCACGCTCGCCGAGGCGATCGACGGCGACACCACGCGTTATGACGTCTTCGAGAAGCTGCCCTGGTATCCGTTCCCGGGCGGGCGCATGTTCCGGGCGCAGTATTCCACCATCGGTTCCTGGTGGTACCAGTTCAAGGACGCGGCCGGGCTCTAGGAACAATCCGCGCGCAGCGGCGTTTTGGCCGGGCGGACCGCCGTCTCGGCGGCGGTCAGCGGTCGATCTCGCGTCGAATGTGTTTCCGTCCTGATTAGCGATGCGATAGTATCGACCTTCTGCGGCAGGGGTCCGCCATCTCAAAGTGGGCCTTTGCGTCTCTGCCCTGTGACCGCCCGCATCTGGCGCTTGCTGAATCGGTCACCAAGGATCGCCCGCCTGTCGCTGCGGGCAAGCAAACGGGGAGCCTATCGCTCCCGATTGATTTCCTGGGAGACCTCGCGATGTTCGTGCGCTTTGGCTATGAAATCGGCATTCGTTGCCCGCAGCCGACCCCGATGATGACCTATCTTTCCGTCGTGCCGGAACGGCGCTCATGCCTGCGGCGCGAGCATGGTCCAGTCTCTTCGCCGATCGTGAAGATGGAGCAGATCACTGATCCGCATGGCAACACCTGCTTCCGGATGACTGTGCCCGAGGGCGATTTCAAGCTCTGCTATGATGCGGTGATAGAGGATGACGGCAGGCTCGACGCCACGGACCCATTGGCGGATGCGGTGCCGGTCGAGAACCTGCCCGCCGAGTGGCTGCCTTATCTTGCAGCCAGCCGCTACTGCGAAACGGACCGGCTTGGCGCGCTTGCCTGGCGTCTGTTCGGCGATGTGCCAGCCGGCTGGGAGCGCGTCCAGGCGATTTGCGATTATGTCCATGAACGCCTCGTTTTCAGCTACGGCTATGCGCAGGCGATGCGCACGGCACTCGAGGCGCATGAGGATCGCGTCGGTGTCAGCCGCGACTACGCCCATCTGGCGATCACCCTCTGTCGCTGCATGAACATGCCGGCGCGCTACGTGAACGGCTATATGGCCGATATCCCCGCGAGCGAACATCCTGCGCCGATGGATTTCAATGCCTGGTTCGAGGTCTATCTCGGCGATCGCTGGCATACGTTCGACGCCAAGAACAACCAGCGGCGGGCGGGGCGCATCGCGGTTGCCCGCGGCCGTGATGCCGCCGACATTCCGCTGATCCAGACCTTCGGCAAACATGAGCTCACCGCTTTCACCGTCTGGACCTGCGTCGAAACGGATAGCGCGCTCAAAGGCTCGCATCGCGCCTCCGACGTTTCGCTGCTCACCCCATGGTTCAGCGAAACCTGGGCGAAGCATCTTCAGGACCGCGACCGCAACCGCCATTGATGAGCGCGATGGCGGCGAACCGATTTTTTACGATT
Organism: Ensifer sp. Root558; assembly: GCF_001427045.1. NCBI lineage: Bacteria > Pseudomonadati > Pseudomonadota > Alphaproteobacteria > Hyphomicrobiales > Rhizobiaceae > Ensifer > Ensifer sp. Root558. The sequence goes on along the minus strand of NZ_LMGC01000003.1, from coordinate 152,301 downwards.
TATGCGATTTGCGGAATTTAATATCTACAAACTCAATGGAAAATATAGGAGAACAAGACAGTCGATGGGCCGTGGCCCTCGCAGGAACGGAGAGACGCGATGAACGCAGCGAAACCGATGATCCAGTCCCGCTACGCACTCTACGGGACCACACCGCAACGCCGCTCACATGTTCATCTCGTTCCGCACGCAATTGCCATCGTTGCCGCCTTCTCTTTCGTCAGCGCCGTCGTGGTCGGCGCCTTCTGACGGCAGCCTCAGCTTTGCCGTGACAGATGCTCGTGCACGGCAAGCCACTCTCCTGACGATTTCCGCTCGAACACGATCGTTTCCCGTTCGTCCGCGGTTGCGGGCTCTCCATTGAATTCCAGTTCGGTCTCGACCCGGTGGGTGAAGACCGCGACATTGCCCACCGTCTGCACATTTCGCTCGCTCGACCGGCAGGCGCGCACGCGAAAACCGTCCCGTTCCTCCCAAAGCGACCACTCGGCCTCGTACTCCGCCCTGCTTTTCAGCGGTCGGTCGAGCGTGTGGAAGATGAAGGTCGCATCCGGCGCGAACGCGGAGAAATAGGCTGTCCGGTCATGCCTGGCGAAAGCGGCAACCAGCCGGTCGGCGGCCTGAAGCACCGACTGTTCGAGATTTTTCATGGGGTTCCCTCTTTATCCGGAAGCAGACTGCTCCGGTGGTCTTCGTGATGGTCAGCGCACTGCAATGAGCGTCGCCAGCGGGCGGTTCTGCCGTGAGACGCGCGCTTTGAGATCGTCGAGCGACATGGTTTCGCGCTTCGCGAACTCGGTGAACATCATGTTGAGATTGTTGAAGAACATCTCGCCGACCGCCTCGGCATCGACATCAAGTGCGACGACGCCCTTGGCCTGAAGTTTGCGGATCAGCGTCGAAACCTGCTCGCATAGCCGACGATCGAGTTCGGTGTAGCGCTTGCTGAACGGGCTCTCCGGCTGCTGGATGGCGATCGCCATGGCGGTGCGCCACATCTCCTTGCTGAGATAGTGGAGCGAGTGATCGTAGTATTCGCCGATCAGCGCATCGAGTGCGCCCATGACGGAGGCGGGCGGGTTGTCGACGATCGATCCGCCGCCGGCGAGCACCTCCTCGACTTCCATCGATACGGTGGCGAGCAGGATGTCGCCCTTGTTTTCATAGTAGTTGTAGAAGGTTCCGACCGAAATTTCAGCGCGCTCGGCAATGTCCTCGATGCGTGCGCTGTCGTAGCCGACTTCGCGAAAAAGCGCGGCGGCGGCGTCGAGAATTCGCCTGTTGCGATCCGCCTTTTGCCGTGCGCGCAGCCCTGTCATTCCAGTGTTTCCCCGAATTATGAATTGGTTCAAAATTGAGATTGACTTAAAAAATGAACTCATTCAATCTTTTTTTGAAGACGCCGAAACGAGCGTCAAAACAAGAGGGCAACAGCATGATGCAGTCAGTTCGTGACGGTGCGCGCCTGCGCCGTTTTTTCTCCTCCACGGCCGCAATCGCGATCGCCGCTCTGTCGACGGTCGCGGCCCCCGCGCCGGTCTTTGCCCAGGAAGAGCTCAATGCGCTCGTCTGGTGCGACCACACCGATCCGGCGCTTCTTGAGCCGTTCGAGAAGGCCAATGACGTGAAGGTCAACGTCAAGGTTTATGAGGGTACCGGGGCAGGGCTCTCGATCCTCGACCAGTCGCAACCGGGCGACTGGGACGTGCTCGTGATCGACGGCGTCGACGTGCACCGGGCCATCGACCTCGATCTGCTTGCCGAAATGCCGGCCGATGCGTTGCCGACCGCCGACATCTTCCCGGAAGTGCGCATGGAGGCCAACAACACCAAGGACGGCAAGACCTACGCCGTCACCGAGAAGTTCGGCTACAACACGATTTCCTACGACAAGACCAAGGTCGACCCGAAGGACATGCAGGACCTTTCGGTTATCTGGTCGGATAAATACAAGGGCCGCATAGCGCTCTACGACTACTATCTGCCGATGATCGGTCTCGTCGGGCTTGGCCTCGGCAAGAAGACCGCCGATCTGAGTGACGCGGACATGCCGGCGATCAAGGAAAAGCTCGCGGCAATGCGGGCCGTTTCCAAGCAGGTGAGCGACGTCGTCTCCTCGCAGACCGCGCTTGCGACCGGCGAAGTCGACATTCTCGTCGGCGGCGGCGAATGGATCACCGCTGTTCTCTCGGCCGACAAGCCCAGCCTCGACTGGACCATCCCCGAGCAGGGCGCTGTGCGCTGGGCGCAGTCGATCGGCGTGATGAAGGATTCGACCAAGCAGGATCTGGCGCTGAAGTTCGTACAGTACATCGTGAGCCCCGAGGGCCAGGCGCGGCTTGCGACCTCATCCTGCTATTGGGCGATGCCGGCCAATGCCAAGGCGGGTGAACACCTGACCGACCAGCAGAAGGCGGCACTGCGCTTCAATGAGCAGGCCGAATATCTGAAGAAGACGCAGCTCTATCCGATCCCGTCGGCCGAGCTCGACCAGCAGTTCCAGGACGCCTGGACGGAAATGCTGCAGCAGTAATGAAAGCAGCGGGCGCGATGTGTCGCGCTCGCCCTTCTTCTTCGCTCGCCGAAATCCTTTGATCTGGGACGGTAATGGCAGACACCGCTTTGACATCAGCGACAGCGCTTGAAGACGCCGACCGGCGCAAGGCCTGGGGCTTCGTTGCTCCAGCGCTTCTGTGGACCGTCGCCTTCTTCGTCGTGCCCTTCGCCTTCATGGCGGCGATGAGCCTCTGGAAGCGGGAAGGGCGGGACATCGTCCATGCCTGGAACTTCGACAACTACGTCCGCTTCTTCTCCGAAAACGCGCTGTTCCGGGGGCTCGTCAACTCGCTCGAGATCACCGTTATCGTCACGGTGATCTCGGTGCTGCTCGCCTATCCGCTCGCCTGGATCATCGCCGAGCGCGTGCCGAAGCGGCTGCAGCGCATGGCGCTGATCCTGGCGATCCTGCCGTTCTGGACCTCCTATGTGGTGCGCTCCTATTCCTGGCTGCTGGTGTTATCGAAGAACGGTGTAATCAATCAGGTCTTCATGAGCATCGGCCTTATCTCCGAGCCGCTGGAGCTGGCGAGCACGCGCACGGCCACGGTCATCGGTTTCGTGCACTTCTTCGTCATGCTTTTGACGCTGACGATCTATTCCAACCTGATCCAGCTTTCGCCAAACTACCGCCGCGCGGCCGCAGACCTCGGCGCCAATGCCTTCCAGACCTTCTGGCATGTGGTGCTGCCCTTGACGCTGCCCGGTATCATGACCGGCGCCTTCCTTACCTTCGTGCTTTGCATCGGCGACTATGTCACGCCGCAGATCCTCGGCGGCAACAACGAGCTGGTGCTGCCGCAGATCATCATGCTGCAGCTCGGGCGCCGGGCGGATTTCCCGATGGCAGCGGCGCTGTCGATCGTGCTGATGCTCGCCGTCACCGTCGCCTATCTCGCCTGCGCTCGCTGGCTGAAGATCGAGAGGGCCTGACGATGCTGCGCCAGATCTCCGCAAGCGTGCTCTCCTGGACCTATCTCGTCCTCGTCTATGCCTTCATCTTCCTGCCGGTTGCCGTATTGGTGCTGTTCTCGTTCCAGGATGGTCGCCTGCCGGTGCCGCCGTTCAACGGCTTTTCGCTGCAATGGTACGAGGCGGTTTTCGCCGACCGCAAGCTGATGGCAGCGCTTGGTAACTCGATGGTCGTGGCGCTCGTCTCCTCGGTCATCTCCGTGCTGCTCGGCTTTCTCGCAGCCTATGCGCTCGCGCGCTACAAGCTGCCCGGCTCGGCGCTGCAAAGGGGACTGCTGATCGCGCCGATGACGGTCAGCTACCTGATCATCGCGCTTGGCCTTTTGTCGCTCATGAACGCGCTGCATATCCCGCTGTCGCTGATGACGGTCGGCATCGGCCATGTGGTGATCAACCTGCCGCTCTGCTTTGCCATCATCTATGCCTCGATGGGGGATCATCACATCAACATCGAGCGGGCTGCGCGCGATCTCGGCGCCAACGATTTCAAAGTGATGGCGCTGGTGACGGCGCCGATGCTGATGCCGTCGATCCTTGCTGCCTTCTTCCTTTCCGTCACCTTCAGCTGGGACGAGTTCATCATCGCCTTCCTGCTGTCGCGCTTCGACGTGACGCTGCCCGTCGAGATCTGGAGCATGCTGCGCTCCGGCCTCAACCCCAAGACCAATGCCATCGGCTCGCTGGTGTTCTTAGCCTCTGTCGCCGTGCTCCTCATCCTTGAGCTTTCCCTGTTCGGAAGGACGAAAAAACAATGACCGCTCCTGTCTCGATCGAAAACGTCAGCAAGATCTTCGGTGCCTTCACGGCCCTGGATAACGTTTCCCTCGATATCCGGGCTGGCGAGTTCATCGTGCTGCTCGGGCCGTCCGGCTGCGGCAAGACCACGCTTCTGTCGCTCCTTGGTGGCTTTCAGTCGCCAAGCGCGGGGCGCGTGACGATCGCCGGGCAGGACATGACCTATGTGGCGCCGGCCAAGCGTCCGACGACGACGATGTTCCAGGACTATGCGCTGTTTCCACACATGCGCCTTGTCGACAATGTCGGTTTTGGCCTCAGGATGCGCGGCCTTGCCAAGGCCGAGCGGGACGAAAAGGCGCTCGGTTTCCTCGATCTCGTCGGTCTGAAGGCTTCCGCCGGCAAGCGGCCGCACGAGCTCTCGGGCGGCCAGCGCCAGCGCGTGGCGCTCGCCCGCGCGCTTGCCGTCGACCCGGATGTGCTGCTTCTCGACGAACCGCTCGGCGCGCTCGACCTGAAACTGCGCCGCCAGATGCAGGACGAGCTGAAGGCGATCCAAAAGCGCGTCGGCACGACCTTCGTGCACGTCACCCACGACCAGGAAGAGGCGATGGCGATCGCCGACCGGATCGTGGTGATGAACCAGGGCCGTATCGAGGATTTTGGCCCGCCATCGGAGATCTATATGCGCCCGCGCTCGCTGTTTTCGGCGGGCTTCATGGGCGAGGTCAATTTCGTTTCCGGCCGTGTGGCGGCGGCGGACGCCAGCTCCGCCCGTGTCGAAACCCCGCTCGGCAGCCTGGCGCTGCCGACCGGCAACTTTACCGCATCGTCGCCGAAGGCCGGCGACCGGATTACGCTCACCATCCGGCCGGAACACTTCCGCGCTGACGACAAGGCAGAGGGTCCGACAGTGGCGCTTGGTGAGGCGCGGGTTGCCGGCAGCGCTTTCTTCGGCACGCATTACCGCTGCCACCTGCAGCCCTGTGCGGCGGATACGAGGGCGCTGGTCGCGCACCTGCCGCAATCGGCAAGCGTGCGCGAGGGCGAGATTGTGCCGCTTGCCGTGCGCACCGCCGACGTCGTAGCCTTGCCCGCCACGGGTGGACATGCGTAGCATGATGCAGAGAATTGCACCTCAGGACTGGTACCGGGCGAGGCGGCTCGACGACGGCGTCACCGCTATCGATGAGCCCTATATCCAGGAATTCTACCGCTGCAACATCTGGCATGTGCGCGGCCGCGACCGCGATATGCTCGTCGATAGCGGCATGGGTGTCGTGTCGCTCCGGCAATGGGTGCCCGTCGTCACCGAACGCGCCTTGGACGCCGTCGCCAGCCACACCCACTTCGACCATATCGGCTGCCATCACGAGTTCGAGTGCCGCTGCGTGCATTCGGCCGAGGCGGAACTTCTGGCGCATCCGACGCGCAAGAACACGCTCGCCGACCCCTACGTCGCCGACGAGATCTTCGACGCGCTGCCGCCCGAGCCCTACGCCTCCACCACCTATGCGGTGAAGGCGGCGCCGGCGACGCGGCTGCTCGAAGACGGCGACCATATCGATCTCGGCGACCGCGTCTTCGAGGTGATCCACACGCCCGGCCATTCGCCCGGCGGGATTGCGCTCTTCGAGGCGAAGACCGGGATCCTGTTCTCCGGCGACATCCTCTACGATGGCCCGCTGATCGAGGACACTTATCATTCCAACGCCGACGACTATCTGGCGTCGATGGAACGGCTGCTGAAGATACCCGCGCGTATCGTTCACGGCGGACATTTTCCGAGCTTTTCGGGTGAGCGTTACCGAGCGCTAATCCTTGAATGGCTTGCTGAAAAACAAAAGACAAACTGACGGGAAGGAGGAGCGAATGCTCGACAAACGCAAGTTCTACATCAACGGCAGCTGGGTGGATCCCATCGTCGCCAACGACCTCGAGGTCCTGAACCCGGCAACGGAAAAGCCGGTTGCGGTGATCTCCATGGGTACGGCCGCGGACATCGACCGGGCCGTTGCTGCGGCCAAGAAGGCCTTTGCGACCTATAGCCGGACGAGCGTCGAGGAGCGCCTGGTGCTGCTTGAAAAGCTGCTTGCCGTCTACAAGCGCCGCTATGACGAGATGGTCGACACCATCACCATGGAACTCGGCGCGCCGAAGACTATGACCCGTGAGCAGCAGGCCGATGTCGGCGTCGGCCACCTGCAGGGCTTCATCGATGCGCTGAAGCGCCTGAAGACCCGCGACCGGCTGCCGAACGGCGACGTGATCCTGCGCGAGCCGATCGGCGTCTGCGGCCTGATCACGCCCTGGAACTGGCCGATCAACCAGATCGCGCTGAAGGTGGTGCCGGCGCTCGCGACCGGCTCGACCTGCGTATTGAAGCCGAGCGAGTTCACGCCGCTCAATGCCATGCTTTACGCTGAAATGGTGCATGAGGCGGGCTTCCCGGCCGGCGTCTTCAACCTCGTCAACGGCGACGGCATCAACGCCGGTGCCGCGCTGTCGAAGCATCCCGACATTGACATGATGTCGTTCACCGGCTCGACCCGCGCCGGCATCGCCGTCAGCAAGGATGCCGCCGAAACGGTCAAGCGCGTGACGCTGGAGCTCGGTGGCAAGTCGCCGAACATCGTCTTTGCCGACGCCGATCTCGAAGACCGCGTCACCGGCAGCGTGCTCGAATGCTTCAACAATTCCGGCCAGTCCTGCGACGCGCCGACCCGCATGCTGGTGGAGCGTAGCGTCTATGATCAGGTGGTTGAGATCGCCAAGCGCGTCGGCCGCGAGGCGAAAGTCGGAGACCCGACGCAAGAGGGCGGCCATATCGGACCGCTCGTCAGCCACATCCAGTTCGGCCGGGTGCAGGCGCTGATCGAAGCAGGCATTGCCGACGGCGCGCGGCTGCTCGTCGGCGGTGCCGGCAAGCCGGAGGGCTTCGAGACCGGCTACTTCGTCAAGCCGACGATCTTTGCCGACGTCAACAACGAGATGCGCATCGCCCGCGAGGAAGTCTTCGGTCCGGTGCTGGCGATCATTCCCTTCGACACCGAGGAGGAGGCGATCGCGATTGCCAACGACACCAACTACGGCCTTGCCGCCTATGTGCAGACGGGCAACCCGGAGCGGGCCGAGCGCGTCGCCGGACGCCTGCGCGCCGGCATGGTGCACATCAATGGCGGGCCGCACCGCTACGGCAGCCCGTTCGGCGGCTACAAGCAGTCCGGCAACGGTCGCGAAGGCGGCATGTTCGGCCTTGAGGACTTCCTCGAAGTGAAGACCGTTCACGTTCCCGACGCTGCCTGAATACAGCGCTACGTCCTTGAACGACGGCCGTCGCAATCTGCGGCGGCCGTTTTTTCTTTCAGGCTTCGGCGCTTGCAGGGCTGTCACCGGTCGTCCGCATCTGGTAGCTCGTCGGCTTACCGCCCCAGACGACCGCGCCCTTCCGGATGCCTCCCGTGACCCAAGCTTCCCATTCCCATAATCGCGTTGCCATGGCTGCCCTTCTCATTGGCGGCGCTGCGATCGGCGGCTCGCCGATCTTCGTGCGGCTATCGGAAGTCGGGCCGATGGCGACCGCCTTCTGGCGCGTGGCGCTGGCCTTGATCCCGCTTCTCGCCTGGACCTGGTTTCGTCCCGAGGGCGCCGGGGGGCGGCGACCGGAAAAGCTCTCGGAATATGCGCTTCTGGTCCTGCCGGGCGTGTTTCTCGCGATCGATCTCGGTGCCTGGCACTATGCGTTGACCAAGACATCGGTCGCCAACGCCACGCTGCTTGCCAATCTCGCGCCCGTCTTCGTGACGCTCACGAGCTGGCTTTTGTTTCGCTCGCGCGTCAGCGCCGTCTTCGCCCTCGGCCTCGCAACGGCAGTCGCGGGCGTGGTGATCCTCAAGGGCGGCCCGATGGCGCTGGGTGACGGCAATCTGCTCGGCGATGGCGTGGCCGTCGTCGCGGCGATGTTCTACGCCGGCTATATTCTGGCGATCGGGCAGCTGCGCAGCCTGTTCAGCACCGTGCGCATCATGATCTGGAGCACGGCTTCGGCTGCGATCTGCATGCTGCCGATGGCCGTCCTGTTCGAGCCGTCGCTGTTGCCGCCGACCGCCTTCGGCTGGGCGATGCTTTTCGGGCTCGCCTTCGTCAGCCATGCCGGCGGGCAGGTGGCGATCACCTACGCACTCGCCTATCTGCCGCCCGCATTTTCGTCGCTGACCCTGCTGTTGCAGCCGGTCGTGGCGGCGATCCTCGCCTGGCTCCTGCTTGCCGAGCCGGTCGGGCTGATGCAGGCGATCGGCGGGGCGATCGTGCTTGTCGGCATTTTGATCGCGCGGCGCGGATAACGCCGCGCGATTACGTTGCGATCAGAGACCGGGTGGCGTGAAGTTCCCCAGCCGCTCTTCAAGCTTGCGGATCGTTTCGGCGTCGGCATTGGCGAAGGCAAAGCGCAGGTAGTTCTCCTGGCCTTCGCCGAAATAGTCGCCGGGCAGGCAGACGACGCCGGCGAGCTTGGCCAGCTTCTCGGCGATGAACTGCGAATCGATATCCGGGTAGGGGTGGCGGACATAGGCGAAATAGGCGCCGACCGCCTGCAGCTTCCACTTCGGCAGGCGGCTCATGACGTCGCGCAGCGCATCGGCTCGTGCCGCGATTTCGGCGCGGTTCGTCTGACGCCAGTCGGCAAGAGCCGGAATTGCCTTCGCGACCGCGGCCTGGGCTGAGCGCGGCGCGCAGATCTGCAGGTTGTCCATGATCTTCGTCACCTGCTCGATGACGGCAGGGCCGGCGGTGATCGCGCCCAGGCGATGGCCCGGGATGCAGAAAGACTTGGAAAAGCTGTAGAGGCCGATGAAGCTATCCTGCCAGCCTTCGGTGGCCAGCAGGCCATGGGGCGCTGCGGAGGCATCGGGCAGGAAGTCGCGATAGGTTTCGTCGAGGATCAGCCAGACGCCCTTGGCACGGCAGGCCTCGTAGATACGGGCGAGCAGCTCCGGCGGGTAGACGGCGCCGGTCGGATTGTTGGGCGAGACCAGCGCGAGCGCCCGGATGCCGGGGTGAAGTGCCGCGGCAATTGCATCGACCTCCGGCAGGAAGCCGGCGCCGGCATCGCAAGGTACGAGCTCGACATTGATGCCGAGCATCGACAGCGTCGTTTCCTGGTTGAAGTAATAGGGGTTGGTCATCAGGATCGTATCGCCCGCGCCGGCAATGGCCATTGCCGTGCAGATGAAGGCCTGGTTGCAGCCCGAGGTGATGTGGATGTTGTCCGCGGTGACCGCGGCACCATAGAGGCCGGCGACATGCGCCGCATAGGCCTCACGCAGCTCCGCTTCGCCCTCGATCGCGCCGTAGCCGGTGTAAGCGGTTGAGGCTGCAGCCTCACCGAGCCAGGCCAGCATGTCCGGATGGGCGGGATAGCCGGGCACTGCCTGCGACAGGTCGATCAGCGGGCCACGGGAGCCGTCGTAGGATTTCGCCCAGGCCAGCACCGAGGGCACGGGCGGCGGCGAGAGCTTTTCGACGAGCGGGTTGAAATGCGGCATGATGGGTGTTCCTGTGGGTTAGGCCTTGGCTTTGCGTTTCTGCGGACGATCGGTGCGGCGAGCACGGCTCGGCGCCGAAACCGGCTGAAAACCGTTCTTCTCCGATTTACGATCTGTCGGCTCGGATTTCGAGGTGCGGCTGCGAATAATCGTGCGCGCCGATGTCTGCAGTTCCGGCATCGGGTCGCTTTCGAGTGTTTCGAACATCCAGTCGATGAAGATGCGCACGATCGGTGCCGCCAGCACCTCGTTGCGGCAGGCGACGAAGAAGGCGTCGTTGGCGGGCACCGTCAGGTCGAAAGGGGCGATCAGTTCGCCGCGCGCGATCAGGCTGCCGGCGGTAATCGTATCGCCGAGCGCGACGCCCTGGTTGTGCAGGGCCGCCTCGGTCGAAAGCCGTGCGTCACTCATGAAATGCTGCTGGCCGCGCTGCAGGTCGCTGGCATCCGCCGCCGCAAGCCAGGTGTTCCATTCGCGGCCATCGTCGCCATGCAGCATGACGTGGTCGCGCAGGTCGCGAACCGAGCGCAGTGGCCGCATGTTGAGCAGGGTCGGGCTGACGACAGGGAAAAGTTCGAGACGGCTCCAGAGCTTGGCCCAGGCGCCGGACCAGTTGCCGTCGCCATAGATCAGGCAGACGTCGACGTCGGGCGAGTGGAGATACGCCTCGTCGTTAGAGGCGATCAGCGTCAGACGCACGTCCGGATACTGCTCGGTGAAAAGATGCAGCCGCGGGATCAGCCAGAAGGAAAGCAGCGCCGGGACGCAGGTGATGCGCAGTTCGCCGCTCGTCGTCGGCCGCGTCATCGCTGCGGTCGCCGCGGCGATTTCGGCAAAGGCGTGGGTGACGGCCGGCAGCAGCAATGCCCCCTGCGGCGTCAGCTTCAGCCGCTTGCCGCCGCGCTCGAACAGCGCCGCCTTGACCGAAAGTTCGAGCGCGCGGATCTGATGGCTGATCGCACCGTGGGTGACGTTGAGTTCACGCGCCGCGGCCGAAACGGAGCCCCGCCGCGCTGTCGCTTCGAAGGCGCGCAAGGGGTTGAGGGGAGGCAGGCGGCTGGACAAATCGGGGCGTTCCGGCGGTTGCTGTGATGTGAATTTTTCTCACACGAAACGCTATAACAATGTCAATTGATTTTCTAGGGGAATTGCCGCCTAATATTCATCAACAAAGGCGAAAACGCCTGGGGAACATGAACGCGCCGGACGAGCCGGCCCCTTCCGCAGACAGATATCTGTGGCGCCTTCGCGCGCATGCCTCAGGCTATGGAAGACGGAGGATTGAATCGATGGCCTGGAACGACAACAAGCTTGCCGAACTGAAGGCAAAGTATGGCGAAAGCCATGGCGGCGAGCTGTTCGACCCGACCTTCCGCAAGGTCGCCGACAAGATCTTCAACAAGAGCGGCACACGTCTCGCGCCCTATTCCGGCATCCCGACTTTCCTGACGGCGCCGCACATGCCTGTTGACGCGGAGAACCCGGATTTCGGCAATCTGCAGGTGGCGATCGTCGGCATTCCCATGGATCTTGGCGTCACCAACCGTCCGGGCTCGCGCTTTGGACCGCGGGCGCTGCGCTCGATCGAGCGTATCGGCCCTTATAACCACGTGCTCGGCTGCACGCCGGTTCAAGAACTCCGCGTCGCGGATATCGGCGACGTGCCGTTCCAGAGCCGCTACCGGCTGGAACTCAGCCATGAGGACATCGAGAAGCGCATCAACCAGATCGTCGATGCCGGCGTGCTGCCGCTGTCGGTCGGCGGCGACCACTCGATCACCCACCCGATCCTGAAAGCGGTCGGCAAAAAGCGCCCGGTCGGTATGATCCACATCGACGCGCATTGCGACACCGGCGGCGCCTACGACCTCACCAAGTTCCACCATGGCGGTCCGTTCCGCAACGCGGTGCTCGACGGCGTGCTCGACCCGACCCGCGTCGTGCAGATCGGCATCCGCGGTTCGGCCGAATATCTCTGGGAGTTCTCCTACGAGTCCGGCATGACCGTCATCCATGCGGAGGAAGTGACCGGTCTCGGCATTCCCGCGATCATCGAGAAAGCGAAGAAGATCGTCGGCGACGGCCCGACCTATCTGTCCTTCGACATCGACAGCCTCGATCCATCCTTCGCGCCGGGTACCGGCACGCCGGAAGTCGGCGGTCTGACGACCCGCGAAGTGCTGGAATTGATCCGTGGCCTCAAGGGCATCAACCTCGTCGGCGGCGACGTCGTCGAAGTGGCGCCGCAATATGACTCGACCACCAACACGGCCCATGCGGGCGCGCAGGTGCTCTTCGAAATCCTGAGCCTCATGGTCTTCAGCCCGGCGATCACGGGCAAGTCCGCCTGAGGCCTGACTAAGGGTTCGTCGGCTGCCGGACCGGAAACGGCGGCCGACCACCAGACTGCACAATCACAAAGCTTCCGGGTAGGGGAATTACCATGACGATCCATGCAAAACTGAAGACAGCCTTCGCCGCCGCCCTGATGCTCGGGGCCGCCGCCGGCATCGCCAAGGCCGACGCGCTTGCCGATATCAAGTCCGCCGGCCAGATCAATGTCGGCATCTTCTCCGACTTCCCGCCGTTCTCCTCGGCCAGCGCCGACATGAGCATCAAGGGCTATGACGTCGACGTCGCGCAGCAGATCGCCGATGATCTCGGCGTCAAGCTCAACCTCGTCAGCGTCACAGGGCAGAACCGCATTCCTTATCTCAACGACAAGCGCGTCGACATCCTGATGAGCGTCGGCTTCTCCAAGGAGCGCGCCGAGGTGATCGATTTTGCCGCGGCTTACGCGCCTTACTACATCGCCGTCATCGGCCCGGCGGAACTGAAGGTTGCCGGCAAGGAAGACCTTGCCGAGAAGACCATCGCCGTCAATCGCGGCACGCTGGAAGACACCTCGCTTACCGAGGCGGCCCCGGCCAATGCCGACATCCAGCGCTTCGACAACTACAATGCTGTGATCCAGGCCTTCATCTCCGGCCAGACGCAACTGATGGTCGTCGGCAACGACGTCGGCGCCCAGGTGCTGGCCCGCCAGGAAGCGTTGAAACCGGAGCAGAAGTTCCAGCTTCTGACCTCGCCGTCGCATATCGGTCTCAACAAGAGCGAGGAAGGCCTGAAGAAGGCGGTCAACGACTCCGTTGCCAAAATGCTCTCGGACGGCAAGTTGAACGCGAGCTCGGAGGCCTGGCTGAAGACGCCGCTCAACCCCGACAACCTCAAGGACTAACAAGCTCGGTGGCCGCGGGGGGCAATCCCCTCGCGGCCCGCTTGAGGAAAGGTTGCGACGATGGGCTACGGCCTCAGCTTCGGTTGGCTCAAGGACGCCGCGGGCGCAATCGCCCATGGCGCGGCCATGACCGTGTTCCTGATCGCCTGCACCACGGTGCTCGGCATCCTGATCAGCATTCTCTTCGCCGCCGCCCGCCGCAGCCGCTATGGCGTCTTGCGCAAGGCGGTGGCCGTCTATGTCGAAGTCGTCAGGAACACGCCGTTCCTGGTGCAGCTGTTCTTCATCTATTTCGGCCTGCCGAGCCTCGGCATCCGGCTCGACCCGATCGTCGCGGCAATCGTCGCCATGACGCTGAATATGGCGGCCTATACGACCGAGATCGTCGGTGCGGGTCTCGATGCTGTGCCGAAGGGGCAGAGCGAGGCGGCGTTTGCGCTCGGGCTTAAGCCCCGCCAGGTCTTCGTCAAGATCATCCTGCCGCAGGCGCTGAAGGTGATTTTCCCGGCGCTCACCAGCCAGGTGATCATCATGATGCTGGAATCGGCGGTCGTCTCGCAGATCGCGGTGCGGGAGTTGGCGCATGAGGCGGAGCTGCTGCAGGCGCGCACTTTCCGCTCATTCGAGACCTATTTCGTCGTCACGCTGATCTATCTCGGCCTGTCGATGGCGCTTCGGCGGCTGTTCGTCGCCGGCGGGCGCCGCGTGCTTGGAGCGGGCGTGTCATGATCGAGTTCACCTTCTGGGACATCCTGCGCAACCTGATCTTCGCTACGCGGTGGACGATCCTGCTGTCGATCGTCGCTTTTGCCGGCGGCGCAGCAGTGGGGCTTGCCGTCCTTGCAGCGCGCATTTCCGAGCGCCGTTGGGCGCGGCGCTTCGGCTCCGGCTACATCGCGCTCTTCCAGGGAACACCGCTCCTGATGCAGCTGTTCCTGATGTTCTTCGGCCTGCCGATGCTCGGTTTCCGCATCGAGCCGTGGACGGCGGCAGCCCTCGGATTGACCTTCTATGCCAGTGCCTATCTCGCCGAGATCTGGCGTGGCGGGGTCGAGGCACTGCCGCGCGGGCAGTGGGATGCCGGCGCGAGCCTCGGGCTGCACCGGTTGCAGGAACTGCGGCTCGTCATCCTGCCGCAGGCCTTCGCCATCACCCGGCCGGCCGCCGTCGGCTTCCTCGTGCAGCTCATCAAGAGCACGGCGCTGACCTCGATCATCGGCTTCGAAGAGCTTCTCAGAACCGCGAATGCGATCAATAATGCAACCTTCGAACCTTTCACGGTCTATGGGCTGGTCGCGGTGATCTTCTTCGTGCTGTGTTATCCGCTGACACAATATTCGCGCATGCTGGAGCGCAAAACAGCCGCGCACTGAGACTGAAAATGTGCAAGAAATCAAACAGAACAGGGAACAAGGCGGATCACCGCCGAAACAAAGGAGAACGCGAATGATCACCACTTCCATCAAGCGCCGCACGCTGCTCGGCGCCGGCCTTGCCGGTGCCTCCATGTTGGCGATGCCGTCGATCCTGCGCGCGCAGGACAAGTCGCTGAAGGTCGGCGTCTATGGCGGCTACTTCAAGGATTCGTTCGACAAGAACATCTTCCCGGAATTCACCAAAGCGACCGGCATTGCCGTCGAGTCGATCGCGGAACCGACCGGTGAAGCCTGGCTCGTCCAGCTCGAACAGGCCGCCCGCGCCGGCCAGGCCCCAGCCGACGTTTCGATGATGTCGCAGGTCGCGATGCTGAAGGGCCAGTCGACCGATCTCTGGACGCCGCTCGATACCGCCAAGATCAAGAATGCCTCGAACCTGCTTGATCGCTTCGTCAACAAGTATCCGGACGGACGCATTGCCGGCATCGGCGCGGTTTCCTGGTACATCACGCTGGTGACCAACACCGACGTCTACAAGGAAGCGCCGACCTCCTGGACCGCCTTCTGGGATCCGGCGAACGCCGACAAGCTCGGCCTGCTCGCGCTCGTCTCCAACTCGTTCCTGCTCGAAGTGACGGCCAAGACGTTCTTCGGCGGCACCAATGCGCTCGACACCGAAGAAGGCCTTCTCAAGGCGTTCGACAAGCTTGCCGAAGTGAAGCCCAACGTTCGCCTGTGGTACCGCGACGAGGCGCAGTTCGAGCAGTCGCTGAAGTCGGGCGAAATCCCGATGGGCCAGTACTATCACGACGTCACCGGCCTTGCTGCTGCCGACGGTCACCCGGTCCGCTCCACCTTCCCGAAGGAAGGCGGCATTCAGGATTCCGGTTGCTGGGCACTGTCGCGTGCCTCGCAGAAGTCCGAGGAAGCCCATATCTTCATCGACTACATGTGCCAACCCTCGATCCAGGCGACGCTGTCGCGCAAGGTCGGAACGTCCCCGACCGTCAAGCGCGAGGTTACGGATCTGACCGACAAGGAATTCGCAGCCGTCTCGTCGGATATCGAGCCGATCATTCCGCGCTACGATCTCTACCAGACCAAGTCGGATTGGCTGAACCAGAAGTGGACCGAGCTGATCGTCGGCTGATCCGGCCAGCTCCCCGGCCTCCGGGGSGAGCCACAAGCATAACGACGGGGAGGGGCCTTGCAGCCGCTCCCCGCCTGAAACCCTCCCATGAGGCGGAGGGGACCATCCTCGCGGAGAAACAATGTCCGGACTTGCCCTTCAAAACGTCGTCAAGGAATTCGGAGCCTTCAGGGCCGTCAACAATGTCGATCTGACGGTGCCGCACGGCACCTTCGTCTGCATGCTCGGACCATCTGGCTGCGGCAAGACCACGCTGCTGCGCATGATCGCCGGGCTTGATCTGCCGACCGGCGGCGCGATCCGGCTCGACGGCGAGGACATCACCCGGGTTCCTACGCACAAGCGCAACCTCGGCATGGTGTTCCAGTCGCTGGCGCTGTTTCCGCACCTGACCGTCGGCGAAAACATCGCCTACCCCCTGCGCATCCGCGGTGCGGCAAAAGAAGACCAGAAGAAGCGCGTCGACGAGCTTCTGTCGATGATCCATCTCTCGGGCTATGCCGACCGGCCGGTCGCCAAGCTGTCCGGCGGCCAGCGCCAGCGCGTGGCGATCGCCCGCGCCCTGTCGATCTCGCCGAAACTGTTCCTGCTCGACGAACCGCTTTCGGCACTCGACGCGAAGCTGCGCGAGGCGATGCAGGTAGAACTGCGCCAGCTGCAGCAGAAGCTGGGCATCACCACCATCGTCGTTACCCACGACCAGCGCGAAGCGATGACCATGGCCGACACCGTCGTCGTCATGAGCGGCGGCGAGATCCGCCAGGCTGCGTCGCCGATCGAAATCTATCGCCGCCCGGCCGACAGCTTTGTCGCCGACTTCATCGGCCAGACCAACCTGCTCGAGGTACAGGCCGACAGCGCCGGCCGCGCGGAAGTCCTCGGTCATGTCGTCCCCGGCCTCGCCCTGCCTGCGGGCGCCAACAAGGGCACGCTGTCGGTTCGCCCGGAAGACGTGCACCTGACGGCGCCCGGCGCCGGGGCGCTCACCGGCAAGGTCACCTTCGTGCGCGATCTCGGCGGCACGATCGAAACCTTCGTCGATATCGCGGGACACCAGATTGTCGCCGTCTCGACGCCGCGCGCCCGGCCCGACGTTTCCGTCGGCCAGGAAGTCGGCATCGCGCTCACTCCGGATGTCTGCGTGGTGCTGAAGAAATGAGACGCGAACCGCCCCAAACCCTTGGCGACTACCTGCCGCTCCTCTTTCCGGCGGCCATGCTGACGATCTTCTTCGTCGTGCCCTTCGGCACGATGATCGCCGTCAGCTTCTTCCAGCGCCAGCAGGGCGGCTTCTACACGCCGGCCTTCGTCTTCGACAATTACGCCCGCTTCCTCTCGGTCTTTTTCGGCGGTGTGCTCGGCTTTTCGCTGATGCTCGCCGTCATCGTGGCGATCTGCTGCGTCGTGCTCGCCTTGCCCTTCACCTACATGCTGACGCGCATGGCGCGGAAGGTACAGGTCGTGTGGCTGGTGGCGCTGCTGTCGATCCTGTCGCTCTCGGAAGTCATCATCGGCTTTGCCTGGTCGACGCTGTTTTCGCGCACCGCAGGGATCACCAACATCCTCGTTGCGCTCGGCATCATGGAGCAGGCCAAGGCCTTGACGCCGAGCTTCGGCGCGGTCTTGACCGGTATGGTCTATCAGGCCTTCCCCTATACGGTGCTGGTGCTTTTCCCGGCGCTCGTGCGCCTCGATCCGACGCTGACGGAAGCCGCCCGCACGCTCGGCGCATCACCGCTCAAGGCCTTCTTCACCGTGGTCGTGCCGGCGCTGCGCAACACCATCACCGCCACCTTGATCATGGTCTTCATCTTCGCGCTCGGCTCCTATCTGTTGCCGCAGCTGCTCGGCCGGCCGCAGCACTGGACGCTGTCGGTGCTGATCACCGACCAGGCGATCTACCAGTCGAACATGCCGTTCGCCGCCGCCATGGCCGTGTTCCTCGTGCTGGTCACGCTCGGCCTCGTGGCGCTCACCGTGATTGCCGGACGCAAGGGAGAAGCGGCATGACCTCGATCTTCCGCAAGGCCTACTTCTTCCTGATCGGCCTGTTCCTGTCGCTGCCGCTGATCGTCGTTGCCGGCGTCTCGGTCAACCAGAAGCAGACGCTCGCCTTCCCGCCGCAGGGCTTTTCGCTCTCCTGGTATGGCGAGATCTTCCTCAATCCGGAATGGCGCAACGCGCTCTTTGCCTCGGTGACGCTGGCGGTGCTTTCGGCAGCGCTTGCGGTGGCGATCGCTCTGCCGCTCTCCTGGTTCCTGTGGCGGCGCATTGCACCCTGGGCGAACATTTTCCAGCTTCTCGGTGTCGCGCCGTTCACGCTGCCGCCTGTCATCACCGCGCTCGGCATGCTCACCTTCTGGGCGACCGTGGGCTTCTACGGCCAGCCGTGGACGGCCGTCGTCAGCCACGCAATCTTCTTCGTGACGCTGCCGCTGGTGACGTTGTCGCTCGGTTTCACCTCGATCGACCGCTCGCTGGTCGAGGCCGCCTCGACCATGGGGGCGGATGAGCGCACGATCTTCCGCACCGTCGTGCTGCCGCTGATCCTGCCCTATATCGTGTCGGGCTACGCCTTCGCCTTCGTGCTGTCGCTCAACGAATACATCGTTGCCTACATGACGGTCGGCTTCACGGTGGAAACGCTGCCGATCAAGATCTTCAATGCGCTGCGCTACGGCTATACGCCGACCATGGCGTCGGTGACGGTACTCTTCGTCACGACCGCCGCGGTGATCTTCAGCCTCGTTGCCCGTTTCGGCGACCTGCCGAAGCTGCTTGGCGCCATGTCGTCGGATGGAAAATGATGAAGCTCGCCGCCCTCCAGATGCAATCGGCGGCGGGTGACGTCGCCGCCAATCTTGACCGCATTGCCCGTGCCGCGGCGGAAGCTGCAGGACAAGGGGCGACGCTGCTTTTGACGCCCGAACTCGGCGTCACCGGCTATGGCGCCGGCGAGGCGTTGACAGCGCTCGCCGAGGCGCCGGATGGCGCGATCGTTCAGCGCCTCAAGGCGATTTCCGCTGAGACGGGCATTGCGCTCATCGCCGGCTTTGCCGAGCGCGACGGCGACGACGTCTATAACAGCGCCGTCTATGTCGATGGCGATGCCGCGCCGGTCGTCTACCGCAAGTCCCATCTCTACGGCGACTATGAGCGTTCGATTTTCCGCGCGCCGGAGCCGTCGACGCGGCTCTTCACACATCGTGGCGTCACCTGCGGCATGCTGATCTGCTACGACGTCGAGTTTCCGGAGAATGTGCGGCGGCTGGCGCTCGCCGGCGCCGAGGCCGTGCTGGTGCCGACGGCGCTGCCGGCGGGCTGGTCCGGCGATTTCATCGCCGAGCACATGATCCAGACGCGCGCCTTCGAGAACCAGGTGTTCGTCGCCTACATCAACCATTGTGGTTCGGACCCGCTGTTCTCCTTCGCCGGGCTGTCGCGCATTGCAGCACCCGACGGGCAGTTGCTCGCCAAGGCGGGGTCTGGGCAGGAAGCCGTGCTCCTCGTCGACATCGACCCCAAGGCCTACGCAATCTCCCGCCTTGAAAACACCTATCTCGGCGATCTCAATCGCCGCTGAGGGCGCGCTGATTGCTGTTGCGTCTCAGCGATGGCAGCGCGGACGGGCCGTTTGTTGTTTACCTGAGGAGAACGTTCTGTTCTCTATTGGTCCACTGTCGGAAACGATGCGGCATCCCATATTGGGCTCAACAGCAATGCCAACGCATTGGAGGCAATCATGAGCTTGCAACTGACTGGGATCCATCACCTGACGGCGATCACCGCCAACGCACCGGAAAACCTGCGCTTCTACACCGAGACGCTCGGGCTGCGGCTGGTCAAGAAAACCGTCAACCAGGACGACACCACCGCCTATCACCTCTTCTATGCCGACGGGCGCGCCACGCCCGGCACGGACTTGACCTTCTTCGACTGGCCGGTCGGGCCGGAAGGGCGCGGCACGCACAGCATTTCGCGCACGGGTCTGAGGGTCGGCAGCGCCGAAACCGTTCGCTGGTGGAAGGACCGCTTCGACGAACTCAAGGTCACGAGTGGAGAGGTCACCGAGATCGATGGCCGCACCGCGCTTGATTTCGAGGATGCCGAAGGCCAACGTTTCCGGCTGGTCGACGACGGCGGGCTTGCGCCCTCGCACCCCTGGGAAAAGAGCCCGGTGCCGGCCGAGCGCCAGATCAAGGGCCTCGGACCGATCACCATCAGCGTGCCTGACATCACGAACACCGAACTCGTCCTGACGCATGTGATGAACATGAGCAAGGCCCGCACCTATCCGTCGCCGGACGGCGAGGGGGAAGTCAACGTCTTCACCATGGGCGAGGGCGGTCCTGCGGCCGAACTGCACGTGGCCGTCCAACCGGGATTGCCGATCGCGCGTCAGGGCGCCGGTGCCGTGCACCACGTCGCCTTCCGGGCGCCTGATAATGCGGCGCTGACGGAATGGACGGAACGGCTTAACGGCTTCCGTCTGCCGTCGAGCGGCGAGGTCGAACGCTATTATTTCCGCTCGCTCTATTTCCGCGAGCCGAACGGCGTCCTCTTCGAGATCGCGACCGATGGTCCCGGTTTTGCCGTCGACGAGCCGATGGAAACGCTCGGTGAGAGCCTGTCTCTGCCGCCGTTCCTGGAGCCGAAGCGCGCGCAGATCGAGGCCCGGCTGAAGCCGCTCGTCTAACGGTCTGATCCCAACGAAAAGCCGGGGCTCGTCCCCGGCTTTTTTGTCTCTATCCCTCTGATCCCGTTGGACATCGGTTCCGCGCGGACCCATCATGACAGCTGTTGCGTTACCTATGTCGATGGCATCCCGCCTCGCGCTTCGAGGCGCGCCCGCAAGGACTTGGAAAAGGACCAGACCTCATGACAAAAATCCTCGGCATTTCCGGGAGCCTGCGCAAGGCGTCGTTCAACACCGGCCTGATGCGGGCGGCCGCGGAAAACCTGCCTGGTGGCGTCGAATTCGACACCGCGACGCTGCACGGAATTCCGCTCTATGACGGCGATGTCGAAAAGGAGAGCGGCATTCCGGACGCCGTGACGGCGCTGAAGCAAAAGGTGATGGCTGCCGACGGCGTCATCCTGTTCACGCCGGAATACAACAACTCCATCCCCGGCGTGTTCAAGAACGCGATCGACTGGATGAGCCGGCCTTCTGCCGATATCGCCAAGGTGTTTCGCGGTCGGCCCTTTGCGCTTGCCGGCAGCTCGCCCGGCAATTTCGGCACCATCCTTAGCCAGAACGCCTGGCTGCCCGTCATGCGCACGCTCGGCGCCGAGCTCTGGTCCGGCAAGCGCCTGATGCTGCCCAAGGCGGATACGCTTTTCGATGAGGCGGGGACGCTGACGGATACGGACGCCCGCGACCGGCTCGCCGCCTTCGTCAAGGCATTTGCGGATTTTGCCGGCGCTGAGGGAGCGCGGTAGGCTGCCGACACAGTGAGGCGCTAAGGCTGCCCCGGACATCGCGGACAGGACTGGGTATGGATGCTCGGGCAAAGCCCGAGCATGAGGGTGAGGGAGCGAGCGCTGTTGGATTTCTCGAAAGCGTTCGCCGAAACGACCTGGGGAACGCTTAGAGGCCCTTATCCTGCAGCCATTGCTGGATAGCCGCGATATCTGGCGCGCCGATCTCGTGGCCCATGTCGAGGTCGACCGCAGTCAGATCCGCGCGCGTGCGGACGAGCTCTTCTCTGAGGCGTGGAGCGAAGTCGCCGTAGCTGTCGTGCTTGCCGGTGAGGAGCAGCACCTTCGTACCCGAGAGATCCGGCGGCGGCACGTCGTCGAGGACGAGCATCGAGCGCATCAGTACGACATTGCGCACGAGCCCCGGATGCAACAGCATCAGGGCCACCAGAAGATTGGCGCCGTTGGAGTAGCCGATGAAAACCGTCTTCTCCAGATCGATGCGGTAGCCGTCGCGGGCACCCTCGACGAAGGCAGCAAAGGCCTCGGCTTCCGACCGCACGTCCTTCTGGTCGAAGGTCGTCGGCGAATAGCGCCGGAACCAGCGCGGCGTTCCCTCCTCGTTCGACCGGCCGCGAATGCCGACAAGCGTCGCCTGCCTGTCGACCTGATGGGCGAGGTGGAGAAGCTGCGTTTCGTTGGCGCCGCTGCCGTGCAAGAGCATGAAGGTGCGGTCATCCAGTACGTCAGGGTGATAGAAGCGGTGCACGAAGGGCAGGTCGCGCTCGGTCAGCCGCGGTTCTCCCGGCAGAGCGAACTGCGGCATGGCCAGCAGCATTTCTTCGCGCGCGGCGCTGAAATGCGCCGGTACGAAGAGTTCGGTGCCGAGTGTTTCCTTCGGTTCGTCGACGGTGAAGCCGGGCACGTCGCTGGCCAGTTCGTAGAGCGACCCACCGGGTTCGCGGACGTAGAGCGAATAGAAGTATTTGCGGTCATGCGCATTGATCGCGCCCGCGCCATCCCGTTGCAGGTCCTCGTGCACCCGTTCCACGGCGGCTCGGTCGGGTGCACGGAAGGCGATGTGATCGATCGTTCCGGTTCCGGGCGCAGACGTCCAGAAGCCGCTTGCATTGCGCACGTCGATGGTGTCGCCGGAGGCGGAGGTGAGCCGACGGATCGCGTCGGTTGCGCCAGTTTCCGTATAGCCGAAGTGGGACGTCAGGAAGCGAACGGATTCCTCCGGCTTTTCCGTGAGGATCGTGGCGCCACGCAGGCGGCGGATGGCGTCTTCCGCCGGGATATCGCGCGTGCTCCAGGGGGCCGCACCCGAAACCGTCTCGGTGCCGACGAGCTTGACGATGACACCGTCCGGATCCTTGAGCCGCAGCACCGGCTCACCGAACTCCTGCGCTGGCCCTGATGTGGCGATGTTGAACTGCAGCGCGCGGGTCAGCCAGAAGCCGATACTCTCCGGCCGGATGGCAAACGCGATTTCGCTCGGCTGGCCATGGCCCACGCGGCCGCGGCCGCCGTCTTCCCACATCAGGAAGGTCACGAGCGAACCCGGCGAACCCTCGGCGTCGCCGTAAAAAAGGTGCAGCTGGTTGGCGTCCTCATAGCCGCCCGTCCGCTTGACCAGGCGCAAGCCAAGAAAGCCGACATAGAAGTCGACGTTTGCCTGGACCTTCCGGGCAATCAGGGTGATGTGATGGATGCCGCTCGTCATTCTTAGTCCCTCATTATCGTCGTCCCACAAAACACGATGTGTCCGGCCAGCACCAGAAGGGTCGCCGAGAACGCAGCGTCAACGTAGGAGGATCAATCGCCATCCTTGTCGAGGAATGCCTTGAAGGCATCGGCATATTTCGGATGCCAGCGCGACAGCGGCGGCCGGTTCTCGACGATGTCGCCGGCGGCCCACAGGATACGCCGTTCGTCGGTCGCGCGTGACACGTCGTTATCAGGGCAGAGGATGTAGAAATCCCCGCGCGCCAGGCTCTCCATCATGAAGCCGACCGTCTGTTCCGACGTCCAGGCGCCGGCGGGCTTTTCCGTGCGGCCGCCAGCCGTCAGCCCGGTGTAGACGAAACCGGGGATCAGCAGGTGCGCGTGGACCTGGCTTCCGGCGGTGTTGCGCAGCTCGTGCTCCAGCGCCTCGGTAAAGACCTTCACGGCCGCCTTGGAGACGTTGTAAGCCGGGTCGCCGGGCGGCGTGGTGATGCCCTGTTTCGAGCCGGTGTTGATGATGACGGCCGGTTTGCCGTGGGCGATCATCCGGGATGCAAAGACGCGCGAACCGTTGATGACGCCCCAGAGATTGACCCCGAGCGTCGCCTCCCAGGCGGCCATGGGGCCGAGGATCGCGCTGCCGGGCTGAATGCCGGCATTGTTCATGAGTACATGCACGTCGCCGAGCCGCTGATGAACCTCCCGCTCGAGCGCTTCCAGCGTGTCGAGCCGCGAGACGTCTGTCGCGATGGCCGTGACGTGCCGCGCCCCGCCGGGCGAGGCGGCTGCGACTTCGGCGGCCGCCTTCTCCAGCTTGTCGCCCGCGAGGTCGGTGAGCACGACGTACATGCCGAGCGTCGCGAAGTGTCTGGCAGCCGCAAGGCCGATGCCGGAAGCAGCACCGGTAACGACGGCGACATTGCCGGGGGCGAAGGCAGGGTGGGACATGGTGAAGCTCCTGTGGCGGGGTCGAGTGCAAGAGATAGGGCGCCAAGGGCTGGCTGTCCATGATCATGGCAACGATGGCGCTTCGGAAAACCAAGTGTTTTCAGGGTTGTATCTTGTCACCTGCGATGCCGGCGCTACTTGCAGTTTTGGACGCAAAAGCCTGAACGAACGCATGCGGTGGATGGAACGATGAACGAAATGACAGCCCGCAACGAAAAGCGCACCCCTTGCGAAAGCTGTCCCTTGCGCAAGCTCGATCATTTTCGTGCCTTTACCGGCGAAGAACTTGCCTTCGTTTCGCAGTTCAAGACTGGCGAACTGGCGGTCGATGGTGGCGCGACCATACTCGTCGAAGGCGCGCACAGTGCGCACCTTTTCACCGTGCTTTCCGGCTGGGGCTTCCGCTACAAAATGCTCGATGACGGCCGCCGCCAGATCCTCAACTATGTGATGCCCGGCGATCTGATCGGACTGCAGGGCAGCCTGATGGGGGAGATGCAGCATTCGATCGAAGCGCTGTCGCCCGTCACTCTGTGCGTCTTCGAGCGCGGCAAGCTCAACCGCCTGTTCGAGAACTACCCTGAGCTTGCCTATGATCTCACCTGGATCGCTGCACGCGAGGAGCGCATTCTGGATGAAAACCTCTTGAGCATCGGCCGCCGATCCGCGCTGGAGCGGGCGGCCTATCTCATCGCCTTCCTCTATCAGCGCGCGGAGGTACTCGACCTCTTCAGCAACAGCCGCGTCGCCATTCCGATCAGCCAGCAGCATGTAGCCGACACGCTCGGCCTTTCGATCGTTCACACCAACAAGACGTTGAAGAAACTTGCCGAACGGGGCCTGATCCGCTGGGCGGAGAAGGGCTGCAATGTCCGCGACATCGACGGCCTGCTTGCGGTTTCAGGCTGGGAAGGGCTCCGCGAACCCAAGCGGCCGTTCATCTGACGTGCCCAGTCGAAGCCGATCGATGCGGCGCCGGGGCCGCATCGATGTCAAGGTGGGGGAGATCAGGCGGCAACGGTCGCCCGCAGCATCCACAGAGCCTTTTCATGGAAGTTGAGGCGATCGGTCAGCATGTCCGTCGTGACCAGGTCGCCGTTTTCATCGGCCTTGGTGCCGGCCTCGCGTATGCGTCGCGCCGCCGCTTCGTGATCGGTGATCAGGTCTGCCACCATCTCGGCCGCCGTCGTGTGGTTGACCGAGGCGGCGCTGGGGGCGAAGGTTTTTGCTTCGGCGAGCTTCGCCGGCGCCAGGTGGCCAAGGGCGCGAATGCGCTCGGCAATGATGTCGGTTGCCTTGAACAGCGCGTTGTAGTGCTCTTCGGTCAGTTCGTGCAGCGGCTTGAACAGGGGCCCGACCACGTTCCAGTGGTAGATGTGGCTCTTGATCACCAGCTTGTAGGTATCGGCAAGGATATCGGAAAGCGCGGTTGCCATCTGCTGGCGATAGGCCTTCGTCAGGCCGATGTCGAATTCTTCGTCCCTGACCTTGGGCTTCAGCACGGCGGCAGTCTGTTTCATTCTTCTGCTCCAGTTCTGTCTTGGAATGTCGAGCGGAGGCGGCCGAGGCCACGCCGCATGAACTGAACGCCGCGACGAAAGGGTTGTTCCCGATCCCGTCATGACGCTCACATGTCTTTTTTAAATGCCAGGTCAGGCCATTGGAGCCTAAGCTCAGTCGTTGCCGTTGCCTCAGTGGAGGTTCCGGGACTCTGGACGGCATTCCGCCTGGAAATGCGCCTGCAGCGACGATGACTGCCGTCGCTGTGCGTGAAAAATGGAGTGCATTGACATGGCCGAGCTTTCACCGTCCGTCCGGACGGTCCTCGTTCTCGAGGACAACTTCATCATCGCCATGGACGTCGAGGAAATCCTCGCTTCTCTCGGAATATTGCAGGTTACGATCGCCGGAAATGCGAACCAGGCATTGGAGCTGCTGGCGCTCCAGGCCTTCGATTTTGCGATCCTCGACGTCAATCTCGGCGATCACACGAGTTTCGTGGTTGCCGATGCCATGCTTGCCCGCGGAATGCCGTTCGGCTTCACCAGCGGCTACGGCGATGCCGAGCACTTCCCGACCTATCTCAGGCACGTTCCGCGGATCGACAAACCCTTTAACGAGAAATCGATCGGCCAGCTGATCGCCGCTGGGATCCAGACGAGAGAGGCTTAGGAACCGGCTCAGCCCTTGCGCGACCTGCTCAGGGCTTGCCGCGCGATACGAACCAGGGATTGGCGAAGTCGCTGTCGTCCTTCTGGTTGCGCTTGCCGTAGGTAAGCGGCGTGCCATCCATCGTCAGCGTTTCGCCACCGGCGGCCCTCAGGATCGCGTCGCCAGCGGCGGTGTCCCATTCCATCGTCCGGCTGAAGCGGGGATAGACGTCGGCCACGCCTTCGGCGAGCAGGCAGAATTTCAAGGACGAGCCGACCGTCCGGTAATCGGCGATGCCGTGTTTTTCGAGGTAGTCGATCGTCTCGGCGCTGTTGTGCCAGCGGCTGGCGAGCCCCACCATGCGATCCCCGCAGCTGCGGCAGCCGATGATCGTTTCTTCGGTCAGGCGAAAGCTGCCATCAATAACCGACTTTACCGCCTTGCCATGGTGTGCCGCATAGAGGATTCCAAGCGCCGGGGCGTAGACGACGCCCGCGACGGGCGCGCCGTTTTCGATCAGCGCGATGTTGACGGTGAAGTCGTCGTTGCGGCTGATGAATTCCTTGGTGCCGTCGAGCGGATCGACAAGGAAAAACGACTTGCCGG
The DNA here is from genome assembly GCF_001427045.1 of Ensifer sp. Root558. NCBI lineage: Bacteria > Pseudomonadati > Pseudomonadota > Alphaproteobacteria > Hyphomicrobiales > Rhizobiaceae > Ensifer > Ensifer sp. Root558. The sequence continues at coordinate 125,877 of NZ_LMGC01000003.1, read as the reverse complement.
AAATCTCCGGCACGAAGCCGGCGGACACCGCTTCCTCGGCGACCACGGGGATGTCCGGAAAGGCGGAGGCGAGGTCTGCCAGGATGATGCGTTCGGCCGTCGTGTCGGCATCGGTGACCGGCGAGCAGTCAGGCTTGTGCGTGACCTCCGGCCCGGCATTGTAGATGTCGAGAATGGCCCGACCCGCCGTTATTGCCGATTGTTGCAGTATCTCCAGCATTCGCCCTGTCTTTCGGTCCGTCATCAGGCCCATAGCATATTGAGAGGAAGATTATAGCCATGCTTTTGACATGGCAGGCGGCTCTTTACGCGTGGTCGCAACTGATCTGCGGGGCGGAGCATCTCAAGCTTTTTGCAATTGCGAGAGGCTTTGCGTCTTTGCTTCCGCGTTCCGGCTGTGCAAATGTGCCGGCGCAACTGAACTGGATGCCTTCATGCGTTATTCCGCCTTCTCGCTTGTCAGGAACGCCCTTTCCGGAAACCTGAACTGGAAACCGCATTGGCGCCAGCCACAGCCGAAATCCCACTATGACGTGATCATCGTCGGCGGCGGCGGCCATGGGCTCTCGACCGCCTATTATCTCGCCAAGGAATTCGGCGTGAAGAACGTCGCGGTCCTGGAAAAGGGCTATCTCGGCTCGGGTAATGTCGGCCGCAACACGACGATCGTGCGCTCCAACTACATGCTGCCCGGCAACGAACCCTTCTACGAGTTCTCGATGAAGCTCTGGGAGGGGCTGGAGCAGGATCTCAACTACAATGTGATGCTGTCGCAGCGCGGCGTCATCATGCTCTACCACAGCGACGGCCAGCGCGATGCCTATGTGCGCCGCGGCAATGCCATGTGGATGGAAGGTGTGGCAGCGGAGCTCATCGAGCGTGAGCAGTTGAAGAAGATGATCCCCTTCCTCAACTACGATCACGCCCGCTATCCGATCCTCGGTGGCCTGCTGCAGCGCCGCGCCGGTACCGCGCGGCATGATGCGGTCGCTTGGGGCTATGCCCGCGGCGCCGACCAGCATGGTGTCGACATCATCGAGCATTGCGAAGTGACCGGCATTCGCCGCGAAAACGGTGTCGTCACCGGCGTCGAAACGACCAAGGGGTTCATCGGCTGCGGCAAGCTGGCGCTGGCGGCGGCCGGCAACACCTCGCGCGTCGGCGAAATGGCGGATCTGAAGCTGCCGCTGGAAAGCCATGTGCTGCAGGCCTTCGTGACCGAGGGGCTGAAGCCCTGCATCGATCACGTGATCGTCTATGGTGGCGGCCACTTCTACATCTCGCAATCGGACAAGGGCGGCCTCGTCTTCGGCGCCGAGATCGACGGCTATTCGTCCTATGCCCAGCGCGGCAATCTGGCGACCGCCGAGCACGTGATGGAGGAGGGGGTGACGATGATCCCCGGCCTGTCGCGCGTTCGGGTGCTGCGCGCCTGGGGGGGCGTCATGGACATGAGCATGGACGGCTCGCCGATCATCGACCGCACCTCGATCGACAATCTCTACTTGAACTGCGGCTGGTGCTACGGCGGTTTCAAGGCGACGCCGGCTTCCGGCTACTGCTTCGCCCACCTGATCGCCAAGAACGACACCCATCCGGTGGCGCGCGCCTTGAGGCTCGATCGCTTCGCCCGCGGCTATGCCGTCGACGAGGCCGGCGCCGGCCCGCAGCCCAACCTTCACTGACAGGACACGGCCGGCCCGCCGGCTCGTATGGAATGAACAGGAAGCCGGAGTGCGGCTTCAGGACACGGAAGACGATGGCAAGCCTGATTACCTGCCCGCATTGCGGGGTCCGACCGAAGGAAGAATTCGTGATCCGCGGCGACGCCTCGCGCGGCCGTCCCGAGCCGATGGATTCGGACGAGGCCTGGCATGATTACGTCTATGTGCGCGCCAACCCGCGTGGGCGCACGTTGGAGCATTGGCATCACATCGCCGGCTGTCGCCGCTTCCTGGTGGTCGAGCGCGATACGGCCACCCACGAGGTCTATTCCGTCGTCGATGCGGCCGAGTTTGCGCGGAGGGCAGCGCGATGACCAGTTATCGTCTTTCCTCCGGCGGTCTCGTCGATCGCAGCAAAACGTTGAGCTTCACCTTCGACGGCCGGCCGCTGCGCGGATTTTCCGGCGATACGCTCGCCTCCGCACTTCTTGCCAATGACCAGCTGCTCGTCGGCCGCAGCTTCAAATACCACCGGCCGCGCGGCATCGTCAGCGCCGGGCCCTCCGAACCCAACGCGCTCGTCACCCTCGGCTCTGGTGCTCGCACCGATGCCAACACCAAGGCGACCGTCGCCGAGCTCTATGGCGGGCTGACTGCCAAAAGCCAGAACCGCTGGCCGTCTCTCGGCTTCGATGTCGGGGCGGTCAACGGCGTCCTTTCGCCGTTCCTCGGCGCCGGCTTCTACTACAAGACCTTCATGTGGCCGAAGCAGTTCTGGGAGCGCGTCTACGAACCCTTCATCCGCCGCGCCGCCGGCCTCGGCCGGGCGGTGCTGGAGCGCGACCCCGAGAGCTACGAGAAGTCCTGGGCGTTCTGCGACCTGCTCGTCGTCGGTGCCGGTCCCGCCGGCCTGATGGCAGCACTGACGGCCGGCCGCGCCGGCCTTCGGGTCATCGTCGCCGACGAGGATTTCCGGCTCGGCGGCTCCCTGCTTGCGACCGGCGAGACCGTCGACGGCGCGCCGGCATCGGTCTTTGCCGACCGCACCGTCGCCGAACTGCAAGCGCTGCCCAATGTCACGCTGCTTTCGCGCACCACTGTCTTCGGCTGGTATGACGACAACGTCTTCGGCGCGGTTGAACGCGTGCAGAAACACGTCGCTGAACCGTCTTCGAAGCTCGTGAGCGAGCGTGTCTGGCGCATCGTTGCCAAGCGCGCGCTGATGGCAACCGGTGCCGAGGAACGCCCGCTGGTGTTCGGCGGCAATGATAGGCCCGGCGTGATGATGGCGGGAGCCATGACCACCTATGCCGAGCGCTATGGTGTGGCCGCCGGCAAGCAGATCACGATCTTTACCAGCGGCAGCGCCGGGTACCGCACGGCGCGGGCCCTTGCGTCCAAGGGCGTCGCCATCGCGGCGATCGTCGACGCCCGAGCGGAATCCGCCGATCAGGCGCCTGATGGCATCCGGGTCATCCGCTCGGCTTCCGTCGTCGACACCAAGGGCAGGCAGCGCCTCAAGGGCATCGTCGTCGAACGCTCCGGCTTCGAGGAACTGATCGCCTGCGATGCGCTGGGGATGTCCGGTGGCTGGAGCCCGGTCGTGCATCTTGCCTGCCAGCGCGGCGCAAGACCGGTCTGGTCGGAGGAATTGAAGGCCTTCGTCGCACCTGATGTCGGTGGCGGGCTGCGTCCCGTGGGCGCTGCAAACGGTGTCTACACGCTCTCGGGCTGCCTGTCCGATGGTGCGGAGAAGGCCGCAGCGATTGCGGCCGACCTCGGTTTCAGCGCCAGCTCGGCCGCAGCACCGGTCGTCGATGGCGAAGAGGCCACGTCCTTTTCAGCGCTCTGGTATGTGCCGGGCGCCAAATCGAAGGCCTTTGTCGATTTCCAGAACGACGTGCATGCGAAGGATCTCGGCCTGGCGCTGCGCGAAGGTTTCGGCCATGTCGAGCACGCCAAGCGCTACACGACCAGCGGCATGGCGACCGATCAGGGCAAGCTTTCCAACATCAATGCCGTCGGCATCCTTGCCGGCATGCGCGGCGTCAGCCCGGCAGAGGTCGGCACCACCACCTTCAGGCCGTTCTACACCCCGGTCTCCTTCGGTGCACTTGCCGGCACGGCGCGCGATGAGCATGCAGCACCGGCGCGCAAGTCGCCGCTGCATGGCTGGGCGATGAAAAATGGCGCGACCTTCGTCGAGGCCGGGCTCTGGCATCGTTCCGCCTGGTTCCCGCGCGCCGGCGAAAAGACCTGGCGCGACAGCGTCGATCGCGAAGTCTTGAACGTGCGGGCCAATGTCGGCCTCTGTGACGTCTCGACCCTCGGCAAGATCGAGGTCTTAGGCCCCGACGCTGCGGAGTTCCTCAACCGTCTCTATTGCAACCCGGTCCTGAAGCTGCCGATCGGCAAGGCGCGTTACGGCCTGATGCTGCGCGAAGACGGTTTCGTCTTCGACGACGGTACGGTCAGCCGCTTCGACGAGGAGCATTTCTTCGTCACCACGACGACGGCGATGGCCGGTCCCGTCATGGCGCACCTGGAATATTGCGCCCAGACGCTCTGGCCGGAACTCGAAGTCCGCTTCACCTCGTCGACCGACCAATGGGCGCAGATGGCGATCGCTGGTCCGAAAGCGCGCGCGGTGCTGCAGCAGATCGTCGATGGCGATATTTCCGATGGCGCGTTTCCGTTCCTGTCCGCCCGCAAGATCGTCCTGAAAAGCGGCGTGTCGGCGCGGCTCTTCCGCATTTCCTTCTCCGGGGAGCTGGCTTTCGAACTGGCGGTGCCGGCAGGTTATGGCGAGGCGGTGGCCGACCAGATCATGGAGGCCGGCCGGCCGCATGAAATCTGTGCCTATGGCGTCGAAGCCTTGAACGTGCTGCGGCTGGAGAAGGGTCTGCTGACGCATGCCGAATTCGACGGTCGCGTGACGCCAGACGATGCCGGCCTCGGCCGAATGCTCTCGATGCAGAAGACCGACTTCATCGGCAAGCGCCTGTCGACGCGCTACGGCCTGACGGCGGCGGATCGCATGCAGCTCGTTGGTCTGAAGCCCGTCGATGCCGACAAGGACATGCGGGCCGGAGCGCATCTTCTGAAGGAGGGGACCAAGCCCTCGACGCTGAACGATCAGGGTTGGGTCAGCTCGGCCGGTTTCTCGCCGGTCCTGGGGCACGCCATCGCGCTCGCCTTCCTGAAATCCGGGCGCGAACGCTATGGCGAGAAGGTCGTGGTGTTCGACAAGCTGCGTGATCAGGAGATCGTCGCCGAGGTCTGCGACCCGGTCTTCGTCGATCCGCAAAATGCAAAGCTGAAGGCCTGAGGAGGCGGTGATGGTTCGCGACTACAACAACCGCCACGCACTGGAGCAGAAACTTCGATCGGCACCCACGTCGCCGGCGGCCGACCACCTGATGGTCGGGCATTGGCGCACGATGGCGACGGTTCTTGCGCGCGCCGGCCGGGAGGAGACCGTGCGTGAGGCGATCGCCGCACAGTCCGACTTGTCCATGCGGTTTTCGGCACCGGGGGAATGGCTTGTCGTCTCCGAGGTGGAAGCGCCGAGCGGGCTCGTACGTTGGCTCGAAGAGCTTTGCGACGGCGGTGCCTATGTTGTCGACCAAAGCGATGGGCGCGTCGTCTTCCGGATCGCCGGCCCGAACGTGCGCAGCATCCTCGTCAAGGGCATCGGCCTTGATCTTCATCCCTCAGCCTTCACGGTTGGCGGCAGCACCAATGCGCTGTGCGGTCACATCCCGGTCAATCTCGCCCGGACGGACGAGGACACGTTCGAGCTGATCGTGCCGCGGAGCTATGCGGTATCGCTCTTCGATGACCTGATGAAGATGGGGCGGGCCTTCGATCTCACCGCCGCCTTCTCGGATTGAAACGGCCCCTTCAACAGGTCGAAATCAAATGCGGCATGAAATGCCGCAAACAGGTCGCCCATCCACCAACAAACGGCGGAAATGGACAAGCGTCCTTCGCAGCCGTGTCTTTATCGGCGCCGTCTTTCTGACTAGGCTTTCATCATTCGCCGCTTGCACTTCTGTCTCTGAAGCAAGCGGTCGCCGTGCCTGAGTTTCTTCCTGACAATTTGGCCATGCCTCCGACAGGAGCATGGGGAGACGGAGTGTACGCATGAAAAGCCATGCCAAGGTCGTCGTTATCGGAGGCGGTGTCGTCGGTTGTTCGGTGCTCTATCACCTGACGAAATTCGGCTGGACCGACGCCGTGCTGCTCGAACGATCGGAACTCACCTCCGGCTCCACCTGGCACGCGGCCGGTGGCATGCACACGATCAACGGTGACCCGAACGTCGCCAAGCTGCAGAAATATACGGTCGAGCTCTACAAGGAGATCGAGGCGTATTCCGGCCACGATGTCGGCCTGCACATGACCTCCGGCATGATGCTCGCCGCCACCAAGGAACGTTTCGACTGGATGAAATCGATCCTTGCCAAGGGCCGCTACATGGGGCTCGAAGCCGAGCTTTTGACACCCAGGGAAGCGCACGACCTGATGCCGCTGCTCGATCCCGACCAATTCGTCGGCGCGGTGTTCGATCCGGTCGAGGGGCATCTCGATCCCTATGGCACGACGCATGCCTATGCCAAATCGGCGAAGAAGAACGGTGCGGAGATCTATCTGCACACCAAGGTCGAGGACCTGGTGCAGCGGGACGACGGTTGCTGGCGGGTGATCACCAACCAGGGCGAAATTGTCGCCGAACACGTCGTCAACGCCGCCGGCCTCTGGGCCCGCGAGGTGGGGCGCATGGTGGGGCTGGAGCTGCCTGTGCTCGCTATGGAGCACATGTATCTCATCACCGAGGACATGCCCGAGGTCATCGAGTTCAACCAGACGCGCGGCAAGGAGCTGATGCACTGTGTCGATTTCGACGGCGAGATTTATCTCCGCCAGGAGCGGAACGGCATGCTGATGGGCACCTATGAGAAGGCGTGTCGTCCGTGGTCGCCCGTCACGACGCCCTGGGACTTCGGCCATGAACTTCTCGCCGAGGACATCGACCGTATCTCGCCCGAACTCGAGGTCGGCTTCCGGCACTTCCCGGCCTTCAACAAGGCCGGCATCAAGAAGATCATCAACGGTCCTTTCACCTTCTCGCCGGACGGTAACCCGCTGGTCGGCCCGGTGCGGGGCTTGAGGAATTTCTGGTCGGCCTGCGCCGTCATGGCCGGATTCAGCCAGGGTGGCGGCGTCGGCCTGGCGCTTGCCAACTGGATGATCCATGGCGACCCCGGCTTCGACGTCTTTGCCATGGACGTTTCGCGCTACGGCGATTTCGCCACGCTTGCCTATACCAATGCCAAGGTGCGCGAGAACTACTCGCGTCGCTTCTCGATCCGTTATCCGAACGAGGAGCTGCCGGCGGCAAGGCCTCTGTTGACGACGCCGATCTACGACCGGCTGAAGGCTGCGGGCGCCGTCTTCGGCGCGTCCTACGGGCTTGAAACGCCGCTGTGGTTTGCACCCGAAGGCGTGAAGGACGCCTTCTCGTGGCGCCGTTCGACCGACTTTGAGACGGTGGGCGCGGAGGCCCGGGCCGTGCGCGAAGGCGTCGGCCTGATGGAGACATCGGGCTTTGCCAAATATGCGATCACCGGCAAGGGCGCTGAAGCCTGGCTCGACCGCATGCTTGCCTGCCGCATCCCTGAGGTCGGGCGCATGGCATTGGCACCGATGCTGAAGGAGGACGGCAAGCTGATCGGCGACTTCACCCTTGCCAAGCTCGAAGAGGGGGATTTCCTGCTTGTTGGATCCGGCATAGCCGAGGACTACCACATGCGCTGGTTCGAGGCGCATCTGCCGGCGGACGGCTCGGTGACGCTGAAGGCGTTGAAGCTGGAGCTGGCCGGCCTGTCGATCGCCGGGCCGAAGGCGCGCGATGTGCTTGAAAGCCTGACCCATCTCGATGTCTCCGACGCCGATTTCCCGTTCATGGACATCCGCCGGATGGATCTCGGCATGGCGCCCGCGCTCGTCGGCCGCGTCAGCTACACCGGCGATCTCGGCTACGAGATCTGGATGAAACCGGAGTACCAGCGTTATCTCTTCGAACTGCTGATGGAGAAGGGGGCGGCTTCCGGGATCCGTTTGTTCGGCCTGAGGGCGCTGAATGCATTGCGCGTCGAAAAATCCTTCGGCAGCTGGGCGCGCGAATATCGTCCGCTCTATGGCCCGGTCGAGGCTGGGCTCGGCCGTTTCGTCGCGACCGGCAAGGATGCGGATTTCATTGGCAAGGCGGCGGCCTTGAAGGAGAAGGCGGATGGCGGCGCGATGCGGCTGCGGACCTTCGTGCTCGATGCGAGGGATGCGGACGTCATCGGCGACGAGCCCATCTATCTCGACGGTGTCGTGCGCGGCTGGGTGACATCGGGCGGCTATGCGCATGCAAGTGGGGTTTCGGTCGCCATGGGCTACGTGCCCAAGGAGATCGCCGACCGAAGCGATGGCTGGTCGATCGAACTCTTGGGTGAGATCCTGCCGGCCCGTCTTCAGCCGCATCCGCTGTTCGATTCGAACGGTCAGCGCATGCGCGCCTAAGCATTCGAGGTGTAATGCAGACCGAAGTGGCTGTCGAAGCTTCATAGAATACCCGACGCTTTTACGACTAAAGTTGATGCTTTCGCGGGCGAAAGCTGCGAAAGATTTGATTTTTCTGGCTGTAAAAGCGTCAAATCGATTTTATCGAGGAAGTTTTTGGCGAAGTCGCGTTTTTTAGCTTTCCTTTTCGTTTGAAAGAGGTATGGAATCGAGCAAACACAGCGCTCAACAATGAGCTCAAAAAACAAGAGACCGGACCGTAATGGATCTGGTCCAGGGGAAGATTGATGGAGTATTTCGTCCAGCAGCTCGTCAACGGGCTGACTCTTGGGTCTATTTATGGTATGATCGCAATCGGTTATACCATGGTCTACGGCATCATTGGCATGATCAACTTCGCCCACGGCGATATCTTCATGCTCGGCGGCTTTGCTGCTTTGATTGTCTTTCTTATTCTCACAACATTCATCGGGGGCGTCCCGGTTGTACTTGCTCTCCTGCTGATGATGATCGTCGGCATGCTGACCGCAGGTCTCTGGAACTGGACGATCGAGAAAGTGGCCTATCGGCCGCTGCGCGGTTCGTTCCGGCTTGCGCCGCTGATCACGGCGATCGGCATGTCGATTGCGTTGTCGAACTTCATCCAGGTGACGCAGGGCCCGCGCAACAAGCCGATCCCGCCGCTCGTCTCCTCGGTCTACGAAGTCTTCGGCATCACCATCTCGCTGAAGCAGATCATCATCATCGTCATCACGGCGGCTCTGCTTTCGATCTTCTGGTACATCGTCAACAAGACGCCGCTCGGCCGCGCCCAGCGCGCGACCGAACAGGACCGGAAGATGGCGGCGCTGCTGGGTGTTGACGTCGACCGCACCATCTCGGTGACCTTCATCATGGGCGCAGCACTCGCTGCCGTCGCCGGCACGATGTATCTGATGTATTATGGCGTCGTCGTCTTCACCGACGGTTTCGTGCCTGGCGTCAAAGCGTTCACCGCGGCCGTTCTCGGCGGCATCGGATCGCTGCCGGGCGCCGTTCTCGGCGGACTGTTGATCGGGCTCATCGAGTCCCTCTGGTCGGCCTATTTCACCATCGACTACAAGGACGTCGCGACCTTCTCCATTCTCGCCATCGTCCTGATCTTCAAGCCGTCTGGCATTCTCGGACGACCGGAAGTCGAGAAGGTATAATTCCATGGCAAACATTGCTTCTACGACTGCAAGCGCCGGCACTGACGTGACGGCGCGGGCCCTGCGCGAGGCTGTCTTCGCGGGCCTGATTTCGCTCGGCCTTTTCGTGCTGTTCGTCGGTCTCAAGTCCGACCAGAACATCCGCAACGAGCTGATCCTCAACCAGCGCTGGGGACTGCTGGCGATCTTCGTGATTGTCGCTGCCGTCGGCCGCTTCCTGATGGTTGCCTATGTCCAGCCGGCCATGGCTCGGCGCAAGGCCGCCAAGGCCGAGGCCGACGATGCGGTGAAGGAGGAGACCTTCTTCAGCCGCAACTTCTCCAAGCTCGCGATTGCGTTCCTGCTCATCTATCCGCCGCTCGTCGTCGCGATCTTCGGCGTCCAGGGCTCGCTGAAGTGGGTCGACAATTTCGGCATCCAGATCCTGATCTACGTGATGCTGGCCTGGGGGCTCAACATCGTCGTCGGCCTCGCTGGCCTGCTGGACTTGGGTTACGTCGCCTTCTACGCGGTCGGCGCCTATTCCTACGCCCTGCTGTCGACCTATTTCGGCCTGTCCTTCTGGGTTCTTCTTCCGGTCGCCGGCATTCTCGCCGCCTTCTGGGGCATGATTCTCGGCTTCCCGGTCTTGCGTCTTCGCGGTGACTATCTGGCGATCGTGACGCTCGCCTTCGGTGAAATCATCCGACTGGTGTTGATCAACTGGACCGAAGTGACGAAGGGTACCTTCGGCGTCTCCGGTATCGCCAAGGCGACGCTGTTCGGCATCAAGTTCGATGCCTCGAAGGACGGTTTTGCAGCAATGATGGGCCTGCCGATGTCGTCGGCCTATTACAAGATCTTCCTGTTCTATCTGATCCTGGCACTTGCGCTGCTCACGGCTTATGTGACGATCCGGCTGCGCCGCATGCCGATCGGCCGCGCCTGGGAAGCGTTGCGCGAGGACGAGATCGCCTGCCGCTCGCTCGGTATCAACACGGTGACGACCAAGCTCACCGCATTTGCGACGGGCGCCATGTTCGGCGGTATCGCCGGCTCGTTCTTCGCGGTGCGCCAGGGCTTCGTGTCGCCCGAATCCTTCGTCTTCCTGGAATCCGCGGTCATTCTCGCGATCGTGGTTCTCGGCGGCATGGGCTCGCTTACCGGCATCGCAGTCGCTGCGGCCGTCATGATCGGCGGCACCGAAATCCTGCGTGAGCTTTCCTTCCTGAAGATGGTCTTCGGACCGGACTTCACACCTGAACTCTACCGTATGCTGATCTTTGGCCTGGCCATGGTCGTCGTCATGGTCTGGAAGCCGCGCGGCTTCGTCGGATCACGCGAACCGACAGCCTTCCTGCACGAACGCAAGGCAGTCTCCGGCAGCTTCACCAAGGAAGGGCACGGTTGATGGCCCGCGAGACAACGACAATGACAAAAGACCCCATTCTCAAGGTTGAGCACCTGTCGATGCGCTTCGGCGGTCTCATGGCCATCAACGACTTCTCCTTCGAAGCCTATCGCGGTGACATCACCGCGCTGATCGGCCCGAACGGAGCGGGCAAGACCACGGTGTTCAACTGCATCACCGGCTTCTACAAGCCGACGATGGGCATGATCACGATGAAGCAGAAGGCCGGCAAGGAATACCTGCTGGAGCGTCTGCCCGACTTCGAGATCACCAAGCTCGCCAAGGTAGCGCGTACCTTCCAGAACATCCGGATGTTCTCCGGTCTGACGGTGCTCGAAAACCTGCTCGTCGCGCAGCACAACAAGCTGATGCAGGCATCCGGCTACACCTTCCTCGGTCTGCTCGGCTTCCCGGCCTATCGCCAGGCGTCGCACGAGGCGATCGAACTTGCCAAGCACTGGCTGGAAAAGGCGTCGCTGATCGACCGTGCGGACGATCCGGCCGGCGATCTCTCCTATGGCGCCCAGCGCCGTCTCGAGATCGCGCGTGCCATGTGCACCGGGCCCGAGCTTCTCTGCCTGGACGAGCCGGCCGCCGGTCTCAATCCGCGCGAGTCTCTGGCGCTCAACGAATTGCTGAAAAGCATTCGCGCCGATACCGGCACGTCGATTCTTTTGATCGAACACGACATGTCCGTGGTCATGGAGATCTCCGACCACGTGGTGGTCCTGGAATATGGACAGAAGATTTCCGACGGCACACCGGATTTCGTGAAGAACGATCCGAGGGTCATTGCGGCCTATCTGGGTGTCGAGGATGAAGAGGTTGAAGAGGTGATCGAACAAATCGAGGAAATCGAAGGCGGGCAGGGGGGCACCCACTGATGACGGCGCCACTTCTCCAAGTCAAAGCCGTCGAGACCTACTACGGCAACATCCGGGCGCTCAGCGGGGTCGATGTCGAAGTTCACCGTGGTGAAATCGTCTGCCTGATCGGTGCCAACGGTGCCGGCAAGTCGACGCTGATGATGACCATCTGCGGCAGCCCGCAGGCGCGCACCGGTTCGGTCTTCTTCGAAGGCCAGGACATCACCCGCATGCCGACGCACGAGATCGCCCGGCTGCGCATTGCGCAATCGCCTGAGGGTCGGCGCATCTTCCCGCGCATGACCGTGTTCGAAAATCTGCAGATGGGCGCCAGCCTCGACAACCTGAAGCACTTCGACCAGGACGTGGAAAAGGTGTTTACGCTTTTCCCGCGCCTGAAGGAGCGCCAGGCGCAGCGCGGCGGCACGCTTTCGGGCGGTGAGCAGCAGATGCTGTCGATCGGCCGCGCGCTGATGGCCCGGCCGAAGCTTTTGCTTCTCGACGAGCCGTCGCTCGGTCTCGCACCGCTGATCGTCAAGGGCATCTTCGAAGCGATCAAGAAACTCAACAAGGAGGAGGGGCTGACGGTCTTCCTCGTCGAGCAGAACGCCTTCGGCGCGCTCAAGCTTTCGGACCGCGGCTACGTGATGGTGAACGGCCGGGTGACGATGAGCGGTTCCGGCAAGGAACTCCTCGCCAATCCGGAAGTGCGCGCGGCCTATCTCGAAGGCGGCCGTCATTGACCGGCCGCATCTGGAGCAAGTGACATGCAGGGAATTCTCTACGAAGAAGTGTCGATCTGGCAGTTTCTTTTCATAAGCTGCGTGCTCGGCGGCTGGACCGCCTGGCGCACGGGCAAGAGCGTGGCTGAAAGCTGGGAAGGCATGCCGCGGCTCATCCTCTACGTGGCGTTGCTGGGACTGGGCATCCGTTTCGTCCACCATGCGCTGTTCGAAGGCACCATGTTCAGCCTGCAATACTATATCGTGGACACGATCGTACTTTTGTTGTTTGCTACCGCAGGTTTCCGGTACTACCGGACCAAGCAAATGACCAATAACTACTATTGGCTCTATGAGAAGGCTTCGCCTTTCTCCTGGAAAGCCAAATAAAGGGAACAGCGCGCGCCGGCCGCCGCGGCCGGTGCGAAAGAAACACCGGCGCAACTATGGTGGGCATTGCGCAGGTTGGTAACGAGACCCGCTCGAATAATTGGGAGTAACAAGATGAAAAAGTCTCTTCTGTCGGCGGTCGCGCTGACGGCTATGGTTGCCTTCAGCGGCAGCGCCTGGGCTGATATTCTCGTTGGTGTCGCCGGCCCGCTGACTGGCCCGAACGCCGCTTTCGGTGCACAGCTCCAGAAAGGTGCAGAGCAGGCCGCCGCTGACATCAATGCCGCTGGCGGTATCAATGGGGAACAGATCAAGGTTGTGCTCGGCGACGACGTTTCGGATGCCAAGCAGGGCGTTTCGGTCGCCAACAAGTTCGTTGCTGACGGTGTGAAGTTCGTTGTCGGTCACTTCAACTCGGGCGTGTCCATCCCGGCTTCTGAAGTTTACGCCGAAAACGGTATCCTGCAGGTAACCCCGGCCTCCACCAACCCGCAGTTCACCGAGCGCGGTCTCTGGAACACGTTCCGTACCTGCGGCCGTGACGACCAGCAGGGTGCGGTTGCCGGTGCCTACCTCGCTGCCAACTTCAAGGACGCGAAGATCGCCGTCATTCACGACAAGACCCCCTATGGTCAGGGCCTTGCCGACGAAACCAAGAAGTCGATGAACGAAGCCGGCCTCACCGAAGCCCTCTATGAAGGCATCAACACCGGCGACAAGGACTTCTCGGCTCTGATCGCCAAGATGAAGGAAGCCGGCGTTTCGATCGTCTACTACGGCGGTCTGCACACCGAAGCCGGCCTGATCATGCGCCAGATGAAGGACCAGGGCCTCAAGGCTACCCTGATGTCGGGCGACGGTATCGTTTCGAACGAACTGGCCTCGATCGCCGGCGACGCCGTTGACGGCACGCTGATGACGTTCGCTCCGGATCCGCGCAAGAACCCGGCTGCCAAGGACCTCGTCGAGAAGTTCCGCTCTGCCGGCTTCGAACCGGAAGCCTACACGCTCTACGCCTACGCCGCTCTCCAGGTCATCGCCGAAGCTGCCAAGGCTTCCGGTGGCAACGACCCGCAGGCAGTTGCCGAAGCCATCAAGGCAAAGGGTCCGTTCAAGACCGCAATCGGCGAACTCGGCTATGACGAAAAGGGCGACATCACGCGTCCGGACTACGTCATGTACACCTGGAAGAAGGGTGACGACGGCAAGTACAACTACTTCCAGAACGAGTAGTTCTGATTTCGGACCTTGTGTCCGAGTGGTTGGGGCCCGGCGAGCAATCGCCGGGCTTTTCTTTTGGTGATGCTCGGCGCAGCGGTCTATTATTTCAATAGCGTGTCTCTGAGCGACGAGACTTCGGCGCGCAGTCGCTCGAGATCGTCGGGGCCGAGCTTTGTCGCTTCGCCAAGGTTGCGGGGTACGTCGATTGCCTTCTGCCGCAGCGCCTTGCCCATCTCGGTCAATTGTACCCGGACCTGCCGCTCGTCCGCCTTATCGCGCACGCGGGCGATGTAGCCGGCGGCCTCCAGGCGCTTCTGCATCGGGGTCAAAGTGCTCGATTCCAGGAAGAGCCGCTCGCCGAGGCTGCCGACCGTCTGGTCGTCCTTTTCCCACAACAGCACCATCACCAGATATTGCGGATAGGTGAGATCGAGCTCTTCCAGCAGCGGCTTGTAGATGCGCGTGAAGGCGTGGTTTGCGGAATAGACCGCAAAGCACAGGAAACTATCGAGCGCCAGCATTGCCTCATCGCCCTTGGGATCGGTGTCAATCATCGCTTTCTCCTGTCATGCTCTCAAAATAAATCGTTCACGATATAATCGCAAGACATTGACTATAGCGCGGCTACGGTATAAATATTGTGCACGATCTAATCGGTAGCGACATAAATCCACATAAGTCGCGCACGATTTAAACGCTAAGTATTTAACAGCGGTGTGACCGCAGGGAAGAAGGAGCGTTTCCATGAGCAAGGCAATCAGCAAGACCGAAGCCAACGGCATCTCCCGCCGCACGGTTCTCTCGGCCGCCTTTGGCGCTGCCGCCACCGCAGCCGCGGTCAATGCCATGAACACGTCGGCCAAGGCCGCATCCACCACCGCAGCAACCGCCGGCGCCTCCGGCACTAAGGGAGAAAACACCATGGGCAGCCGCATCATCACCCGCGATGGCGTCGAGATCTATTACAAGGACTGGGGTCCGAAGGATGGCCCGGTCGTCGTGCTCAGCCACGGCGCATCATCACCCGCGATGGCGTCGAGATCTATTACAAGGACTGGGGTCCGAAGGATGGCCCGGTCGTCGTGCTCAGCCACGGCTGGCCGCTGTCGTCCGACAGCTGGGAGGCGCAGGCCTTCCACCTTGCCGCCAACGGCTTCCGCGTCGTCACCCATGACCGCCGCGGCCACGGCCGCTCGTCGCAGCCGTGGGACGGCAACGACATGGACCACTATGCCGACGACCTCGCGGATCTGATCAACGCGCTCGATCTCAAGGGTGTCTTCCTTGCCGGGTTTTCGACTGGCGGCGGCGAAATCAGCCGCTATATCGGCCGCCACGGCACCAGCCGGATCGCCAGGGCCGGTTTGATCTCGGCCGTGCCGCCGCTGATGGTCAAGACCGACAGGAACCCCGGCGGCCTGCCGAAGGAAGTCTTCGACGGCCTGCAGGCGGCAAGCCTGAAGGATCGCTCGAAGCTCTACCGCGACATCGCGTCCGGTCCGTTCTTCGGCTTCAACCGCCCGGGCGCGATCGCCTCTCAGGGCATGATCGACAGTTTCTGGCTGCAGGGCATGATGGGGGGACACAAGAACACTTATGACTCGATCGTCGCCTTCTCGCAGACCGACTTTACCGAGGACCTGAAGAAGTTCGACGTGCCGACCTTGATCATCCATGGCGACGACGATCAGATCGTGCCGATCGATGCGGCTGCACGGGCCTCGAAGACGCTGGTGCCGCATGCGGAGCTCAAGGTCTATGCCGGCGCACCGCACGGCATTACCGACACCCACAAGGACCAGCTCAACGCCGACCTGCTCGCCTTCGCCAAGGCCTGACATGTCCGAAGCCCGAGAAGAGGCGCCCGCAACGGCGCCTCTTTTTTGCTTTTCGTGATAGGTGTTTCGCTTGTCGAGATAGCTGTCGCGTCGCGCCGTTTCGTGCACTATCTCGCAGCGATTCTGATCCGGAGGCAGGCATGAGCTCGAAACCCCGCATTCTCCTCACCCGTCGTTGGCCGGCGGCGGTGGAGCAGGTGCTTGCCGAACGCTTCGACGTCACCTTGAACGAAGGGGACGTGCCTCTGACGGCTGCAGAACTGGCTGAAGCACTCCGGACCTATGACGCCGTTCTTCCGACAGTTTCTGATCGACTTCCGGCCGACCTCTTCGCCGGTGGCGGCCTCCGCGCGAAGATCCTCGGCAACTATGGCGTCGGCTACAATCACATCGACGTCGCGGCCGCCAAGGCTGCCGACATCGTCGTCACCAACACGCCCGGCGTTCTCACAGATTGCACCGCCGACATCGCCATGACGTTGCTGCTTGCGGTCGCGCGGCGGGCAGGCGAGGGCGAGCGGCAGGTACGGGCCGGCGAATGGAGTGGATGGCGGCCGACCCACATGATCGGCGGCAAGATCACCGGCAAGACGCTCGGCATCATCGGCTTCGGCCGCATCGGCAAGGCCATGGCCAAGCGCTGTCATTTCGGCTTCGACATGGATGTCGTCTTCTACAATCGCTCGCGCATCGACCCGGCCGAGGCAAGCCGCTACGGTGCGCGTCAACTCGACACGGTCGAGGACGTATTGAAGGTTGCAGACTTCGTGTCGCTCCATTGCCCCGGCGGCGGCGAAAACCGTCACCTGATCAACGCCGAACGGCTGGCGCTGATGAAAAAGGGCGCCTACCTCGTCAACACGGCGCGGGGTGATGTGATCGACGAGCCGGCGCTGATTGCGGCGCTCGAAAACGGCGTCATCCGCGGCGCCGGGCTCGATGTCTTCGAGGCGGAGCCGAACGTGCCGGAACGTCTGCGCGGGCTGGAAAATGTCGTGCTGCTTCCACATCTCGGCAGTGCCACGGAGGAGACGCGCGTCGCCATGGGCATGAAGGTGGCCGACAATATCACGGCGTTTTTCGACGGTCGCGAACCGCCGGATCGCGTGGCGTAGGCGGCTGCCCGTTTTCTGCGCAAGGCCTGCACGGAAATGCGGCATGCTGACGATTTTCTTTGCAAAACAATAACTTGACTTGTCGTGCCGCGATGCGGACGATAGCGCCAAGATAAGGCGATCGCGCCTATGGGGCGCCGCGTCGAAAATGAAGGACGCCGCTTAGCGGTCTGACATGGACAAGGCAGCACGCATCGCCCCGCAGCGGGCCTGGGGCAAGGGACGGGTGGTCGCCAAGGCGGCGCTCGGCCACAGCCGCATTGCCGAACTCTACCAGGAAGGCTGCGCCAAGATCCGCCTGCCAAAGACCTTCGACACCTCGATGGAGGCAGTGCTCATCAATTCCTCCGGCGGCCTCACCGGCGGCGACCGCATGGTCTGGGAGGTTGCGGCAGGGGCTGGAACGGACGTGACGGTGACGACGCAGGCCTGCGAGAAGATCTATAAGGCGAGCGCCGATACCGTCGAAGTGAAAACGCGCATCGAGGTTGCCGCCGGCGCGCGTGTCGACTGGTTGCCACAGGAGACGATCCTCTTCGACCGTGCCTCGCTGTCGCGCTCGCTGGAGGTGGAGCTTGCTGCCGACGCGACGTTTCTCGCGGTGGAAGCGGTTCTGCTCGGTCGCAAGGCGATGGGCGAGGCGGTTGAAACCGGGCTCTTCCGCGATCGCTGGCGTATCCGCGTCGAGGGCAAGCTGCTGCATGCGGACAATCTGGCGCTATCAGGAGAGGTCGCGCGCCTCAGTCAGCGCAAGGCGGTGCTCGATGGTGGGGCCGCCTTCGCCACGCTGCTCCATGTCGGTCCCGACTGCGAACCCTTGCTGCCGCGTCTTCGGTCGCTCGTCGATGGCGCAGCGTGCGTCGGCATCAGCCATTTTCAGGTCCATGGCCGCGACAAGCTGGTTGCCCGTTTCGTGGCGCCGGATGGCTTCGCGCTCAGAAAAATCCTCATCCCGGTTATTTCGCACTTGCGCATGCAGAAGACTGTGCCGAAAGTCTGGGTTCTCTAGCTCGTTTCACATTTTTATTTGAAACAGTGAAATGATCTAACGCATTGAAACTTTGTAATTCCCGGCGGAAGACCGCTTCGCAGATTTCCAGGAAATTGCTTCACGAACAACCGGTGGCGACGCATGAATCTTACCCCGCGCGAGAAAGACAAACTGCTGATTTCGATGGCGGCCATGGTCGCCCGCAGGCGCCTGGAGCGCGGCGTGAAACTCAACCATCCCGAAGCGATCGCGCTGATCACCGATTTCGTCGTCGAGGGCGCGCGCGACGGGCGCTCGGTTGCCGAACTGATGGAGGCGGGCGCCCAGGTGCTGACGCGCGATCAGGTGATGGAGGGAATCCCCGAGATGATCCACGACATCCAGATCGAGGCGACGTTTCCTGACGGGACCAAGCTCGTCACCGTGCACGAGCCGATCCGCTAAGCGTGAGGTGAGTACGTGGCTTGTTGGCGCAGGGTGCCTGAGGCCTGAACGCGGGATAAAAGCATGCGGCCGGCCGAGGGCGGCTTGAGGAGAAGACCATGATCCCAGGAGAAATCATTGCTGCGGCCGGAGAGATCGAGCTCAATGCCGGTCTCGACACGGCGACGATCGAGGTTGCCAACACCGGCGACCGCCCGATCCAGGTCGGCAGCCACTATCACTTCGCCGAAACCAATGCGGGGCTGCAGTTTGACAGGAAAGCAGCCTACGGCTGCCGGCTCGACATTCCCGCCGGCACGGCCGTGCGGTTCGAGCCGGGCCAGACGCGCCAGGTGACGCTGATACCGCTTTCCGGCAAGCGCGAGGTCTATGGCTTCCGCCAGCAGGTGATGGGCAAGCTATGAGAGTGCTGCCGGTTCTCGGTTTGCTTCTGGTGCTT
Source organism: Ensifer sp. Root558 (assembly GCF_001427045.1). NCBI lineage: Bacteria > Pseudomonadati > Pseudomonadota > Alphaproteobacteria > Hyphomicrobiales > Rhizobiaceae > Ensifer > Ensifer sp. Root558. The sequence goes on along the minus strand of NZ_LMGC01000003.1, from coordinate 107,034 downwards.
GCCACCCCGGCGCTCGCCGAGGATGAGCCGGACGTGGATTGCGCGAATGCGATGGCTCAGCCGGATCTGAATGACTGCGCCTACCGGGAATACGAAGCGGCGGACGCGGAACTGAATGCGGTCTACAGGCAGGCGATGACGGCGGCGCAGAAGGTCGACAAGGAGCTGGAAGGCGCCGATATCGGCGCGGTCGAGGCGCTGAAGACGACGCAGCGCGCCTGGATCGGCTATCGGGACGGACAATGCGAGCTGGCCGGTTTCCAGGCCCGTGGCGGCCAGGCCGAGCCGATGCTGGTTTCAGGCTGCCTTGCCCAGCTCACGCAGAAGCGTACCGCCGAACTCAACGAATTTCTCGAAGCTCAAGGGAACTGACCATTGCAGGCTCGCCGCGTCATCATGATCGTGGGCAATGGCGAGGTGCCTGACGGCGCCGGCGCAACGATCGATGCCGCCGATCTCGTCGTGCGCTTCAACGATTGCCGCTCTGTCGGCGCCAGCGGCCACAGGACCGATATCGTCGCGGTCTGCAATACCGGACGCCCGGGGATTTCCATGCTCGGCGGTGGTCGCTGGAAGACGAATGCCGCCGTGCGCCAGGCGCGGGAGATATGGTGCGTTCGCTCCGGCGCGAAGTTTGCCGCCATGCGCGCCGGGCTTGCGGAAACGCATCCGGACCTCGACGATTTCTGCGACGATTACACTGTCGGTTTCGAGAGCTTCGCCCGTTCGACCAACCGCGGCTTTCGCGTCGTCCCGGTCGATGTGCACGACCAGGTGGAGCAGGATCTCGCCGGCTTTTCGCCGGCCCCTTATGTCGTTCCATCGAGCGGGATGATCGTGATTGCCGATGTGCTCGCGCATCTAGCGACACCCGACGACGAGGTCGTTCTTGCCGGCTTCGGCCATGTCGGTTGGGAATGGCATCCCTTCGCCGCCGAGCGCCGCCATGTCGATGCGCTTGCAGCCAGCGGCCGTCTTCGCCGCCTCCATCCCATTTCTACTTCGTCCCAAGGAGCCTGAACCATGCCCTACAAGATGTCGCGCGCGGCCTATGCCAACATGTTCGGCCCGACGGTCGGCGACAAGGTGCGGCTCGCTGACACCGAACTTTTCGTCGAGGTGGAGAAGGACTTCACGACCTATGGCGAGGAGGTGAAGTTCGGTGGCGGCAAGGTCATTCGCGACGGCATGGGGCAGAGCCAGGCGACACGCGCCGAGGGCGCCGTCGACACCGTCATCACCAATGCGCTGATCGTCGATCACTGGGGCATCGTCAAAGCGGATATCGGCCTCAAGGACGGACGCATCGCCGGCATCGGCAAGGCCGGCAACCCGGACACGCAACCGGGCGTCACCGTCATCGTCGGTCCCGGCACGGAGGTCATCGCGGGCGAAGGCAAGATCATCACCGCGGGCGGCATGGACAGCCACATTCATTACATCTGCCCGCAACAGATCGAGGAAGCGCTGGTGAGCGGGCTTACGACCATGCTTGGAGGCGGCGCCGGGCCGGGCCATGGCACGCTCGCCACCACCTGCACCTCCGGTCCCTGGCATCTCGCCCGCATGATCGAGGCGGCCGACGGCTTCCCGATGAACATCGCCTTTGCCGGCAAGGGCAATGCGTCGCGGCCGGGCGCGCTGGTGGAAATGGTGCTCGCTGGCGCCACCTCGCTGAAATTGCATGAGGACTGGGGCTCGACGCCGGCGGCGATCGATTGCTGCCTCGGTGTCGCCGACGAATACGACGTGCAGGTGATGATCCATACGGACACCTTGAACGAGAGCGGCTTCGTCGAGGATACGATCGCGGCGATCAAGGGCCGCACCATCCATGCCTTCCACACGGAAGGGGCCGGCGGCGGCCACGCCCCCGACATCATCAAGATCTGCGGCCAGCCGAACGTCATTCCGTCCTCGACCAATCCGACGCGGCCCTACACCAAGAATACGCTTGCCGAGCATCTGGACATGCTGATGGTCTGCCATCACCTGTCGCCCTCGATCCCCGAGGACATCGCCTTTGCCGAGAGCCGCATCCGCAAGGAAACGATCGCGGCCGAGGACATCCTGCATGATATCGGCGCCTTCTCGATCATCTCGTCTGACAGCCAGGCCATGGGCCGCGTCGGCGAAGTGGCGATCCGCACCTGGCAGACTGCCGACAAGATGAAGCGTCAGCGCGGGCCGCTGCCGCAGGAAACCGGCGACAACGACAATTTCCGGGTGAAGCGCTATATCGCCAAATACACGATCAATCCGGCGATCGCCCACGGCCTCAGCCATGAGATCGGCTCCATCGAGGTCGGCAAGCGCGCCGATCTCGTCCTCTGGAACCCAGCCTTCTTCGGCGTGAAGCCCGACTTCGTGCTTCTCGGCGGCTCGATCGCGATGGCCCCCATGGGCGATCCGAATGCCTCCATCCCGACGCCGCAGCCGGTGCACTACCGGCCGATGTTTGCCGCCTACGGCAAGAACCGCACGAGTTCGTCTGTAACCTTCGTGTCGCAGGCCTCGCTCGACGCCGGCCTTGCCGCCAAGCTCGGCGTTGCCAAGCAGCTTGTGGCGGTCCGCAACACCCGTGGCGGCATCGGCAAGGCATCGATGATCCACAACAACCTGCTGCCGCATATCGAGGTCGATCCGGAGACCTATGAGGTGCGCGCCGACGGTGAGCTTCTGACCTGCGAGCCGGCGACGGTCGTGCCGATGGCACAGCGCTATTTCCTATTCTGAACAAGCAGGGACAGGGAATGAAGCGTGGCCTGAAATGGGCTTTCTTCGGCCTACTGGCGGCGATACTTGCCATCGTTGCCGGAACCTTGCTGCCGCTGCCGCTCCTGCCGGTTTCCGCCTCCGCTGCGGGAGCAGGGGGCACGCGCATCCTTCTGCTTTCCGGCCCGATCCACACGGACATCGCCATACCCCTGACGGACGAGATTCGAGCGCGGTTCGGCTTTGTCGAGGCGGCCGGCGTGCCGCTTGCGCATCCGCAGGCTGAATGGCTGATCTTTGGCTGGGGCGGGCGGTCCTTCTATCTGGAAACGCCGACCTGGTCTGAGCTGAAGCCCGGGCCCGTGTTCAAGGCGCTGACCGTCGACCGCTCGGTGATGCATGTGGATATCGCCGGTCGGATCGTCGAGCCGCAGGCTGCCGTCACCGGCTTCGAGCTGGACGAAGCGGGATACGATCGGCTGCTCGGCTTTATTGCCGAAAGCTTCACCCGCGAGGCCGGAGCTGTCGTTTCGATCGAGGGTTTTTCCTACAATGGCAACGACCGCTTCTTCGAGGCCGGAGGCAGCTTCAACGCGCTTTTCGGCTGCAACACATGGACGGCGCGCGCGTTGCGTGAGGCGGGCTTGCGAACGGGCCTGTGGAACCCGGTCCCGCCAAGCCTCGGGCTGTCGCTGCGGCTCCACAATTGAGCAATGATTGGCAGGCAGTGATTGGCAGGCGGCAGCCATGCGGCCACCGCATGGCTGCCATGTTCGCATGTGAATTGGGGCCTTTCGTGCTGCGTCGCAGCGCAATATCCGATAGGAAGACGGCTGACCTTCCTCGGTTGCCAGCAATCCTCCCAAGACCTGCCGACCGAGAGCTGCGCCAGAGCGGTTTGCGGTTCTCCGCATGTATCCCGCTCTAACTTACAAGAGACGATCACGTTCATGATTTTGGTCGAACCGATCCAAATCATCGTGGTCCAAAGGAGATGACGATGCTTGGCAGAAAAGTACCCGCTGTAACGTTCCGCACCCGCGTTCGCGACGAGGCCGTTGGCGGCTCGAACCCGTTCCGCTGGGAGGACGTGTCCTCCGACGATTACTTCGCAGGCAAGCGCGTCGTGCTGTTCTCGCTGCCGGGCGCGTTTACGCCTACCTGCTCGACCTTCCAGCTGCCCGATTTCGAAAGGCTGACGGCCGATTTCCGCGCCGAGGGCGTTGACGAAATCTACTGCATCTCGGTCAACGACGCTTTCGTCATGAACGCCTGGGGCAAGTCCCAGAGCCTCGAAAACGTCAAGCTGATCCCGGACGGTTCGGGTGAGTTCACCCGCAAGATGGGCATGCTCGTCGCCAAGGACAATCTCGGCTTCGGCATGCGCTCCTGGCGCTACGCTGCCGTCGTCAACAACGGCGTTGTCGAGCAGTGGTTCGAGGAAGAGGGCTATTCCGACAACTGCGACAGCGACCCCTATGGCGTTTCCTCGCCGCAGAACATTCTGGAGACGCTGAAGTCCCAGAAGCTTGCCGCCTGATGGCAGCGACCTATCGTTCCTGATTGGAAAGAGCCCGAAGATCGGATCCGGTCTTCGGGCTTTTTCTTGCGCGGTACAGCCGCCGCAAGCGCCTGAAAAGCCGCACCCGCCGCTGGCGCCAGGGCTTTTTCTTGCTAAAGTAGCCGGCAGAAAAGATATCGAGGGTTCAATGGTTTACATTATCGCCTACCTGACCGCACACCCCGGCAAGGGGGATGAGGTAGTGTCGCTCGCAGCACCGCTGATCGAGGCCACCCGGCGCGAGGCCGGCTGCATCACCTATGATCTCTACCGCAAGCCGGCCGAGCCCGACGCGCTGGTTTTTGTCGAAACCTGGAAGGACAAGGCAGCCGTCGACGCGCATTTCGAGGAACCACATCTGAAGGCCTTTCAGGCGGCGATGGCCGACCTGCTCGTCGAGGCGCGCCTCGAGCTCGTGACGCCGGAAAAGGTCGAGGTTCTCTGACGATGCCCTATCGTTCGACAGAGGTTCTCTCGCCGGGGCCGGCCGATATTGCGCCGCTTCATAGCGTGACATTGACGCACGACGCGCGGCATCTGCGCCGCAAGTTGCTGCATCTCGAAAACGACGATGTGGTGATGCTGGATCTCAAGGAAGCGGTTATGCTTGCCGATGGCGACCTCCTGGTGCTCGAAGGCGGCGGCCATATCCGCATCGCTGCCGCGCCCGAGGCGCTCTACGAGATCCGCCCGCGCGACGCGATGCATCTGATCGAGCTTGCCTGGCATCTCGGCAATCGCCACCTGCCGGCACAGTTCGAAGAGAGCCGCATCCTGATTGTCCGCGATCCGGTGATCCGCCAGATGCTCGAAGGCCTGGGCGCGGCGGTGAACGAGGTTTCGCTGCCTTTCCATCCGCTGCGCGGCGCTTACCATGCCGGCGGCCACAACCATGGCCATAATCATCACCACCATGGCTGAGCGGGTCGACACGCAAGCGCTGCTTCGCCTCGTGACATGGATGTCGCCGGCCTTTCCCGTCGGCGCCTTTTCCTATTCCAGCGGGCTTGAGCAGGCGGTTCACGACCGTCTGGTGAGCGACGCCGGCGAGCTTCGCAACTGGCTGGAGGCGGTCATCTCTCTGGGCTACGGCTGGAACGATGCGCTGCTTCTGGCCGAGAGCTATCGCGCCGTGAACGACCATGCCCGGCTGGCTGCGGCGGCAGAGCTTGCCGAAGCCCTGGCGGGAGGCCGCGAGCGCCATATGGAAACGATGCTGCAGGGCCAGGCGTTTCTGGCAGCGGCGCGCTCGTGGCCGCATCCGGTTCTGGATGCGCTGCCTAAGAGTGTCGCCTATCCGGTCGCAGTCGGTGCCGTCGCCGGCGCTCATGAAACGGGCCTCGAGCCGGCGCTTGCCGCCTATCTCAACGCCTCGGTCTCGAACGCCGTCTCGGTGGCGATCCGTTGCGGCGTGACCGGCCAGCGCGATGGCGTCGGCATCATTGCAGCACTCGAACCGGTCATCGCGGCGACAGCCGTCAAGGCCGCCGGCGTCTCGCTCGACGACCTCGGCTCGGCCACGATGACAGCGGATATTTCGTCGCTCAGACACGAGAGCCTGCATTCGCGGCTCTTCCGTTCGTAACTCATAGAACTGCGCAATTTCGGACGGAAACCGTCTCACGCTTCCCTGGAATTGCTTCCACCTTGAAAGGACATCCAGATGGCATCGAAGAACGGTCCCCTTCGCGTCGGCATCGGCGGGCCGGTGGGCTCGGGCAAGACGGCGCTGACCGACAAGCTCTGCAAGGCGATGCGAGAGAAGTACTCCGTCGCTGTCGTCACCAACGATATCTACACCAAGGAAGATGCCGAGGCGTTGGTGCGCATGCAAGCGCTGCCCTCCGATCGCATCGTCGGGGTGGAGACCGGTGGATGCCCGCATACGGCGATCCGCGAGGACGCCACGATCAATCTGCAGGCGATCGCTGATCTCAACCGCCGCATCCCCGATCTCGATGTCGTCTTCATCGAATCCGGCGGTGACAATCTTGCGGCGACCTTTTCGCCTGATCTCGCTGACCTGACGATCTATGTCATCTCGGTCTGCCAGGGCGAGGAAATCCCGCGCAAGGGCGGGCCGGGCATCACCAAATCGGACCTTCTGGTCATCAACAAGAAGGATCTGGCGCCCTATGTCGGGGCCGATCTCGACGTGATGCAGCGGGATGCGACGCGCATGCGGGCGGAAAAGCCCTTCGTCTTTACCGACATGAAGCGCGGCGACGGCATCAACCGGATCGTCGATTTCCTGACGCTGCACGGCGGCCTCTGACGCCGTCCGCTTTTGTTGCTTCTGGCGCCTGAACCTTCGTCAACGCGTCAGAAGCGCTCCAGCGCCTGCCGGTCATGGATCTCGATGACGCGGCCCTTGACGGTGACGCCGGAGCGGCGAAGGGCCGAGAAGGCGCGAGACAGTGCCTCGGGCGCCAGGCCCAACTTGCCGGCCAGCACATTCTTCTGGAAGGGCAGGCGGAAGGAAAAGTTGGTGATGCCATCGGGGCAATTGCCGAGGATATAGCTCGCGACCCGCTGCGGTGCCGTGAGCAGCCGGTCTTCGGCCAGGCAATCCTCCGCCATTTGCGCGTGCCGGCACAAAAGCTGCATCAGTGCGTCGGCGATCTCGGGCGTCTGTTCGGCCAGCTTGCGAAGCCTGCGGCTGTCGATGCGCGCAAGCATAGTCGTCTCGATCGCCTGGGCGTTGGCGGTGGCGCGGTTGCCAAGGAACATGGCGCTTTCGCCGAAAAGTTCGCCTTTCGGGAAGACGGCGATATCCGCCTCGCGCCCGTCCTTGCCCAGCCGGTAGAGCCGCACCAGACCGGAGAGGACCAAGAAGACTTGGTCCAGTGCCTCGCCCTGGCCAAAGAGGATGTCGTGCTCCTCGTGGGTGGAAACCACGACATCATCGAGAATGGCGCTCGACGCCGCCGCCGGCAGCTTTTCGAAAAAGCAGGAGCCGAGCAGCACCGCCCTGTCGTTCGAGTTCAATCGCAACGTCTTCATCGTACCCGTCCTGAGTAAAATCCAGCGCTAGGGTAGAGGGCTTTGCAGATCTTGGTTTGACCTCGATCAAATAGAAATCACAAAAAGCCCGCGCTTGCAGGGCGCGGGCTTGCTTTAGAATTGTGGCCGCCCCGGGCGGAGAGCCTCTTCGGCGATGACCTACTCGGCAGCGAGCGCCGGGTGGTTGATGACCTTGCCGCCGGACCGTCCCTTGGTCTGGTCCGTTTCCAGCGTCTTCAGCCGGTCTTCCAGGCCTTCGATCGTCTTGCCTTGCTCATGCACCAGATCGGTGAGGGCCTCGCGGTCGAGCGGCAGGTTTTCCTCGTCCTTCTTGCCGACGAAGCGGCCGAAGATGCGGGCGAGCAGTCGCGAGAGGTCGTCCATGATCAGGAAGAACGACGGCACGATCACGAGGCTCAACACCGTCGAGACGATGATGCCGCCGATCACGGCGATCGCCATCGGGGCGCGGAACGAGCCGCCTTCGCCGACGCCGAGCGCGGAGGGCAGCATGCCCGCCGACATGGCGATCGAGGTCATGATGATCGGGCGGGCGCGCTTGCGGCCGGCCTCGATCATGGCGACCTGCCGGTCCATGCCGTGATGCATCATCTCGATACCGAAGTCGACGAGCAGGATCGCGTTCTTCGTGACGATACCCATCAGCATCAGGATTCCGATCAGAACCGGCATGGATAGCGCGTTCTGTGTCAGGATCAGCGCGGCCGCCACGCCGCCGATTGCGAGCGGCAGCGAGAACAGGATGGTGAAGGGCTGGATCACGTCCTTGAACAAGAGGATCAGCACCACCAGCACCAGCATCAGGCCGAGCAGCATGGCGTTGCCGAAGCTCTGCTGCATTTCCGCCTGCACCTCGGCGTCGCCGCTTTCGAGGAACTGCACGGACTTCGGCAGATCGGCCTGGCCGGCGATCTGCTTGAAGCGCTCCGAGGCGGTGTTGAGCGCAACACCGACCGGGAGATCCGCGCCGAGCGATACGACGCGGTTGCGATCGTAGCGCTTGATCGAGCTCGGGCCTTCCGAATAGTTGATGTCGGCAACGCTCGACAGCGGCACGGTGGCGCCGGCGGCGGTCGTGATCTTCAGATTGCGGATCGCGGCGATATCCGTGCGGAAGTCGCGGTTGATCTGCACGCGGATCGGGATCAGCCGCCCGTCGAGGGCGATCTTGGTCAGCGCCGCGTCGATATCGCCGATGGTGGCGACACGGATCACCTCGGAGATCTGCGCGGTGGTGATGCCGAGGCGCGACATCTGCTCGTCCCGCGGACGGATCTGCAGTTCCGGACGGGGAAGGGCGCCATCCGGGCTGACATTGGCCAGCAACGAGTCGCTCCTCAACTTGCCTTCCAGCGTCGCCACCGCCTGGTCGAGATCGGCCTCGTTGTTGGAGAGCAGGTTGAAGGAGAGGTCGCGCTCACCGCGGTCGTTGAGCTTGATCACCCGCACATCCGGAATGTCACGGACGCGAGCGAAGATTTCCTTCTCGATCTGCGACTGCGGGATGATGCGGCCGGCAGGCGGCATCTTCGGCAGGTACGCGCCGATCACCGGCGTGCGACCGATGACGTCATTGACGATCTTGTTGACGAGCGACTGGTCGAGCTTCTTGAGAAGCACCGTCACCGTCGCGCGGCGCAGTTCCAGGTCGCCCTTCGGCGAAGCGCCGCCAAGTACGAAGATGTTGTCGACGCCTTCGATATCCTTGATCCGATCGTAGATCTCGGTGGTGGTGCGGTCGGTGTCCTCGAGCATGGCGTCCGGCGGCAGCTCGATCGACAGGCTGACGCGCGAGGCGTCTTCCGGCGGCAGGAAGCTGCCGGGCACGAAGAGGACGAGCGCGAAGACAGAACCAACCGAGAAGACGATGGCCGCAAGCAGCGTCAGGTAGCGGGTGTACCAGTGCTTCGTGGTGGCGACCACAAGGCGCGTATAGTTGCGCATCATGAAGCCGTCCCGGTCATGATGATCACTGCCGGCGTCCGACGGGCGCATCAGATAGGCGGCCATCACAGGCGTGATCAGACGCGCGACGAGCAGTGAGAAGAACACCGCGACGGCGACCGTCAGACCGAACTGGATGAAGTACTGGCCGGGAATGCCCGGCATGAAGGATACGGGCACGAAGACCGCGATGATGGTGAAGGTCGTCGCGATAACGGCAAGGCCGATTTCGTCCGCCGCTTCGATCGAGGCGCGATAGGGCGATTTGCCCATATGGATGTGCCGCTCGATGTTCTCGATCTCGACGATCGCATCGTCGACGAGAATACCGGTTGCGAGCGTCATCGCCAGGAAGCTGACGAGGTTCAGCGAGAAGCCGAGCAGGTCCATGACCCAAAAGGTCGGGATCGCCGACAGCGGCAGGGCCACGGCGGAAATCAGCGTTGCCCGCCAGTTGCGCAGGAAGAGCATGACGACGATGACGGCGAGCAGCGCGCCTTCCATCAGCGTGTGCAGCGCCGCCTCGTAGTTGCCGTAGGTGAAGTAGACGGAATCGTCGACCATCTCGATGGTGACGTCGGGGTTCGCCGCGCGGATCTTTTCGAGCGACTTTGCGACCGTCTCGGCGACGCTGACTTCCGAGGCGCCCTTCGCGCGGAAGACCGCGAAGGTCACGCCGGGGTTGCCGTTGAAGCGCGAGAAGGAACGCGGTTCCTCATAGGTATCGGTGACCGTGCCGAGATCGGACAGGCGCACGAAGCGGCCGCTCGGCACCGAGATCATCGTGTTGGCGAGCTGCTCGACATTGCGGGTATCGCCCAGCGTACGGATCGCCTGCTCGCTGCCGCCGACCTGACCACGGCCGGAGCCGAGGTCCATGTTCATGCGGCGCAGCTGGCCGTTGACGTCGGCGGCGGTGATGCCGAGCGAATTCAGCTTGTCTTCGTTGAGTTCGACCCGGACTTCGCGGTCGGCGCCGCCGTAACGGTCGACGCGGCCGATGCCCTTCTTGCCCTGGATCTCACGCTTGATGACGTCGTCGACGAACCAGGAGAGTTCTTCGAGCGACATGCCCGGCGCGGACACGGAGAAGGTCTGGATCGCCTGGCCCTCGACGTCGACCTTGGAGACGATCGGTTCTTCGATCGAGGTCGGCAGGTCGCTGCGGATACGGTCGATCGCGTCCTTGACGTCCTGCACCGCCTGGGCCGTAGGCACTTCCATGCGGAAAATGACGGCGGTGGTCGAGGTACCGTCGTTGATCGTCGACTGGATATGATCGACGCCGGTGACGCTTGCGACCGCGTCCTCGACTTCCTTGGTGACCTGGGTTTCGAGCTCGGCCGGAGAGGCGCCGCTCTGCGTCACGTTGATCGAGACGATCGGGACGTCGATATTGGGGAAGCGGGTGATCGGCAACGACACGAAGGACTGGTAGCCCAGCACCATCAGGACGACGAAGAAGAGGATCGGAGCGATCGGATTGCGTATGGACCAGGCTGAGAAGTTCATGGTCACGGTTCCTGTCAGTTGGTCGCTGATGCGGCGGACTTGACGGGGTTGATGCGGTCACCGTCGCGGACATAGGCGCCGGCTCTCGCTACCACTTCCTCCCCGGCCTTCAGGCCCTCGAGGACTTCGATGAACTTGCCGTCGGAAATCCCTGTCTTGACCGGCAGGATGCGGATGACGCCGTTTTCGACCTTGCGAACGATGGTGCGGCCGTTCTCATTGGTAACGGCCGTTTGCGGCAGGACCACCGTCTGCTTCTGTTCGGCGGTGATCAGCGCGCTCGCATACATGCCGGCGCGTGCCTTCTCGGTGTCCATCAGGCTGATGAAGACGGTGCCGAGGCGGCTGACGGGATCGACCGTCGGAGCGATCAGGCGGATCTTGCCTTCGACCTTGGTGTTGCCGCCGGCAAGCGTCACGACGGCCGGCTGGCCGACGGCGAGCTTGATGATATCGGCTTCGGCGACGTCGGCTTTCATCTCGATGGCACCGTCGCGGATCATGGCGAAGAGCGGGTCGCTGTTACCGGTGGCGATCGCGCCGACCTTGGCATTCTTGGCCGAGATGACACCTGCGACCGGTGCCTTGACCTCGGTTCGGGCGAGGCGCAGGTCGATGTCGTCGATTTGCGCTTCGGCGACCTTGATGTCGGCACTGGCCACGGCAACGGCCTGTTCGGCCGAAAGCACACGGGCATGCGTCGCGATCGCGAGCGCCCGGACGCGATCGGCCTCGGCCGTCGAGACGGTGCCGTTCTTGGAGAGTTCGGCCGCACGGTCGCTGACGCGTTTGGCCTCGTCGTTGTTGGCTTTGGTTTCGCTGAGTTGGGCGTTCAACTGGGCAAGCCCGGCCTCGGCCTTGGCAAGCGAGGCTTCGAGTTCGCTTTTTTGCAGGCGAAGCGCGTCGTCGTTGAGAACCACGAGAACGCTGCCGGCCTCGACCGTGTCGCCGACATCGACATTGAGCGTGCGGATGGAGAGGCCGTCGACCATCGGGGCGACATAGACCTGCTCGACGGCCTGGATGGTGCCGGTCGCGACCACCCGGTCGCTGATCGACTGGTCGACCGCCGTCGTCACGACGATGGAGGGCAAGCTCGGTGCTGGTTTCGGTTGCGCTGCTTCCTCCGCCCGGGCGAAGGAAAGCGAACCAAGGGTCATCGCAGCGCACACGCTGAGGACAGGCAATACTTTTTGAGCCATCGGCTTCACAGTCCCGGCAATGGAAACAATATCGAGCGGATCTCCGCTTGATGCAGGATCCACGGGCAATCAGGCTATTTTACCGCACCGCCACAAGGTCCCGGCAAAGTGCTCGGGAACAGGAGATGGCGTATTCCTCACTTCGCGCTCCGCGTGCACGGTATCAGACCGTAGACGCGGGCGGAACTGGGACCGGTTACCGCAGGCAAGGCACTGGAAAAAAGACGTCCTCCATCATGCCTGCCTCCAACAAACATCGTGGCCTATGTAATCTCGGCCTTCGGCGCTTACAAGGGTGCACGAAGAGATGGTGCCTCAATATTCCGTTCGTTCTGCGGTTATGGTTGCGATCTTGACACGATCTTGACAATGGCAAGCAAAGGTAGCGCCGTTGTTCGCCGGATTACCACCCCCACGCCCGGTACCCGGCAGCAGCTTGGCGGATGCGAACGACCGCTAAGAAAACGGAAGAGGGCCGCACGATACTGAGCCGTGCGACCCTCTTTTGCGTTGCGGAGACAGGCCTATTTCAGCGCGGCGTCGGTGATCTCATGTGTCCAGGCGCCCTCGGGCTCCTTGGAAATCACGGGATCGGAACCACCCGAAAGCAGCGACTGCACGGTGCGTTTGTAGTCTGCTTCGTCGAGCGAGCCGTTGGAGCCGGCGGTGAGCTTTGCCACTTCGCTCATCATGCGCTTCTGGTGCTTCTCCGTCTGGGCGCCGGTGGAATCGTTTTCAAGAACGATATCGGCGGCCTCGTCCGGGTTCTGCTCGGCATATTTCCAGCCCTTCATCGAGGCACGGACGAACTTGACCATCTTGTCCTTGAAGGCGGGATCCTTGAGTTTGTCCTCAAGTACGTACAGGCCGTCTTCGAGCGTCGCCACGCCCTGGTCTTCATACTTGAAGGTCACCAGGTCGTCCGTCTTGATGCCGGCATCGATGACCTGCCAGTACTCGTTATAGGTCATGGTGGAGATGCAGGCTGCCTGCTTCTGGATCAGCGGGTCGACGTTGAAGCCCTGTTTCAGGACGGTCACGCCGTTCGGGCCGCCGTCGGTCGGGATCTTCAGGTGCGCCATCCAGGAGAGGAACGGATACTCGTTGCCGAAGAACCACACGCCAAGCGTCTGACCCTTGAACTTGTCCGGGCTGGTGACGCCGGTTTCCTTCAGGCAGGTCAGCATCATGCCGGATTTCTTGAACGGCTGGGCAATGTTGACGAGCGGCACGCCCTTTTCGCGGGTGGCAAGGGCCGACGGCATCCAGTCGACGATAACGTCGGCGCCGCCGCCGGCGATCACCTGGGCCGGGGCGATGTCCGGACCGCCGGGCTTGATGTCGACGTCGAGGCCTTCTTCTTCGTAGAAGCCTTTGTCCTTGGCGACGTAGTAGCCGGCAAACTGCGCCTGGGTCACCCACTTCAGCTGCAGCGTCACCTTTTCGGCAGCTTCAGCCTGGAACGCTGCGAGCGAAAAGACGCCTGCGGCGAGAAGCGATGCAAGTCTTTTGTTCATGTCAGTTCCCTCTTGTTTTTACTTCGTTTTATTTAAGTTCTTCAAGCAGGCTCAGGCGCGCCCTCCGCGAATGGAGGGATGCCAGAAGGTGACGGCGCGCTCGATGAGTGCGACCACGCCGTAGAAGGCGGAACCGGCGACCGCCGCAACGGCGATCTCGGCCCAGACCATGTCGACATTCATGCGTCCCACTTCCGTGGAAATCCGGAACCCCATGCCGACGATGGGGGTCCCGAAGAACTCGGCGACGATGGCGCCGATCAGCGCCAGCGTCGAATTGATCTTGAGCGCGGTGAAGATGAACGGCCAGGCGGCCGGCAGGCGTAATTTGACCAGCGTCTGCCACCAGGAGGCGGCGTAGGTGCGCATCAGGTCGCGTTCCATGTGGCTGGCGGCGGCAAGGCCGGCAACCGTGTTCACCAGCATCGGGAAGAAGGTCATGATGACGACGACGGCGACCTTCGACTGCCAGTCGAAGCCGAACCACATGACCATGATCGGGGCTACTCCGATGACGGGAAGGGCCGAAACGAAATTGCCGAGTGGCAGAAGGCCTTTCTGCAGGAAGGGCGAACGGTCGATCAGGATCGCAACGGCGAAGCCGAGGCCGCAGCCGAGCGCATAGCCGATCAACACTGCCTTCAGGAAGGTCTGGCGGAAATCGGCCCCAAGCGTCGGCAGCGAATTGATCAGCTTTTGCCAGATCATCGAGGGTGCCGGCAAAAGCACGGAGGGGACCTGGAAGCCGCGGACGATGCCTTCCCAGAGAACCAGGATAGTGATGCCGAAGATCACCGGCACGGCGAAGCGGGCGGCGCTGTTTGCGGCCGCGCTCCGGAAGTTCTGGCGCACCAGCCATTCGTTGAAGGCCCAGGCGGCGAGCCAGAAGATGATCGCGGCGGCAAGGACGGGAAGGTTCATGGCTTGGCTCCCATGCGCTTCAGGACGGCGGTGTGGGCAAAGCCGACGATCATGACGAGAACGGCCGCAAGGGCTGCCGCCATGAAGAGAGCGGCCCAGATCTGCACCGTCTGGCCATAGTAGGAGCCGGCCAGCAGCCGGGCACCAAGACCTGCGACCGCACCGGTCGGCAATTCGCCGACGATGGCGCCGACCAGCGAGATGGCGACGGCAACCTTCAGCGAGGTGAAGAGGTAGGGCATCGACGACGGCCAGCGCAGCTTCCAGAAAGTCTGCGACGGGGAGGCATTGTAGGTGTGCATGAGGTCGAGCTGGATCGTTTCCGGGCTGCGCAGGCCCTTCACCATGCCGACGACGACCGGGAAGAAGGAGAGATAGGTCGAGATCAGTGCCTTCGGCAAAAGTCCGGAAATGCCGATGGCGTTCAAGACGACGATGATCATCGGCGCAATCGCGAGGATCGGGATCGTCTGGCTGGCGATGACCCAGGGCATCAGCGAGCGGTCCATGGCGCGGTTGTGCACGATGCCGACTGCCAGGAGGATGCCGAGGGCGGCGCCGATGCCGAAGCCGAGAAGGGTTGCCGAAAGCGTGATCCAGGCGTGGTAGACGAGGCTGCGCTTCGAGGTGATTGCCTTGTTGAAGGTGGTGTCCCAGATCTCGGCGATCACCTGGTGCGGTGCCGGCAGTACCGGACGTTCCTGCGCCATGGTGTTGCGCACGATCTCAGAGAAGCTGATCTCGGTGCCGGCGCGGGCTGCCGTATCACGCTCGAAGGGGGCGTTGAGGAAGACGACCGCGACATACCAGATGGCGATCAGCAGCAGGACGACGGTGCCGACCGGCACCAACTTGTCCCTGAAGAAACTTGGTTCCTGCATTGTCACGCCTTTCCGCTTGCGGGGAACAACATCAGGCCCATTGCGACGATGCCGAGAAGCACGCCGGCGGCCTGCGTGAGGCTCAATCGTTCGCCGAACACGGTGAAGGCGATGACATTGACCATAACGAGCTGCACGATCGCCGACAGCGAGATTGCCAGGCCGAGGCCGCCCTCGCGCATGAGCTTCACCATGATGATGTTGCCGATCACGTAGAGCCCGAGTGCAAGCAAGAGCATGCCGAGGTGGTTGTTGGAGACATAGGCGCGCGAGGCGGTCGCGCCACCGAGGAAGATCGTCGTTGCCAAGAGCATCCAGAGGCCGAAGGCAAGGTTCATGCCCGCACCTTTCTGCCGCGCCAGCGATAGAGGATATCCGGCAGTTGCTCCTCGTTGTCGCCGTCGGTCCGCCGCACAGCCTCGAAGCCCTGGTGCTCGTAGAAGCGCTGGGCATCACGATTGTGTTCGAAGGTCCATAGGCTCAATTCATCCGATGACATCGCCTTGGCGGTGTCGATCAGCCGGGCGCCAATGCCTGCGCCACGATGCCGCTCATCGATGTAAAGCGCGGCGACGTGGTGGTCGTCAGAGAGGGAAAGGAAGCCGGCGATCTCGCCGTCGTCCTCTGCCAAGAGCACGATGCGTTCGGCAAAGACGGTCTCGGCATAATAGCGTTCGACATCGGCATGCTCGTGCACCCGCGGCATCCAGGCCGTCGCGTCGATCCAGCGGTTGAGAATGCCGGCGCAGGCGGCCATGTCGGTCTGTTCGGCCCGGCGGATGCCGATGCTATTCGTCATAGCTGTGTCCCGCGCGCAGGCCTTCGCGGACGCGATGGGCGATTTCGAGGAACTCCGGTGTCTCGCGAATGCCGAGCGGCCGTTCGCGCGGCAGCGGCGATTCGATCACATCGGTGACGCGGCCGGGGCGGGGGCTCATCACCACGATCTTGGTGGAGAGGTAGACAGCTTCAGGGATCGAATGGGTGACGAAGCAGATCGTCTTGTTGGTGCGGGCCCAGAGCTTCAAGAGCTGTTCGTTGAGGTGGTCGCGAACGATCTCGTCGAGCGCGCCGAAGGGCTCGTCCATCAGAAGCAGGTCGGCATCAAACGCCAGTGCGCGGGCGATGGAGGCGCGCTGCTGCATACCACCGGAGAGCTGCCAGGGATATTTCTTGCCGAAGCCGGAGAGGTTGACGAGGTCGAGCGTGCGCTCGATGCGGGCCTTCTTCTCTTCCTTCGAATAGCCCATGATCTCCAGCGGTAGAGCGATGTTGTTTTCGATGGTGCGCCAGGGATAGAGCGCTGCGGCCTGGAAGACGTAGCCATAGGCGCGCTTGTTGCGCGCTTGCTCAGGCGTCATGCCGTTGACGCTGATCGTGCCGGAGGTCGCTTTTTCCAGATCGGCGATCACGCGCAAGAAGGTCGTCTTGCCGCAGCCGGACGGACCGATGAAGGAAACGAAGTCACCCTTGGCGACATCCAGGTTGACGCCGGTCAGTGCATGCACCGGGCCATCGGCGGTTTCGAAAGTCAGGCAGAGGTCCCGGGCCGAAACCACGGATGCGGTATTGGACGTCATCGGCGAATACTCATTCTGGCTGGTCTGTGTCAGACTGCTATCCGGACCGGCAACATGCAATCGCGGATTTGGGTGCGAAGCCGTTTGTTGCTGGTTTTTCAGGGAATTCTGGAGAACGCTCATGTCTCGATCATCCAATCCGGGCTGTCGCGTGGTTCGTCCTGAAGGCGCCGTGGCCGGCCAGCAGGGGCTCAACTATTTCGAGGGCATTACAGCGGAGACCGTCGGGGCAACCGGGCTCTGCATGCACATCGTCACGATCCCGCCCGGTGCGCGCGCCAAGGCGCATCTGCACGAGAGCCACGAGACGGCGATCTACGTGCTTTCCGGGGAGGCCTGGACCTGGTTTGGCGAGAGGCTTGAGGAGCACATCGTCGCTAGGGCCGGTGAGATGGTCTACATCCCCGCCGGCATGCCGCATCTGCCGGAGAACCGCTCGAACGCGCCCTGTTCGGCCGTCATCGCGCGCACGGATCCGAACCAGCGCGAAAGCCTCGTGCTGCTGCCCGAGCTCGATCAGCTCGTGCCCGCCTGACGGCTCCCAGGCCGAAACGCCCCGCCAAGGTGGCGGGACATGTCCGGTGGGACAGAGATGTGGGGGAGCGTCGGCTAAGCTGACGGAAGGAGGCAAACGTAGCGACCGGATCGACAGGATCTGGACCATCTATGATCGTCCTCCGACTGTCTGCGCAACGGAGATCTCGGCAAGTCTTATTTTCCGCGCGAAGTAGAAGGCTGCTCCTCCGGCGGCCCCGCTGATGGCAGCGACTGCGAGGAGCAGGAGATCCCCGGAGCCTTTCATCGAGGCGAGGAGACCTGTTGCCTCTGCATCTGCGCGAACGTATCCGAAGAACGACGCCGCCTGCCCCAGGAGGAGGACGGCAGCACCTGTCGAAGCCACGCAGAGGACGCCTGCGAAGCAGTGAAGGCTAAGGTTGCGTACCCGAAATCGCTCCATCAGTCGGTAAATTCCGAAGCTTGCCGGCGCGAAGATGACCAATGCGAACAATGAGGCGCAGAAGGGCACAAGAAGGCCGGCGGGAATGATTACCTGCAAAGGGATGCCGGCAATCGATTTCGGCTCAATGATCACCAACAGGGCAGATGCCGTGTATGTGCCGACGAGGGCTGCCGCCGCGTGGAGCTGCGGAAACCAAACCTCGCGCTGACGTGCAGGTATCGGCAACACCCTGTTCGTGTTCTCCTTCATTCAAACGCCCGTGGCCGGGATGCCGCTGCGCTGGACGGCGCGGGGGGCGGTGACTTCCTTCCAGGTGGAAAGGGCCGAACTCACGGCTGGGAAAGGATCGCGGCGGACAAATTCGCCGTGGCCCTCGCGGGTCTTGACCGTGCTCTCCTCGATCGCGACGACGCCGCGGGTAAGGGTAAAGCGCGGCAGGCCCTTTACCTCCTTGCCTTCGAAGACGTTGTAGTCGATCGCCGACTGCTGGCTCTTGGCGGAGATCGTCTTGGTGCGCTTCGGATCCCAGACGACGAGGTCGGCATCGGCGCCAACAAGGATTGCGCCCTTCTTCGGGTAGATGTTGAGGATCTTGGCAATGTTGGTCGAGGTCACGGCCACGAACTCGTTCATGGTGATGCGGCCGGTGTTGACGCCATGGGTCCAGAGCATCGGCATGCGGTCTTCGAGGCCACCGGTGCCGTTCGGGATCTTGGTGAAATCGCCAACGCCGAAGCGCTTCTGCTCGGATGTAAAGGCGCAGTGGTCGGTCGCCACTACCTGCAGCGAGCCCGAGGCAAGGCCTGCCCAGAGACTGTCCTGATGCAGCTTGTTGCGGAAGGGGGGCGACATTACGCGGCGGGCTGCATGGTCCCAGTCCTTGTTGAAGTATTCGGTTTCATCCAGCGTCAGATGCTGGATCAGCGGTTCGCCGAACACGCGCATGCCCTTGGAGCGGGCGCGGCGGATCGCTTCATGCGCCTGCTCACAGGAGGTGTGCACGATGTAGACGGGGCATCCGGCCATGTCGGCGATCATGATCGCGCGGTTGGTCGCTTCGCCCTCGACTTCGGCCGGACGCGAATAGGCGTGCGCCTCCGGCCCGTTGTTGCCTTCTGACAGCAGCTTTGCCTGGAGCTGGGCGACCACGTCGCCGTTTTCGGCATGCACCAGTGGTAGCGCGCCGAGGGCGGCGCAGCGCTGGAAGGACGAGAACATTTCGTCGTCATCCACCATCAGTGCGCCCTTATAGGCCATGAAGTGCTTGAAGGTGTTGATGCCCTTGTCTTTGACGATGGTCTCCATCTCGTTGAAGACCTGCTCGCTCCACCAGGTGATTGCCATGTGGAAGGAATAGTCGCAGTTCGCACGGGTGGATTTGTTGTCCCACATGGTCAGCGCTTCGAGCAGCGACTGGTTGGGCGAGGGCAGCGCAAAGTCGACCACCATGGTCGTGCCGCCGGCGAGTGCTGCCCGCGTTCCGCTTTCGAAATCGTCCGAGGAATAGGTGCCCATAAAGGGCATTTCGAGATGGGTGTGCGGATCGATGCCGCCGGGCATGATGTAGCAGCCGTTCGCGTCCAGCGTCTCGGTTCCGGAAAGGTTCGGGCCGATCTCGACGATCTTTCCGCCCTCGATCTTGACGTCCGCCTTGTAGGTCAGGTCGGCGGTGACGATGGTTCCACCCTTGATGACAGTGCTCATGGTTCTTGATCCTCGCGATTGCTCTTCCGGCGGCCAGGCAACCGCCACGAAAAAGGGCGGAACTTTCGTCCCGCCCGCAAACTCATTCGACGATTTCGGCCGTTTCGACGACGGCGTGGAAGAGGACGTCGGCGCCGGCGCTGGCCCACTCCCTGGAGATGTCCTCCGCCTCGTTGTGGCTGAGGCCACCGACGCAGGGGCACATGATCATCGTCGTCGGCGCCACCTTGGCGGCCCAGCAGGCATCATGCCCGGCGCCCGAGATGAGGTTCATGTGGCTGTAGCCGAGATGCTCGGCGGCGTTACGCACGGCGCTGACGAGCTTTGGATCGAAGGTGACCGGCTCGAAATGGCCGATCGCCTCGATGGAACAGCCGACGCCAAGCGCGTCAGTGATCTTCGGTGCCTCGGCCTCGATCTTTGCCCGCATGCGGTCGAGCTTGGCCCTGTCCGGCGAGCGGATGTCGACGGTGAAGACCACTTTGCCCGGCAGCACATTGCGGGAATTGGGTGAGAAGAACACTTGGCCGACGCCGCCGACGGCGCCCGGCTGGTTTTCCATCGCGACGCCCTGGACCATTTCCAGGATGCGGGCCATGGCAAGGCCGGCGTTGACGCGCATGTTCATTGGCGTCGAGCCCGTATGGGCTTCGCGGCCGGTGAGCGTGAACTCCAGCCACCACAGGCCCTGACAGTGGGTGACGACGCCGATGTCCTTGCCCTCTGCTTCGAGGATCGGGCCCTGCTCGATATGGTACTCGAAATAGGCGTGCATCTTGCGGGCGCCGACTTCCTCGTCGCCGACCCAGCCGATGCGTTTCAGTTCGTCGCCGAAGGTCTTTCCTTCCGGATCCTTGCGGCCATAGGCGAAATCCTGACTGTGCACGCCGGCAAAGACGCCCGATGCGAGCATGGCCGGCGCGAAGCGCGCGCCTTCCTCGTTGGTCCAGTTGGTGACGACGACGGGATGCTTGGTCTTGATGCCGAGATCGTTCATCGAGCGAACGACCTCAAGGCCCGAGAGCACGCCGAGGACGCCGTCATACTTGCCGCCGGTCGGCTGGGTATCGAGATGCGAGCCGATATAGACGGGCAGCGCATCCGGGTCGGTGCCGGGCCTTGTGAAGAACATATTGCCCATGGTGTCGACGCCCATGGTGAGGCCGGCCTTTTCGCACCAGGACTGGAACAGCCGGCGCCCTTCGGCGTCCTCGTCGGTCAGCGTCTGGCGGTTGTTGCCGCCCGCGACACCAGGGCCGATCTTGGCCATTTCCATAAGTGAATCCCACAGGCGGTCGGCATTGACGCGCATGTTCTCGCCAGGTGCAGCCACGGCGGTCTCCTCATCTCTTCAGGGCTTTGCCTGGATCGGCGCGCCCTCATGTTCCCGTGGTCAAATCCAGGCTTGGTTTTTTCTGGTGCCCTTCGATCAGCCGTTGCCTTTGGCGGTGAACTGGCTGATAATTTGACCGGTTGGTAAACATTACAACTTCCGTTGCGGCACTCAAGCCGGAAAAACAAAAAAACGAAGTTGTTGCCCAATAAGATGGCGAGGCCGGAAATTGGGCAGCCGGTTCCTGCGCGACGAGCTGCGCAGGCATGGCCAGGGGGAAAGATGGTATTACCGAGAGCGGCCAGGACCCAGAGGCGGACCCGCATACAAGGGGAGAAGGAAGAGCGCATTCTCGAGGCCGCGCTCGAAGTCTTTTCCGCCAACGGTTTCCGCGGCTCGACCGTCGACCAGATTGCCGAAGTGGCGGGAATGTCGAAGCCCAATTTGCTCTATTATTTCCGCACCAAGGAAGCGATGCACCGGGCGCTGATCGACCGGGTGCTCGACACCTGGCTCGACCCCTTGCGGGAGTTCAACGCCGAGGGGAATCCGGTCGCCGAAATCCGCAGCTATATTCGGCGCAAGCTCGAAATGGCCCGTGACTATCCGCGCGAAAGCCGGCTCTTCGCCAACGAGGTGCTGCAGGGCGCGCCGCATATCGAGGACGAGCTCAAGGGGCCCTTGAAGTCGCTGGTCGACGAGAAGGCCGAGGTAATCCGGGCCTGGGCCAAAGCCGGCAAGATCGCCAAATGCGATCCCTATCACCTGATCTTCGCGATCTGGTCCACCACCCAGCACTACGCCGACTTCGACGTGCAGGTGCGCGCCGTGCTCGGCCAGGGCAATGCTGGCGATGGGCGCTTCGAGGATGCGGCACGCTTCCTCGAACGGCTCTTCGTCGACGGGCTGCAGGTGAGCGAGCAGCCGGCGGCTTGAGCCGCCTTTCAATCTGGCAGCAGCGCCATCAACAGCAGGCCGCAGGCCGTGGTCAGCGCGCCGGCAAGCACCGGCAGGCTGGTCCAGCCATGACCGAGCAGACCTTCGAGCAGGATGATGAAGCTCGGCGTCAGATAGCCGTAGCCAAGCACTTTCGATGCGGGTAGCCGCATCGAGGCGTATTGCAGGAGCAGGAAGGTGATCGCCGTGGTCACAACGGCCAGATAGAGGACGGCGAGCCAGACGACCGGTGGCAGGCTGGCGAAATCGGCCGTGACGAGACCGGCCGCGCCCGGTACCAGCAGCCAGGGCACGGTGAAGACAGCCACCCAGAAGCCGAAGGCGAATGGACTTTCCTCTCGGCCGAACTTGCGGATCAGCGGCACATAGACCGCGTGGCAGACGACGCCGACGAAGAAGATCAATTCGCCCTGGCCGACGTCGAAGGCAAGGATCGCGCCGACGTCGGCGCGAAAGATCACCCAGACGGCGCCAAGGGCAGCGATGATGAGCCCGGCGAGCACGCCAGGGCGTGTATGCTGACCGAGCAACACAAACGCGAAGCCGGCGCTCAAGAGCGGCATCAGCGTGAAGACCGCGCCTGTTGAAACAGGGCTGGTGAACTCCAGCGCCTTGAACATCGTCAGCATGTAGACGGCGATCAACCCGCCGAGGATCACGAAACGCCACGCTTGCTTGGGAAAGCGAAAGGGAACGCGCGCATAGCCGAAGGTGAGCAGGCCAAGGACCACGACGGTCAACAGATAGCGCCAGAGCGTCAGCGGCCCGGCGCCCATATGTTGGGTGGCAAGGCCGCCGAAGGAAAAGGAGCCTGCGATCAGGACGGCGAAGGTCATCATCGCCAGGTGCGCCTTCAGCTTCTCGGCGCCCTTCGCATGAACCTGGTGCGCGGTTTTCGGGGAGACGTCCTGTTTCATGCGGGCTTCCGGATTGGATCGGCGGCGAGGGCGGGAAGGATCTCCACTACTAGATCATTTCAGCGCTTCATTGAAACCGTGAAAAGATCCAAAGCCTTGAAGGTATGCAACTTCGGGCGTGAAAACTGTTTCACGCTTTCAAGGGGTTGCACTACTCGTTCGACGGTGCCGGTTGCAAGGCTTCGGAGATACCGGCTGCATCCCCGACGATCCAGGTTTCGAGCGTCGCCTGCCGGCCGCGCAGGCCGATGTCCAGCCGCTCATGCCCTTCGATCACCAGGCCCGCGCGGTTGACGAGCTCGGCCGAGACGGCCAATTGTACGTCGTGTTCCTTGGCGAGGCCTTCCAGACGGCTCGCCGTGTTGATCGTATCGCCGACCGCGGTCAGCGACGTCGCTTGGCCGTAGCCGATCTCCCCGATGATCGCTGGGCCGGCGTGCAGGCCCATGGCGATGCGCAGCGGCTCGTCGAGTTCGCCGCGGAAGGTCTGGTTCAGCGTCTCGAGGCCCTTGGATATGCGCACGGCGGCGGCAAGCGACTGCCGGCAGGCCTCCGTGTAGGTGCTCTTCAGCCCGAAGATCGCCAATGCGCCGTCGCCGATGAACTTGTCGATGACGCCACCGGAATCCTCGACCGCTTCGCCCACCATCTCGAAGTAACGGTTGAGCAGGAACACGGTGTCGAAAGGCAGCTTGTGTTCGGCAATGCTGGTGAAGCCGCGCAGGTCGCAGAAGAGCACGGCGATGCGCCGTTCGCGACCTTCGCCGCCCTCGCGGCCGATCTGCTTCTTGATGCCGAGGCTGTCGCTGTCGAGGATCGGCACGACGGTGACGTTGTGGACAGGGCGAAACTGGCAGGCGAGGCGGACATTGTCGGGTGCGCCGATCCGGGTGAGTGTCGCGAGCTCTGCATCCTCGGGTGGCGGCTGGTCTTCAAGCCCCTGGATGATGCGTACCCGGCAGGTCGAGCATCGGCCACGGCCGCCGCAGACCGAGACGTGGGCGATGCCCGCGGCCCTACTCGCCTCGAGCACGCTGAAGCCGAGATTGACGGTGGCCACCCGACCGTCGGGATAGCGCACGCGAATGCGCCCGCCCTTTGGCATGGCCCGCAGCAGGAACGTGCCGGCGATCAGGCCGCCGAAGCCGAAATAGAGGCCGAGCCGAATATCCTCGAGAAGCGTGAGGTCGAACGGAGGCTTCGAATAGGAACGGTCGCCGTAGCCGCCATGTTCGGCGTAACCGTCCTCGATCGAGCGGGCGCCGCTGACGAAGCCGAGCAGCGCGAAGATCGGCACGAGGATCGCGACTGTGTAGAGCAGGATTTCGTAGCGCGGGAACCAGGCTCGGCCGCGCATCCAGAACCAAGCCCCGAGGCAGCCGTGGCCCCAGACGAGCAGCAGGGCGAGCGATTGTCTCGTGGCATTGACGGAATTCGACCAGAGCATGCGGAGCATGTCCGGATAATCCGCGTCGACCCCGGTGAGAAGTGGCTCGACGCGTGCGGCCGTCACGTGGCCGATCAAAAGGAAAGGCAGGCTGAGGCCGAAGACGATCTTCAGCGCCTCGCGCGCCGGCATTCTGAGCGTCTGCCGACGATAGATGCTTTCGAGCGCCATGGCGAAATGCAGCAGCAGGGCGCCGTAGAGCAGCACCGTGCCGGGCAGGCTGTGCCAGATGAGATTGAAGCCTTTGCGGGCGGTTTCCATCGCTTCGACGGAGATCAGGCCGAGCGAGTGGTTGAAGAAATGCGCCAGAACGAACGTACCGAGTATGGCCCCGGAGACGAGGTGCATTCGCTTGCGTCGGTTGGCCGAAATGATCGTCAAGCAGCAAGTCCGGCTCTGCCGGAGCTTCGTCCGGCTGCAGGGTCAAAACCGTCGGAGACAGCGCTACGGCCCTGATCGAGCCCGCGGGGCACCCCGTATGAGTTCTCCCTTATCATCCAGATCGTACGAGCCGACAACTTACCATTTTTACACAATCTGTTTCGTTTTCGTGTCCTGTTCGTTATCGGCGCAGCACGCTATTCATCCGAATCCGGCCGCAGGAACGCGCTCGGGTGCGGGCGGGATCCGCAGAGCCGGGCGAAGCGGCCGCCAAAGCCGGCCATTATCCGCACGCCGCCGCCTTCGGAAGCAGGAATGCTCCGCGGATCATTGCATCATGGGGGCCAGTCGATCGGCCAGCGTGTCGATCATCAGCCGCAATTTCGGCGGCATGTATTGCGTGCGCGGCCACACGACATGGGCTGCGAAGGAGAGGGCGGGCACATCGGTAAGAATGCGGACGAGCCGTCCTGAGTCGATGTGGCTGCGCACCAGCCAGCACGGCAGCCATGCAAGGCCGAAGCCGTCTGCCGCCGCATCGGCGATCGAGGTCAGGTCGTCCAGTTTCAGCCGTGCCGGCGGCGTCACCTGCCGGGGTACCGCTCCCTTGACCGGGAAGGACCAGGAAAGCGCATCGCTGCTGCGCCGATAGAGGATCGCCTGATGGTGAAGAAGGTCATCGATGCTGCGCGGCGTGCCGTGCCGCTGCAGGTAGGCGGGGGAGGCGCAGACCGTCATGGGCTGGTCGGCAACCTTGCGCGCCATCACATCGGGTTCATCGGGCAGTGGACCTGTGCGAATGGCGAGATCGAAGCCATCCTCGACAAGATCGACCCTGCGGTCGCTGAAATTGACGTCGAGTTCCAGGAGCGGGTGCTGACCCAGCAGTTCCGACAAGAGCGGCATGACGCATTGCCGTCCGAAAACCACGGGCAGGGACATGCGCAGCCGACCTCTGATCTCCTGCTTGCCCGATTCCAGCAGTGCCTCGCCGGCACGAATCTCACCAACGGCTCTGAGACAACTTTCATAATAGAGCTGGCCTTCGGCCGTCAGGCTCTGCGTGCGGGTCGTGCGATGGAAGAGCCGGACGCCAAGTCTTTGTTCGAGCTTGGCAATCGTCTTGCCGACAGCGGAGCGCGAGAGGTTCAGCCGTTCGGCCGCCGCTGAAAATCCGCCAGCTTCGACCGCCTCGACGAAGATCGAAATGCCTCCCAACCGCTCCAAGATTGTCTCCTTTTGAGAACCAATATGGCGAATTCTTATCGCAACTGGAGAGATAAATTCAACGCTATGCTTCCTCCATCAGATCAATGCAGTGAAAGGAACGGACTATGGCAAGACTGATGAAGGAATGGACGATCGACGCGCTTGGAGCCGAAAACCTCAAAATTACCGAGCGCCGTGTTCCGGAGCCGGGCCCAGGTGAGGTGCTGGTTCGCACGACGGCCGTGTCGCTCAATTTTCGCGACAAGCTGGTCTTGGAAAACGGCATGGGCATGCCGCTTTCCTTCCCCTTCGTGCCGGGCTCCGACATGGCAGGGGTGGTGGAAGCGGTCGGCCGCGGCGTGACGCGCTTCCAGCCCGGCGATCGGGTCATCTCCGTTTTCGATCCGACCTGGATCGACGGTCAAAAGCCGGGAACGGCTCGTCACCCAACGTCGTTTGCCCTTGGCGGCCTGAACCCGGGTGTCGCGTCGCAATATGTCGCTTTCCCCGAGGACTGGTTCGTAGCAGCACCCGAGAGCCTGGACGATGGCGAGGCGAGCACCTTGCCCTGTGCCGGGGTGACGGCCTGGTTCGCCCTGGTCGAGAAGGGGCATCCCAAGGCTGGCGACCGCGTGGTCGTGCAGGGCACCGGCGGCGTATCGCTGTTCGGGTTGCAGATCGCCAAGGCGCATGGCGCCGAGGTCATCGTCACGTCGGCCAGCCAGGAAAAGCTCGAGCGCGCGCTTGCTCTGGGCGCCGACCATGGCATCAACCGCGTAAGAGAGGATTGGGCGGAGCGGGTTCTCGAGATTACCGGCGATCACGGCGCCGATCATATTCTGGAGATGGCGGGCGGTGCCAATCTTGGCAAGTCGCTGCAGGCGGTTGCCGTGCAAGGGCGGATATCGGTGATCGGGGTGTTCGAGGGCGCGGAGATCTCGGCGCCGGTCACGCCGGTCCTGCTGAAATCGCCGGTCATCCAGGGCATTGGCGTCGCTCACCGCCGGGCGCTGCAGGATTTCGTCGTGGCGATCGACCGGACCGCGATCAAGCCAGTCATCGATGCGCGCTATTCGTTCGAACAGTTCCGCGAGGCTTTGGCGCATCTCGACCGCGGCCCGTTCGGCAAGGTCGTCGTCGAGTTCTGAGGGCACATGAGAAAACGCCGCCGGATTTGTGGTCCGGCGGCGTTTCGATGAAGTGACGAGATCCGCTACTCAGCGGCCTGGCGGGCCATCGGGTTGTTCGGATGGGTCGTCCAGTTGGCGTAGTTCGGATCGACCGGCTTGCCGGTGCGCTGGTCGAGCGTGCCGGCCGGCAGCTCTTCCATGGTGATGCAGTTTTCGACGGGACAGACGTTGACGCAGAGATTGCAGCCAACGCACTCGTCTTCCATTACCTCGAAGTGACGTACGCCGTTGACGAACTGCGTGATCGCCTGGTGCGAGGTATCCTCGCAGGCGATGTGGCAGCGACCGCACTTGATGCAGGCATCCTGGTCGATCTTCGCCTTGGCGATGTAGTTGAGGTTCAGATACTGCCAGTCGGTAACGTTCGGGACCGCGCGTCCGGTGATATCATCGAGGTTGCGGTGACCCTTGGCGTCCATCCAGTCGGAGAGGCCCGAGATCATTTCCTGGACGATCTTGAAGCCATAGGTCATGGCTGCGGTGCAGACCTGGACGTTGCCGGCGCCAAGTGCCAGGAACTCGGCCGCGTCGCGCCAGGTGGTGATGCCGCCGATGCCGGAGATCGGCAGGCCGTAGGTTTCCGGGTCGCGAGCGATCTCGGCGACCATATTGAGCGCGATCGGCTTCACCGCCGGGCCGCAATAGCCGCCGTGGGTGCCCTTGCCGCCGACCGTCGGGTTGGGGGCGAAGTTGTCGAGGTCGACCGAGACGATCGAATTGATCGTGTTGATCAACGACACCGCGTCGGTGCCGCCGGCCTTGGCGGCGCGGGCGGGCTTGCGGATGTCGGTGATATTGGGCGTCAATTTGGTGATGACAGGCATGCGCGTGTACTGCTTGCACCAGCGCACGACCATCTCGATGTATTCCGGCACCTGGCCGACCGCAGCACCCATGCCACGTTCAGACATGCCGTGCGGACAGCCGAAGTTGAGTTCGATGCCGTCGGCGCCGGTTTCCTCGACCAGCGGCAGGATCGCCTTCCACGCCTCTTCCTCGCAGGGCACCATGATCGAGGCGATCAGGGCGCGATCCGGCCAGTTCATCTTCACCTGCTTCATTTCGCGCAGGTTCACATAGAGGTCGCGGTCGGTGATGAGCTCGATGTTGTTCAGCCCGAGCAGCCGGCGGTCGGCGCCCCAGATCGCGCCGTAGCGCGGGCCGTTGACGTTGACGACCGGCGGGCCTTCCTCGCCGAGCGTCTTCCAGACGACGCCGCCCCAGCCCGCCTTGAAGGCGCGCTCGACGTTGTAAGCTTTGTCCGTTGGTGGGGCGGATGCCAGCCAGAACGGGTTCGGGGATTTGATGCCGACAAAATTATTGCGAAGATCAGCCATTGGTTTCTCCTCCCGATCCCTTAGGCAACTGCGCTCGCGCGCGGCGCTGCCGCGGCGAAGGCCCGATTGATCGATTCAGCCGCGTCGCGGCCCATGGCGACGGCCGAGACCGTGAGGTCTTCACCGCCGAGCACGCAGTCGCCGCCGGCCCAGACGTTGGGCAGCGACGTGCGCCCTTCGGCGTCGGCAACAATGCGGCCGCCTTCGAGTTGCAGCGCGCCGAGGCCTGCTCCGAGGAAGCTCTGGCCGATCGCCTTGAAGATCTGGTCGGCAGCAATGATACCGGTTTCGCCGGTCGCCGTCAGCTTTCCGTCTTCGAGCGTGGTGTATTCCAGCTCGATGCCGGCGACCTTGCCATCCTTTTCGGCAATGCGCTTCGGCTGCAGCCAGTGGCGGATGGTGACTCCCTTGGAGGCCGCCAGGTCCTGCTCGAACTCGGAGGCGTTCATGTGCTCCTTGCCGCGGCGATAACAGATAGTCACTTCTTCCGCGCCGAGCAGCTTTGCCTGCACCGCCGCATCGATTGCGGTCATGCCGCCACCGAGGACGACGACGCGACGGCCGACCGGGATATCGGCCTTGGTCTTCGACTGGCGAAGGGCGGCGATGAAGTCGACGGCATCGTCAACGCCTTCGGCACTTTCGCCTTCGAGACGCAGCGCGTTCACGCCCGCAAGGCCGAGGCCGAGGAAGACGGCGTCATACTGTTCCGAGAGGTCGGCGAGGGTGAAATCGCGGCCGATCGCCTGGCCCTGGCGCACTTCGATGCCGCCGATCGCCAGCACGTAGTCGACTTCCTTCTGCGCGAAGTCGTCGACCGACTTGTAGGCGGCAATGCCGTACTCATTGAGGCCGCCGGACTTCGGCCGGGCATCGTAGATCACGACGTCGTGGCCCTTGACGGCCAACCGATGGGCAGCAGCAAGGCCGGCCGGGCCGGCGCCGACGACGGCGATCTTGCGGCCGGAGGTTTCAGCACGGGTGTAGAACTGCTTGTTCTCTTTCATCGCCACGTCGGTTGCATAGCGCTGCAGGCGGCCGATCTCGACCGGGCGCTCCTCGGCGGTGTTGCGAACGCAAGCCTGTTCGCACAGCGTTTCGGTGGGACAGACGCGGGCGCACATGCCGCCCAGGATGTTCTGATCGAAGATCGTCTTGGCCGATCCGATCGGGTTGCCGGTCGATATCTGCCGAATGAACAGCGGGATATCGATGGAGGTGGGACAGGCCGTCATGCACGGCGCGTCATGACAGAAATAACAGCGGTCGGAAGCGACGAGGGCCTCGTGCTTGTCGAGCGGTGGATGCAGGTCGGAGAAATTGCTCTCGTACTCCCCGAGCGGCAGGCGGCCGCCGAGGATCCCAGATTGTGTCGTTCCCATTTTTGGCTCCCAATGTTTTCTCAGGATGATGGAACGGTAACACGCTTTATTTTTTTATCAAACGGTAAAAATTTAAGGTCGAAACGGGCGAAAAGCCTTGTGATCCCGGGCCTTGCGGCAGACCTGCCAAGCCCTTGTTCTTGGCCGATGTTTGACAGGGCGGGGCAATAGTGGCAGCAGATCAGAGCGGGGTGAGGAAAAGTGTGCGCGGTTTTCCGCCCGCACCCCGCTCTGCTTATGAGGATCGATCACGATACTTTTGGATCGACAGGATCCAAAAGTATCGTGATCGGGGGGGATGGAGAACAGCGATGGCACGCAGGGGCGAGGCGAACAACAGGCTTGACGATGCTGCCCGGGCGGGCTGGTTATACTATGTCGCTGGCCGCACCCAGGATGAGATCGCCACCGTCATGGGAATCTCGCGCCAGTCGGCGCAGCGGTTGGTTTCGCTCGCCATGTCCGAGCGGCTGATCAAGGTTCGGCTCGACCATCCGATTGCCGCCTGCCTCGAGGCGGCCGCAGGTCTTCGCGACAAATACGGACTGAAACATGTGGAGGTGGTGCCGAGCGATCCCGGCTCGACCTCGACGACCGTTGGCATCGCGGAAGCCGGGGCGGCCGAGATCGAGCGCTGGCTGAAATCGTCCGAGCCGCAGGTGCTGGCGATCGGTACCGGGCGCACGCTGAAAGCGGCGGTCGATCAGTTGCCGCCGATGGAATGTCCGCAGCACCGCATCGTGTCGCTCACGGGCAATATCGGCCTCGACGGTTCGGCCGCCTATTACAACGTCATCTTCAGCATGGCCGATGCGGTCAAGGCCCGGCATTTTCCGATGCCGCTGCCGGTGCTCGCCGCTTCGGCCGAGGAGCGGGAGGTGCTGCACAGCCAGAGCCTGGTGCAGGTGGCTCTGAAGCTAGGCGCCGAAGCCAATGTCGCCTTCGTCGGCGTCGGCGAGCTCGGCCCGGACGCGCCGCTCTGCCAGGACGGGTTCCTCGCCCAGGACGAGATGGCCGGTCTGACCAAGGCGGGTGCCGCGGGCGAGATCTGTGGCTGGATGTTCGATCATGATGGCGCGTTGCTCTCGGGCAGCTTCAACGAGCGCGTCGCCTCCGTTCCCTTGCCGCCGCGCGACCGGGCGTCTGTCATCGGACTTGCCAAGGGGCAGCGCAAATATGAGGCGCTGCGGGCGGCCGTAAAGGGCGGCATTATCAACGGCCTTATCACCGATGAGGCGACGGCGATCTATCTGCTCAACGCATGATCGTTATGCGAAACGATTGAAAAGGCCGGTCCCAGCGCCGGCCTTTCGCATTTGCGAAACGAAAAAATCGGCAATCAAAACAATCTTCTAATGTTTCTGTGTGCGCCGCAGCAACGAATGCGCATTGACAATTCGTCATGAGAAGTGAGTAATTGCCCATGAGCGAGGCAAATGCTCAATTTCTTCTGGGAGGAAGTCGATGAACTTGAGAACTTTCCTGCTGGGCACGTGCTCGGCAGTCGCACTGTCGGGTCTGGCCCAAGCAGAAACCCTGACGATCGCGACCGTGAACAACGGCGACATGATCCGGATGCAGAAGCTGACGGAAGATTTCACGTCCAAGAATCCGGACATTCAGCTCGAGTGGGTAACGCTTGAGGAAAACGTGCTGCGCCAGCGCGTGACGACCGATATCGCCACCAAGGGCGGCCAGTACGACATCATGACGATCGGCACCTATGAAGTGCCGATCTGGGCGAAGCAGGGCTGGCTGCTGCCGCTCGACAATCTCGGCGCCGACTACGATGTCGACGACCTCTTGCCGGCGATCCGCTCCGGCCTCACCATCGACGGCAAGCTCTATGCGGCGCCCTTCTACGGCGAAAGCTCGATGGTGATGTATCGCAAGGATCTGTTCGAGAAGGCGGGGCTCACCATGCCCGACGCGCCGACCTGGGAGTTCATTGCCGACGCGGCGCGCAAGATCACCGACAAGAACGCCGAAGTCTACGGCATCTGCCTGCGCGGCAAGGCCGGCTGGGGCGAGAACATGGCCTTCCTGACGGCGACCGCGAACGCCTTTGGCGCCCGCTGGTTCGACGAGAACTGGAAGCCGCAGTTCGACCAGCCCGAATGGAAGAACGCGCTCGACTTCTACGTCAAGCTGATGAACGACGCCGGACCGCCCGGCGCATCCTCGAACGGCTTCAACGAGAACCTGTCGCTGTTCCAGACCGGCAAGTGCGGCATGTGGATCGATGCGACGGTGGCCGCTTCCTTCGTCACCAACCCGAAGGAATCGACCGTTGCCGACAAGGTCGGCTTCGCGCTGGCGCCGGACACCGGCCTTGGCAAACGCGGCAACTGGCTCTGGGCCTGGAACCTTGCGATCCCCGCGGGCTCGCAGAAGGTCGCCTCGGCCGAGAAGTTCATCTCCTGGGCAACCGGCAAGGACTATCTGAAGCTCGTCGCAGACAAGGAAGGCTGGGCGAACGTTCCTCCGGGCACGCGCACCTCGCTCTACGCCAACCCCGAGTACCAGAAGGCAGCACCCTTCGCGAAGATGACGCTCGACTCGATCAACGCGGCCGACCCGAAGAACCCGGCGGTCAAGCCGGTTCCCTATGTCGGCGTGCAGTTCGTGGCGATCCCGGAATTCCAGGGTCTCGGCACGGCGGTCGGCCAGCAGTTCTCGGCGGCTCTTGCCGGCCAGATGAGCGTCGACGACGCGCTTGCCAGCGCCCAGAAGCTGACCGAACGCGAAATGACCAAGGCCGGTTACATCAAGTAAGGCTCCCAAGGGCCCGGGGTGCTGGCCGCAAATGGCTGGCGCCCCGGTAAATCCCGAAGGTAGCCGCAGGGCTCGCGCGGAAAAACGCGCCGCCCGACCCGATCTCGAAACAGCGTTGAATTCCGTCATTTGGGGGGACGCCATGGCGACCTTGCACACCCGCTCCGCCGCGCGTCTGATGATTGCGCCTTCGGTGCTTCTGCTTCTGGCCTGGATGATCGTTCCGCTGGCCATGACGATCTACTTCTCGTTCCTGCGCTACAATCTTCTGATGCCGGGGATGGAGGAGTTCGCGGGCTTTTCCAACTACAGCTACTTCCTGACCGATCCCGCTTTCTTCCAGGCGCTCTTCAACACGCTGGCGATCGTGCTCGGCGTGTTGTTCATCACTGTCATCGGCGGCATCGCGCTGGCGCTTCTGCTGGACCAGCCGATGTTCGGGCAGGGGATCGTGCGCATTCTGGTCATCGCGCCGTTCCTGATCATGCCGACGGTCGCGGCACTCGTCTGGAAGAACATGTTCATGAACCCGGTCAATGGGCTCTTTGCCTGGATCGCCAAGCTCTTCGGGCTGCAGCCTTTCGACTTTCTCGCCAACGCACCCCTGATGTCGGTGATCCTGATCGTCGCCTGGCAGTGGCTGCCGTTCGCGACACTGATCCTTCTGACGGCGCTGCAGTCGCTCGACGAGGAGCAGAAGGAAGCCGCGCAGATGGACGGCGCCGGCGCCTGGAGCCGCTTCATCTACCTGGTGTTGCCGCATCTTTCTCGCGCGATCACCGTCGTCATCCTCATTCAGACGATCTTCCTGCTCTCGGTCTTTGCCGAAATTCTGGTCACCACCAATGGCGGCCCGGGCACGCAGAGCACCAACCTGACCTTCCTCGTCTATGCGCAGGCCCTGCTGCAGTTCGACGTGGGCGGTGCTTCGGCCGGCGGCATCATCGCGGTCATCCTCGCCAACATCGTCGCATTCTTCCTGATGCGCATGATCGGCAAGACGCTGGAGGCTTGAGAACCATGGCACGCAACGTCTCCACCCAAAGAAAGATCGTCGTGACCGTCGTCGCCTGGACGATCGGCATCCTCATCTTCTTCCCGATCCTCTGGACGTTCCTGACGAGCTTCAAGACCGAGGCCGAGGCGATCGCATCACCGCCGTCGCTGTTCTTTTTCGACTGGACGACGGAAAACTATCATGAGGTGCAAAGCCGCTCGAACTACTTCCTGCACTTCATGAACTCGGTCGTCGTCTCCTTCGGCTCGACGCTGATCGGCCTGATCATCGCCATCCCGTCCGCCTGGGCGATGGCGTTCTCGCCGACCAAGCGCACCAAGGACGTGCTCATGTGGATGCTCTCCACCAAGATGATGCCGTCGGTCGGTGTGCTGGTGCCGATGTATCTGTTGTTCCGCAACACCGGCCTGCTCGACACCCGCACCGGCCTCGTGATCGTGCTGACGCTGATCAACCTGCCGATCATCATCTGGATGCTTTACACCTACTTCAAGGAAATCCCCGGCGAGATCCTGGAGGCCGCGCGCATGGACGGTGCATCGCTCTCCAAGGAGATCATCTATGTGCTGACGCCGATGGCGATCCCGGGCATCGCCTCGACGCTGCTCTTGAACATCATCCTCGCCTGGAACGAGGCGTTCTGGACGCTGAACCTCAGTGCCGCCAAGGCAGCACCGCTGACGGCGTTCATCGCCTCCTATTCGAGCCCTGAAGGCCTGTTCTACGCCAAGCTCTCGGCCGCCTCGACCATGGCGATCGCCCCCATCCTCATACTCGGCTGGTTCTCGCAGAAGCAGCTCGTACGCGGCCTCACCTTCGGCGCGGTCAAATAAGGGATACGACAATGGGAAGCATTACACTCAGCAAGGTTTCGAAGGTCTTCGGCGCCCATGCCGTCATCCCCTCGATCGACCTCGACATCAACAATGGCGAGTTCGTCGTCTTCGTCGGACCGTCCGGTTGCGGGAAGTCGACGCTGCTCCGGCTGATTGCCGGCCTCGAAGACGTCAGTGACGGCGACATCGTCATCGACGGCAAGAACGCCACCGAACTGCCACCGGCACAGCGCGGCCTGTCGATGGTGTTCCAGTCCTATGCGCTCTATCCGCATATGAGCGTGCGTTCCAACATCGCCTTTCCCCTGAAAATGGCGGGCGAGGACAAGGCCGTCATCGACAAGAAGGTGTCGGATGCAGCCCGCGTGTTGAACCTCACCGACTATCTCGACCGCAAGCCGCGCCAGCTTTCGGGCGGCCAGCGCCAGCGCGTCGCGATCGGCCGAGCGATCGTGCGCCAGCCGAAGGCGTTCCTGTTCGACGAGCCGCTGTCGAACCTCGACGCGGCGCTGCGCGTCAACATGCGGCTTGAAATCAGCCAACTGCACCAGGACCTGAAGACGACGATGATCTACGTCACCCACGACCAGGTGGAGGCGATGACCATGGCCGACAAGATCGTGGTGCTCAATCGTGGTCGCATCGAGCAGGTCGGCTCGCCCCTCGACCTCTACCACAAGCCGGACAACCTGTTCGTCGCCGGCTTCATCGGCTCGCCGCGCATGAACATCGTCAGCGGTGCGGCGGCTTCCGCCTATCAGGCGCACACGATGGGCATTCGGCCTGAACATCTGGCGCTTTCGAAGGAAAGCGGAACCTGGCAGGGCACGGTCGGTGTCGCCGAGCATCTCGGCTCCGACACCTTCCTGCACGTCAATGTCGACAATGTCGGCACGGTGACGGCGCGGGTCAGCGGCGATTTCGCCGTGACCCATGGTGACCGGGTCTTCCTGACGCCCGATCCGCAGCGCGTCCACAGGTTCGACGAAAAGGGGCTGGCGGTTCGATGAAGAGGCTCGACGGGAAGAGCGCGCTGATCACCGGATCTGCGCGAGGGATCGGTCGTGCCTTCGCGGAGGCCTATATCCGCGAGGGCGCCACGGTCGCGATCGCCGACATCAACATCGAGCGGGCGCGTGAGACAGCGTCCGAGATCGGCGCCGGCGCCTATGCGGTGGAGATGGACGTGACCCAACAGGCGTCGATCGACGAGGCGATCGCCGCCGTCGTCCGGCAGGCGGGTGGGCTCGACATTCTCGTCAACAATGCCGCGCTCTTCGACCTTGCGCCGATCGTCGAGATCAGCCGTCAGAGCTACGACCGGCTGTTTGCGATCAACGTATCGGGCACGCTGTTCACGATGCAGGCCGCAGCCAGGCAGATGATCGATCAGGGCAGGGGCGGCAAGATCATCAACATGGCAAGCCAGGCAGGCAGGCGCGGCGAGGCGCTGGTCGCCGTCTATTGCGCCACCAAGGCGGCGGTCATCAGTCTCACCCAGTCGGCCGGCCTCGGCCTCATCAAGCACGGCATCAACGTCAACGCGATCGCGCCCGGCGTGGTCGATGGCGAACACTGGGACGGCGTCGATGCGCTGTTTGCCAAATACGAGAACCGCCCGCGCGGCGAAAAGAAGAAGCTCGTTGGCGCCGAGGTGCCCTTCGGCCGGATGGGAACGGCAGAGGACCTGACGGGCATGGCGATCTTCCTCGCGTCAGCCGAGAGCGACTACGTCGTCTCGCAGACCTACAACGTCGATGGCGGCAATTGGATGAGCTGAACCGGCGCCAGTCGGTGAAGCCTCGAAAGGATACGGGATCATGACGACCAAACTCTCAATTGCCGCCCTCGACACGATCAAGGCCAAAGCCGGCGTGCCTGCCTACGATCGGTCGCAACTGACGGCGGGCATCGTGCATTTCGGCGTCGGCAACTTCCACCGGGCGCACCAGGCCGTCTATCTCGATGATCTTTTCAACGCCGGTCACGACAGGGACTGGGCGATCATCGGTGCCGGCGTCCTTCCCTCCGACGCAACGATGCGGGCCAAGCTCGCGGCGCAGGATTTCCTGACGACCGTCGTCGAGCAGGACAACAACCGCACAGGCGCCCATGTCACCGGCGCAATGATCGACTATCTGGAACCGGGCGACGTCGCCGGGATCGTTGCCAGGCTCGCTGATCCCTCGATCCGCATAGTCTCGCTGACCATCACTGAAGGCGGCTATTTCATCGATCCGGCCTCGGGTGTGTTCAATCCGACCCACCCCGATATCGTTGCCGATGCGCAGAACCCGGCGGCTCCGAAGACGGTGTTCGGGCTGATCGTTGCCGGGCTGAAGGCGCGCCGCGGCAAAAACGTGCCGCCGTTCACCGTGATGTCCTGCGACAACATCCCGGGCAACGGCGAGGTTACCCATGCGGCGGTTTCGGGGCTGGCCCGTCTCCATGATCCCGCCTTTGCCGACTGGATCGACGCCAATGTCGCCTTCCCGAACGGCATGGTCGACCGGATCACGCCGGCAACCGGTGCGCGCGAGATCGGCATCGTCGCCGACGACTACGGCATCGAGGATGCCTGGCCGGTGTTCTGCGAGGAATTCAAGCAGTGGGTGCTCGAAGATCACTTCCCACTCGGTCGCCCGGCCCTGGAGAAGGTCGGCGTCCAGTTCGTGCCTGACGTGGCGCCCTATGAGCACATGAAGATCCGCATTCTCAATGGCGGCCATGCGGCGATCGCCTATCCCGCCGCCTTGCTCGACATTCATTTTGTCCACGAGGCGATGGAGGAGCCGCTGATCCGCGCCTTCCTTGCCAAGCTGGAGCATGACGAGATCATCCCGGTCATTCCGCCGGTGCCGAACACCGATCTCTGCGACTATTACAAGCTGATCGAGACGCGCTTTTCCAATCCGAAGATCGGCGACACGATCCCGCGGCTGGCCCAGGACGGCTCCAACCGGCAGCCGAAGTTCATCCTGCCTTCGACGGCCGATCGGCTGGCGCGCGGCGAGGATGTCGTCGGGCTGTCGCTCGTTTCAGCGCTCTGGTGCCGATACTTTGCCGGCACGTCGGACAGCGGCAAGACGATCGCCTTCAACGACCAGAGCGCCGACCGGCTGAACAAGGCAGCGCTTGCCGCCAAGGACGACCCCATGGCCTTCCTGGCGCTCGGCGACATCTTCGGCGACGTTGCTCGCTCCGATCTCTTCCGACGTCGTTTCGCCGATGCATTGAAAACCCTCTGGGAAAAGGGTACGCGCGCTACGCTCCAGCTTTATCTGGACGGCAAGCTTGAGGGATAAAATGCGATGGCGGATGCGGCGTCCGGGCTGGTGATCTTCGACTGCGACGGGGTACTCGTCGACAGCGAGCCGATCTCGCTGGAGGTGCTGGTGGACGTGCTCTCGGCCGCCGGCGTCTCGATGACCACCGAGGAGGCGACCGAACGCTTTCTCGGACGCAGCCTCAAGAGCATGTCGGCGATCCTGCACGACGAATACGGGCTTGCCACCGACGATGCGTTTCTCGAAGGCATGCGCCTCCGGCTTTACGACCGTTTCCGCACCGAACTCCAGCCGATCGCCGGCATCCGGGGCGCCGTTGAAGGCCTGAAGGGCGCCTGTTGCGTCGCCTCTTCCAGCCAGCCCGAGCGCATCCGCCTGTCGCTGACCGTCACGGGGCTCATCGACCTCTTCGAGCCCAACATCTTCTCCGCCACCATGGTGAAACACGGCAAGCCGGCACCGGATCTCTTTCTCCACGCGAGCCGCCAGATGGGCTTCGTTCCCCACGACTGCGTCGTCGTCGAGGACAGTCCGGCCGGCATCGAAGCGGCGAAGGCGGCGGGCATGCGGGTCTTTGCCTTTGCCGGCGGCAGCCACGCGCGCACCGACAAGCACCGGCAGAGTCTTGCCGCTCTCAGTCCCGACGCGCTGTTTGACGACATGGGCGAATTGCTACAGTTTGTCGGCCGATAGCAGCAGGGACGAAACGGGAGCGGGACGAGGAACATGTGTGCGGTTTTCCGCCCGCACGTCCGCTCTCCTTCATGACAATCGATCGCGGTTGTGATTGGGTCGGGCAGATCCTAAATCATCGTGATCTTGGGGGCGGGGACTTTCTTTGATGCGTGAATTCGTCGTTGCGGTCGATGTCGGTACCGGCAGTGCGCGCGCCGGTATTTTTGACGGCAAGGGCAGGTTGCTTGCGCGTGCCGACCTGCCGATCGCCATGAACCGGCCGGAAGAAAACCACGCCGAGCACGATTCCGAAGATATCTGGCGCGCCGTCTGCGGCGCCGTCAAAGCGGCGAAGGAAAAGGCCGGGATCGCTGCGGAGGATATTGGAGCGATCGGCTTCGATGCCACCTGCTCGCTGGTGGTGCGCGACCGCGAGGGCAAGCCGCTTTCGGTCAATCGCAAGGGTGAGGCGCGCTGGGACACGATCGTCTGGCTCGATCACCGGGCGCTCGCCGAGGCGGATTTTTGCACGGCGACCGGCCATCCGGTGCTCGACTTCTCCGGCCGCGTGATGTCGCCGGAAATGGAAATGCCGAAGCTCATGTGGCTGAAGCGCAATCTGCCGCAGCAATGGCAGAAGGCCGGCTTCTTCTTCGATCTTGCCGACTATCTTTCCTGGCGGGCGACCGGCAGTGCTGCGCGTTCGCGCTGCACGCTGACGGCCAAGTGGAATTACCTGGCGCATGAGAAGCGCGGCTGGCAGCCGGACTATCTCGCAAA
Source organism: Ensifer sp. Root558 (assembly GCF_001427045.1). Taxonomy (NCBI): domain Bacteria; kingdom Pseudomonadati; phylum Pseudomonadota; class Alphaproteobacteria; order Hyphomicrobiales; family Rhizobiaceae; genus Ensifer; species Ensifer sp. Root558. The sequence continues at coordinate 67,988 of NZ_LMGC01000003.1, read as the reverse complement.
GATCGGGCTCGAGGATCTCATTGAGCACGGCGGGCTGCCGGAAGAGACCCTGCCGATCGGAAGCTCCGTCGGCCGTCTGAGCGCTGCGGCCGCCGCCGAGCTTGGCCTCGACGAGGCCTGCCAGGTAGCCCCCGGCATGATCGATGCCTATGCCGGCGCGCTCGGCGTCGTCGGCGGCTTCATCGGCAAGCCGGAGAAGCTCGAAAAACAGCTGGCCCTGATTGCCGGCACGTCGAGCTGCATCGTCGCCTTTTCCAAGGACATGAAGCCGGGTTTCGGCATGTGGGGCCCCTATTACGAGGCGGTGCTGCCCGGCGCCTGGTTGATCGAGGGCGGGCAATCGGCGACCGGCGCGCTGCTCGACCATATCGTGCGGCTCCATGGCGGCGGTCTCGAACCGACCGCTGAAACCCATGGCCGGATCATCGCCCGGGTGCAGGAACTGCGCGCCGAGCAGGGCGCGGCCTTTGCCGATCGCCTGCATGTCTTGCCGGATTTCCACGGCAACCGCTCGCCGCTCGCCGATCCGCATGGCCTCGGCGTCATCAGCGGCCTGCCGCTTGATTCCTCCTTCGACGCGCTCTGCCGGCTCTACTGGCGCACCTGCGTCGCGATCGCGCTCGGCATCCGCCATATCCTGGAGATGATGCGCGAGGTCGGCTACCAACTCGACACACTGCACGTCACCGGTGGCCACGTGCGCAATGCGCTGCTCATGGAACTCTATTGTGACGTTACCGGCTGCCGGGTTGTGGCGCCGGAAGCGCCGGATGCCGTCCTGCTCGGAACGGCAATGGCGGCAGCGGTTGCCGGCGGCATGCACGCGGATCTCGCCGCGGCCGGCGCCGAAATGGCGTCAGGTGGGCACGAGCGCCTGCCGAACACCGCGGTTCGCGACGCCTATGATCGCGACTATCGCCGCTTCCTGGCGCTCTATCGCCACCGTGACGAGCTCGACAAGATGGCGTGACGGCTGCTGCCGAAAAGGTTGTTGCGGGGTCATGGAACCTTTTTCCGTGTCGCGCATTCTGTTGTTGACCGGACGGTGGCGCGCATAGCCCCCAACGCGGCGCCGGAGGCAGACCGCCGGCCTACAACTCACACTCCCCGAGTGAGTTGCACATACCAGCCAGTGCCTTCCCTCGGCACTGGCTGTTGTGTTTTCAGGGGGCTTCCTTTGCGAGAAACCTGGCCAAGTGTGGTGGTACGCGCAGATTGGCAGAAGCCGCCGGTGAATGCGCAGGTCCAGTGACGAAATTGCTGATGTCAGCTCAGAGAGTTCTCGTCGGGACGTTCCGGCAATCTTGCCAAACAACTCCCGAAACGACCTGCAGCGGCCTACGCGCCGTAAGACGCGGGCCGCTGCAAGATCTGGATCGGCGCATGCCCCCTCGACCGCTTACAGTCGAGGGGAACATGCAGTCGCGCTCAGGCCGCCGCCTTGGTGGATTCGTTGAAGAACAAAGCCTGGCTGATCAGCGCCTTGACCATGTCCGGGTTGAACGGCTTGGTGACCAGGAAGGTCGGTTCCGGCCGTTCGCCGGTCAGGAGCCGCTCCGGGAAGGCGGTGATGAAGATCACCGGAATGGCGCTCGTCTTCAGGATGTCGTTGACCGCGTCGATGCCGGAGCTGCCATCGGCAAGCTGGATATCGGCAAGCACCATGCTCGGCCGTGTCTTCTTGTAGAGCGCGATCGCTTCGTCGCGCGTGCGGGCGATCCCGGTGACGCGATGGCCAAGGCTCTCGACCATCTGCTCGATATCGATGGCGATCAGCGGTTCGTCCTCGATGATCATGATATCGGTCGCGACCTGGCGCGAGATTTCCTGCGAGGCGCGATCGAGCAGGCCACCGACCTTGTCGATGCTGACATCGAGAACTTCGGCCGCTTCCTCCGGCCGGAAGCCTTCGACCGAGACCAGAAGGAATGCCTGGCGGGCAAGCGGCGAGACGGTTGCGAGATTGATCGACGCGCGCTGCTCCCAGGCAAACGGAGAAACTGGTTCAGGCACGAGCACGGACGACGAGCCGAAGAGCGAGGTGAACAGGCGGAACAGGCCAACGCGATCATTGCTTGCTTCGGGGAAAATCGACGTGTCGGCGATCAGCGCTTCGAGAACGGCGGCAACATAGGCGTCGCCTGATGTCTGCGAGCCGGTTAGCGCGCGTGAGTAGCGGCGCAGATACGGCAGGAGCGGTGCGATCCGCGTGGACAAAGTCATAGAGGAACTCCCTCGAAAATCGTTTTACGGTGACGTTGCGAGAACGCTCCGCGTAAAAAAAGGTTCCGCGAGGGAACATTTCAATTTTCAACAGCGTTATGGCGGCTATGGACAGTTTTGGCGATTTCGACACTTGAAGGCGACAGTTTGAAAATGAAACATAAAACAGGGGCAGGGCGGACCACCGGCACGACCTTATGGACAGAAGATCCAAATGCGCAAATTGCAGCGAAGCTGAAGGCGCTCTATCAGTCCGTGCAGGAAGAGGCGATACCCGCGCGTTTTCTCGATCTTCTGGAAAAACTCGACGCGGCCGAGCAGCAATCGGCGCTGCAGGGCAGGGAGTAAGTACCGGAATGTCATCCGAAAAGAATGATTTCAAGCGTGAGATGCTGGCCGCGTTGCCGAGTCTGCGTGCCTTCGCCATGTCGCTGATCGGACGTCACGACCGTGCCGACGACCTGGTTCAGGACACGATCATGAAGGCCTGGGCGAAGCAGGACCACTTCGAGATGGGCACCAACATGAAGGCCTGGCTCTTCACCATCCTGCGCAACGAACTCTACAGCCAGATGCGCAAGCGCGGACGCGAAGTTCAGGACAGCGACGGACATTTCACCGAGTCTCTCGCCCATCATCCTGAACAATACGGCTCGCTGGACCTGCAGGATTTCCGCAAGGCGCTGGAGATGTTGCCGCCCGACCAGCGTGAAGCGATCATCCTCGTGGGCGCTTCCGGCTTTTCCTACGAGGAAGCGGCCACGATCTGCGGCTGCGCGCTCGGAACGATCAAGAGCCGTGTCAACCGCGCGCGCCAGCGCTTGCAGGACATTCTTCAGGTGAAGGGCGAAAACGACTACGGCCCCGACGAGACGTCGGCCCCGATCACGTCGCGCGCCTTTGTTTCCTGAGGAAAGTTTCGAGCCGGACACCGTTGCAAAAGCGGCGGTGTCCTGCTTTCACTGACGCCTGTGCCCGAGGGGGCAGGCGGGTGGTGGAGGCAGAGCGCAAATCATGACGATTTTGGGTCGATATGCCCAGAACCGAGCGAGATGCGGGTGCAGCCTGCAAGGGCTCCCCAAGCCGCTCAGATTGGGAATTGAGACCGAATGCGCATGAGGACTGAAAGGACAGACCCGCCCGTCATGACGCTGCTCGACGCGCCTGAACGTCTGAGCGTCTTGCACGCGACCGTGCCCGACATGGCGGTGCCGGATCGGGACTTCGACGGCATCGTTGAAATTGCGGCCGGCCTGTTCGACGCGCCGATTGCGCTGGTGACCTTGATCGACCGCGAATGGCAATGGTTCAAAGCGGCCGTCGGAACCACGGAGAGCCGGGCGTCGTCGGAGGAGTCCTTCTGCGTGCAAGTGGCGGCCGAAGCCGACGCCAGTCTCGTCGTGCTCGACGCGTCGACTGATCCGCGGTTCATGCGACGTTCGCGGGTCGTAGGGCCGCCGTTCCTGCGATTTTATGCCGGCGCGCCGATCATGCTCGACGGGCAGGCCGTCGGCACGGTCTGCGTTCTCGACGACAAGCCGCGCGCCGACGTGCCACAGGCGCTGATGGACCAGCTGAGCCGGCTCGCCGGGCTGGCCGCTTCCCTCTTCAAGATCAAGGACGAAGCGCGCCGGCGCGCGCTGAAAGAGGCGGCGCTGTCACGCGAGGAGCAGCGCCACGCAATGGCGCTCGAAGCAGCGAACATCGGCAGTTGGTTGTGGGATATCCGCTCCGGGGTCATTGCCGGTAACAGCGCGATGAAACGCATGTTCGGACTGCCGGCCGACAGCTTCGTCGGCGCCCGCGAGATCTTCGGAGCGATCCATATCGACGATCGCGGCGCGACTTTTTCCAAGTTACGCCAGGCGATGAAGGCCGACGACGAGTACGACGGCATGTTCCGCGTCGGCGACACCGGCCGCTGGCTGCTCGGGCGCGGCCGCGTGCATGATCGCGACAGCAAGGGCAATCCGTTGACGTTCATCGGCGTCACGATCGATGTCACCGACCAGCAGGCGTCGGTACAGCGCACGCGGCTGTTGCTGAAGGAGCTCAACCACCGGGTCAAGAACACGCTCGCGATGCTGCAGTCACTGGCCCGTCAGACCTTGCGCCAGACCAGCGATCCGGCGGAATTCATGACCGCCTTTGCCGGGAGATTGCAGGCGATCTCCGAAGCGCACGGCCTGCTTTCCGATCACGAATGGGGCACCATCCGGCTCGCCGACCTCATCGCCAAGCAGTTGCTGCCGCATGTCAACTGCTATGCCGAGCAGATCGAGATCCACAAGGACGAGATATCGCTCGGGCCTGACCAGGCGGTCGGCCTCGGTCTGGTTCTGCACGAGCTTGCCACCAACGCCGTCAAATATGGGTCGCTGTCGGTGCCGAAGGGGAAGGTGGTTCTGACGGCGCGCAACATGATCGAGGATGGCGACAACGTTCTGCATCTCACCTGGACCGAAGTCGGCGGGCCGCCGGTGCGCGAGCCAAAACGGCGCGGCTTCGGCTCGATCCTGATCGAGCGGAGCCTCGACAAGGTCTTGGGCAGCTCGGTCAAGGTGGAATATCTGCCGGCAGGCGTCACTGCGCTCATTCGCCTGCCGCTTTAAGGCGTTGATCGCAATCGGGACGGCCGAAAGGCGCAAGCGCGCAAGGCTCTCCTGCCAGACACCAACGTTCGGAGGGAAAGGCCCGCACCGGGTTGGGAAGCCCGTGCTTAATCGTCAGTCGTCCGTCGCCGCTCGCGCCGTTTGCCAGTTCCCACGAGTGCCCCGATCGCTAGAGCGGTGGCGACCGCAAGCAGCGGCTGTTTGCGCAGGATGCCCGCCGCGGCAAGCAGTGTCAGGTTTGTTTGCATCTGTCTGCGGCGGCGACGCTCCTCGGCCAGGCGGCGGTCGCGTCCTTGCAGCATCGCCATGATGCCGAACAGCACCAGCGCGGTCACGAAAAACGCGATCGCGATCGCGGCGGAGGCTGCGACCGGACTGTAAAGTGCGCTGAGATACAGGAACGCGGCTGCGAGGCCGAAGACATAGGCCGTGGCAAGCAGCAATCCTATAATGCCCCACAAGATCGCGTTGCGTTTCACGCGCGCAGTGGCCGCGCCGATATCGGCGCTCATGAGCGCGGTCAGGGCTGCCGTCAATGGTCCCATGAATTGCCCTCGATCATCTTCCCCTCGATCTCAGCGGATGGGTGCAACCCATCCGCCTCAACGGCTTGCATCTTCTTCAGCGACGAAGAAGCGCGGCTATGGCCAGACCGATCAGGGCGGCGGCGCCGAGGGTTGCGACGGGATGTTCGCGCACGGCGTGCCGAACCTGCTTTTCCGTGCCGGCGTAGCGATCACGAAGCTCGGCCAGCAGATCTTCACCGCTTGCCAACAGTTCGCTGAGGCCCGCTTCAGCCTGTTCGCGGGCATCCTGTGCCTTGCTGCGCGCCTGCTGCGAAGCCGTCGATCCGCGATCGGCCAAGAGGGCGACAAGCGTCGCCACATCATTGCGCAATTCGCCCAGTTGTTCCTCGATGGAGATGTCGGCGAGCTTGCCGTTGCTTTTTGTCGAACGCGAGCTCGAACCGGAGAAGAGGCCTGACGCCATGACGAATACTCCCTTTCACACATGCGCCGGCCGCGAACGGTCGGCGCTTCCTGATCAAACCGGCGGGCACAACTGCAGGCCCACGCCGGCGCTTCGGGAGAACAACGCGCAAGTGCGGAAATTGTTTCGATAAATCTTGGTGTTGGCTCTCGGAAGAATGAGGACGTGCGCTGGCGTCAGAGCGATGCGGTTTGCGGCAGCACGAAGGGCACGGGCGCCGGCGGAGCCACGCCCACCCGCATGCGGCAGCCGAAGACCGCTTCCATCGTCTCGTCCGTCAGTACCTCGGCCGGCGCGCCGCTGGCGCGGACCTTGCCGGCCTTCATCATCACCATGTGGTCGGCGAACATGGCGGTCAGATTGAGGTCGTGCATGACGGCGACGACACCGCCGCCGCGTTCGCAAAAGTTGCGCGCGAGCTGCATGATGCCCAGCTGGTGGCGGATATCGAGGCTGGAGACGGGCTCGTCGAGCAGAAGGTAACGCGGTTGGCCATCGGTAACGGGTTCTGAGATCTGGCAAAGCACGCGGGCAAGCTGCACGCGCTGCTGCTCGCCGCCGGACAGCTCCTGATAGAAACGCCCGGCAAAGCCGCCGAGATCGACCGCTTCGAGCGCTTCCGCCGCGATCCGGTCGTGCAGGGCGGCGTCGGCGTTTGCGCCGGCGGCAAGCCCGAGCCGAACCACTTCTCGCACCGTGAACGGGAAGGAGATGACGGTCGATTGCGGCAGCACGCCGCGCATCGACGCGAGTTCCCAGGGCTTCAGGCCGCGCAGGTCGCGGCCGTTGATGCGGATCGTCCCGCCTGCTGGTGCAAGCTCTCCGGAAATGGCCTTCAGCGTCGTGGTCTTGCCGCAGCCGTTCGGGCCGACGATCGCCGTCAGCGCGCCGGGTCGGGCCTCGAGCGAAACGCCGTGGATGACCGGTCGCCCGCCGAGGCGGACGGAGAGATTGGAAACGTTGATCATGGCTTCGCTCACAATCCCATGTTCGAACGGCCGCGCAGCAGGATCCAGAGGAAGAACGGTGCGCCGATAAAAGCGGTGACGATGCCGATCGGCAGTTCCGCCGGGGAAACGATGGTGCGGGCGATCATGTCGGCAAGGATCAACAGCGTGCCGCCGAGCAGAGCCGAGGCCGGCAGCAGGTAGCGGTGATCGGGGCCGATGACAAGGCGCAGCAGATGCGGCACGACGATGCCGACGAAGCCGATGCCGCCGCTGACGGCAACCGACGCGCCGGTCGCCGCAGCAACGCTGACGATCGCGACGTTCTTCAGCCGCTGGACGGGAATGCCCATGTGGAAGGCTGCCGCCTCGCCGAGCGTGATCGCATTGAGGCCGCGGGCGAGAAAAGGGGTGACGGCGAGCGAAAGCAGAATGATCGGCGCCGCGGCCAGGATCTTCGTCCAGTTGGCGCCGGCAAGTGAGCCGAGGCCCCAGAAGGTGAGGTCGCGCAATTGCTTGTCGTCGGCCATGAAGACGAGCACGCCCGTGACGGCGCCGGTCAGCGCGCCAAGCGCGATGCCGGCCAGAAGCAGGGTGGCGATCGAGGTCCGCCCGCCGCGCGTGGCAATGCGGTAGAGCAAAAGCGTCGTGACGAGGCCGCCGAAGAAGGCAGCGACCGGCAGCGCATAGAAACCGAACAGGGCAAATAGTGGCCCGAAGGTGGCGGTTCCAAGCACGATCAGCAGCACGGCGCCAAGACTCGCGCCCGAGGAAACGCCGACGAGGCCGGGATCGGCCAGGGGATTGCGGAAGAGCCCCTGCATGACCACGCCGGAAACCGCAAGCGACGCGCCAACGAGCATGCCGAGCACGGCGCGAGGGAGCCGGATATCGAGAATGATGATGCGGTCGCGAATGCTCAGGGCCTGGTCGGCCTCGCCGATCAGCCAGCGCCAGACATTGGCGAGCGACGCGTCGGCCGCGCCGGTCATGATCGAGCCGACGAAGGTGGCGATGGCGATTACCACGAGGGCGACGACGAGAAGCCGGGCCAGCCGCGAGCGGTTGCCGGCACGCCATTCGTTGCGGATGTCGGCGGCCAATCCGGTCAGGCGCATGCCGCGGCCCAATGCCTCACTGCGAGGCATTGGCCTTCTTCCCGTAGATGGCGGCATTCAGTTCGCGAACGGCGCTTGCTGTGCGCGGGCCGAAGCCGAGCAGGTGCAGGCCGTCCATGCGCACCAGCGCCTTGTTCTGGGCAGCAGGGGTCAGGCTCAATGCCGGCATGGCGAAGAGTTCTTCCGCCTTGGCGGCGTGTTCGCCACCGCGATCCATCATCAGGATGACGTCGGGCTTGGCTTCGACGATCGCTTCGTCGGTGAGTGCCTTGTAACCGGGGAAGGTGCCGACGGCGTTCACCGCGCCGGCGAGTTCGATGATGCCGTTGGCGGCGGTACCCTGACCGGAGGCCATGACCTTGCCGCCCTGGGTGCTCAGGATGAACAGCACGCGCTTGCGCTCACCGTCGGCGCGCGCGGCACCCTCCGCCACGGCTGCATCGAGGTCGGCTTCGACGCTCTTGGCGAGCGTTTCGGCCTTGTCCTCGACGCCGAGAAAAGCGCCAACGGCGCGGATCTTGGTGGGAATGCCGGCCTTGTCGAAGGTCTCGGGCACGCTGGTGAAGGCGATGTTGGCCTCCTTCAGCACCGCCAGCGCCTCCGGCGGGCCGCTGCCTTCGACTGCGACGATGGCGCTCGGATTGACCGCAATGATGCCTTCGGGCGCGAGCTGGCGCATATAACCGACATCCGGAAGCGTCTTTGCTGCTTCCGGATAGGTGCTGGTGGAATCACGCCCGACGAGACGGCCTTCTTCGCCGAGCGCATAGATGATCTCGGTGACGGCGCCGCCGACCGAAACGACGCGCGAGACGTCGGCCTTCTGCGTGTCCTCGGCCATGGCCGTCCGGATGAAGGCGGGGGCATCGGGTGCCACTGCCGGCAGCAGGAAGGTCGCCGAAAGGGCGAAGGCGCCGAGCGCCAGCCCCGAGCGGCGAAGGCGACGGAAGTCGAGACCGTTGATCATCTTGCGTATCCTATTCTCTCGCTCAGGCGGCAACCGTCGTATCGAGGCGCGGCAGGCCTTCGGCGATCGAGCGCCATTCGGGACGTTCCGCCAGGCCCTCTTTGCGCTTGCCGAAGAACTGGATGATCATTTCGCCCTTGGCGTCGAGCGCCTCGATCGAGGTGACATGGCCGTCGGCTGTCGGCTTGCGCACGGCCCAGAGCTCGGCAATGTGGTCGGTGCGCAGATGCAGGTGGAAGGTTGGATCCATGACGTTGAGCCAGGGGCCCATCGTCGCGATCTTGGCGATCGGGCCGGAATGGATCTGGATCATGCCGCGGTTGCCGACGAAGCACATGATCGGCAGTTCGACTTCGGCGCTTGCCCGCATCATTGCTTCGACGCTCTGCGGGTCGAGCTGCCAGGCGAAATCGTCGCCGATGTTGCTCAGCGCCTGGCGGCGGCCGATCTTCAGCTTGCGCAACATGCCGTGGAACTGATGGGTGTCCGTCATCTTCGTCCAGCGCTCACGCAGCTCGACGACGTCCACGACGGTTTCCGGCTTGTCGTCGGTCGGCTGAACGCTGGTGTCGGCGACAAACTCTTGCGTCTGATCGTCGAGGCGGAAATCCGCGACGAGCTTTTCGTAGGCTGCGTCGTTCGATGCGGCGCGCAGATGTACCTTGTGCACGGCGTTGCCCCACTTGTCGAAGAACTGCAGGCTCTTGCGGACTTCGCCCTTGTCGTCCGTCTTCGTCACGGCGAAGGCGTGTGCCCAGGCGCTCGGGAAAACACGAAGGTCGATCTGTTCGCCAAGTATGATGCTCGCCATCTCGCCGGTGGTGATCTTCTCGTAGACGCCGATCTTTTCGTGGACGGCGCTTTCGTTGCGGGTCAGCGCCATGACTTCACCGAGCTCTTCGACGCGCGACAGGAAGCGGTTGGCGTCGGCATCGATACGAACGGCGGTCAGCCCACATTCGGCAGCGACCAGCGCGGCTTCGGAAACGCCGAGCTGGGCTGCGATATCACGCTCGCGCAACTTCGGGTTTTCAGCGCGGTAGGCGCGGATTTCAACGGGAGTGGGGCGAAGGCTCTCGGTCATTTTCATCTGCCTATTTGTTCAGGATCAGCTTGCCTTGGCGGGTGATCTTCATGCGGTAGATCGCGCCGTCGTGGGAAATGAGAATCTCGTTTTCGGTGCCGAAGAGCTCGCGACTTTCGATGATCCGTTGCGCCCGTCCGGTCAGCACCGGAGGCTCCGAGGGGCGTGCGAGATTGTTGTCGTTGGTCACTGTGTTTCGGCCGTTTCGAGTGGGCAGGCCGCGCTGATTTCCCCGCATTTCCCGCCGTGCAATTCGATTACTATCTTGACTTCATTACTCATATTTATTTATGGACGCAATACCGGACTTATAAACTCAAGTTAGTTGCTGCCGGGTTGTGGACAAGGGCGTGCGGCCGGCGTTCGGTGGTGTGCTCGATCCTTTGGAGTGGTGTCGTCATGAAGTTTCCCAGCCTTCCGATTGTTTCCGTTGCTCTTGCGGCTCTCGTTGCCGCAACCGCTGCCAAGGCGCAGGAGACCGCAGCGGCTGGGGGGCTGACCATCGAGCTCAACGAGGTGGCGCCGTCCCAGAAGGGCTGCAAGCTCACCTTCGTTGCCGGCAACGAATTCGCGCAGTCGTTGAGCAAGGTTTCCTTCGAGTTCGTCATTTTCGACCAGAAGGGGCTGGTCGAACGCATGGCCGTGCTCGATTTCCGCGACCTTCCCGCCGGCAAGACCAAGGTTCGCCAGTTCGATCTGCCCGGCACCAACTGCGATGCGGTGAAGAGCCTGCTGATCAACGACGCGCCGGCCTGTGTCGGCGACGGGGTTCAGCCGGGCGCCTGCATGAGCGGGATCAAGACCGGCTCTAAGTCGGCGGTCGAACTCAAGGGGTGAGCGGGACTGGGGCTTAGCGCGTCCGGCAATCCGAGCATGAGGTTTGCGTCGCCCTGGTGCGACGAAGGTAAGGCTGAAATGAAGCGTATCGTCATCTGGAGCGGGGCCGCCGTCTTATCGCTTGCAACCCACGGCGTCGTGCTCGCGACGCTGTTTGGTAGCAGCCCGCCCGAGACGCAACTGGATCTGATCCAGGGTGGCGAAAGCGTCGAAGTGGCGCTTCTCGGCGATGCATTCGAGGAAACGCTTCAGTCGGGTGAAGTGTCCGAAATCGTCGAGCCCACGGAAGATCTGCCCGAGGAGGTTCAGCCCGCCGAGATCCAGCCGGTCGAGGATGTTGCCCCCACGCAGGAGATCGCTGCAGAGCAACCCCACGACCTGACGGCGACGGAGGCAGACGTGATCCTGCCGGCCGAGGAAATGCCTACCCTGCAAGTCGCCGAGGCTGTGGTGACGGCGAGCGTCGCGCCGGTCGAGACTGTCGTGCCGGAAGAAAAGCCCGAGGAGCCGAAGAAGGAAAAGGTCGAAAAGCCGGAGCCGAAGAAGGAGCCGGTGAAAAAGAAGAAGGTCACCCGCAAGAAGGCGGGCGATCAGGGCGAGCAGGCGCAAAATCAGGTCAAGGGCAAGCAGGACGGCCAGGAGAATGGCAGTTCGTCCGCTGCGAATGGCAACAGCCGCGCGTCCGAGGTCGGCAACGCCAACATGGAGAACTATGGCGGCAAGATCCGCAAGCGGATCACACGCCGGTTCAAGGTTCCGTCGGCTGCAAGACGCGACGGCGTATCCGGCACGGCGACCGTTCGTTTCACCTTGACGTCGAATGGAAACCTGACGCGTGTCAGCCTCGCGGGCAGTTCCGGCTCGCCGGCGATCGACGAGGCCGCCATCGATGCGGTTCGCCGCGCTGCGCCATTCCCGGCGTTTCCGGCCGGAGCGCCAAGCTCCGAATCCTTCATCGTGCCGATGGTTGCGACCGTCCGCTGACCTTCTCCCCTTGCTGGTGGGATTCGCGCAGAAGCTGCAAGAAAAAATATGATTAGAAAACTCCTGTTTATACTTTACTCTGTTTATCAAGTTTAATAGGTTGCCCTCGTCACGCAGCCGAAGGGTGTGTGTCGAGAGGATATCCCGATGCGACCGGCTGCCTGACGAAGGCCCTTGTTGCGCGACCAGACGGAGAAGATTGCATGCGCGGCAAGCGTCACCAGAATGCGGCGAAGAACGGCAAGGGTCGCTCGGGTTCGGAACCGGTCGAGGCCCGCCAGGAGGCCGGCAAGGCGACGCTCGAAGGGCGCAGCTTCCTGTATGTCGGTGGCCGTGATTGCCAGGTGGCGCACTTGCGCGAAATCGCCAGCTCCTTCGGCGCCGAGTTGTTGCACCACGACGGTGGCCTGCGTGAGGCCGTTTCGCGTATCGACCGCGTGCTGCCGTCTGTCGATTGCGTCTTCTGCCCGATCGACTGCATCAGCCATGACGCATGTCTTCGCGTGAAGACCGGCTGCAAGAAGTGGGGCAAGGCCTTCGTGCCGCTGCGCAACGGCTCGAAGTCGAGCCTGGAACGCGCGCTCCAGGACCTGACCACCAGCCGCAACGAGCGCTAATCCTCTGAAAGACAAGACGAGAATTTGCAATGAACGAAGAACGTCCCGACCTCGCCATGATGATCGGCTTGCACAAGCTGGCGGCCCAGCAGGGCGACGGCCTGGTGCCCGAGCTCTACGAGATCCTGACGCGACGGGCGCGGATGGTGGAAGAGAATACCAACGTCGCCGAGTTCCCCACCTGGCAGGCGCGCCCGCCGGTGCGCGACCCGTTCGGGCTTGCGGAGCCGAAGGAAGGAACTATCCTCGCCTTTCCACGGGCCACAAGCGATGCCGCCCTCAAGAAGGAAAGTGCCTAGCAATTCCAGGAAAAGTGCGAAGCGGTTTTCCGTCCGGAAATGCGTAAGCTAGGAAGCAATTCCAGGAAAAGTGCGAAGCGGTTTTCCGTGCGGGGTTGCGTCCGTTTAAAGATTCAGATCGTTTCGCCGTATCGGCGAAAGGACCTAGGAGACCAAGATGTTTGTTGCCATGAACCGTTTTCGTATCGCCATCGGCCACGAGGAGGCTTTCGAAGCGGTGTGGAAGGGGCGCGATTCCAGCCTTTCCGAAATGCCCGGCTTCGTTTCCTTCCATCTGCTGCGCGGCGACAGCGTGCCGGAGGAGGGCTACACGCTCTTCGTCTCGAACTCGGTCTGGAAGGACAAGGATTCGTTTTCAGCCTGGACCAAGTCGGAGAATTTTCGCGCGGCCCACAAGAACGCCGGCGAGAACAGGGCGATGTATCTCGGTCCGCCGAAGTTCGAGGGTTTTTCGGCCGTTGAAGGCGCCTGATCCGCGCGCCGGCGCGGACATATGATCCTGATTTTGCGTGTTATTCGCCTCCCGGATGGACCTCTCCGGGAGGCGGATTGTTTTGGGGTCAGGCCGTCTTCTTCGGCAGGAAGGCGCCGAGCGAAACGGCGAGCCACCCCGCCATAATCGTCGTGCCGCCGAGCGGAGCGGACATCGGGAAGAGACCATGGCCTGCAACATGGCGCATGGCGAGATCGGCCGAAAACAGCGCCGTGCCAGCCGCGATCAGGAGCGCGGCAACGGCCGCCGTTCGAAAGTGCGGCCAGGCGGCGTAGAGCGCCACCAACGCCGGGGCGTGGGCGAGGCACATCGCCGAAATGCCGGCAAGCAGCCTCGGGTCGTCGCCATGCGAAGCGGCGGCCGCGCTGACGACGCCGGTCAGGCCCATCAAACCGGCAACAAATAGCGTCGTGGCGCGAAATCCGCTGTGCGACATGGTCATTCCTTGTTCTGCATGTGAAGGGCGAGGCGGGTGATCGGGTCGAGGATGATCTGCCGGAGCTTCGGATGGTCGATCGTTTCCTCAAGCGCGCGGGTAAAGCAAAGCAGCCACTCGTCCCGTTCCTCAGGCCCGATCTCGGCGACGAAATGGCGACGGCGCAGCATCGGATGGCCGCGCTTTTCGACATAGATGGGCGGCCCGCCGAGCCAGCCGGTCAGGTACTCGTAAAACTTCTCTTCGCTTCCGGAAAGATCGGGCGGATGCACGGCACGGCAGCGCGCCGCTTCTGGCAACGTGTCCATCAGCTCATAGAAACGGCGCGTCAGGGCGCGGACCGTCGGGTCACCGCCGATGGCTTCGTAGAGGGTCGTGGTTTCCGGTTCCGCCATGCTCTGCGTCCTTCGTTCGTTCGGTCCTAGCGCGCCGCGACCGGGCGGACAACGGTTTTCAGAACGCGGAATTTGCGGCGTTTCATCGCGGTCAAACAACACTTCTCTTGACAAACCGTCCAGACGGTATCTTTATGGGTGCATGACCGAAGCTCATCGTCGCAAGAAACAGCCGGAACAGGTGCGCCATCAATTGCTGGAGGTTGCCGCACGCCTTTCGCACGAGCAGGGCGTGGCTGGCATCACGCTCGATGCCGTGTCGCAGGCAGCCGGGGTCAGCAAGGGCGGGCTGCTGCACCATTTCCCGAACAAGCTCGCGCTGCTCGACGGGCTGTTCGACGACCTGGTGACACGGTTCGATCGCGAGATCGAGGCGGCGATGGCGCGCGATCCGGTGGCGAAGGGGCGCTTCACCCGCGCCTATATCGATGTCTGCTTCGCGCTCGATCCGGCAACAGACGTGCCGGGCTGGCGCATGCTGACCATCGCGCTGATTGCCGAGCCGCATCTGAAGAGCCGTTGGCGCGACTGGGTCGGCCGGCGATCGGCGGAGTTTGCGGAGACGGACGGTTCGACCGGCTGCGTGCTTGCGCGTTTCGCCTGCGACGGCGTCTGGCTCGCGGATCTGATGCAGAGCCACGACCTCGATGCGGAGGCGCGGGTCGGTCTGGTTGAAAATCTCAAGGCGCTTTCGGCGCAATAGATAACTTCATCGTTTTATCGAAACACTGGAGTGATCTAAGTCTTTGAAATCACGCAGTTCCGGACGGAAAACCGCTTTGCACTTTTCCTGGAACTGCTCTGGTCCGGAATGGAGTCCCCGATGAACCCCGCCATGCTCTATACCGTCCTGGTTGCAGCCATCGTCTTCGAAGTGCTCGGCACCTCGGCGATGCAGGCCGCACAGCATTTCACCCGGCTGGGGCCGACGGTGATGATGGTGGTCTGCTATGCGATCGCCTTCTTCTTCCTGTCCTACACGCTGCGCTTCATCCCCGTCGGCATCGCCTATGCGGTGTGGAGCGGGCTCGGCATCGTGCTCATTTCGCTCGTCGGTTACTTCGCCTTCGGGCAGAAGCTCGATCTGGCGGCGATCCTCGGACTGGGGCTGATCATAGCAGGCGTGGTGGTCCTCAATCTCTTTTCCAAGTCGACCTTCCACTGAAGCGGTCGGCAGCGCCTGTCCTCAAGCGCCCTGCGGTGGCGCGGTCGATTCCCTGAGGATCAGTTCCACCGG
Source organism: Ensifer sp. Root558 (assembly GCF_001427045.1). Taxonomy (NCBI): domain Bacteria; kingdom Pseudomonadati; phylum Pseudomonadota; class Alphaproteobacteria; order Hyphomicrobiales; family Rhizobiaceae; genus Ensifer; species Ensifer sp. Root558. The sequence goes on along the minus strand of NZ_LMGC01000003.1, from coordinate 52,749 downwards.
CCAGAGTTCGTGAACCTCTTCGGTCGGCCGGCCTGAGAGAAGCTGCAGCACGAGGTCGGCCGAGCGCGCGCCCGCCGCCCGCATCGAAGAGCGTGTCGCCGAGAGCGACGGAACCATGTTGTCGGCCGTGAGGTAAGGGAAAACGTCGTCATGGGCGATGACCGAGACCTCGCGGCCGATCTCCAGGCCGATGGACCGTGCTGCCCGGTAGATGCCGAGCGCTGTCATCATCGAGCCGGCAACGAAGGCGGTCGGGCGAGGCGTCTGCTCCAGGAACGAGCGCGCGAAGCGAAAGCCGAGTTCGTCGGTAAAGTTGCCATGGGCGACGAGGCGCGGATCGAAGGCGATGCCGCGCGCCTGCAGCGCGTCGCGGTACCCCTTGTCGCGGTGAAGCGAGAAAGTGCGGCCCTGCCGGCCGTTGATCATGGCGATGCGGCGATGGCCGAGATCGATGAGATGCGAGGTCGCGCGGCGGATCGCGCCTTCGTTGTCGATGTCGAGCCAGGCGTGCGGCACGTCGATATCGGAGCGCCCGTGCACGAGGAAGGGCATGCCGAGCTTGTGGAGGAGGGCGATGCGCTCGTCGTTCGGTTCGGGCGAGTGTACGATCACGGCGTCGACGCGGCCGCTGACGGCGAGCCGGCTATAGAGCTGGATTTCGCCCGTGGGGTTCTTGTCGTCCATTGGGCTGACGAGAATGTCGATATCCTCGGTGCCGAGCCGTTCGGCCAGGCCACCCATGAACTCGGAAAAATGGAACTCGCCGGAGCGGCCCATGACCACGCCGATCGCGCCGGCCCGACCGGTGGCGAGCCGCACCGCATTGATGTTCGGACGATAGCCAAGGCGGGTTGCCTCTTCGGCCACGCGCTTGCGCGTCTTTTCGCTGACTTCGGGATAACCGCTCAGCGCCCGGCTGACCGTCGTCGGCGAAAGCCCCAGTTGTTGTGCGAACTCCCTCAGCTTCATTCGAAATGCGTTTCCTCAAGCCTAGCCCGGTCCCAGAAATATACACCTTCGCTGCCCGTAACAATCGGTTTGTCGGGGACGCTAGGTTCTACAGGCCGGGTATGTATTTTACCAAACCGTTTTAAATTAATACAGTTCCCCTTTGATTTTATGGGGCTCTGTGAGGGGCGGTCGATTTTTTTCTCCCATTGCTATTTTGTTGAAAAATAACGATTATTTGTAATAATCCACGCCAAATGGACTTTTCTAAGTGTGTGGATTGACAGTTTTTCCGTCTTCTGCCAACTTTTTCTTATCCAAACCGCTTTCGAATTTGCCGAGGAGCTTTCGTGCGGTGGGAGGGGGAACAGGAGGAGTCGACCCAATGACAACCACGCTCAATGTGCTGAGTTTTTGTGCCGCAATCGTTGCAGCCGGGACGGCTGGCGCCGCCGAGCTTTCGCTCGCCGCCAACACGACCGGGAAGAACGTCCATTTCATTCGCGAACAGCTGGACATTTTCGAGAAGCAGACCGGGCACAAGGTGAGCCTGGTCACCATGCCGCCATCGAGCAGCGAGCAGTTCAGCCAGTACCGGCTGTGGCTTGCCGCCGGAAACAAGGATGTCGACGTCTACCAGACCGATGTCGTCTGGGCGCCGCAACTGGCCGACCAGTTCGTCGATCTGACGGAGGCGGCAAAGGACGTTGTTGGCCAGCACTTCCCGTCGATCATCGCTTCGCAGACGGTGAACGGTCGCCTCGTGGCCTTGCCGGTTTTCACCGATGCACCGGCACTGTTCTATCGCAAGGACCTGCTCGAAAAATACGGCAAGACGCCGCCGAAGACCTGGGACGAGCTGGCTGCGACCGCCAAGGAAATCCAGGAGAAGGAGCGGGCCGCCGGCCAAGCCGATCTCTGGGGCTATGTCTTCCAGGGCAATGCCTATGAGGGCCTGACCTGCAACGCACTCGAATGGGTCAAGTCGTCGGGCGGTGGCCAGATCGTCGAGCCCGACGGCACGATCTCGATCAACAACGAGAAGGCGGCCGCCGCAATCGACCGGATCAAGGGATGGGTCGGCACGATCTCGCCGCAGGGCGTGCTTGCCTATCAGGAGGAGGAATCGCGCGGGGTCTGGCAGACCGGCAATTCCGTCTTCATGCGCAACTGGCCCTATGCCTATGCGCTCGGCAATGGCGATGACAGCGCTGTGAAGGGCAAGTTTGCCGTCGCGCCGCTGCCGACGGCCACCGATGGTGACCAGCCGTCTTCGACGCTCGGCGGCTGGAACGTCGCCGTCTCCAAATATTCCGACGACCAGGAGGCGGCGATTGCGCTCGCCAAGTTCCTGTCGTCCGCCGAGGTGCAGAAGCGCCGGGCGATCGAGCTTTCGAACCTGCCGACGGTTGCCGCACTCTACGACGATGCGGAGGTCGCCAAGGCCCAGCCGTTCATGCCGGCCTGGAAACCGATCTTCGAAAGCGCGGTGCCGCGCCCGTCGGCCGTCACCAAGGTCAAATACAACGAGGTTTCCGCCAAGTTCTGGAACGCGGTGCACAACTCGCTTTCCGGCAACGGCACGGCAGCGGAAAATCTTGAACTGCTCGAAGTCGAACTCACCGAGATGAAGGGCGACAACTGGTGATCCTCCCGGGGGCGAGGGGAGTGCTTGTCAAGCCTCCCTTCGCTCCACCGAGCCACCGCCTTTTCTCTCCGATCAACCGCTCCGCCGTGCGCCGAATGGCAAGGGTGAGTACAGACATGACCGACATTTCCGTCGCAGACCCGCCTTCCGCCCTTGGGCAGCAGGCCCGGATCCGCTCCGATCTCAACGCCGAGCGCATCCGCTCCGCCTGGATCTTTCTCGCACCGACGCTTCTGGTGCTGGCACTCGTCGCCGGCTGGCCGCTCATTCGCACAGTCTATTTCAGCTTCACCAATGCGTCGCTGACCAACCTCGAAGGCGCCGAGTTCGTCGGCTTCAAGAACTACCTTTCCTGGATCACGCTGAAGAGCGGGCGCACCGTCTATAACGGCCTGCTTGCCGATCCGGCCTGGTGGAACGCCGTCTGGAACACGCTGAAGTTCTCGGCCGTTTCCGTCACCATCGAGACGGTGCTCGGCCTGATCGTCGCGCTGGTCCTGAATGCGAATTTCCCGGGCCGCGGGCTGGTGCGCGCCGCAATCCTGATTCCCTGGGCGATCCCGACGATCGTGTCCGCCAAGATGTGGGCCTGGATGCTCAACGATCAGTTCGGCATCCTGAACGATCTTCTGCTCGGCCTCGGCCTCATCAGCCAGAAGGTCGCCTGGACCGCCAATCCGGAGACCGCGATGGTCGCCGTTTTGATCGTCGACGTCTGGAAGACGACGCCGTTCATGGCGCTCCTGATGCTGGCCGGCCTGCAGATGGTACCGTCGGATATCTATGAGGCGGCCAAGATCGATGGCGTGCATCCGCTCAAGGTCTTCTGGCGGTTGACGTTGCCCTTGATCCGGCCGGCGCTGATGGTGGCGGTGATCTTCCGCATGCTCGATGCGCTGCGCATCTTCGATCTCATCTATGTGCTGACGCCCAACAACGCGAAGACCAAGACGATGTCGGTGCTCGCGCGCGAAAACCTGTTTGACTTCGACAAGTTCGCCTATGGCGCCGCGGCCTCGACGATGCTGTTCCTGATCATCGCGGCGATCACCGTCGCCTACATGTGGTTCGGCCGCGTCAATCTCGAAGGAGAGCGCTGATGGTTGCCACCCTTGCCAAGCGCACGGCGTTCTACGCCCTCGTTGCCGCCATCATCATCATGGCCGTCTTCCCGTTCTACTATGCGGTGCTGACGAGCTTTAAATCCGGGACGGCGCTGTTCCGGGTCGACTACTGGCCGACCGAGATCTCCTTCGACAACTACGCGGGCATCGTCACCAGCAGCGGCTTCCTGCGCAATCTCGCCAATTCGCTGCTGGTCGCAACGATCGTCGTTGCCGTGTCGTTGCTCCTGGCCGTCACCGCTGCCTATGCGTTGGCGCGAGTGCGGTTCCGCGGTCGCGGGCTCCTGCTTCTGACGATCCTGTCGGTGTCGATGTTTCCGCAGATCGCGGTGCTTGCCGGCCTCTTTGAACTCATCCGCTCGGTCGGCATCTTCAACACGCCCCTGGCGCTGATCTTTTCCTACATGATCTTCACCTTGCCGTTCACGGTCTGGGTGCTCACCACCTTCATGCGCGATCTGCCGGTGGAGATCGAGGAAGCGGCGATCGTCGATGGCGCCACACCCTGGGTGATCATCACCCGCGTGTTCATGCCGCTGATGTGGCCGGCGCTGGTGACGACGGGGCTGCTCGCGTTCATCGCCGCCTGGAACGAGTTCCTGTTCGCGCTGACCTTCACCTCATCGGACAGCCAGCGCACGGTGCCGGTCGCGATCGCGCTGCTCTCGGGAAACAGCCAGTACGAAATTCCGTGGGGCAACATCATGGCCGCATCGATCATCGTCACCGTGCCACTGGTTGTTCTCGTGCTGATCTTTCAGCGGCGGATCATCTCCGGGCTCACCGCCGGCGGCGTCAAAGGATAAGGGGAGAAAATATGGCAGAGCTCCAATTGCGCAACATCCGCAAGTCCTTCGGCGCCTTCGAGGTGATCAAGGGCGTCAGCATGGATATCCGGGCCGGCGAATTCATGGTCTTTGTCGGGCCCTCCGGCTGCGGCAAGTCCACGCTGCTGCGGCTGATCGCCGGGCTCGAAGACATCTCATCGGGCACGCTGTCCTTCGACGGCCAGGTGGTCAACCAGTTGACGCCGTCGAAGCGCGGCATCGCGATGGTGTTCCAGTCCTATGCGCTTTACCCGCATATGACGGTATTCGAGAACATGTCCTTCGGCATGCAGCTTGCCGGCAAGGACAAGGAGCAGTGCAAGAAGCGCGTCGAGGCGGCAGCCGAGATGCTGCAGCTGACGCCCTATCTGCAGCGGCTGCCGCGGCAGCTCTCCGGCGGCCAGCGCCAGCGCGTGGCGATCGGCCGGGCTATCGTGCGCGATCCCAAGGTCTTTCTCTTCGACGAGCCGCTCTCCAATCTCGATGCGGCGCTGCGCGTTGCGACCCGCATCGAGATCGCCAAGCTGCATCGCAGCATGCACAAGACGACGATGATCTATGTCACCCACGACCAGGTCGAGGCGATGACACTGGCCGATCGCATTTGCGTGCTACGGGATGGCCGGGTCGAACAGATCGGCACGCCGCTCGAACTCTATGAAAGCCCGAACTCCGTCTTCGTCGCCGGCTTTATCGGTTCGCCGAAGATGAACTTTCTGTCCGGCGCACTGGCTGCGCCCTACGATGCCCATACGATCGGCATCCGAGCGGAGCATCTGGAGATCAAGGCGAGTGGGGGTCAATGGTCGGGAACGGTGGTGCATTCCGAAATGCTGGGGTCCGACAGCTACATTTATCTCGATATCGGCGCTGGCGAACCGGTCATCGTCCGGGAAGGTGGCACCTCGCATCACCGGCCGGGTGAGACAATTCACATCTCGCCGCTCGGCGGCAGCATCCACCGCTTCGATGCATCGGGGCAGGCTCTCGGCCGCGCACCCATGAAAGGGGCTGCCTGACCAGACCCCGATCAAACTGAAGACACCCAGAGCTTCGGGGTCGCCAATTCCTGGCGGCCCCATCTATCGTAAGACGACAGGCCCGTAACGGGCGAACACGCAAGGAGAATGGCCGTGCCTATCAGAACAGTTGTTTGGGGCGAGAATATTCACGAGCAGACCAACGAAATCGTCCGCAGCATCTATCCAAACGGGATGCACAATACGATCGCGGCGGCGCTGAATACGGAAGCTGCGATCGAGGCGACGACGGCGACGCTGCAGGAGCCGGAACATGGCCTGAGCGTCGAGCGCCTTGCCAACACCGATGTGCTTCTCTGGTGGGGCCACAAGGACCACGGCGCCGTCAGCGACGAGATCGTCGAGCGCGTTGCCAAGCGCGTCTGGGAGGGCATGGGCCTGATCGTGCTGCACTCCGGCCACTTCTCCAAGATCTTCAAGCGGCTGATGGGCACGCCCTGCGCGCTAAAATGGCGCGAAGCAGGCGAGCGTGAGCGCGTCTGGGCGATCAATCCGCGTCACCCGATCGCCGAAGGCATCGAGGAGAACTTCGTGCTCGAGAACGAGGAAATGTACGGTGAGCAGTTCTCGGTGCCGGAGCCGCTCGAAACCGTCTTCATCTCGTGGTTTGCCGGCGGCGAAGTGTTCCGCTCGGGGCTGACCTGGCGCCGCGGTGCCGGCAACATCTTCTATTTCCGTCCCGGCCACGAAACCTACCCGACCTATCACGACGGCAATGTCCAGAAGGTGCTGCGCAATTCGGTGAAGTGGGCCTACAACGCCGACAACCGCTACACGGCGATCCACGACGCACCAAACGTACCGGTCGAAAAGGCGCTGGAGCCGATCGTCGAGCGCGGCCCCAGGCTGCACCAGGCCGGCGAAGCAGGATACAGGTGAGCATCATGCGTCTTCTCATTGTAGGAACCGGCGGCATGGCAAACAGCCATGCCCAGGCCTTTACCAAGATCGAAGGCGTCGAGATGGTCGGCGCTGTCGATGTCGATCCCGCCCGGGCCAAGGCTTTTGCCGACAAGCACGGCATTGCCGCGACCTTCACCTCGCTCGACGAGGCGATCGCCTGGGGCAAGTTCGATGCGGCGACGAACGTGACGCCCGACAAGGCGCATCACCCGACGACGCTGGCGCTCATTGCCGCCGGCAAGCATGTGCTGTGCGAAAAGCCGCTCGCCGAGAATTATGCCAAGGCGGCAGAGATGGCGGAAGCGGCCGAGCGTTCCGGCCTTGTGACCATGGTCAACCTCACCTACCGCAACGTCGCGCCGCTGCAGAAGGCACGCGCAATGGTGCTTGCCGGCGAGGTCGGCAAGCTGCGCCACCTCGAAGCGTCCTATCTGCAGAGCTGGCTCGTTTCCAAGGCCTGGGGCGACTGGGCGACGGAATCGCAATGGCTGTGGCGGCTCTCGACGAAGCACGGCTCGAACGGCGTGCTCGGCGATGTCGGCATCCACATTCTCGACTTTGCCGGCTATGGCGCGGGCACGGACGCCGCCCGGGTCTTCGCGCGGCTGAAGACCTTCGACAAGGCGCCTGATAACCGCATCGGCGAGTATGATCTCGACGCCAATGACAGCTTCGTCATGACGGCCGAGTTCGGCAACGGCGCCATGGGCGTCGTCCATGCCAGCCGCTGGGCGACCGGGCATCTGAACGAGCTCCGGCTGAGGCTACACGGCGACAAGGGTGCCCTCGAAGTGGTGCACACGCCCGATGGATCGACGCTGCGCGCCTGCCTCGGGGCGGACGTCGAAACCGCGACCTGGCGCGATGTCGATGCGGGCACCGTCGCGACGAACTACGAGCGCTTCGTGGCCGCCGTCCGTAAGGGCAAGACGGAGGAGCCCGGGTTCCGCCATGCGGCGAACCTGCAGAAAGTGCTCGACCTCGCGATGGTGACGGAAGCCGAGCGGCGCGAGCTGCCCGTCTAACGAGAGTGACGGTCGGGGGTGTTGCTTTTCGCGGCTCCCCCGCTTTCCGGCGGTGTCCAAGGGGTCACTGCCGAGCCGACGGTGTTTTCCATCGATTGGCCGAGACGCCGCAGCTGCCCGTCGTAGTTCCTGCGGGTGTTGGGATCGAAGATCATGATCGGCGTCGAAACCGCCAGGCTCGCGGCATTGCCGACCGTCTGCGTGGCGCCGAGCGTGACGGCGCCGATGCGTTCGCCGAGACCGACATCGGAATCGGTCACGGTCTGGCCGGCGATCAGCCGGTTGCCAAGCAGGCGCACGACTTCGGGGCTTTCGGCGAACTTCCCGTGGTTGAGCTTGTCGCCGCCCTTCAGCGCTGTCAGATCGATGACGCTGATGCCGGCCTGTTCCAGTTGCGTGCGATAGGGCTCGGCGGTCGGGTCGATCTGGCCGAGGCGGTCGACATTGCCGGAGATACGCCTCGACAAGGTCAGCGCCCGGTCGTCGCGCGATACGAACAGCGTGAACTTCGGGCGCTTCGTACCCATGGCGCGGATCTGCTGGCCGAAGACGTCGACGTCGAGGTCGGGCGACGCCAGGATGACGTCGGTGATCTTGGGCGCGATGCGTCCGTCGCGGATCGCCATCTGGCGCAGTGCCTCGACCGTCACCCACGACCCCATGGAATGGGCCATGACGGTGATTTCGCCGACAGCAGGATTGCTTGAGGCACGCCGCAGCAGTTCCTCCAGCGCGTCGCGCGAATAGTTGGTGCTTTCCTTGTCGTAATTGTAGTCGAATATGCTGGCGCGCGAGGGCCAGGTGAAGATGACGGGCGCGACATCGGTGCCGCTGTCGTGCACGATCTGGGCGAAACGATAAACGGCGTCTTCGTAGCGGTTGTTGAAGCCGTGAACGAAGATCAGTACGCGCCGGGTTTTCGGCAGATGACCTTTCACCCAGTTCTGCACGTCGTTGCCCTGATTGAGCGGCGTGACGCTGACGGTGGAGAAATCCCGCTCCGGATTGGCGGGAAGCTTCGTCGGCCATTGCACCTGGCCGACCTTGCGGTTCTTTTCCGGCGGAATGGAGACGGCAATTTCCGTCAGCGAAAGCTCGGCTGAGCGTTCGCCGCTAAAAAGCACGCCCGGCTCGGTGGAGGGGGCACGGGTGGTTGCGACCAGCAGATCGACCTTGGAGGCGCCACCCGTCGTGCCCGAAGGGACGAGCACGCCCACGGGGCGTCCGGCGCAGGCCGCAAGGGTGGCCGCCAGGAGAAGCGTCGCAGCGATGCGGCCCCAGGGCCTCTCCGAGCCCGCAAGAGAAAACGAACGCACCACCAACCTCCCTGTGCCGCATCATGCAGCATGTCGGCCCGATCCGTGGGCCCAAGCCATTCTCCTTGCATGAGAAACGCTGGGTTTTCATCCCTTGGCTGGGGTTCGAAGCCCTGCGGCACCGTGTTTGCCAGCGGCTATGCGGCAATCATGCAACATTTCGCTACAGGCAGGCCTGGGTAAAACCCCCTGATATTCATTGAAAAGGCTTTGGGCTTTCACTAGCATCGCTTCGACTTTCCCCTGGACGCGACCCGAACGGCCCGTCCGATCTCCCTGAAATGATAAGGAAATTCAGGAATGCAGGCGGTTTTCGATGGCCATAACGACGTGCTTCTGCGTCTGTGGCAGAACGCCCGGAAGGGCCAGGACCCGGTACGCGAATTCGTCGACGGCATCGACCAGGGCCATATCGATGCGCCGCGCGCCAAGGCGGGCGGTCTCGTTGGTGGCCTCTCGGCAATCTACGTGCCCTCGGGAGATCTCGTCCTGCAGCCGCCGAACGAGAACGGTCACTACGAAACGCCGCTTTCGGCACCGCTCGAGCACCTGCCGTCGCTGGCGATCGCCATGGAGCTCGCCGATATCGCCGTCCGCCTCGACCGGGCAGGGGCGTGGAAGCTCTGCCGGTCGACCGCCGAAATCCGTAGGGCGGTCGAGGCCGGCGTCTTCGCCTCGGTCCTCCACATGGAAGGCTGCGAAGCGATCGGCGCCGATCTTTCCGCGCTCGAAACGTTCTATGCCGCTGGCCTGCGTTCGCTCGGGCCGGTCTGGAGCCGCCACAACGTCTTCGGTCATGGCGTACCGTTCTCCTATCCGATGTCTCCGGACACCGCACCCGGACTGACGGACGCCGGCTTCGAGCTCGTGCGGACCTGCAACCGTCTGGGCATTCTGATCGATCTTGCACACATCACCGAGAAGGGCTTCTGGGACGTGGCGAAGACCACCGACCAGCCGCTGGTCGCCAGCCATTCGAATGCGCATGCGCTGACCCCGGTCGCGCGCAACCTGACCGACAAGCAGCTCGACGCCGTCCGCGAAAGCAAGGGCCTCGTGGGGCTCAATTACGCGACGACGATGCTGCGCGCCGACGGCCAGGAAAATGCCGCAACGCCGCTTTCCGACATGGTGCGCCATGTCGACTATCTCATCGAGCGCATGGGCATCGACTGCGTCGCACTCGGGTCGGATTTCGACGGGGCAACGATCCCCGAGGAGATTGCTGATGCGGCCGGTAGTCAGGCGCTCGTTGCGGCGCTCAGAAGCGCCGGATATGGTGATGCCGAACTGGCAAAGATATGCCGGGAGAACTGGTGGAGAGTTCTGGGACAGGCTTGGCACGAGGCCGCCTGAACCCATGAAGAAGGGGCCCAAAAGGGCGCAAACGAGGGAACTGCAAACATGATGCACAAGCTCAATGGACGTCTTCGTCTTCTGACGGCTTCTGCGGCGCTGGCCATGGTGATGGCTGCAACCGCACCGGCCTTTGCGGAAACGCCGAAGGACACGCTGGTCGAAGCCTTTGCGATCGACGACGTGATTACCATGGATCCGGGCGAAGCTTTCGAGCTGACCGCGGCCGAAATCACCGGCAACACCTACAGCATGCTGGTGCGCCTCGACATCAACGACACGACCAAGGTCGTCGGCGACCTCGCCGACAGCTGGACCGTGTCCGACGACGGCCTGACCTATACGTTCAAGCTGAAGCCCGGCCTGAAGTTCGCTTCCGGCAATCCGGTGACCGCTGAAGACGTCGCCTGGTCCTTCGAGCGTGCCGTGAAGCTCGACAAGAGCCCGGCCTTCATCCTCACCCAGTTCGGCCTTACGGGCGACAACGTGACGGAAAAGGCCAAGGCAACGGACGCGCAGACCTTTGTCTTCACCGTCGATCAGGCCTATGCGCCGAGCTTCGTCTTGAACTGCCTGACGGCAACCGTGGGCGCCGTGCTCGACAAGAAGCTCGTGCTCGAAAACGTCAAGCCGGTCACGCCGACGGACGAGTACAAGTATGACAACGACTTCGGCAATGAATGGCTGAAGACCGGCTATGCCGGCTCGGGCCCATTCAAGCTGCGCGAATGGCGCGCCAACGAAGTCATCGTTCTCGAGCGCAACGAAAACTACTATGGCGAACAGGCAAAGCTTGCTCGCGTCATCTATCGCCACATGAAGGAAAGCTCGGGCCAGCGCCTGGCGCTTGAAGCGGGCGATATCGACGTGGCACGCAACCTCGAGCCGGGCGATTTCGACGCCGTTTCGAAGAATGCCGACCTCGCCACCACGAACGCGCCGAAGGGCACGGTCTACTACATCAGCCTCAACCAGAAGAATGCGAACCTCGCAAAGCCCGAAGTGCGCGAAGCGTTCAAGTATCTGGTCGACTACGATGCCATCGGCTCGACCCTCATCAAGGGCATCGGCGAGATCCACCAGAGCTTCCTGCCGAAGGGCGTTCTGGGTGCACTCGACGAGAACCCCTACAAGCTCGACGTTGCCAAGGCGAAGGAACTGCTGACCAAGGCCGGCCTTGCCGACGGCTTCACCGTCACCATGGACGTTCGCAACGGCCAGCCGGTCACCGGCATTGCCGAGTCCTTCCAGCAGACGCTGGGCCAGGCCGGCGTGAAGCTCGAAATCATCCCCGGCGACGGCAAGCAGACGCTGACGAAGTATCGTGCCCGTAACCACGACATGTATATCGGTCAGTGGGGCATGGACTATTTCGACCCGAACTCGAACGCCGAAACCTTCACCAGCAACCCTGACAACTCCGACGAAGGCAAGAACAAGACCCTTGCCTGGCGCAATGCCTGGGACGTTCCGGAGCTGACGAAGAAGACCAAGGACGCTCTGCTCGAGCGCGACAGCGCCAAGCGTGCGGAGACCTACAAGGAACTGCAGAAGACGGTGCTGGGCGAAAGCCCGTTCGTCATCATCTTCCAGCAGACCGAAGTCGCCGGCTACCGCGGCAACGTCAAGGGCCTGAAGCTCGGTCCGAGCTTCGACACCAACTTCGTCGCCGGCATCACCAAAGAATAAGCCGTCTCGAAGGAATAAACCGAAAGGATCGTTCCCTTGAGCATGAGCGCAACAGGGACAGTGGGCGGGCGCAAACGCGCCCGTCCCGGTAAGATCGTGGCAGCGGTGCTGCGCTTTCTTGTCGTTGTCGTCACCACCTATCTCGGCCTTCTGGCCGTCACCTTTTTCATCGGCCGGGTAATCCCGATCGACCCGGTTCTGGCCGTTCTCGGCGACCGGGCGCCGACGCATGTCGTCGAAAGGACGCGCGAGGCGATGGGGCTCAATCTGCCCCTCTACCAACAATTCTTCATCTATGTCCGCCAGGCGCTGACCGGTGACTTCGGCGTTTCGGTGCTGACGACCAATCCGGTGATGACCGACATCCGCCGCGTCTTCCCGGCGACCATGGAGCTCGCGACGCTCGGCACGCTCATCGGCGCCCTGTTCGGCGTTCCGCTCGGCGTACTTGCGGCCGTCAAGCGCGGCAGCATTGCCGACCAGATCGTGCGCGTCATCGGCCTTGTCGGCTATTCCGTGCCGATCTTCTGGCTGGCGCTCCTGTCGCTGCTGGTGTTCTACGCGCGGCTGAAGTGGGTCGCCTATCCCGGCCGTATCGATATCGTGTTCGAGTACACGTTCACGCCGATCACAGGCTTCTACCTGTTCGACGCGCTCTGGCAGCGGCAGTGGGACGTGCTCTGGGATGTGTTCCGCCACATCATTCTGCCGGCCTCGCTGCTCGGCTACTTCTCGCTCGCCTATATCAGCCGCATGACGCGCAGCTTCATGCTCAACGAGCTGCAGCAGGAGTACATCGTCGCGGCGCGCGCCAAGGGCCTGTCCGAGACCCGGATCATCTGGGGCCACGCGCTCCGGAACGCGGCCGTGCCGCTCGTCACGGTGATTGCGCTCTCCTATGCCGGCCTGCTCGAGGGCTCGGTCTTGACGGAAACCGTCTTCGCCTGGCCAGGTCTCGGTCTCTACATCACCAACTCGCTGCAGAATGCCGACATGAACGCCGTGCTTGGTGGCACCATCATCATCGGTTCGGTCTTCATCGGCATCAATCTCCTGTCCGATCTTCTCTACCGGACGCTCGACCCGAGGACGCGCCAGCGATGAGTACCGTTACCGAAACCCGTGCGATGACGCGTCGCGAATGGCTGCTGTCCGATCGCCCGCAGTCGCGCACCCAGGCCCGGCTTGGCCGTGCCTATATGACGTGGCAGCGTTTTGCCGCCAACAAGCTCGCCGTTCTCGGCCTGCTCATCCTGCTGGCGTTGGTCTTCGTTGCCGCCTTCGCCGATTTCCTGGCGCCGCATTCGCCCTATATCGGGGATCTTGCCAACGCCCGTCTGCTGCCGCCGGGAACCCCCGGCTACCTGCTCGGCACCGACGATCTCGGCCGCGATATTCTCTCGCGGCTGATCCATGGTTCGCGGCTGACGCTTGCCGTCGTGCTTCTCGTTGCGATCATCGCAGCACCTGTCGGGCTCATCGTCGGCGCTGTCGCCGGCTATGCTGGCGGCTGGGTCGACGCAGTGCTGATGCGTATCACCGATATCTTCCTCGCCTTCCCGAAACTGGTTCTGGCGCTCGCCTTCGTGGCAGCGCTCGGACCGGGCATCGAGAACGCCGTCATCGCGATCGCCATCACCTCCTGGCCGCCCTATGCGCGTATCGCCCGCGCCGAGACGCTGACGGTGCGCAACTCCGACTACATCGCCGCCGTGCAGCTCATGGGCGCATCGCCGATCCGTATCGTCTTCCGCCATGTGATGCCGATGTGCATGTCGTCGTTGATCGTGCGTGTCACGCTCGACATGGCCGGCATCATCCTGACGGCCGCGGGCCTCGGCTTCCTCGGCCTCGGCGCACAGCCGCCGCTGCCGGAATGGGGCGCCATGATCGCTTCCGGTCGCCGTTTCATCCTCGACCAGTGGTGGGTGGCAACGATGCCCGGCATCGCGATCCTGATCGTCAGCCTCGGTTTCAACCTGCTCGGCGACGGTCTGCGCGACGCGCTCGATCCGCGGGAGAGCGGCCAATGAGTGCGCTTCTGACCGTTGAAGACCTCAAGGTCTCGTTCCCGACCCGCACCGGCCTCGTCGAGGCCGTGCGCGGCGTCTCCTTCACGCTCGGCCGCGAGCGCCTCGGCATCGTCGGCGAAAGCGGCTCCGGCAAGTCGCAGACCGGCCGGGCGATCATGGGGCTGACGCCTGGTCATGCGCAGGTGACGGCAAAGCAGTTGAACTTTGACGGCATCGACCTGCTCTCCGCATCGCCGAAGGTCCGCCGGGATCTCAGGGGTAAGCGGATCGCGATGATCCTGCAGGACCCCAAGTACTCGTTGAACCCGGTGATGAGCATCGGCCGGCAGATCGTCGAGACGCTACGGCAGCACGAAAATGTCAGCCGCGGCGAGGCCCGGGAGAGGGCACTCGACATGCTGGCCGCGGTGCAGATCCGTGATCCGAAGCGCGTTTACGATCTCTACCCGCACGAGGTTTCGGGCGGCATGGGCCAGCGCGCGATGATCGCGATGATGCTGGTTGCCGGGCCGGAACTCTTGATCGCCGACGAGCCGACCTCGGCGCTCGACGTGACGGTACAGCTCGAAGTGCTTGGCATCCTCGACAAGCTCGTCGCCGATCGAGGCATGGGTCTGGTCTTCGTGTCGCACGATCTGCGGCTCGTGTCGTCCTTCTGTGACCGCGTGATCGTCATGTATGCCGGCCGGATCGTCGAGGAACTGGCGGCGTCCGAGCTTGCCAATGCCAAGCATCCCTATACCCAAGGTTTGCTGAACTGCATGCCGGCGATCGGATCCGATCGTCATCCTCTGCCGGTTCTCGACCGCAAGCCGGAGTGGGCCCAATGACCTCAGCCGTTTCCGTTTCGAACCTTTCCGTCACCTATGACGAGTTCAAGGCGCTGAACGACGTCAGCGTCGAGATTGCGCCGGGCGAATCCTTCGGGCTCGTCGGCGAGTCCGGATCGGGCAAGTCGACCTTGCTTCGGGCGATCGCCGGTCTCGCGCCCGTCACCGGCGGCACCATTCGCGTGCATGATCGTGTTCTGCAGGGGGCAAAGCGCGACAAGGCCTTCTACCGCGCCGTGCAGATGGTGTTTCAAGATCCCTATGGCTCGCTGCACCCGCGCCAGACGATCGACCGGCAATTGCTGGAGCCGCTGGCGATCCACGGCGTGGCCGACGGCGAGCGGCGCATCCTGAAGGCGCTTGACGAGGTCGGTCTCGGGTCGGGTTTCCGCTTCCGTTATCCGCACCAGCTGTCGGGCGGTCAGCGCCAGCGCGTTGCGATCGCCCGGGCGCTGATCCTTGAACCCTCGATCCTGCTGCTCGACGAGCCGACTTCGGCGCTCGACGCCTCGGTCCAGGCGGAAGTCTTGAATCTCCTGGAACAGGTCCGGCGCGACCATAAGCTGACCTTCATCATGGTCAGCCACGATCTCGGTGTCGTCACCCATATGTGTGATCGGTTGGCGGTGATGCAGGGTGGACGCGTCGTCGAGCGCTTGTCCTCGGCGGACCTCGTCGCCGGGCGTATCGGTGAAGATTACACGCGCAGCCTTATGGTCGCGAGCAAGGGCTTTCAGCGCAAGGACGCTGCCGTGACTGCGTGAAGGTACCGATACAAGCGGGGCCATCGTCCCGCTTGTATCGCTTCGTTTCGAGCCATCCGGTCCAGGCCCGGCCGCTTAGGCGCTTTGCCGCCAGACCGAGGTCGAGTCGGTGATCACCTTCTGGATGCGGCGTTGCTCGCGCCATTCCCGGCCCATATCCTTGATGACCGGCTGCGCCTCGGGCGAGAAGATATAGTTGCGGCGACTGGCGACATAGGCCTCCATCGCCGGGTTGACGCCCGAATAGAACTGCTTTTCCGGATCACGCGAGAGGTCCATCAGGCCGGCGCATTGCCGCGCGAAGTCGCCGCGAAGGATCGACGGCGACGTCGTGAATTTCGGGAAAGTGCGAAACAGCGGGATCTTGATCCCGAACAGATACGCGTATTCGTTGCGCCGATGGAAATGGCCCTTGCGGCGGATATTCCAGTTCTGGTCCGCCGTGTGGAACGAGACCTGGCTGATCGCCGGGTCCGCGAAGGGCGCCAGCAGTTCTTCGCCCATGTCCCTCAGCGAGATCCAGTCGTCCTCCAGGTGGAAGACGTAGTCGGCGCTGGTGGCCGACCAGAGTTTCGCGACGGCCGCACAAAAGCCCGGGCTCTCGGGCTGGAACACGGTTCCGTCGGGAAAATGGTTGCGGAATATCTCGACGCAGGCACGATGATCCTCCTCCGATCCGAAAACCGGATCGAGATTGAGGTAGGCGCCGCGCAGGTCGAGCCTGGAAAAGATTTTGTCCCGGAAGCTCGCCAGCGTCTGGGCAAGCAGGTCCGGGCGCCGGGTGGCGACAAGGCATAGGTCAATCGTGGACATAGCACCTCCTTGGGTGCATTTTTTTCAACCGTCAATACCCACGCCAACCCTGACGTTCACTTAGATCGTGCCGAATTTACGGCAAAGTCACCGAATTTACGGCAAAGCGACCTAAGGCGATCAATAAAGTCGATTTTGGGCGGCTCAACGCGGTCTGGTTGAGGACTGTCCACACTTCCTGGCGTCTAGGATTAGAAGACGCTCAGCTTCGGAATGGCGACGACGAAGCGGCCGCCCCAGTCGCGGATCGCCTCGTTGTCGGCGACGATCTCGGTCTTCAGGTTCCAGGGCAGGATGACGAGATAATCGGGCTTTGCATCCTCGATGACCGTCGGCGCGTGCACCGGAATATGGGTACCGGGCAGGAGCTTGCCCTGCTTCAGGTCATTGCGGTCCACGGCAAAGGCGATTTCGCTGGGCGACAGCCCGCAGACATTGAGGAACGTGTTGCCTTTCGCAGCGGCGCCATAGGCGGCTACGGTTTTTCCCTCCGCCTTGGCGTTCGCCAGGAAGTTCTGAAAATCCTTGCAGACGGCGGCGATGCGGTCGTCGAATGCCGTGTAGGTCTCCATCCGCATCAGCCCGGCAAGCGCCTCAGTCGCTCGCAACCGCTCGAGTTCCAGCGTGGTCTCGCGCACGCCGGACCTCAGCTGCGCATAGACGCGCAGCGAACCGCCATGGGTCGGCAGTTCCTCGACGTCGAAGACCTTGAGGCCTGAGCTTTCGAAGATGCGTTCGACGGCCGCCAGCGACAGATAGGAATAGTGCTCGTGGTAGATCGTGTCGAATTGCACGCCTTCCATCAGACGCAGCAAATGTGGGAACTCGAACGTCGCAACGCCATCGGGCTTCAGCAGGATGGCGAAGCCGCCGACGAAGTCGGCGATATCGGGCACATGGGCGAGCACGTTGTTGGCCGCCGTGAGATCGGCGCGAATGCCGCGCTTGACGAGTTCGGTTGCCGTCTCCCGTCCGAAGAAGGCGACCTCGGTCGGGACCTGCCGCTCCTCGGCCAGTCGCGCGGCATTGGCGGCCGGTTCGATGCCGAGCGCCGGGATGCCCTTGGCAACGAAATACTGCAGCAGATAGCCGTCGTTCGAGGCGATCTCGACGACCTGCGAATTGTCATCGAGCGCGAAGCGTTCGGTCATGCTCTCGGCGTAGCGGCGTGCGTGTTCGAGCCAGCTTGTGGAGAAGGAAGAGAGGTAGGCGTAGCCGTCGGTGAAGATTTCATCGGCCGGCACGTTTTCCGTCGTCTGCACCAGCAGGCACTCGGAGCAGACCATCGCCTTCAGCGGAAACGATCGCTCGCGGGCGATGGCTTCCTTCGTCGGTTCGAGAAAGGAATTGGACCAGGGCGTGGAGCCCAGGTCGGCAACGACGGTCTTGAGCGGTGTCGAGCAGAAACGGCAGTTGTGGGACATCGAAGTCGTTAGCCTCTCATGAATGCGTCGATTTGGCTGAGTGTCAGATCACGGGCGTCAGCGCCGCGGCGCCAGCCGTCATACCAGTGGGCGGTCCAGGCGATCGCCTCGTCCTGCGATAGACGGGTTGCCCATGACAACGTCCGTCCGGCAAGCGCCGGATCGAGGCCGAGCGACTTCATTTCGTGCGGCTGGTCCTCGGATGACGCGTCACGCCATTGCGTGGGCAAGCCCATCGCGGTCTGGATGGCGGCGGCAACGTCCCGAACTGGGATCTGTCGCTCGTCCGGAGCCGGGCCGAAATTCAGCGCCGCCACATCGGTCTGGCCGCCATGAAGCGCCTCGGCATAGACGAAGTATCCGTTGAGGCAGTCGAGCACGTGCTGCCAGGGACGTGTCGCCATCGGGCTCCGGATGTCCAGCGTCTCGCCCGTAAGGGCAGCGCGAACGATATCCGGAACCAGCCGGTCCGCGGAAAAATCGCCGCCGCCGAGCACGTTGCCGCCACGGGCGGTTGCCACCCTTATGCCGCGCTCACGCAGATAGGAATCCCGCCAGGTCGAAACGACCAGCTCGCAGGCGGCCTTCGAACCGGAATAAGGATCATGGCCGCCAAGCACGGCGTCTTCCGGAAAATGCCGGCCGCTTTCGTCGTTGCGGTAGACCTTGTCGGTGGTGACGACAAGGACGGTCTTGAGGGCAGGGGCTGCGCGAGTTGCCTCCAGCAGGCGCGCCGTGCCCATGACGTTGACGTCGAAGGTTTCGACCGGCGTCCGGTAGCTTTCGCGAACCAGAGGCTGGGCCGCCATGTGAAGGACGATCTGCGGGTCGCAAGCGCGGACGGCGGATGCGAGCGTGTCGCCGTCGCGGATGTCGGCGAAATGTTCGTTGGTGGCCGATTCCGATCCGAGCAGTGCGTGCAGCGAGCGGGTGGCCGCCGGTGACAGGCCGTATCCGGTCACCTCAGCGCCCATTTGTGTCAGCCACAGGCGGGCCCAGCTTCCCTTGAAGCCGGAGTGACCAGTCAGCATCACCCGTTTTCCGGCCCAGAAGGACGGGTCCGCAAGCCTGCTCATGCCCAGACTTTCCAGGGGGCCGCTCCGCTCTGCCAGAGGTCTTCGAGCTGGTTCTTGTCGCGCAACGTATCCATCGGGCGCCAGAAACCGGCGTGTTCGAAGGCCATCAACTGGCCGTCTGCGGCGAGACCTTCCAGAGGCTCCGCTTCGAACGGCGTCTGATCGCCTTCGATGCGATCGAGCACCGAACGGTTGAGGACGAAGAAGCCACCATTGATGTGACCGTTGTCGCCTGCCGGCTTTTCGATGAAGCTTCTGACCCGCCCGTCGCTGACAGCAAGCGCGCCATATCGGCCGGGCGGGACCACGCTGGTGACCGTCGCCTGGCGGCCGTGATGGCGGTGGAAGTCGGTCAGCGCCTTGATATCGATGTCGGCAACGCCGTCGCCATAGGTGAGGCAGAACGTATCGCCGAGATGGTCGGCCACGCGTTTCAGGCGCCCGCCGGTCATGGAGTCCGTTCCGGTATCGACGAGCGTCACGCGCCAGGGCTCGGCCTTGTTCGAATGGAACAGGGTTTCACCCGTCGCCATGCAATAGGTGACGTCGGAGGAATGCAGCACGTAGTTGGCGAAGTATTCCTTGATCATGTAGCCGCGATAGCCGAGGCAGATCACGAAATCCGAGAAGCCGTAGTGGCTGTAGATCTTCATGATGTGCCAGAGAATCGGCCGCCCGCCGATTTCGATCATCGGTTTTGGCCGGAGATGGCTCTCCTCCGAGATCCGCGTGCCGTAGCCACCGGCGAGAATGACGATTTTCATGCGACCGCCCCGTATTTGCGCCGGCCACTCGGCATGGCGCATTGCAAAGTCCTAATATCCTGGCGACCTTGCGCGGAGGTGGTCTGCGCGCGCCTGCTCTCAGGCGGCGAGGCAGCCCCGCAGGACCTCGACCACGCGGCCGATCTCGTCGGATGTCATGTCGTGATAGCTCGGCAGGTTGATCGCGCGGCCGGGCAGGTCATAGGCCACGGTGTTCGCTGGCACCTCGTCGAAGGGCGGCAACGAACTCAGCGGCCAGAAAAAGACACGGGCGTCGATGTTCTCGGCCGCAAAGGCGTTCTGCAGAGCCTCCCGGGTGACGCCGGTTTCCGGCGCAAAGACGACGGTTGGCATCCAGAAGCCGTTCTTCGTTCCCTCCGGCTCTGGGTTCATGGCAATGGCGTTCACGCCTGCAAGCTGCTCGCGATAGGCGTAGAAGATTTCTCGCTTGCGATCGACCAGCTCGCCGACGCGCTCGATCTGCGCGAGGCCGACGGCGGCCTGCAGGTTCGACATCTTGTATTTGAAACCGATCTCGTCCGGCCAGAACTGCTTTTTTTGCCCGCGGGCGCGGCCGTGATTGGAGAGCGTCAACACCTTTTCATGGAGCTTCGCATCGCTGGTGACGAACATGCCGCCTTCGCCGGTCGTGACCGTCTTGGTGCCGTGGAAGGAAAAGGCGCCGAAGGCGCCGAGCGACCCGGCCTTGCGTCCATGCCACTCGGACCCGAGCGCTTCGGCCGCATCCTCGACAACAGGAATGCCGTGCCGGGCGCCGATCTCAAGCAGCCGGTCCATGTCGCAGAGATTGCCGTAGATGTGAACCGCAAGGATCGCCTTGGTTCTTGGCGTGATTGCCGCTTCGACCTTTTCCGGATCGATGCACCAGCTATCAGCAAGCACGTCGACGAAGACCGGTTTTGCGCCGAGGTGAACGATCGGCGCGGCAGACGCCGTCCAGTTGGTGTCCGCAAGGATCACTTCGTCGCCGGGGCCGACGCCGAGTGCGGCAAGCCCCATGTGCAGCGCGCCGGTGCAACTCGATGTCGAGATCGCGTGCGTCGTGCCGAGATGCGCGGCGAAGGCCGCCTCGAAGCGGTTGATGTAGTCGTAGCAGCGCTCGCCCCAGCCATTGGCCGCCGCATCGGTCGCATAGGTCACTTCACGGTCGGTGATCGAAGGTTTGGTGTAGAGGATGCGGGGTTTCATGGGGAGCGCTTGGTGAGAACCGGGAGTTCGAAAGAGGCGTGGATGCCGGGCGGGATTTTGTCGAGTTTTCGTCCCGCTCCGGCTTCTTGCTGTGTGCTCTTGTCAGAGCCAGACGTGGTCGAGCCCAGGCCGCTGCAGCCAGGGTTGCGCGGCAATCGCAGCGCGGGCCTTCAGCGGGTTGAGACCGATGAACAGTGCTTCGGCTTCCGCTGGCAGGTCCTCAGGCGAAAGCACCGGGATGCCGAAATGGGTGGCGCCCTTCATGTTCTCGTTGCGGTCGAGGAATGCCACGACATCGACGGCCTGGCCGATCCGGCAGTAGATCCAGCTTCCGTAGAAACCGGCGCCGTAGATCGCGACCTTGCGCTTGGCGTAGCGATCTGCCCCGCCCGCGAGCGTTTCCGACGCCCGATCCCAGAAGGCGCAGATGTCGCGGGCTTCCTTGGCCGCATCGGCGGCGGATTTCGACGTGTGGGCGGCCTCGACGGTCGCTTCCGCGCGCTTTGCAACGACGAAGAAGGCGCCAGGGAACGAGGTCGAGTCAATCACCTGCAGTTCGAACCCGACGCTTGCCAGGGCATGGGCGAGCGAGGCTTCGCTGAAATGGTTGACGTGATCGGCGACGGCCATGTCGCCCGGGTTGCCGGCGACATCGGGCATGGAAAACAGGAAGCTGCCGCCCGGCCGCAGGAGGTTGCGCACGTCGCGCATGAAGCCGACGGGATCGGCCACGTGCTCGATGACGAAGTGGCTCATGACGGCGTCGAACTTGTTCTGCCAGCCTTCGGGCGCGGCGTAGGTGGCCTGGGCCGCTTCCGGCACCCAGCCCTGCCAGGCGGCCGCATAATCGGCACTGACGTCGAAGACGTGCGGACGCAAGTCGCTGCGGTTCGCAACCATCTTGCGCAGTGTCACTGCCTTTGCTGCACCATAGTCGAGGATTGAGGCGCCCTCGGGCAGATCGAGCAACCGCAGCGCCAGTGCGGCCTGGTGATCGGTGCGATAGGTGATCGTGCCATCGGTTGCGACCGCGAAGATCTGATCATGATTTTCGCTGGTCAGCGAGATCCGGTAGCCGGTGTCGTAGAAGGCTTGGATATCGGGAATATCGTCGCTTTGCGCATGTCCACAAGCGCCGCAGACGAAGACGCGTGTCGGTACGTCGAGCAGCGTCATGATCGAGGTCAGCGCCGGCGCGGGCACGTCGTAGGTCGGTGCGCCAATGTGGCCGCCGCACACACGGCAGTTCGTCATGCCAATTCTCCCTGCGGTGCAACCAGCTCCGGCAGAACCTCGGCGAACTTTACGCCTGCGGCGAACGAGCCCTTCCAGCCGATGCGGATGCCGAGCGGCTCGGCGTAGTTGAAATAGCGGAACTGGATGCTCCACCGCGGCGTCTGCGAAACGTTGTGACCCGACTGATGCAAGGTCAGGAAGTCCATCAGGATCAGAT
The DNA here is from genome assembly GCF_001427045.1 of Ensifer sp. Root558. Lineage (NCBI taxonomy): Bacteria > Pseudomonadati > Pseudomonadota > Alphaproteobacteria > Hyphomicrobiales > Rhizobiaceae > Ensifer > Ensifer sp. Root558. Next base: position 30,507 of record NZ_LMGC01000003.1, on the reverse strand, counting down.
CGCCGGGCCTGCTCAAGGGAGCGACCTGTTTGTAGCGGGCAAGCCGCTCTTCACCCTTGTGAAGATGCAACGCATAGGCGCCGGTCTTGCCAGCGCCGGCGTCGTCTTCATAGACCGGAACGAGACCTTCGGCCTGCGACCCCTCGGCAATCTGGACCGGGCCCATGTCTTCGGTGACCGGCAAAAGCGGCGTCCAGAAAACGATGCCGTCGACACTGCGCAGTTGCGAGGGGAATTCTTGATGCCACTGCGCGCGGAACTTTTCTTCGCCGGGATTGTCGATGCGCATGCCGTAGCCGCCAGCTGCGATGCCCGGGATGCTGCCGGGCCGAAGTGCCTTAAAGACCTCGTCGTTGGCAGCCGAGCTGACGAGCCGCATAAAGGCAGGGATCTGCTTTATCGCATCATAGACTTCACCGCCCCAAGAGCGGTTGACCGCAATGAGCTTGCGATAGGCGATCGTCATCGCCTCGTGCGCCGTGTCGGTCGGGGCGTCGACGCCGTACTTGTTGCAGATCAGTTCGAGGGTCTGGCGGATGCCTTCGTGGATCGGGGCAATCTCTGACTGAATGTCGTAGAAGCCGGGTACGACGTGATAACCCTTGGTCTCGAATTCCTGGCGCGCGCTTTCGGAAATGATGGTGCCGTTCTTCATGATACGCTTGCTTCCTCCTTCAGGAATTCCCGCCACGAAATGGTTTTTGGTAACAAATGCTTGCGCGCATCGGGCCCAGTGCGCGCAATGAGGTCCAGGACGGAAACATAAGGCGTGAAGGTTTCGCGGGGCTGGGGCCACGGCGTGCAGCTGTAATTCATGTATTCGACGTAAACACCGGCAGCTTCGAAGGCCTGATGATCGAGATAGTTGGCAGCGCCGTGTCCGGTCAGATAGCGCGTTCCATTCGCCTCAAGCACCAGGTCGAGCACGCGCTGCCAGGACGTTCCATTCGAAGCCATGTCGCGGGAGCGCCGGATGGTGCGTTCGAAGCCGATGCCGAGATAGCGGGCCGGGACCTCGGTGCTCGCAATCAGAAGATCACACAGGCTGTCGTTGGCGTAGACCTCGTCTAAGATTGCCAGCGCGTCATCGATGTAGGGCGCGCCATCAAGCGACTGGCGCAGCAACGAGCGATGGCTGGCGCGCCAGTTGTCGGCGGTCGCCGAAAGGTCCTGGATCTTCTGGAAGCTTCCTTTTCCCGCAAGCGGTATCGTCATCCAGCAACGATCGTTGCCTTTCAGGAGTTGGATGCGATTGGTGAAGCTGCCTTTCGAGAATTGGGCATCGTCGAGGTAGATGTAGCCGTCGGCAAGCGCCAGTTGTTCGAAAAAGCCCGGCCAGGGAAAAAGCATCGGCTGGGAGATGACGACGGCGGTCATACGTGGGGCTCGTCCGGCGCGAAGATGGTGTCGAGGTCTCCATCCGTGTCGTGGCAAGGACTCTCGAACAGCGCGCTTGGGATATCTCCGGTTCCTAGTTGCGCACGCACTTCAGATAGCCTCCGGGGGAGCTCGAAAGCACAAGCTTGCCGTTGAGAACCGGGTCCGTTTCGAAGCGATCCGTTTCCTTGAGGTAGGCGTTGAGCGCGGCGTAGGGCTCATCGCCCGGATGCCAGATTTTCGAGCGCTTCGTAGGTGTCTGAGACGCGTCGCCATAGCCAAGCAGCGTGTCGGCGACCACGAGATATTGCCCTTCGGTCACCAGAGATCCGTAGTTCCGCAATTCGTCCAGCACGTGATCACGGCTGTGGTCGCTGTCGAGTACCACCATGACCGAAGCACCCTCTGGGATTTCGGCCGCGACCCTCGCCAGCGTTTCGGCCGTCGTCGACGGCCCCTCGATCAGCGTGATGCGCGAGGACATCGGGTGGTTTTCGATCGAGTCACGATTGTGGGCGCGGATATCGATATCGACGCCGATGACTTTGCCTTTGCCGATCAGTTGCAGCATTGCGGCCATGAAGATCATCGAGCCGCCGCGGGCAACGCCCGTCTCGATGATGATGTCTGGCTTGGTGTTCCAGATGACCTCCTGGGTCGCCATGACATCGGCCGGCATCTGGATGATCGGCACGCCCATGAACGACCAGAGATAGGAGTAGTCGTACTTGTCGAGCGCTACCACAGTGTCGTGTGCCTGCTGGAAAGCGCCCTGATCCTTGCCGAGCGCAAGGGCCATTTCGGTCTTGTGGGCTTCGAATGCGAGACGATCGTCTTCCACTGCCATTGCTGTCTGATGCCCTTCTTCGGATACAACCTATGGATACGCTCTCGACCGCGAATCGCGATCCCTGGCGCTTTCGCCGATTCGCAACGCTTTCCTGTGAACGCTTTCATGTCGGCAATTGCAAATACGGTCAAGGCCGGTTTCTTAAGGGCGAAAAGACGGGTAGTCCTTGGTCTCTGGCGGAAGGAACCATGTCGCGATTCGATCGAATTTCTACACCCATAGCGGGTCTCATCGTCGTCGAGCGGCAACGCAGGGGCGATGATCGCGGTTTCTTCTCGCGCTTCTTTTGTCGCGAGGCGCTGGCCGATTTCGGCGGCGATGGAAAGATCGCGCAGATCAACCATACCCTGACGCAGGCAGCAGGCACGATCCGCGGCCTGCACTTCCAGCAGGCGCCGCACGACGAGGCGAAATTCGTCTCCTGCCTTTCCGGCGCTGTCTTCGATGTGGCGGTCGACCTGCGGCCGGATTCTGCGACCTATCTGCAATGGCACGGGGAGGTGCTGAGTGCGGACAATGGTCGCTCGATGATGATCCCTGGCGGTTTTGCCCACGGGTTCCAGACGCTGACCGAGGATTGCGAGCTGATTTATCTGCACGACAAGCCCTATGCGCCCGAGGCCGAAGGCGGGCTTAACCCGCTCGATCCGGGGCTCGCGATCGCCTGGCCGTTGCCGGTCTCGCAAATGTCGCCGCGCGACCAGGCGCTCCCTTTGCTGCCGAACAGGATCGTCGCCGCCCGTCGTTGACTTCGTGAGGGATGGGAGGACAATAACCTCTCCGCGCCACCACGAGAGAGAAGGGGTGTCGACGATGACGATCGCCAGAAAACTTCAGGACTATATCGACGGTTCGGGTGTCGCCTATGACACCGTCGACCACCACCGCACCGCGACCACCAGCCAGACGGCGCGGGCGGCGCATGTGCCGGGCAGCCGGCTTGCCAAATCCGTGGTCGTTCACCACGAAATGGGCTACGTGCTCGCCGTCGTGCCGAGCACGCACCGGGTCGAACTCTCGACCCTGCAGGACGTAATGGACCGCCGCCTCGGCCTCGCTTCGGAAGAGGAGGTCTGCAATCTCTTTGCCGATTGCGACATCGGCGCCGTGCCGCCGGTTGGTTCGGCCTATGACGTGCCGGTGCTGCTAGACGAAAGCCTCGGCGATGTCAGCGACGTCTATTTCGAAGGCGGCGATCACCGGACGCTGGTGCACATGAGCGGCGCGAATTTCCGCAACCTGATGCGGGGCGCGCAGATCGCCCGCTTCAGCCATCCGGCGTGACTGGCCGTTCAGAACGATCTTGTTTGCGCTGGCGTGACGCCTGCCGCCTGTTCCTTGGCGCCATCCGCTTGAAGCGGGAAGGAGCGGCCAACCGCTGGTCGATATTTGCTGTGCTTGAATCTGCCAGTCGGGCTTGTCAAAGCGCACGCTAGGCGGCACCATCGCGCTCGACGGATACCTTTATCTAACTGGGTTGGGGGATCGATGGTGCGCATACGCTCTGCGAATATGTCCAAGTCTCTGGCAGTACTGCTGGTTGCGACCAGCGTTCAGTCCTTCGGTACCTCGGCACGTGCCGAAGGCGTCCTGTTCGATCAATTTCCGTTTGCCGTTGCCTGCGAATACAAGGGCACCCAGCACGCCTTCTATCTGTCCAAGGTGACTGCGGATGGAACCGCAACCTATCAGGCTTCTGACAACTTCGCCGGTACGATCACGCTGGACGGCGCGGCCAAGGCGGTTGGCTCTGATGCCGGCGGGAGTTGCCTTGGAAAGACGCTCGCGGAGCTCAGGGCGTCAGGTCAGGCACGCGATATCAAGTAGTTCGCCGCATATTGCCGGTAAACGCAGCTGACGCTCGCCCGGCGCTTACGCCGCGGCCGGCGCCGCGCAGCATTGCAACGGCGAGGCGGGCGAAGGCACGTCCGCGGTGGGCTGGCGATGTCTGCCGCCTGTTCGTTTGCGACGAACGCCGAGAAGATCCAATCTATTGTCCGGCCGTCGCGAAAGAATCGATGCGTGAGAATTTTCTGTTGTAGCAGTTCAAAAATCTGATTTACTGCAGCCTCGCTAATTGGCTTTCGGGGGATATTGCCGATGGTGTGGACCCGCAGGGAGACTATGCTTGGTGGTTTGGCGCTGCTTGGCGCCAATGCGCTTCAGAGCCCGGCACTGGCAAAGGCGACAGCCTATTTTTCCGGCCCGGCCGTGGACAACGGCGTGACATACCGGAGCACCAATTTCGCCAACATTGACAGGAAATGGCAGCGCCAGGTCGTCAAGTATTTCAGTAGCGAGCCGATCGGCACCGTCGTCGTCGATACCAGGCACCACTTTCTCTACCTGATCATGGAGAACAAGACGGCCATCCGCTACGGCGTCGGCGTCGGGAAAGAGGGTTTCAAATGGTACGGCCGGGCGACGATCGACCGGAAATCGCTGTGGCCGCGCTGGACGCCGCCACCGGAGATGCGTGAGCGCCACCCCGAACTGCCTGAGTTCGTCGAGGGCGGTTCGCCGAAAAATCCGCTCGGCCCGCGCGCCATGTACCTGCTGCGCGACGGCGTCGATACCGGCTACCGCTTCCATGGCACGCTGGAGCCGGGCAGCATCGGCAAGGATGCCTCCAGCGGTTGCATCCGCATGTTCAACGAGGATGCGATCGACCTTTACCAGCGTTGCCCCATCGGCACGGCGGTGCAGGTGCTGCCGCATATCGCCGAAAAGGCCCCCGAGGTCAGCCAAGCAACCCCGGTCGCAACTCCGGTCGAATGAGGAATATCACCCGATGCCCGCTATGACCGGATTGACGAGGCTGCTTTCCGCGGCCGCCATTCTCTTGACGCTTGCTTCCTGCAACACCACCGAGATGGCCGCAGTCGAAGAGCCCGCAGCCGTGCCGATGACCGGAAAAACCGACGACCCGGCACCCGGCTTCGAAACCGTATCGGTCGGTACCGAAGAGGACTTTATCCTCAATGTCGGCCGCCGGACCTACTTCACCCAGGATTCCTCCGCACTCGACAGCGTCGCCAAGGCGACACTCGACAAGCAGGCGATCTGGCTCAACAGCAACCCGCGCTGGCTGGTCAAGCTACAGGGCTTCTCCGACGACAGCGGCTCCGCTTCCAAGATGGAAACGCTGTCGCAGAAACGCGCCGATGCGGTAATGGCCTATCTGGTGTCCAAGGGTGTGGACCCCAATCGCTTGTGGGCCAAAGGCTACGGCAACGACCGCGAGGTGCGCGACTGCACCGAGCGCTCCTGCAAGGTCCAGAACCGCCGCGTCGTCTCCAATCTCAGGACGGAACGCGACGCGACTTGAGCGGGCGGCGGCTTCCAACGACCGTGGGCGGTCGCTTCCGCCAACGCGGAATGGACTCCATGTGTTGGCCATCAGCGCGTCGTTCAGCACAGAAGACCAGGGCGCATAGCCACCAACGGGCGGGCGTGGCTATGCGCAGCCCGGTACTTTTCTCGTTGGCCCATGGGTCGACGAATATGTTGCCCTGTGTTTCGCGGAACGACAGAGCACGGCGGCCGCCGCATCAATCGGTTGAAGCGCAAGTGCCATAGTCTTCTCAAAGCAGGGGGTGATCTGATACTTCCGTCTGCCTGCCTCTGCGTCATGCGTCCTTTCATGGCATCCACACGGATGGAAAGTGTGGCAGTTCGAAAACCTACAGTGCTTTCAGCGTCTCACCAGACGTGCGACGCGGTAGCTGCGCCATGTCGGGGCATTCCTCGGGGCGGTAAAATATTTACGGAGCGCAAGACATGAAACTCGCCGTCCTTGTATCTTCTGGTGGGGCAGCGTTTGAACAGGTGGCTCGCATTGTTCGACACGACGGCGTCGATTTCACGGTGATCACTGATAGAGGGTGTGGGGCGGAGGTGGTTGCCGGCCGCGTCAACGCGAAGCACATCCGCATCGAAGAGCGAGACAGGAAGCTGTTTTCCACCAAGGTGGCCGCAGCCCTTCAAGACCTGCGCGTCAACAATATACTGCTGTTCTTTGACCGTCTGGTTTCGAGCGAACTGTTTGATAGCGTCGATACGTTCAACATCCATCCGGCAGCCTTGCCGGCGTTCAAGGGGCTGAGAGGCGTGGAGGACGCCTATGAAGCGAAGGCTCGCCTGCTCGGCTGTTCGCTTCATCGCGTCGACCAGAGCGTGGACGGTGGGGAACTGGTGTCGCAGATCGCTTGCGGTGCCGATCCTCAGTGGCCGCTTTCGCGCTGGCAAAAGCGGGCATATCTCATGAAGGTCTATTGTGGATTGGTCTGGGTTAACCAAGCGATCCATATCGAAGCGCCCGACACGCCGGTGAACGCGTCACACGGCCTTCCCGAGGGGTGGATGGCTTCCTTCAGGGAATTGCAGGCACTCGAGGCCGAAACGGTAGTCTAGGAAAATCGGAAGGGCGCGGACATGTACGGATTGCCTGCCATCAACCAGCGCTTCTCGCATCTTGAAGACGGCACGTTATCAATCAAAAATTTCAAGACGTAAAATGGCGCACCCGACAGGATTCGAACCTGTGACCTTTGGAATCGGAATCCAACACTCTATCCAGCTGAGCTACGGGTGCATCCGTTGGCGGCAGGGCCGCCGAAGCAGGCTGTGAGCGGTTCTTAGCCTAGCTTGCGCGTCGCTTCAATGGTCATTGCAAGAGATTGTGGTAGAAACCGCCATCCTGTGCTTGCGTTGTGGTCGCGGCGCATCGCTTCGGGCAATGGCGCCGGGCGACGGCCAACCCATCTGACGGGATCACCCACCCGATGTAGCTAGAATTGGTCAGGCGAACGTCCTTGCGACGAAAGGCGGCGCGTTATAAATTCTGCATTAAAGATAATTCTAAATTAAAGTGCCAGTGCTCAAGTAGGCAAGCGTTCCAGTAACCAAGTGCTCCAGTACCCAGTGCTCGCGTAATTGTTTCAGGCGAGGGGGCAAGTTTTGGTCAACCGATATCTCACGACCGGCGAACCGGCGTTGGAGAGGCTGCGCTCCGATCCCGCGTTGATGTTTCTTGTTGCTCTCGCGGCCGTGCTTTTCGTGCTGAACACCTGGAACGGTATCGGCATCCTACCGGATTCGACGCGTTACATGCAGATCGTCAGCACGCCCTATGACGCGCCGCTTTACGCGTGGATGCTGGGTGCCGGGGGATCCCTTGGGTTTGCGCTTGAGCATGTCGCGCTCGGCATCGCCTTTCTGCTTTATCTACTCAATACCTGGCTCGTCTTTTCGCTGTTCAGGACGGCGCTACCGGATCAACCGTTCTTCGTGACCGTCGGAACGCTTTTGATCATCGTCAATCCGACATTCCTCTGGACGAGCACGATAGCGATGTTGGAGGCGCTGTTCCTTGCGCTGACATTTCTCGCCATCCGTTTCTTCATTCGCTATATGCGCGGTGAAGGGCGGGGGCCCTTGCTTGCCTCGTCTGCCTGCGTCGGGCTTGCCATGCTCGCTCGCTTCGTGGCGCCTCCGGTCGGGGCGGCCTTTGCCACAATCGCGCTCTTCTACAATTCGGCGCGATCCCTTCGCCAAAGGCTCCTCGACGTCGTCCTCCTGTTCGCTGGTAGCGCCGGTATCTTTCTCGCCTGGGTGATCGTCAGCAAGCTGCTTGTCGGCCGGTCGGTTGGCCGCGCGCTCTGGTTCTATGGCAATGCCGATGCCGATCGCTGGCTAGGCGGGCTGTCGCTTCTGGCGAGCTTTCTCCTGCCGAGCCAGGTGCCGCAGGTGATCCGCATCCCGGTGCTGCTTCTCGCGCTTGTCGCGGCGACGGTTGTTCTGGTGCAGACGCTGAAGCGAAACTGGCCCGAACGCCAGCCGGACGACCACGATCTGATGACCCTCATCTTCGGCCTGTTTGGATATTTCTATCTGCTGTTCGTCGTGCTCGCCGTGCATGTGGAGGCGAACCTGCAGCTTAATTCGCGCTACTCGCTTCCCTTCTATGTCGCCATCATCTTCGTTCTGGTAATTGCGGCGGCGGACTATTGCGGTCGCGTCGATGCAGCACCTGTCGTCCGGCGTTCGCTTGCGCTGATCCTGCTCTGCCTTCTCGCCATCCACGGACTGCGCAGCACCGCCCAGACGGCGGAGGCCTTCCGTGACGGGGTGGGGTTTCAGAGCACGGCCTGGAAGTCGTCGCCGATCGTGCGCGCAGTCAGGGCGTTGCCGGCAGATGCGGTCATCTTCACCAATGCGTGCGACCCGCTCAATTTCCTGACGCGCCGCTCGACGGACTGGATCCCCTCCCACAGCGAAAGGCGAACCGGCCTTGAGAGTGACGCGGGTTCGCTCGACGTACAGCTAGAGCGGTTTCGCGAGGATATGGCGCAGAAGAATGCCTATGTCGTCTTCGTCGATGCGATCGACTGGCGGTTCTACCTGGTAACGGAGAAAGAGCTCGTCAAACTCGCCAAGCTGAAGCTCGTGCGCTCCGAGAGGGACGGTCGCATCTACCAGACGGCAAGTACCGGCGCGCCGTAGGCGTCCCGACTCAGGCGCGTGGTCTCTAGACAAGGAGAGGGACATGCCAGCAAACCCGGAAGAGACGACGCCTATCGAGGCGTTGGGGCCCCAACCGCGGGGGAGGGCAAGCGACTACCTGTCGCTGGCCCGGTTCGACCATGTCACCAAGCACGTCTTCATCCTGCCTGGGCTGATCCTTGCCTGTGCCCTCAGCGAGCCTGATCCGGCCGCTCTCGTCATCAATATTCCCGTGGGGCTTCTGAGCGCCGTCTCGATCGCATCGGCCAATTACGTCATAAACGAGTGGCTCGACCGGGAACGCGACGCGGCCCATCCGACCAAATCGCAGCGTCGCGCCGTCGTCGTTGAGATGCAGCCGCGCATCGTCTACGGCGAGTATCTGCTGCTTGCCGTCATCGGACTGCTGCTTGCGTCGGTCGTCGGCAAGCTGTTCTTCGCCACGTCGCTGCTCTTCCTGCTGTCCGGCATCCTCTACAACGTCGAGCCCATCCGGGCGAAGGACAAGCCCTATCTCGATGTGCTGACGGAATGCCTCAACAATCCGATCCGCTTCTTGCTCGGCTGGGCCATCGTCGATCAGGTGACCTTGCCGCCGGTCAGCGTGCTTGCGGCCTACTGGATGGCCGGCGCCTTCCTGATGGCGGCCAAGCGGCTCGGGGAGTATCGCGACATCGCCGCGAATGCGGGGGTCGCCGTCCTGAAGAAATATAGGCGGTCATTCGAATACTACACCGAGGAGAGCCTCACCGTTTCCTGCTTCGTCTACGCGATGATGACGGCGTTTCTGCTTGGCGTTTTCCTGGTGAAATACCGGGTGGAATACATCCTCGTCTTTCCGTTCATCAGCGGCCTCTTCGCCGTCTATCTCTGGCTTGCCACGCGCCCCGGATCGGTGGTGCAACGGCCGGAAAGGCTGTTTCACTCCCGGCGGCTGGACGTCATGCTGACCTTGACCATCGTCGTCTTCCTGTTCGCGAGCTTCGTCAACGTGCCGGTGCTGGACTTCCTGGCCGCTTCGTTCCTCGTGCCGATATCGTCGCTGCAATGACCGGTTCGACGCTGCCGAACGGGGCCTTGCCAAATGGACCGGTGGATTGGGATCGGGTGCGTCTCGTGGTGTTCGATCTCGACGGCACGCTCTACGACCAGCGGCGGCTGCGGGCGCGGATGCTGCTGCGGCTTGTTGCTGACGCGGCGCGCAGGTGCAGCCTTGGCACCATCCGCGTCCTGCGCGCCTTTCGCGACTGCCGCGAGGAACTGGGCGATGCGTTGGCGACCGATGTGGCAGCCCGGCAATACGAACTGACTGCGGAGCGGTGCGGGCAGTCGCCGGAGAGCGTCCGGAAGACGGTCGAGGAATGGATCGAACGGCGTCCGCTCGATCTCCTTCCGGCTTGCCGGTGCCGCGGCGTCGAGCGGGTGTTTGCCGGCCTTGCGGTTCAGGGAAAGACGATTGCGGTTTTGTCCGACTATCCGGCGTCGGAGAAACTGAAGGCGCTTGGCCTTGGCGCCAGCATCGTCGTCTCCGCCATGGATCCCGAAGTCGGCGCTTTGAAGCCGCATCCGGCCGGTCTTGCCCATGTGCTCAATCGTGCGCAGGTGCCGGCGGAGCAGGCGATCATGATTGGCGACCGGGTGGAGCGCGACTGGGCGGTGGCGCAGAGCCACGGCATGCGCGCCCTGATTCGCAGCGCAAGCCCAATTGCCGGCGTCGATACGTTCCGCGGCTATGACGACGAAATCTTTTGGCCAGTGACGGAGCCGCAGCCGATGGGCGCGCCGGCTCCGGCGCCCCGCTCGCTTACGATATCATCTTGAGCAGCCAGAGCGCGCCCTGCTTGAGCGGCGCGCGGTGCGGGCTCTTTGCGGTGACGGCGGACGCGAGCTTCGCGCTTTGGCGATACCAGTCGTAGCTCTCCTGCAGCATGGCTTCGTTGGAGTATTTCGGCCGCCAGCCCATGGCAAGCAGGGGCTCGACGTCGAAGTAGCATTCCTTGTGGTAGGTGAGGTAGTGCCAGGGCACCAGCGGCGAGACCCTCAGCCAATGCAGCGCCCGCAGCGTGTTGATGGTAGCGGAGGTCGGAAGGCTCCGGACTTTCGATGTGCTGCCGGCATAGCGGATCAGGGCCTCCAGGTCATGGCGCAGCGTGCCGAAGCTGTCGGTGCCGACATTGTAGGTGCCGCTCCGACCGGCCTTGAGCGCCAGCATGTAGAAATCCATGAGATCATGGGCGTGGACGAACTGGAACTTGATGTTGCCGGATCCGATGACATAGACGGCGCGGTTTTCGCTGATCCATTCAAAGAGGATCTGGAAGATGCCGAGCCGGCCGCCGCCAAGGGTGGCGCGGGGCCGGATGGTGATCAGGGTCATATCGGCGGCCGTGCAGATGGCCTCGGCCACTTCTTCGCCGGCGCGCTTCGATTTTCCATAGGGCTCCACCGGGCGAAGCGGGGTTGTCGCCGTGATCGGGCCGGAAGGCGGAATGCCGTAGGCGGCGGTCGAACTGACATGGATCAGCGACCGGACGCCCGCTCTTGCGGCTTCCTCGCAGACGATACGGGTCCCCTCGACGTTGACGTTCCAGTAGTCGCGCCCCGCATCGGTCTGCGCCACCAGCGCCGCATTGTGGTGGACGACGTCGACGTCGCGCATGGCGGCGCGCACGCCGTCGCGGTCGAGCACGGAGCAATTGACGAACTCGATATCCGCCGGGCGGGAGCGATCCTCCCAGAGGTCGAGCACCCGCACCTCGTCGCCGTGTTCGCGCAACCGTCGAGCTGCGAGGTTGCCGATGAAGCCCGATCCGCCGGTGATGAGATGTCGCATATGTCCCTCCAGCCCCTGTCTGCGGAAGTTTTCTGATCAGATCGCCCGATCCTCGAGCGCGCGTGTGATGTTGCGATGCGCGACGGCCATCACTGTCCCTTGTGGATTGACGACCGTCGGCCCGCACAGAAGCGAAGCGTCGGCGATGTAGAGATTGCTGGCGCCATGCACGCGCCCGAACGAACTCGCAGCGCATTTCTCGGCGTCCTCGCCCATCGGGCAGGAGGAGAAGAGGTGAAGCGCAGTGGCGTTTGCCTGCTTGGGAGGAAGCGTTTCGGGAAGCTTGGCGATATCGGCCAGCGATTTCAGCACCGGATAGCCCGGAATGCTCGGATAGACTGCAAGGGCACCGGCGGCAAAGAGCACTTCGGCGAGGCGTGCAAGGCCGACGGCCAGTTCCTTCAGGTCCGACGGTTGAAGGCCGACGCGCACCAGGGGATCGCGAAAGCCGGGCAGGGATCTCACCTTGCCGGATCCGCCGGTGCTCTGCACGTAGTAGATCGCCATGCGCCGCCAGTCCCGATCGACCGCATCGATCATCTCCGGGTGCGCCGCCATGGCCAGCGCCAGCGCCGGCCGTTTGCTCATCGAGCAGCCCATGCTGAAGCGCGGGTCGAATTCCTTGATCTGGTGGACCGGTTCGAGTTCGCCAGGGGTATTGAGTTCGTCGGGAAAGACTGCCACCACCTTCAGCATCGGATGGAAGCGCAAGCTGTCGCCGACATGGCGCGTGATGCCTGAGCGGCGTAGCAGCCACGGGGTCTGCACCGCGCCGCCGGCAACGAAGACGGTTTTGGCCTTCAGTTCGATCTGGCGCGTGCCCGCCGGTCCCTTGCTGCGCGCATGCACCGTCCACTGCCCGTTCGCATGGGTAAGCTTGGTCGCGCAGGTATCGGCAAGCAGCATACCGCCGGCGTCGAGGAAGCGCGGCACGAAGGTTGCCGACATCGATTGCTTGCGGCCCGGAGATCCGCCGGCCCCGGCGGCGGCGTAGGCAAAGAGGCGCGGCACTTCGAGGGAAGACCATCCGAGCCGCTGCGCACCCTCATCGAGCCGTGTCGACAGCTGCGGCGCAGGGCCAGGCAGGTATTCGACCCGGGCTACTGCCTCGCAGGCGTCGAAATGCGGGGTCAGTTCTTCGAGCGTCAGGGCATCGACCCGATAGTCGCGGCGCCAGCGGTCGAGCACCGCTTGCGGCGTGCGGTGGTAGAGGCCGCGGTTGATCTCGCTGCCGCCGCCGACGCAGCAGCCCTCGACATAGGCGATCTTCGTCGCGCCGAAGCCGATGTTGATGCCGGCGTTGCGGTACTTCTGAAGGATTTCCTCGCGGGAGAAATGCGGCGCAGACTCGAGCGCCAGATGCGGACCTTCCTCGATCATCAGCACGGACTTGCCCGCCTCCGCGCAACGGGTGGCGGTCACCGCACCGCCCGGGCCGGAGCCGATGACGATGATGTCGGGGGCAAGCCTCTCAGGGGCTAGCAGGTGCTCCGGTTGCAGGTTCATGCTGGTAATCCTGGCCGTAAAGGTCTGAGTAAATACAGAATAATGCCAATGACATATGGAACTCGACGAAGCGCCGCCGGAACTCGAGGCGGGATTGCCGCCATTTGTCGAGTTCGGCCAGTCGGTCGTCGAGCGAAAGCTGATGAAAGAACTTGCCTCTGCGCAGCAGCGGCCAGGCATTGAAAAGAAGCACGAGACTATGGAAGGGCGGGCGCAGATAGTCGGGCATCTGACGATGAACTTTCAGCAGAAACTCTGCCGCACGTACGCCCAGGGCGCCCCGGCTGTCATCTGTAGCGCCGCGTTCATGGGCAATCGCCTCGCCGAGCGCCAGGATGGCCTGTTGAAAGTGCTGCGACATGGCCGAGCCCCGTTATCAAGCCGGCCCCTCGAAAGGAGCCTGGCGCTGCTTTGATGAATACGGTTGTCTGCTCTTTACTGCCTGTATTTCTAGCTGCTCTTATAAGCAAAAGCTACTAAAACGTTGTTTTCGACCAGGCGGCGACCATCTATGCGCCAGCCGCTGGATGTCGCTCGATGCGAAAGGCACCGGATGAGACGCCTTCTGGATATGAGCTTTGTTCGCTATTTCGCCTGCGGCTGCATCGCGGCGAGCCTGCAGGTGGCTACGCTCGCCGTCCTGGTCGAGACGGCGCGGCTCGAACCGGTCTATGCGTCCACCATCGCTTTCTACTTTGCCGTCGTCGTCAACTATTTCCTGCAGCGGCGTTTCACCTTCCGATCCGACGAACCGCACCTGAAGGCGTTGCCGAAGTTCTTGGCGGTGTCGACCTTCGGCGCCGGAATAAACGCGGTCGCCTTCACGCTGCTATCGGCCGTCATGCACTATGTCATTGCCCAGGCGCTGGCGCTGCTCCTGGTCTTTTCGGTGAACTATGCGCTGAGCCGGACGCTGATCTTTCGCGCCGGCAGCGCGGGGGAAGGGCGCGGCACAGAGCCGGCCCGTGCTGCGGGGCGAGCCCCATCGGGCAAATAGAAACGCCGCGCCCGGGGGGCGCGGCGTCATTGAGAGGGTGGTCTTGTGCGACGCTGGGCTTACGCCACCTGCATGGCGCCTGGGCCGGGGATCGCCTTTGGCGGCACCTTGCCCATGATGATCATGCCGAGCACCTCGTCCTTGGTGACGTCCTCGGTGCGGGCCTGGCCGACGACCTGGCCATTCTTCATGACCGACACGCGGTCGGCGAGGTCGAAGACGTCGTGGATGTCGTGGCTGATCAGGAAGATGCCGATGCCTTCGCGCTTCAGCTGCTTGATGAGATCGCCGACCTGGGCGGTTTCCTGCGGCCCAAGGGCTGCCGTCGGCTCGTCCATGATCAGGATGCGGGCGTCGAAGAGGATCGCGCGCGCGATCGCCACCGATTGCCGCTGGCCGCCCGAAAGCGCCTTCACCGGCTCCTTGAAGCGCTGGAAGTTGGGGTTGAGGCGCCCCATGACTTCGCGGGCCTTGGCCTCCATCGCCACGTCGTCGAGCGTGCCCCAGGGGGTGCGCAGCTCACGGCCGAGATAGAGGTTGGCGGCGGCGTCGACATTGTCGGCGACGGCGAGCGTCTGGTAGATCGTCTCGATGCCGTATTTCTTGGCGTCGCGCGGGTTGTTGATGTCGGCGGCCTCGCCATTGATCAGGATCTCGCCGGCATCGCGCTTGTAGGCGCCCGAGAGGATCTTGATCAGCGTCGACTTGCCGGCACCGTTGTGGCCGAGCAGTGCCACGACCTCTCCGGGGTAGAGGTCGACGGAGGCGTTGTCTACGGCGTGAATGCCGCCGAAGGAGATGGAAATGTTCTTCATTTCCACAAGCGGAGTGCGTTGGTCTTTCATGGATCGTACTCCTTACTTGGCGCGGGCGCGGTAGACGGTGTCGAGCCAGACGGCGACGACGAGGACTACGCCGACGACGATGCGCTGGAACGGACTGTCGATCCCCAAGAGCACCATGCCCGACTGTAGGGATTGCATGACGAGCGCGCCGATCATGGCGCCGGCGATCGTGCCGACGCCGCCGGCAAGCGAGGTGCCGCCGATGACTGCTGCAGCAATCGTGTAGAGCTCGTCGAGTTCGCCTTGCGCGTTGGTTGCCGCATTGAGGCGGGCGGTCGAGATCGCCGCGGCGATGGCGCAGAGGATGCCCATCAGCGTGAAGATCTTGACGGTAACCCAGCGGGTCTTGATGCCGGCGAGTTCGGCCGCTTCCGGGTTGCCGCCGAGCGCAAAGACGTAGCGGCCGAAACGCAGGCGGGTGGCAATGAAGGTCATGACGATGCCGACGGCGATCGCCATCAGCACCGGAATGGCAATGCCGTGCGAGATCAGCAGACCGCCGTCCGGCCAGGCGATGCCGTTGGCGTCGGCATATTTGCGGGCGATGTTGGTCGGCCAGTAGTAGCTGTTGGCAACGGCGATCGCGCCGAGAACCAGGATACAGCCGAGGATCGCCAGGAAGTACTCCGCCCAGATCGGACGGAGCGGGAAGCGGAAGCGCTTGCGCTGCTTGCGCGAATTGAGGATGGCGGCGACGATGGCGATGCAGGCAAGGATGCCGACGATCCAGCTTGCCGTTGCGCCGATCGAGCCTTCAGTGCCGCCGCCCATCAGGCGGAAGGTGGCGTTCATCGGCGCGACCGTCTGGCCGCTGGTGACGAACCAGGTGGCGCCGCGCCAGACGAGCAGGCCGCCCAGCGTGACGATGAAGGCGGGCACGTTGAGGAAGGCGACGATCGAGCCCTGCAGCGCGCCGATGGCGGCACCGACGGCGATGCCGCTCAGAAGGGTGATGATCCAGATGGCCGGGTGTTCGAGGCCGAGATATTGCGGCAGGAACTTCGCCTGCATGACCCCCATGACCATGCCGCAGAAGCCGAGCACGGAGCCGACGGAGAGGTCGATGTTGCGGGTGACGATGATCAGCACCATGCCGGTCGCCATCACGGCGACGGAGGAGGTCTGAACCGTCAGGTTCCACAGGTTGCGCGGCGTCAGGAACAGCCCGCCGGTCATGATCTGGAAGCCGACCCAGATGATGATGAGCGCGCCGACCATGCCGAGCAGCCGGGTGTCGATCTCGGTGGCGCGGAAGAAACGTTTTACCGGGTTCTCGTCCGCTGTACGGGCGCGATTTGTCTGTGCGCCCTTTGTGTTGCCTTGTGTGATGTCGGCCATGGACGTGCCTTCCCCCCACTTATGTTGTTGATGTCATCGCGTCAGTGGCACCAAGAGCCCCAAGTGGACGCGACAAGTCCGGTACGACGGCAGAAACCGAGCCTTCGTGCTGATTGTGCGGTCGCGGTAGCGGTATTGTCCGCCGCGTCCGCACCTTGCGCAAGCGCCGCAACGGGTTGCGTTGCGGCGCTTGTCTTTTGTCAGCGCTCAGTTCTGCTGGTGCGGCTTATTTGCAGGCCGCGACGTCGCCCTTGACGCCCTGGCAGGCTTCAGCCCTGGAGATCCAGCCCGCGTCGATGACGACGTTCAGGTTGTCCTTGGTGATCGGCAGGGGAGCCAGGAAGACCGACTGCATGGCCACGCCCTTCGGGCCGCCGTTGAAGGTGGTGACGCCAGAGACTTCTTCCATCTTCTTGCCGCCGGCAAGTTCGACGGCGACTTCTGCGGCGCGCTTGCCGAGTTCACGGCTGTCTTTCCAGACCGAGACGGTCTGCGTGCCGAGAGCAACACGGTTCAGGGCCGCCTTGTCGGCGTCCTGCCCGGAGACCGGAACGGAGCCGGCCAGGCCCTGGGCGTCGAGGGCTGCGACCGCACCGCCCGCGGTGCCGTCGTTGGAAGCGACGACCGCATCGACCTTGTTGTCGTTGGCGGTCAGGAACTGCTCCATGTTCTTCTGGGCGTTTTCAGGCTTCCAGCCGTCGGTATAGGCTTCGCCGACATTCTTGATCTTGCCGGCGTCGACGGCTTCCTTCAGCACTTCCATCTGTCCGGAGAAGAGGAAGTCGGCGTTCGGGTCGGAGGACGAGCCCTTGATGAAGACATAGTTGCCTTCCGGCTTGACCTTGAACACTTCGCGGGCCTGCATGCGGCCCACTTCCTTGTTGTCGAAGGTGATGTAGAAGGCGGCCGGGTTTTCGATCAGGCGGTCATAGCCGACGACCGGAATGCCTTCGGCAGCGGCCTTTTCGATCGCCGGGCCGATGGCGTCGCTGTCCTGGGCAAGTACGATCAGTGCGTTGGCGCCCTGAGCGATCAGCGACTCGATGTCGGTCAGCTGCTTGGCGGCGGACGACTGGGCGTCAGCGGAGATGTACTTGTCGCCCGAGGCTTCGAGGGCTGCCTTGATGGCGGCTTCGTCGGTTTTCCAGCGCTCTTCCTGGAAGTTGGACCAGGATACGCCGACGACCAGGTCCTTCGCCTGGGCAACGGAATGCAGGGAAACGATGACGGCAACCCCTGCCATCAGCTTCAAAACGGTTTTCATTTCATCCTCCCGAGTGAGGGCCGGCCAAGCGTGCGAACCTCCCGCACCATCCTCCGCCAGCCTTAAGACGCTGTCGTAGATCGTGCCGCTACATTGTGCGGAATTATTTTCTCGACAGTCGAGAAAATGAATGTCATGGATTTTTGAGGCTGTCAACACGGTGCGAAAGCTTGGTTGCGGCATCAACAAGGTGCTCCGCGAGCGGTCGCGTCCGATGTTTCTCGACCGCCCTGAAAATCGGTGCCACAAGGCTGTCGACAAGGCGTTCTGCTCCTTGTCTTGCCGTTCAACAGATGCTTTGGGAGGGGCATGTGTTCGAAGGATCCGCCACTGACAGGGACGTCTCATGCTGACCAAGTCCAGCACTGAGCTCGTGCGTCAGCAAAACAGCGCGCTGGTCCTTGCGGCGCTCAGGCGCGCCGGCAATCTCTCCCATACGGAAATCTCTGCCGAGACCGGGCTTGCCTCCGCGACCGTTTCGGCGATCACGGCGGAACTGGAAAAAGCTGGTGCGCTCGCCAAGGCAGAGCAGCAGGTCCAGGGCGGGCGCGGGCGGCCGCGGGTGCTGTTCACGCCACGCCGCGATCACGGTCATCTGATCGTCGTTCGGATCTCGTCCGACATCGTGCAATATTCGCTGGTCGACTACGGCGGCACGTTGCTCGACCGCTTCGACGAAACCCGAAATCACGACGAGCGCGGTACGGCCCCTTTCGCCCGGGCATTCGTCGATGCGCTCGAGCGCCTGTTGCAGCGGTCGAGACTGGAGCGGAACCAGGTACTGGCCGTCTCTATCAGCAGCAAGGGCCTGGTCGACGGCGCGTCCGCGCGGCTCTTGTGGTCGCCGGTGTTCGGGCGGGAGGAGCTGGATTTCGCCGCGCTGCTCGCGCCGGACTGGCGGGCGAAGGTCATGCTCAGCAACGAAACCCTTCTGGTCGCGCAGGCCCTCGCCGCCCAGGCAGAGCGTAAGCCGGAGAGCGGCTTTAGGGCGCTTGCGGCGATCTCGCTCGGCCACAGCATCGGCCTTGGTGTTGCCCGCAAGAGCCAGAGCGGCGATATGGATGTCAGCGCGCCGAATTTCGGCCACATGCTGCACGCGCCGTCCGCGGGCCTTTGCCGCTGCGGCGCCTATGGCTGCATCGAGGCGGCGGCCGGGTTCTACGGCATCCTGCGCGCGGCGTTCGAAGTGCCGGCAGACACGATCCCCGCCAAGTTCGTTCCGGTGACGGAGCTCGACAAGATTGCCGCCAGCGCACGACAGGGCCACCGCATGGCCGGCTATGCCTTTCGCCAGGCCGGCATCGCGCTCGGCAACGGCATCTCGCGCATGTTGAGCCTCTACGAGCGCATGCCGGTCCATGTCACCGGACCCGGCATCCGATACTTCGATCTGATGCTGCCCGGGATCGAGGAGGGGCTTGCCCAATCGATGCAGATCCGTCTTCAGGGGCCGCCGGAAATCACGGTCGTTGCCGACGAACAGCGCCTGGTTTTCGAGGGGCACCTGGCGCGGGCGCTGGGTGTGATCGATGGCGACATCGCCAGCGTCGGCGGATCGGCGATGCACGGTTGAGGCGAATTTTCGGGCAACCATTTTTGGGGTTGTACCGAAGGCGAACAATTCCAGTGATACAATTTACAGTTATTTAGCGACTCCTTGTCAAGGTGACCCTGACGCGGGAGACGATTATGTTTTCAGTGATTGCATGCATACGCGACGATCATGACTGGCGCCTCATCCTGGTTGCCTCGATCGTCTGCCTGGCAGGCAGCGTCGCGACGATGCTGCTCCTGTTGCGCGCGCAACGAAGCGAAGGCAGCCAACGCGGTTTGTGGATCGCGGCCAGCGGTTTTGCCTGCGGTATCGGCGTCTGGTCCACCCATTTCATCGCCATGCTCGCCTATGACGGCGGCGTTCCCGTTGCCTATGGCGCCTGGGGCACGCTCCTGTCGGTGGCCGTGGCGATCGCAGCGTCCTGGATGGCCTTTGCGATCGGTCTTGGCGGGCGCTCGCATCTCTCGATGACCTGCGGTGGCCTGCTGCTCGGCGCCGGCATTGCGGCGATGCACTTTACCGGCATGCGGGCAATCGAGATCCAGGGACATATTGCCTACGATCCCCAATTCACCGTCTCCGCCGTACTCGCCGGGACGGTGCTGGCCGGTGCCGCGCTCTACGCCTTTCAGCTCTTGCGCGGCGTGCGGCGCCTGGTCGTCGCGTCGCTCCTGCTGGTCGTCGGCATCTGCGCGCTGCACTTCACCTCGATGAGCGGCATCACGCTGGTGCCCGAGGCCAATGTCGCCGTTGCCGATACCATGCATCCCGCCTGGCTTGCAGGCGGCGTCATTGCCGCTTCGACCACATTGATCGTGCTCGCCTTCGGCGCGCTCTTCCTCGACCGGCATCTGACAGATCTGCGCGGACTCGCCAATGCATCGCTCGAAGGCATGGCGATCGTCTTCGATGGCGTAATCGTGGACGCCAACGAGCGCTTCGCGGGCCTGACAGGTCGCAAGCTTTCGGAGCTTTCCGGACGGCACCCGGCAGACATCTTCGTCTTCGGCGAGGAGGGGTTGGACGCCCACAGACACGGCGACGGTCCGGGCGAAATCGACCTCTTGAACGCAGAAGGGCGCACCATTCCCGTGGAGTTCATGTGCCGGACGATCGAGTATCGCGGCCGGGAATGCGACGTGATCTTCGTGCGTGACCTGCGGGCGCGTAAGGAAGCCGAGCGCACGATCGAACATCTCGCCCATCATGACGCGCTGACGGACTTGCCGAACCGCGCCTTCTTCGACCGCAGGCTGGGCCAGACGCTGGCGGCGGCTGCTGCGAGAAACGAAGAACTGGCGATCCTCTGCCTCGACCTCGACCGCTTCAAGGCGGTCAACGATATCTTCGGCCATGGCGAGGGCGATCGCATCCTGATGAAGGTCGCCGACATCCTGCGCGCAGCCGTCGGCGAGCAGGATACGATCGCCCGGCTCGGCGGCGACGAGTTTGCGATCATCCAGGTGGGCGGCAGGGAGCCGGAGGCGGCGCGGCAGTTGACGGACCGGATCCTGGCGCTGTTTGCTGCCGAGATGGACACCAATCGTGACCCGACCGCCGTCGGCGTCAGCATCGGGGCTGCGATCTTTCCGGCAGACGGGCAGACGGCGGATCAGTTGCGCAACAATGCCGACACGGCGCTCTACCGCGCCAAGCAGAGCGGCAAGGGCATCGCCTGCTTCTTCGACCGGGAGATGGACGAGGCGGTACGCACCCGCCGCCAGATCGAAAACGACCTGCGCCATGCGGTGCTCCGCCGACAATTCTTCCTCGAATACCAGCCACTGGTCGAAGTCCAGAGCGACCGGATCATCGGCTACGAAGCGCTGCTGCGCTGGGAGCATCCGCAGCGCGGGTTGATCGGCCCGGATGTCTTTATCCCGATTGCCGAGGAGAGCGGCTCGATCATCCAGATCGGCGAATGGGTGCTGGAGCGGGCCTGCACGGAAGCGGCGAAGTGGAACGAGCCCCTGCCGATTTCCGTCAACATTTCGCCGGTCCAGTTCCTTTTGCCCAACCTCTTCGACCAGGTTGCGAACATCCTGCGCCGCACCGGCCTTAATCCCTGGCGGCTCGAACTTGAGATCACCGAGGCGGCGCTGATGCACAATCGCGAGGACGTGCTGGCAGTGTTGGTGCGGCTACGGGTCCTTGGTGTGCGGATTGTCATGGACGATTTCGGCACCGGCCATTCGTCGCTGAGCAACCTTCAGACGTTCCCCTTCGACAAGCTGAAGATCGACTGCAGCTTCACCGCGGCGCTGGAAAAGGACCCTTCGGCGCAGGCGATCGTCCGGGCGATCATCGCGCTTGGCCACAGCCTTAGGCTCGCGGTCGTGACCGAGGGCGTCGAAACCGAACGGCAAAGACAAATCCTCGCGGAGGAGGGCTGCCTGCAGATACAGGGCTTTCTCTCCGGTCGGCCGGGTGCGGCGCCCAGCACCGGCCAGGAAACCGCGCGCCGGGAGAAGGTGCCAGCGCGCGCCGACGGTTGAAACGGCCGCGGCCGGGCAGTGCGGATACGAAAAAGGCCGGGCACATGGCGCCCGGCCTTTCTCCTTGATCGGTCGTCGGTTGAAGGCTCAGGCGACGCTGATCTGGCGCTTTTCGACGACGGACTTTACAGCCGCATCGGCAAGCGCGAGAGCCGCGAGACCATCCTTGCCGGACGGCGTGATTTCCGCACCCTTTTCGATCGCGGCGATGAAGCTCTCGATCTCGTTGGCATAGGCTTCGGTATAGCGGGTCATGAAGAAATCATGCAGCGGCGGGCGGGTGTAGCCGTCGCCATTGGCGATCTCGATCGAGACCGGGCGCTGGTTCTCGGCGGAAGCCACGCCCTTCGAGCCGTGGACTTCGATGCGCTGGTCGTAGCCGTAGGTGGCGCGTCGGGAGTTGGAGATGATCGCCTGCTTGCCGGACGCCGTCTGCAGGATGACCGAAACGCTGTCGTAGTCGCCGGCTTCGCCGATCGCCTTGTCGACGAGAACGGCAGCGGTTGCCGTCACCGAGACCGGCTCTTCGCCGAGTAGGAAGCGGGCCATGTCGAAGTCGTGGATGGTCATGTCGCGGAAGATGCCGCCCGAACGCTTGATATAGTCGACCGGCGGGGCGCCCGGATCGCGCGAGGTGATCGTCACCATTTCGACATCGCCGATCTTGCCGGCGTCGATCGCCTTCTTCACGGCCATGAAATGCGGGTCGAAGCGGCGGTTGAAGCCGACCATCAGCTTGGCCTTGGTCTCGCTCACGACCTTGAGGCAGGCCTTCACGCGCTCGGCGTCGAGATCGACGGGCTTCTCGCAGAAGATCGCCTTGCCGGCGCGGGCGAAGCGTTCGATCAGGTCGGCATGGGTATCAGTCGGCGTGCAGATGACGACGGCGTCGATGTCCTTCGCCGCTTCGATCGCTTCTATGGTGCGGACCTCGCAGCCATACTGCTTGGCGATGGCATCGGCGGCGGCGGGGAAGGCATCGGCGACGGCAACAAGCACAGCGTCGGGATTGCCGCTGACGGCTTTCGCATGAACCTTGCCGATGCGGCCGGCGCCCAGAAGACCAAATCTGACTGTCATCTCTGTTTCTCTCGAATTCCGGTTCGCGACCGGGAAGGGGCGTGATGATCGGCGCTCATCGCGCAAAGGCGCCGCGGAACGCTGCTTCCGCGAATGGTTTGGAGAATTGCCACGAATGACCGCGCGTTGGAACGCTGCGCTCAGCACCTCTCCCTTGATACCTCCGTTTCTACTCGGCCACTTCCTATTTAGAATGAAGTCGCCGATGTAGATTATTTCGGAATTTTTATTCCATTTTTATTGCGCCCGTCAAGGGAGTCGGAGGCCATGGCCTTGCCGTCCGCGACGAATTTCCCCTAAATGGGACGCACGCGACAAGGCCACCAGAGGACAGAATGCTCAAATTCATCGATCCGGACCATCCCTTCTACCGCCCACTGTGGATCCGTCTGCTGATCGTGGGCTTCTGCGGCGTCTGGACAGTGGTCGAATTCCTGGGCGAGCAAACGATGTGGGGGATGATTTTCCTCGCGGTCACCGCCTATGCCTCGGCGGCTCTCTTGGTTTTCTACAAGCCGAGCGAGAAGGGCGTTGAGAAAGCTGGGGACGAGGGGCAAGGCAAGGGCGACGGGAGCGACGCTGGCTGAGGTTCACGGCGCCGGGGTGATGGCGCGCATCTGCTTTGCGGCTTCGTCGATCAGCATGTTGGCGAGTTTCATGCGCACGGTGGCATTGGCGCGAAACGCGGCCGGCAGACGGTCCGGATGGTTCAGGGCCGCGAAGGCCCGGCGCTTTGCCGCAAGCGTCATTTGTGTTTCGTGGTCGACAAGGGCCAGTTCCTCGGCCACGTCGGCAAGGGTCGTACGGCTGAGATAGTCCGGCATGACCGGTGGAGGTGGCGGCTCCACGAAGGACGCATCGAGATAGGCCCGCTCGACGGCGCCGAAGGCAGCCGAGCGGGCGCTTTCGGCAGCAAAGGCGTTGTCGAATGCCGGGGCGTAAGGCGTGGCGACGCGCGTCGCTTCAGCCGGTGCCGGTTCGATATCCTCTTCCGATTTCAGCCGCTCGAGCACCGACTGAAAGACTGACATTCCAAACATGACGTCTCCGATCGCGGCGCACCATGGCAGGCGGAGATTATCCCGGGCTGATCAGACTGATCATGCCAGGGCTGATCAGGCGCGGCCCTGCTTGAGGATCAGGTCGTAGAGCAGCTTGGCGCTCGGCGGCAGCGCGCGTCCCTCGGCAGTGATCAGCCCATAGGGTTTGATTCGGATCGGGATTTCGGTCTTCAGGATGCGGATTTCGCCGGCCGGCGTACCGTTGCCGGCAATCAGGTTGGCGACGTCGAGTGCCACAGGTGCAATTGCGTTGGTGTTGCGCACCATCGACAGCGTCAGGATGATCGAGGAGGTGTTGATCACGGTCGCCGGCAGTCTCACCCCGGCCGCCACGAAGCTGTCTTCGACCGCGCGTCTCAGAAGGGTGCCGGGCGGCTGGAATACCCAGTCATAGGAGGGCAAGTCCTCGGCGACGACCATGGGCTTGTCGAGCAGCGGATGGCCGTCGCGCACGATCAGGCAAACCTCCTCGTAGCCGATCTCCACCATGTTGAAGAGCCGCGGCGGCTGGTCGTCGGGGATGCGGCCGATGATGAAATCGTGGCGGGCGGCGAGCAGTTCCCTTGCCAGCACGTTGCTGTTTTCGATCTGGACGTTGATCTCGATGCCGGGATAGGCGGTCATCACCTGACGGATGGCGGGCACGGCGAGATTGAGCGCCGGGCCGGTGACCGAGCCGAGCGAAACCGAGCCGCCGCTGCCGGTCTTCAACTCGTTGATCTCGCGCGATGCCTCCCGGAGTTCCAGAAAGATGCTGCGCGCGCGTCGCGCCAGCGCTTCGCCATAGGGCGTCAACAGGACACCGCGGGCAACGCGTTCGCAGACCGGCGCCTTCAGCATGGTCTCGATTTCCGAGAGCATGCGCGAGGCCGCCGGTTGCGAGATGCCGAGGGCGTCAGCGGCTGCGCTGATGCGGCGGTGATCGTCGATCGCGAGAATCAGCCGGAGGTGGCTGATCTTCAGGCCCGAGCGGAAAAGCGTCGAATCGAAGAGTTCGCCGGCGGTGCTCGGTTTCTGATCGCGCATTTCAACCTCTGCGTTTTTTTCTTTGGTTTTCAGGGATTTTCAAAAATCACACTGTTTGCGCTCGATATATCACTTTTGGTATGTATTCAAAGCAAAATTGTATTTGACAGTTATATGGTTTCATTCCAGTTTTTGCTTATGTGCCAGCGCATGTAGGAGCATGCGAGGCGGGGAGGCCTCTCCTTCACCTTGATCCGCTGCCGGAGACGAAGATCTCGGGCGGCGGATTGCTGCGCATAGACGGAAAGGCTCTCGCCTGCCGGCTTCAACTTTTTTGGGAGAGAACTGATGAAATTGATGACTTCGCTTCTCGCAGCCGCCGCGATTTCGATCGCGTCCTTCGCTGCACCGGCATTTGCGCAGGACAAGGGCACGGTCGGCATTTCCATGCCGACGAAGACGTCGACCCGCTGGATTTCCGACGGCGAGACCATGGAGAAGCTGTTCAAGGAAGCTGGTTACACGCCGGACCTGCAGTTTGCTGACGACGACATCCCGAACCAGCTCGCCCAGATCGAGAACATGGTGACCAAGGGCGCCAAGGTTCTCGTCATCGGCGCCATCGACGGCACCACGCTCTCCGACATCCTGCAGAAGGCCCACGACGCCGGCGTCAAGGTCATCGCCTATGACCGCCTGATCCGCGACTCGGGCAATGTCGACTACTACGCCACCTTCGACAACTTCCAGGTCGGCGTGCAGCAGGCCACGTCGCTGGTCCAGGGCCTCAAGCTCGACGGCGCAACCGAGCCGAAGAACATCGAGCTGTTCGGTGGTTCGCCGGACGATAACAACGCCTTCTTCTTCTACGACGGCGCGATGTCGGTCCTGCAGCCGCTGATCGACAGCAAGAAGATCGTCGTCAAGTCCGGCCAGAAGGGCATGGACCAGGTCGGCACGCTGCGTTGGGACGGTGCCGTGGCCCAGGCCCGCATGGAAAACCTGCTGTCGTCGAACTACACCGACGCCAAGGTCGATGGCGTTCTGTCGCCCTATGACGGCCTGTCGATCGGCATCATTTCGGCGCTGAAGGGCGTCGGCTACGGTTCGGGCGACATGGCAATGCCTGCCGTCACCGGCCAGGACGCCGAACTGCCGTCGGTCAAGTCGATCCTTGCCGGCGAACAGTATTCGTCGATCTTCAAGGACACGCGCGAACTCGCCAAGGTCACCGTCGGCATGGTCAACGCGATCATGGAAGGCAAGGAGCCGGAAGTGAACGACACCAAGACCTATGACAACGGCGTCAAGGTGGTTCCGTCCTACCTGCTGAAGCCGGTTGCCGTCGACAAGTCCAACATCAAGGACGTGCTCGTCAGCTCGGGCTACTACACCGAAGACCAGATCAACAACTGATCTTTTTGAGCGTGAGGGCCCGTGCATGCGCGCGGGCCCTTTTATCCAGATGACGGAGCCGGTACTCTCTTGAAGACTGCCGCTGGAATGACTGAACATGGACAATATCATTCTTGAAATGCGGGGCATCACCAAGACGTTCCCGGGCGTCAAGGCGCTGGACAATGTCAGCTTCAAGGTCCGCGAAGGCGAGATCCACGCACTCGTCGGCGAAAACGGCGCCGGCAAGTCGACGCTGATGAAGGTGCTGAGCGGCGTCTATCCCGCCGGCACCTATGATGGCGAAATCCACTATGGCGGCGAAGCCCGCCGCTTCTCGACGATTTCCGACAGCGAAGACCTCGGCATCATCATCATCCACCAGGAACTGGCGCTGGTGCCGCTGCTGTCGATCGCCGAGAACATCTTCCTCGGCAACGAGATCGCCAGCAACGGTGTGATTCACTGGCCGCAGACCTTTGCCCGTACGCAGGAACTGCTGAAGAAGGTTGGCTTGAGCGAATCCCCGGCGACGTTGATCACCGACATCGGTGTCGGCAAGCAGCAACTGGTCGAGATCGCCAAGGCGCTTTCGAAGAAGGTGCGGCTGTTGATCCTTGACGAGCCGACCGCCTCGCTCAACGAAACCGATTCCGATGCGCTTTTGAAGCTGCTGATGGAGTTTCGCACCCAGGGCATGACCTCGATCATCATTTCGCACAAGCTGAACGAGATCCGCAAGGTCGCCGACCAGATCACCATCCTGCGCGACGGCGGCACGGTCGAAACGCTCGACTGTCACAGCGAAGACATTGGCGAAGACCGGATCATCAAGGGCATGGTCGGCCGCGCCATGGAAGACCGTTATCCGCCGCGCGAACCGAAGATCGGCGAGACGCTGCTCGAAGTGAAGAACTGGAACGTCTTCCACCAGCAGCACCGCGACCGGCAGTTCCTGCACGACGTCAATTTCACCGTGCGCGCCGGCGAGGTCGTCGGCATCGCCGGGTTGATGGGGGCAGGGCGCACCGAAACGGCGATGAGCCTCTTCGGCAAGTCCTGGGGCCACAAGATCACCGGCGACGTGACGATGCGCGGCAAGCCCGTCGACGTCAGCACCATTCCGCGTGCGATCGATGCGGGGCTCGCCTATGTCACCGAGGACCGCAAGCAGCTCGGGCTCGTGCTGATCAACAACATCAAGGAGAACACAACGCTCTCCAATCTGAAGGCGGTGGCCGCGAACGGCGTCATCGACGATCGCAAGGAAGCGAAGGTCGCCTCCGACTATCGCTCGAAGCTGCGCATCCGTTCGCACTCGATCTATCAGGAAACGGTCAACCTTTCGGGCGGCAACCAGCAGAAGGTCGTCTTGTCCAAATGGCTGTTCACCAATCCGGAAGTTCTCATTCTCGACGAGCCGACACGCGGTATCGATATCGGCGCGAAGTATGAGATCTACACCATCATCAACCAGCTTGCCGCCGAGGGTAAGGGCATCCTGATGATCTCATCGGAAATGCCGGAGCTGCTTGGAACCTGCGATCGCATCTACGTCATGAACGAGGGCCGCATCGTCGCGGAGCTTTCGAAGGCGGAAGCGAGCCAGGAATCCATCATGCGTGCCATCATGCGTTCAGGGGAGAAACACTAATGGTCGCCGATACGAGCACCCAAAACAACAAGCCCTCGATCGGGGACTATCTCAAGAACAACATCCGCGAATACGGCCTGCTCGTCGCGCTCGTGGTGATCATGCTGTTCTTCCAGTTCGTCACCAACGGCGTGCTGTTCAAGCCGGTCAACATCACCAACCTGGTGCTGCAGAACTCCTTCATCGTCATCATGGCGCTCGGCATGCTGCTGATCATCGTTGCCGGGCATATCGACCTGTCGGTCGGCTCGATCGTCGCCTTCATCGGCGCGATCTCAGCGATCATGCTGGTCAAATGGGGCTTGCCCGCCATTATCGTCATTCCCGCCTGTCTGATCGTTGGCGGCGTCATGGGGGCGGCCCAGGGCTATTGGGTTGCCTACCAGAAGATCCCATCCTTCATCGTGACGCTGGCCGGCATGCTGGTGTTCCGCGGGCTCACCTATGTGGTGCTCGGCGGCCGCCCGATCGGTCCGTTCCCGAAGGAATTCCAGCTGCTGTCGACCGGCTTCGTTCCGGATTTCCTCTATTTCCTCAATCCGGCGCCCGAGACCATTCAGAACATGGTGGCGCTCGTCGCCGTCATCGCGCTCGTCGGCTACGCGATCTACGCGGGCATTCGTGACCGCAAGATCAACGAGCAGCACGGCACGGAGAACGAGCCGTTCATTTTCTTCGCCGTGCAGATGGCTGTCATCGCTGCCGTGGCGCTGTTCATCGGCTTCCAGCTTGCGACCTATCGCGGCCTGCCGAACGTGCTGATCGCCATGGCCGTGCTGATTGCGCTCTATACCTTCGTCACCACGCGCTCGACGATCGGTCGCCGCATCTATGCCATGGGCGGCAACGTCAAGGCGACCAAGCTTTCGGGCATCAACACCGAGCGGCTGACCTTCTACACCTTCGTCAACATGGGCGTGCTTGCGGCACTCGCCGGCATGATCATCACCGCTCGCCTCAATTCGGCAACGCCGAAGGCCGGCGTCGGTTTCGAGCTCGACGTCATTGCGGCCTGCTTTATCGGCGGTGCCTCGGCGTCGGGCGGTGTAGGCAAGATCATCGGGGCCGTCATCGGCGCCTTCATCATGGGCGTGATGAACAACGGCATGTCGATCATGGGCATCGGCATCGATTACCAGCAGTTGATCAAGGGCCTCGTGCTGCTCGCTGCCGTGTTCTTCGATGTCTACAACAAGAACAAGGGTTGAGCGGAAAGCCATAAGACCCGACGCGAACCAGTAACATTCACCGGCAGCCACAGCTGCCAGGATCGGCGGATTGGTCCGCCGGAATTGGGTGGCGAAAGCCACCCACGGGGACGCTTTTGCCTTGAAGAGGCGAACACAGCGACCCAAGACGATAGGAAGGATAGCATCGTGCTGATTTCGCAGATCAGGAACGAAGACGGGTCGATCACGGTGGCGGTACGGCTGCCGGGTGAGGCGGCGCATGCGGTGAACGGCGCGACAAGCGTCTATGCGCTGGCGGTGGAAGCGGCCAATGCCGGATGGAGCCTGAAGCAGACGATCGAGGCCAAGGGGCTCGGCGCCGCCGTCGACCTCGAAAAGGCCTATGCGGAGGGGCGCTTCCTGCCGCCGATCACTCATCCGGATCCGGCACACCTGCACCTGACCGGCACGGGTCTCACCCATCTCGGCTCCGCCGCAACCCGCGACGCCATGCACAAGAAGACGAGCGAGGCGGCCGAGGAAACCCTGACCGACTCGATGAAGATGTTCCGCATGGGGCTCGAAGGCGGCAAGCCGAAGGCCGGCGAAACAGGCGTGCAGCCGGAATGGTTCTACAAGGGCAACGGCACCTCCGCCGTGGCGCCGGGTGATGCGCTCGTTTCGCCCGCCTTTGCCGAGGATGGTGGCGAAGAGCCGGAAATGGCCGGCATCTACGTGATCTCCGACGAGGGCGTGCCGTTCCGCATCGGTTTTGCCGTTGCCAACGAATTCTCCGACCACAAGACCGAGAGGGTCAACTATCTCTGGCTCGCGCATTCGAAGCTGCGCCAGGCGAGCTTCGGTCCGGAGATCCGCATCGGTGTCGCACCGGAGGACATTCGCGGCATGTCGCGTATCCTGCGTGGTGGCAAGGTGCTGTGGGAAAAGCCGTTCCTGTCGGGCGAAGCCAACATGTCGCACAGCTTTGCCAATCTCGAGCATCACCATTTCAAGTATGGCTTGTTCCGCCAGCCGGGCGACATCCACGTGCACATGTTCGGCACGGCGACGCTGTCCTTCGGTGATGGCATCCGCACCGAGGAAGGTGACGTGTTTGAGATCGAGGCCGATGGTTTTGGCCTTCCGCTCCGCAACGCTCTCGCGATCGCAGCTGACGAAGAGGTCGCGATCCGCCAGCTCTGACACATCTCCTAAGCGCGACCGTTCGCGAGGGACGGTCATGCGCATCTATGAAGGAGGCCTGAGGCCATGACTTTGCACCAGAACCTGATAGCCGGCGAATGGGTCGGCGGTGACGGGGTTGCCAACATCAACCCGTCCGATACCAACGACGTGGTCGGCGAATACGCCCGCGCGTCAGCCGAGGATGCGCGTTTGGCGATCGCGGCTGCGAAGGCGGCGTTTCCGGCCTGGTCGCGCTCCGGTATTCTCGAGCGCCACGCGATCCTGAGGAAGACCGCCGACGAGATCCTTGCGCGCAAGGACGAACTCGGAAAGCTCTTGTCGCGTGAGGAAGGCAAGACCTTGGCCGAAGGCATCGGCGAGACGGTGCGCGCCGGCCAGATCTTCGACTTCCGCCGGCCAGATCTTCGACTTC
>NZ_LMGC01000002.1:0-195716 GCF_001427045.1 Ensifer sp. Root558 | reverse complement strand
AGATCTGGGGCACGATCGCCGTCGTCTGGACGACCATCACCATCCTGGTGCTGAAGCCCGGATTGCGGATTTCGCTAGATCGGGACAGTCATTTCAGCAAGTCGCGGACAAGCGTTTCTCTAAGTCGCGGACAACGGGTGCGATCGAATTCCGGTTGCCTGGTTGCTGTTACGGGTGATTGATTTCGGTTATTTCGCCGCCGGTCAAGAGCGTCGGCGTTTTTCGTTTCCGCATGCTGTCGCCTTCGAGCGTTATGCGGTGAGCGTTGTGAACAATACGGTCCAAAATCGCATCAGCTAAAGTGGCCTCTCCGATCATTTCGTGCCAGGCCGCCACGGGAAGCTGAGCCGTGATCAGGGTCGATTTCCGCCGATATCGTTCCTCGAAGATTTCTAGCAGATCGAGGCGCTGTCGATCGTTCAAGGTGTGGGTTCCCCAGTCATCCAGCACCAGCAAGTGAACGCGCGCAAGCTTGTCGACGAGGCGCGGAAAGCGTCCATCGAGTCTGGCAAGTGCGAGATCCTCAAACAGCCGCGGCATACGAACGTAGAGGACTGAGTAGTCGAGGCGGGCCGCCTGTCGTGCGAAGGCGCAAGCAATCCACGTCTTTCCGGYGCCTGTTTGGCCGGTTAGGATCAGATTCTCGTTTGCCTTCAGCCATGCACCTTGCGCCAGAGATAGGACGTTCCGGCGATCAAGACCGCGGTGAGATCCAAAATCGATGTCTTCGATCGAGGCATTGGCAAAACGAAGCTTTGCTGTAGCGAGCCTGTTTGTCAGCCGTCGGTCTGTTCTCACGGCGATCTCTCGGTCGAGCATCAACCCCAACCGTTCGTCGAAGCTAAGGTCGTTTCCATGAGCCTGCTCGATAAGCTCGCGATAGGCGGTCGCCATCCCGGCAAGACCAAGCGCATTCATCTGATCCAGTGTTGGATGTGTCAGCATCTGATGTCCTCTTCATTGGTAGTAGGTTTTGCCGCGGATATTGCCGTGCGGCGGCGCCGGCTTCACAGCCTCGCTCATGGCCGGAGCCTGATCGAGACCAGATCTGAGAATGTTGGCGACAGACGAATAGCTGAGCGCGTTGATGACCAGCGCCCGCTCGCAAGCCAGCTCCAGCCGATCGGATTCGTAACGGCGCGCCAGGGAGAGAACGCCTTGAGCGGATCGGTAGCCCTGCTCGGGGTGTGGGCGATCGCATAACAGACGTTCGATAAAGGTCGCCGTATTGGTCCCGACTTTCGCTGCTTCCTTGCGCAATGTGTGGGGTGTCGTGTTTGCGTAGCGCTGGTGAGCCTTGGGCATATGTTCATTGACGGTAATGTGGCCCGAGCGCTGCGAGCTTCGGATGTGGCTGGCGACACGCTTGTGGTCAAAGAAGATCTCGACTGCCCGATACGTCAACCTGATATCGACCCGTCTTCCGATGAGACCGTGCGGCACGGAATAGAACGTCTTGTCGACGTCGACATGGTAATCGGGATGGACCTTGGCGACCTTCCATTCCGCATACTCAAACGGCGTTGAAGGCAGCGGCTTGAGCTGGGAGCGCTCGACTTCATCGAACAAAGCGCGCCGAGATTTGCCATATCGCCGCATCGTTCGGGTGTTGAGGTCCTCGATCAAAGCGCTGATGCGGATATTGAGATCGACAAGGCTGAAGAAACGGTCGTTTCGAAGTCTGGCCAGAACCCACCTCTCGACGATTAAAACCGACCCTTCGGCGGAGGGCTTATCTCGAGGACGCCTCGGGCGTGCCGGCAATATTGTCGTATCGTAATGATCGGCGAAGGCTGCAAATGTCGCATTCAACGTCGGCTCGAACCAAAGAGCCTTGGCCACCGCAGACTTGAGGTTGTCGCAGATCGTGGTCTTCGTCACGCCACCGAAGTAACTGAAGGCCCGTTGGTTCGCTTCGATCCAATCCGGCAGCTTTTGGCTGAAGCTGGCATAAGAGAACGTCAGTTGTGACGCGCTTAGCACCGCCACATAGATCTGCGCTTCGCGGATCTCGCCGGTAGAGGGATCGATGATCGGGATCGTATGGCCGGCATAGTCGCATTCCATCGCCACGCCACCAACGTGACGGCTGCGATAGGTGGGCTTGGCTCGGCTTTCGTGATCGGCAAACCGGCAGCAAAACCACGTATAGCCATAGCCATCCGGATGGGCCTCACGATATTCCTGCCATAACAGATTGAGCGTCACGCCTTTGCGCTTCAGTTCACGCGCAACCTTCGGCCAATTCGGCTCATCGCTATCGCGCGGAGGTCGCCCCATTCGGCGGAATAGTCGTTGCTCGAGAACATCGTCCTCGTCCAGGCCTGGTGGAAGGGGCCAGACCGCAAGCCCGGCTTCCCGCGCCCGCAGCAGATACGTCGAAACCGACGTCTTGCTCATCTTCAGCCGTTCAGAAACGGCGCGTATCGACAATCCCTGCTCGAACGTCAGCCGCAGGATCGATCGGATGTCCTTCACGTCGGTATGTCTCGCTTGCTTCCGTCTGGGCATCATGTCCTCGCTCAAAACACGAGGGCAAAGTGCCAGATCGGCGCTTACGAAAATCGATCTAAATCCGCCGCTATGCCTGTCCGCGACTTAGTGAAATCGCTGTCCCGTACTTACTGAAATCGGTGTCCGCGACTTACTGAAATCCTTGTCCCGTACTTTGTGAAACCCGCANATGCCTGTCCGCGACTTAGTGAAATCGCTGTCCCGTACTTACTGAAATCGGTGTCCGCGACTTACTGAAATCCTTGTCCCGTACTTTGTGAAACCCGCAGCCCGGATCCTCATGAGCCCAAACAATCAGGGTGTCACCATTCTGGACAGGCTGCCCTGCACCACCTGCCATGCGTGATGGATTTGGGAATGTAAGTCGGATTTTCTCCCACTGCGAGGCTTTCGTAGGGCGCGGCTCAGCACCTCCAACGTGCAGCTCGCAGTTCAGTTTCAAAAGGAATGTCGTCATCCTCGCTCCAGCACATGGACAATTTCGGTCGTAACTTCCCACACAGGCTATTCGTCCACATCCCCACTTTCGGAACCGCTATAGATGTCAAGCAAAAGCTCCGGGTTGGACCCTTCACCACGCAGCTCGTCCAGAACCTGCTCAAGGATGCGGACGTATTTTGCCTGCGGTCTCGCGCGATCCTTGTGCCGAAGGTCACGAATCGTCTTTTCGACACTCCTGGCCAACTTGTCAGCTATAGGGTCTTGACCTTCCACGAGCGCAAACGGCTCGACAACACGCCAACGCAGAAGTCCGACCAAGAGCATGGGCGCATATTGGAACCTAGTGTAGGTTGAACCAAGGTTTTCCTCGAACTCCCTGAGGACGCGTTTGGCTATCCGCTCAACATCTTTTCTAGTCAGCAGCCGCGGGGCCGTCTCAGATCGAGACAGAAGGAACGCCATTGCAGCGGTTTCCTTCTGCCACTTCCATACATCGATTGTCTTCCCCAGGACTTTGTGAATGGCTTGGAGCTCGATGTTTTGGTTGCTGGCTACACGGCCAAGGCCCTGGTAGGCGAGTTTCCAATGGGCGCCCTGAGTGAGGATGGGATGTCCACGAACCTCCTTATCCCATGCGTCAAGCAACCAGCCCGACACCTCGGCGGGGCACCGGCGAAATTGCCACGTCAGAAAGCGGAAGGATTGGGTGCCGGTTCCTCCGCCCTTCAGCCCATGGCGAACCTCGTCAAGTGCTCGCTCGACGAGTCTATCAAGCCGCGAAATGGACCCGGCGTCGACCTCAGACGGGATCGCCCCGTCGCTCGAAATCGCATACTTCCCTCCTGGTCGAGCGGAAAGCCGGTTTGCCAGCGCGGTCCAATCGACGACGGCACGATCCACGTTCTTTTCCAGTAGTGTAAACAACCCGTCCCCCCGCGGGCTGTCGTTCCAAGCGTCGATGCCGCACGCGAGCACCAGGCGGCCAGGTATCGTCGGCGCTGGCTTTTTGAAGCCTTCGAGCAACTCGTCCCATTGTTGATTGAGTTCGCTTGCACCATCCCAATCCACATGGAATTGGTGGCCTAGCTTCTGCGATTGGACAAGTATTTTAGCGCGGCCGGAAGCCGGGCTCTGCTCAACCCAGAGCTCCACGGGAATGGTTTTATCGACTTTGACGCCAATAATCACCTGGGCTTTGCGTGGAAGTTCGGCCATCTCCTTTTTAAGGAAAATCGAAAACCGATCCTGCCCAGCTTGGATTGCCAAGCGAGCAGGCTTTGGACTTCTGTATACCTCGCCTGCAGGAAGGGTTTCCTCTGAATCGACGAGATCAAAATTCTCTGCAGCGCCGCGACGTTGCACGATCGTCGATATCTGCGGGAGAAAATCGAAATAGACGGGATCGCGCTTGCTAAGTCGCTGCGCAGCGTACAACGCTCCCTCAGCCACGGAGTTCTCGGTGAGCATATGGATATCTCGACCAACGCTCTTGGTGACCGCTGAATGTAGCGCCCGTCTAACGGCTCCGTGAGAAAGCGTTTCCAGGAGGAGAACATCGCAGCCGGCGATCTCTGCGCTGAGGCTCGGCAGGTCGGATATACGACTGATATCCATTGAAACCGGCGGCTTCAAAATCTCCCAATCACCATTGCTTCGCCGAACAACTTCGGGTTCCGCAGGAATACCAAGTGCAAGCCGGCCGTTGGCACGTGCCCAGTTTAGATGATCTGTCCGATCGCTGGAAGACGCAGCGATCACAGCTTCCTTCGCCTGCTTGGCCAAGCTCCGATAGCCCCAGTCCGATCTTATAAGCTTTCCAACCGATTTTCGTTCAGGTGCCAACACGGTATCGCCGTGGCTTCGCTCTCGCCGGATGCGCAGCCGCTGAACTGTAAGCCCGTCAGAAACGTGCGAAATCACACCTACGGTTTGATCCTCTGTGAGGGTCCCGTCCTCGATGGCGAAGAGGGTCGCCAGCACCGAACGCCAAACAAGAAGCGGCGTCGCAATCTTCGCCTTTCGCAAGGCTGTAAGAAGACGCTCTTGAAGCACTTCGCTTGTGTCGGAGTGGTCATCCAGGCTGGCGACGCCAAATCCCGCAAAGGATGACATTCCCTTCAAGGCAGCCGTCAAATGCACAACGGCCGGATCTCCGGTCAACAATTCGGCGACGCTGAAGCGCTTTTCGGACGCTCCGATCGTTCCCCACCCTGTGCCAAGACCATGAGGAGCAATAGCGGCCTGCGCACCGCCGACCAAACCTCCTTCAGCTTTTGCTCCAGTCTCCACCACGACGCCGAAAACCCCGCCCTCGACGATCGCTAAGGGGACCTCCTTTTCATCGCCATCAGGAAGAATGACCCAGTTCCTGGCCGCAGTGTCCCGCCATCCATTAAGATCGTAGCCGCAGAGCTTTTTCATGGAGTATTCGCGTAGATTTCGCTGCGGGCGAACGTGCGGATCGCATCCAATCCTTTCCGCAATCCCTCGCCGGAAGCCTCAAGCGCTATCCCGTCAACCCGCGTTCTGCCGCCGTTTGCCAAGCAGGATTCGAATATCCCGTGCGATGGCGTAAGGATCAGACCGTTACGCAAGACCTCAGTCTGGCTGAAGGATTGAATCTCGCCCAAGCGCTCGTTCGCTAGCTTGACCGCATCATTGAGATCCAGTCTTGCCATCGCGTGAGGGGTCCACACCGCCACCCGTCGGGGCAGACCTCCCTTGTTTATGTCGGATATTCGCAGCGAGACATGCGCACGCGTCAAGGCCAGCAACCGACCCGGCGCCTCCGGTCGAGACTGCACTTCCACTATGCGGCCAGTATTTTTCAGCCAAAAGACGGCGATAGGACGATCCTGTTCAAACCACCTACCAAGGGAAGCTTCGGAACGCCAAACAATAGGCGACTGAGCGACGAGCTCTGCTTCTTCCAATTCGCTCAACGCAAGCACAACAGCAAGAACCGAAAAGTCCGTCCAAGTTTCAGCTTGCCACGCCCACAGGTCATCAAGGACCTTGTCTTCCTCTAGGAGACGGCGCCACGCTTCATAAATTGCGTTGTAACTGGGGTCCTGCATGAGGACGTAGTTCGGAACCACACCGGCATCTGCGGTGCTGACCTCAAGGTCAGCGAGCATCTGGGCAAAGGTCTTACAGAACCGCCCGAAGTGTTCAACCTGCGCATAGCGGCGGCTGGTCTTGGCTCGCGGATGTTCCTGCATCCATTCACGGGCGACCTGGAATGCCAGCTTGGCATAGGAGTGAAGTACCCTGTTCTCCGGGGTGTCGAAGTTTTCCCGTCGAACGGTTGCCAAGATGCGTTGGCTTGAGCCAGCCCTCTCCGCGATGGTCCGTCCAGGCTGGCGAACCAGCCAGCGCATGGACGCCCGGTCCATTTCCTGAACGCGATCCAGCGAAGTCAGCTCGCGAGTTCGACGGAGAACGCGTCTGATCCTTGGCTCTAAGGCTTTCAGGCGATGAAGAACATCCTGCGCTTGGCGCACAATCTCGGCCATTCGCGGATCTTCTTCGTTTTCGGCACGCTCCCACGCTTCTCGCAGCCGTGGCCAAACGTGTAGTGGATCTTCAAGCGCCTCTCCAAGTTCTTGCACTCTCGCGAGAACTTCATTCATTCGGCGGAGAAGTTCCCTCGCCCGCACCTCTTCAGGCGTCTCATGCTCCTTTATGCCACGAGGACGGATCGGAAATCCAATCCGGTCTGGGCGCTGAGCATTCACGCTCTTAGGATATGGATGAAGGATAAGCTCGATCGATCCATCGTGCAGCTTGGCCGCCATGAGCCGTGAGTGACCGCCGTTCTTGGGTGCCTCGCCGCGAACCTCGCTGACCAGGCAATCATTCGGGCCGAATCTGGCGTCGGCAATAGCTCTGCGGTCCCACGGCCTACCGAGATGGAGCATTAACGCGAGACCCCATTCCACACGAACTGTCCAGAGCCTTCTTTCGCCGAACGGATTGATTCCTCGACCGCCTTCGCCAAGTGATCGTCTTGCAAGGTATCACCTACGAAGCTCATGAGTTCGGAGAAGGCATGATCGTTTCCATCCTCGACTTCAATTCCCCGCAGCTTCGGCAACAGACGCATCTCGACCTGATCGGCGAGTGGCACACGGAAGTCTTGTGCGCGTTCGAAGGAGGAGTAGTTGGCGACGTAAGCCATAATTGCCCGACCGAGACGGTGGCCGAACGGCCGTTTGAACCCTTTCATCAAGCCCACCATACGGTCGACGCTCTCGGTAACCAGACGCTCGTTTTCAACGGCGGATATAGGGCGCACCCAAGAGCGCCAACGAGCGGCTGACAAGGCCTCGGATTCAGCGATTGTACCCTTCTGCGACGATGTACGGATCGTCGTCGGGGCTGAAAAACGCAGAACATTGGCACGATCGACCACTTTGTCGGAGAGAGACTGTGTGCTTTCGTCCTCATTCATCGTTCCCGCGAACAGCAAATTGTACCCTGGGAAGATGCGCGGAGCGTCCATGCCCCGCGGCATTGGAATCTCAAGCTCAATCTCCGCGTCCTTCCTCAACGATTTGTCGGCCACGCGGCTCATGGGCGGGCGGCTTTCAAGACGGCTCAGGAAGTCCGAGAAATAATACTCGACGCGAGCGAGGTTCATCTCGTCAAGTAGGATCATCATCATCTGATCCTCGAACTCGCTCTTTGCATTATTGAGAACATCGAGGTGGTATAGCGCTCGCGCCATGTCAGTCGGACGATATCGCTTCTCAATATAATTGTAGAAGCCCATCAGATCCTGGGGGCTGTCCCAACGAGGCTGGACCGGGACCTGCAAGAACCCAATGCCCATACCGGCTGCATACTGTCGTGGGAGCTGGCTCTTACCTGTACCCGAGATGCCAGCAAGGACCGCCATCTGGGTCGTGTCATTGGTTTTCATGGCTGTGTGGAAGCCGTAAACGATCCGACGATCGTAGTGTAGCCCGCTCTGATCCAACCGCTGCAGTACGCGCTGTATTGCGTCAGCCTCGTTCTCGGGAGAGCGATCTTTCCAGCTTCGCATGTGTGCAAGCACCGGCGGCAGGGTGGTAAGCTCCTTCAGACGTTCGGCGACGGCTTCCTCGCGGCTAGGTGCATCCTTGCCTCCTGTCTCGGCGACATCGTCTTCCATCCGCGCGACCTGCGCCATGAGCGACGAACGGCGCTCTTCCAGGGTCGTGATCGCGCTCTCAACCGAGCGTAACCGCTCCTCGGCGGCAGCGATTTTCGCCGCCGCCTGTGTAAACTCAGAGTGCGCAACCGCTATTGCCTGGCGTTCGGAAGCGAGATTTTCCTGAACCTGAGCAAGCTCCACTGTCGCCGCCTGTTGACGGCCTTCGGTCCGCGCGAGGTCGCGGCCCATCTCGTGGGAGAGCGCTTCAAGGCGTTGAACGCGCTCTTGGGCTTCGCTGAGTTCCATCGCTTCTGATCGCATCTCGGCAATCTTGGCCTCAAGCGCGGCCTGCTCTCGCTTCATCTCGTCGTTCAGAGCAAACAGGCGTTCGGCGGAGGCAAGGCGGTCGTGCACGGCATCGAGATCAGCCCGAGCGGAGGCAAGCTCAGCATCGATCGCTTGCTTTTGGATGATCTCGGCTTCCATTTCCTCTCGCAGCGCCCGGATTTCATCCCGCCGCTCGTCTTTCTGAAGCCACTCCGCGTTTAACTCATCGAGCTGGCGCTTGGTGGCATCATAGTCCGCCTGCACATCGGCAATGTTCGCGAGAGCCTTTCGCCGCTCTCCCAACTCATTTTCGATGTCGCTTAGCGCCATACGCTTGTCGGCAAGCGCCGTCTCTAACGACTCTAAGGATCGCATAGGGCCCGCCGCGGTCACTGCACGATCGTGAAGAACCGCAAAGCCGGTCTGTACGCCGATCAGAGCAAGAACGGCCAACGCAGCGAAAAGGAGGATCAAGATGTTTCCGGTTAGCATATCGAGGCTTTCTAATTACGGCTTATCGGGCTGGGCCACGTTTGGCTCGCTATCGGACGTCGGCTGATCGGGAATTGCTTTAGCAGGCTCAGCCTTCTTAGCGCCGGACAAGGTCGCAATTTCCTGGACGAGTGCACCCTTTCGACCGTGCAGATCGGCAAGTTCAGCTCTGATCGAATTGAGGTCGCTCTGCCTGAGTTCAAGCTCCTTTGCCAATTCCGCATGGCGGCCCGTGAGTTCAGCGACAACCTTTTCCAATACTGTCTTCTCAGAAGCCGCTCGATCAGCATCCGCTTTATCGATACTGATCTTTGCCTTTGCGGCACGTATATCGGCGAGCTCCGCCTTTACCGCATCGCGCTCGGTCGAGGCGGCTGCGATCTCCGACTGCACATCACTCAGTTGGGCTTTCAGGACGGGCAACGCTTTTTCCGCTTCCGCGACGGCGTCCTGGGCGGCTTTACTTTTGCCTTCGACCAACGCCACGTCTGCTCGGATGCGGTCAGCCGCAGAAGCCAAACTTGCCAAATCTCCAGTGAGAGACGCCTTCTTGGCCTCCAGTGCGCTGACTTCCTTAGCAAGGTCGCCGCGGCTGTTGTCCTGCCGGATAACTTCAGCGTCAATTCTAGCGGCAGAAACCTTTGCCTTCGCTGCCTGATCTTGCAGCTTGGCGATATCGGCGTCCAAATCCTGCGACGCGCGTTGTTTGTCAGCCAGGTCCTTCGTCATTTTTGTGATCTGGGACGCCAACACGGTCTGACGTGCTTCCAGATCCGCGACTTCGCGTTGCTTGCCATCGAGGTCTTCGATCTGGCCGTTCAACCGGACGATCTCAGCTTCTCTATCGCGACGGGTCTTTTCGATAGATGTCAGCGCTTCATCGGCGGTACGCTTCTTGTCCTCTGCCTGCGCGACGTCTTCGTTCGCTTGATCAACCTTGGACTGGTTGGCAGCTATCTTCTTCTCAAGCTCGGCGATTTGCGACCGCAGCTTCGCAAGAGATTTCTCGGCTTGCGCCGCGTCAGCGATTGTATCGGCAGCCGCCTTTGCTTGTTCTTGGCTCGCCCGCAGCCTATCTGCGCCGTCGGATAGCGTTGTGGTCTGCTGTTTGATCTCTGCACCCAGGCGATCTCGTTCGGCAGTCAGGTCAGCAATGGTTTTGCGAGCGCCATCGGCTTCGACGCTGTGCTGGGAAATTTCCGAGAGGATAGCATCTCTTCGGCCAACGGCCTCTGCGCGTTCGTTGTTGAAGCGCTGGATATCGGATTTCACGGTACCATACTGACGCTCCAAAGCGTCGACCTGGACCAGCATGACACCTATCGCAGCCGCCGAGAGCAGCGCGAGAGTCAAAGCGATGTAGCTAAACCGCCGCGATTTACGAAAGTTGTTCTGCGACGCGCTCAATGCATTTCTCCAGGTCTCTTTCTAGTTCATCCACCCAAAAGCGCTGGACCTTCCAGCCCAACGACTTCAATTGATGGTCGCGCCAATGATCGGCGAGCTTTCTTTTGCCATCGGTGTCCGCGTGCCAATGGCGACCATCGACCTCTAGGTCGAGTTTGGTGTCACCGCTTCCGAAGAGCGCGAAATCAAGGCGACGCCCTGCAACTTCGAACTGGGGTATTGGGTTGAGACCGCGTTTCCTCAG
The DNA here is from genome assembly GCF_001427045.1 of Ensifer sp. Root558. Taxonomy (NCBI): domain Bacteria; kingdom Pseudomonadati; phylum Pseudomonadota; class Alphaproteobacteria; order Hyphomicrobiales; family Rhizobiaceae; genus Ensifer; species Ensifer sp. Root558. The sequence continues at coordinate 185,154 of NZ_LMGC01000002.1, read as the reverse complement.
CGCAGCGTCAACGATCCGTTCCCAATTGCTGTCAAAGGTACCCTCGCCGACACGACCTTTCGGTTCCGTTGCCGCTGCGGCCAGTCTCTGCAGGCTCCGAACCTTGCCAGACCTCGCATACGTCAGATCGCCAAATACATGAGCCACTGCTCTCGCTCGGCTGATTGCAACATTGAGGCGGCGCCAATCCTTTTGTAGGAAAGTGATCGCGCTTGTGGCGCTCGAATGTCCCAAGCAAGGTGAGAAAAGAATCAGGTCCCTTTCCTGGCCTTGGAAGCTGTCAACAGTCCCAACACGAAGCTCCGCCTTTTCACGGAGCTCCTGTCGTAGTTCTGCGTGGATCGCTTGTTCGAGAGCATAGACTTGGGGTCTGAATGGAGCGATCACGCCAATCGATCCGGCATACGACTGCTCCTCAAGAAGCAATCGAAGGTGTTTTGTGATCGCCACGACCTCGGCACCGTTTACATTTCCGACCATCGGAGCTGTCGGTGATGGAACGTCATTCCACGCGATACCTGGCTTCGACCCCCGCGGCACCTTCAATTTGTCCTGGTCGCCTGCGACACGGAGCTGACCACCGTAGAAGTGCTCATTAATGTAGCCAACGATATCGGCGGCGGAGCGGTATTGATCTCGAAGCATGACCTTTGCCGCGCCCGGGGTAAGGTCCGCCAAATCGAAGAGCGACCGGCGGCTCTGAGCGAAACGACCCATTTTCGATATCGGCAAGTCTTGGGCCTGCATCAGGTTTCGGTCGTGCGCGATCCCCAATTGGCTGATGAAGGACAGTTGTCTGTTATCTCCGACGACGACGGCGCGTTTGGCACGAGCGAATATCGGAAGAGCAGATGCGATATCGCACTGGCTGGCCTCGTCGAAAATCGCAAGATCGAACAGGCTTTCGGTGAGAGGAACCCGTCGTGCCGCGCCTAGCACTGAAACCAGCCAGAGTGGACGATGGCCGACCACGTCAACAGCGAGCGACGGAGGCAATGGGCCGGAGCTTTGGGCAAGTTCGAGGTTGGCGAGTTCTTCGCCCAGGCGACGCCGGTCAACCTCAGAGAGGTTGACTTTTGAAGCAAGCACCGTCGGCAATAGCTCCCGAGCGAGCTCACCGATTTCGAGAGTGATTGCCACTGGATCGCTTCTGACCTCGATTTGGGCCAATTCAGATCGAAGCTGCTCCAACCGCAACTTCAACGCGGCAAGTCTGCCCTTGTCTCCGAACGCCCCGTTTGTGCGCTCTTTCTCTCGAAGTCCAATGGCGCGAAAAAAAGCGGCGACCAGGCGGCTCAGGAAGTTTCCTTGCCTCGCAACTTCGATCAACGACTCCGGTTCAGCAACGATGCCTTCCTGAACCTCGATCCGTTCCAACAGCTCTGCGATTGCACTGTGAAGCCGCGACTGCTCGTCGATTTGATCAAGGACACGGGTCCGGTTTTGAGCAAGAGTTGAAAGCTTTGACCGGACGACGCGATCGGGGTCGGCAGCACCTTTGCTTGGTTCGCCGATTAACTGCCCAAGGACGTCATCGAATGATTGATCTATCTCTCGGGAAGGATCCAGTGTCCTGACTAGGAACGGAGATTGGGGTGCGATTCCGCCAAGTCGGCTCTCGACAGCATCGAGCGCCTGATGGTTCTTTGATGCGACCAGCACGCTGCCCCCGTCGGCGAGAACCGATGCGGCAATTGACACGATTGCCTGACTTTTTCCTGTGCCAGGCGGACCTGTTACGACCGTAAGGGGCGCCGCGAGAGAATGCCGAACGGCATCGATTTGCTCCTTGTTCAGATCGCCGGTGTTGATGACCGGAGTAGCCCTGACAGGCGCGGGCGCCTCCAATCCAAGGATAGGCGCGAGCGCTGTCGAAGCCAGCCTGTTTTGCGACCATGCCGCAATCGTGTCCAGGTCGCGCACAGCGCCTGCGGTGAAGGTCGTGTCCGTCGGCAGGAAGAGAGCGGCGATATCATAGATGCCAACGATGTTGGGATCGAGCTCGATCCGCATCTGTTGCCCAGAGATTGTTCCCCGGAACGCTCCCGCAACGGCCTCTTTCAAACGGGATAGAAAATCGTCGCACCGAAAACCCAAGCCCTCGGCTTGGGTAAACACCTCACTAAGGCCAGCCTCTTTCCAGTTCGCGCTTCGAGCAGTGCCCTTGATCCAATCTGGGTTTGCAACAATGTCGTCCGTATCGATCGATACTTCAAGATGCGTTACGCTTCGTGTCCACTCGGCACTGATCAGCCCGACGGGCCAAACGACGGGCGTTCCTTGCTTCTTGCCAACTGCTATCGGCCAACCAACTGCCAGGGTTTGCTCGTTGGCTTCGCGCTTAACGAGCGCTTTTCGAAACTCGTCCGGCAAGTCTTCGAGAAGAATCGAAATCGTGAGGACCTGGCCGTCATCGGGCGTCAACGGACCCAGTCCCGTGAACAATTGCCACTGCACGCCATGGCGGTCTTCGACTTGGGAAATCGCCCCCCGCGGGTCAGATCTCAGGGCAGATCGATAATAGCGCAGCAGCGCATTTGGGTCGAAAGAGACAGGTTGCTCCGTCGCCTCGACATCATTGCCTTTCGCACTCGCACTTCGAAAAGTAGCGTGCACGGGACGTAGCAACTGTTCCTCAGCTACCGACGTGTCGATCCCCGACACAGGCGGTGGCTTAACACCTTGTTTTTTATCGTTCCCGATGGGGCGCCATCGCCCGTCGCGCCCCTTGCTGACCTTGCCTGATGAGGCAAGGGCTGAGAGCTCCGCATAGATTTCGGTCCGCCTGCGCGGGTCGAAATCGACGTCGAGCAACGCAAAAAGCTCGTTCGTCGTCCGACCTGTCGGAAAGGCCGAAATTGTCCGCAACAGAACCGACATTGAATGCTATTGCCCCAACTGCGCTCAAGACACGCAGAACCCGATCGAATGAACAGTCCCCAAGCTCGAAATTGCCATTGCTGCAGTTCAAGTCAACTAGCCACAACCTTAAATACTCACCCTTTTTCAGGGAAACCACTTATATTTAAGGAAATTTGGATAAACCGTGTTCTTCTCGTCACGGTCGAGCCTTCGACTGGGGAGATAACGAGGGTTCCATTAGGGTGTCCGGCTCTCTGATCGACCTCGCGAGAGCAACGCCTGGACCGTGCTGGGGTGTCGCGTCTGTGAAAGTCGCCCCTTTCTGCTCAAGGGCGCGGCGCACCTTCTGATCGCATCGACAAGGACGTTGTTCTCGCCATTCTCGATTCGCACGACTATTTGCCGGCTGACTCCTGCGTTGCGGATGGCTGAGCCGTCAGTTGACGCCAGGCGCTGTTCACGCGGCTCAAGGTCCGTGCCCCTGTTGACCGGCGGCGACCCGCGCAGAGATTCGAGATCGGGAAGACTTGCGGCCGCCGAAACGCCGGTCGGATGCCGGACCACTCTCAGGTTTGGATCGTGGCCAGCATGTGGCCCTCACCGAGTCCTTTGGGCTTCTGGGATGGTCTGGAAGGCCTCAAAGAGGACAGCCGAATCCTTGTCTCCGTTGAAATCAAGGACTTCGAGGCCCACCCGGACGTTCTCGCCGTCCTGACGGACCTTGGTTAGCCTATTCAGGCCGACGCGATGGAACCTTTAGGGTCGGGCCGTCGATGGATCCCGCCTGACACGTCAACAATTGATCGTATCTCCTTCAACAGCGATCTCTTGTAGTACCAGGCCACAATGAGCAACAGTCCAAAACATGGAATGCCGAGCGCAAGTATTCTAATTGCGCTATGGATATCAATCGGATCGCGGAAATATTGAAAGACACTCAAGGACATAACAAAGACGAGTAGCGGGACACTGGTAATGGCGTATAGACGCATAACCGGGGCAAAATGCTTTTCAGGTGGGATGGTGGTGTTGGAGCGAGCAGCTTGGAGTATGCCATCGAAACTATCAGCTCGAATCTTGTTGAACCCCGGTGACATTTTCCTATCTGGAGGAGGGGTTAAACCGGGCCAGTCAAGAATCTTTCGTTGCGCGATGGGATCCATTTGGGCGAGTAATATCGCGTTGTAGTCAGCTTCCATCTCTGCGTTCAAGAGGCCTGGGCTATGAGGCGGTCCGGAGAGCACCCCACCAACAATCGTGACGATTGTTGTGTACCATGGAGAGCCATAACCGAGCGCAATTGCGGCTGGTAAGAAGATGCCCATTGCGAGGAATCTGCTTACCTCAAGATAGAGTCCCCGCTGTCTGTTGGCAGTTCCTATGTGACCGCATTCATGAAGAAGCCAGAAAAGGCGAAAACTACTCGCTTGAGCTGGCAGAAAGGGAATGATTATGAATGATTTGTAGTTGCCGTGTTGGATCGCAGCATAGGTTTTGTATTTTTCGATGTGAAGAATGTCGTACTCGAAGGGGCAGTCGGCACCTGGAAAATAGTCCGAAAATGTAAATCGCTGCACCTTGCCACCGCTCTTAAGTACAGAACGCAAGTGTGAGAGTGCCGCGGCATCGCGCTTTTGCAAAGTCGCTGCCCAAATGAGCTGCGAGTTGAGGAGGGCGAAGAAGACACACTGGGCCACGAGATGTGGCGGATTGCTCAGAAAAAGTGCCAACCCGATAACAAATGCTGATGGATTCAGCATGCCCTTGGCGAAGGTAGCCCCTGTGAAATAGAGCACTCCCCTCGCGATCCTATTCACGCTGACGATCCTTCATCACCGTGTAAAGGGTTGTCCTGATGGCGGTTTTGACGGTGTCTTCTTTCAGACCTTCGAATACATTTACGTTCTCAGCTATAAGTCGGTTATAGAGATCGTTCGCCGCTTCCTCTTGTCTCTTCGTTACCCACAAATCGTATGAGGATTTGATGATTGCGAGTGCGGCGGCGATTAACGGCAGCAAGGCCTGCGCGTACGCTACGAAATCCTGAAAATCGACGTTGACTTCAAACTCGCTTGTTGGGATTTCAACCGGTTCTCCTTTGGCGACCTTATCAATGGTTTCGTCATCGAGCGCCTGGAGCTCGGGCTTCAGAACAAAAAGAACCTGCTTGGTATATTCGAGGTCGGTTTCTTCACTCATTGAAGTCTCCCACAGATGTTTGGGCCCTTAGGGTGGTTCCTTCCAGTCGGTCGGTTCCAATGGTGCGATCCGGCTTCAGAGGCATCTCCATCGACCACCCTTCGACGTCACACCTTCCTTTCTTCCTTCCGCGGCCGTATCGGCTTCAGAAATTCGCCACGTTCGCCCATAGCTGCCGGAGACTCTTCACGCCGCCGAACACGGAACTCCAAAGCGTCGCATCGCATACGAAGATATGTCCGGCGCGTTCGTCGCCCGGTTTGATGTGCAGGAATGCGTTGAAGTCACGGTGGCCGTCATCGACGTACGGGTGTCGGGTGGCCACGGTGTTAATCGGCTGGCGGGCAAGCACGGCAACTTTCGAATTTAAACTCGGCGGAACCCAAAGATGGGGCAGATGCGGATGCAGGTTGAATGTCTGCACCCCAGAAAGAATGCCGCTCGCCGTCACGGCATTATTGTCGAAGAGGAGCTGGGCAGGCTCGCCTGCGACATCCCTCCCGGGACTGAGACCCCACCTGTTCTCGATCGGAAAACCGAGCTGATCCAGCAGCGACCGTGCAAATCCGCCGATCCTTTGTTGCCCGGGCACCAAAATGTCCCCGTGGTGTCGGTGTTGAACCTCACGATCCTCGATCGTTTCCACCTCCCCCACGTCGTGATGAGGGCACACGATGAGGCAGGCGTTCTCTCGCATCAAAAACGAACGTATGCACTCCACCTCTCCTGGGCTTGCGACCTGGTTTGTCCTGAAATGGTCCAGGCTCACCACGATCAGCGTATCGACGTCGGCGAGCAGCGTGTCATCGAGTTGCTGCACCGGCGGCGTGTCCCCTTCCCTCTGCAGCAGAGAGACGCGATTGCCTGTCTGGGAATGGACGACCTCCTCGAATGCCGCGAAGTCGGAAAGGATTACGTGGTCCAGGAATCCAGAGATGTCCTGTTTGTATTCCTTTGGATCCGACGCGTGCTCGTAGAAGGGCCAAATGGCGCGCCGGAACTCGAAGAGATTCGGGTATCGGTTGTCGAGCAAATGCAGGGGTGCCTTTAACTCCCGCGGGCGGCTCCAGGAGAAGTAGATGCATAACCTGCGGCCCATGCTAGACCCCCCTCGTGAAGCTTCCCCTGATCTTGCCGACTTCTTCCGTGAGCGCCTTGCGGAACTCATGCTCCAGGACATCGATGAACGAACCCTGCGGCGTGTCCGTCAGCCATGGATTCATCACGACCGAGCGGAGGACGGTGATCCGCCTGTCCTCAGATCCTCCGACGCCTATCCGCCTCTTGTAGTCATCGATGAAGCGCTCGCCGTACTGGTCGGCGTCGAGGTCCGTTGTGCTGACGATCAGGTCATATCCGTAGATGTCATGGCCGGGATCGATGCTAAGTCGTTCGTAAAGCGACTTATTGAACCTGTTGCACAGATCCAGGCTGGTGTTCACTGTTCCGTCGGCATTCTTCAAATTGAAGGCATAAGCAAGGATGTTCTGGTCGGGTCCAATTTCCGACATGAAGTCCAGAAGCTGGCGGTCGGCCTCGATCTCCTGTCCGGTCTTCGAATCCACTTCGCCAAGCAGCCGTTGCAAGTCGTGCTTTGACATCCCTTTGATCTTGGGCAGGGTGTTGAGCGGGACCACTACGAAGGGATCGCTTTCCTTCGCCATGCAAAGGAGGCGCGCATAGAGCTTGCGGCAACTGAACAGCGCCTGGCCGATTATCTTGCCATAGCCACTCTTGGAAGGCCTGATGACCTTGTGGCTGAGGTAGACGGCCGCCACGGCCGCTCCCGGCTTCGATCCCTCCACGCCGTAGATGCCGACAGTAGGCTCGGCGTCGCCATGGAACACGACTGGCGCGGAAAAGCTCACGAGGTCGCGCATGGCGGAGTTCCGGTAGCAGAGCGCGCCCGCTGGATAGGGAATGTAACCGGACTTGTGCGGATCGACAGTGATGGAATCGACCTTGCCGAGTTCCCGGAACTGTCTGGTGACATACGTGCCGAGCGTCATCGCCGGAGGCGGCGGAACGAAGCCGAGCCGCGTCGGCATGTCAAAATCGTCGCGGTCGACTGAGGCATGATAGCCGCCCCACGCACTGTCGGCGTGCACCACGAAATCAAGGCCTTGGCTCCGCATCTCCTCGCGGAGTTCCAGTACCTTGTCCACTGGGTCGACCGCGCTTTCTTCTGTGCTGCCGATGACACATACAACCGTGTAGACTGCCTGCCTCACTTTCAGGCATTTCACGAGCATCTTCCGAAGCTCGTCGATGTCCAGCCGCGCTTCGAGGTCCACCGGAACATCCAGCAGATTAGTGGCGCCGATCCCTAGTAGGGCCGCCGCCTTCGGGAATGAGTAATGCTTGGTGCCGGGCACGAACACCACCGGACTTGGAAGATCCGGGAGGAATCGGCGATGAAACTCCGCCAAGCCTAATGTCTGGACACTGAATTCGGAGATGGCCTTGCCAACATCCGCTTCGGGCATGGCCTGCTGGAGTCGTGCCGGCAAAGCCAGCACGTCGTCAGCACGAAGGTTGAGGACATCCCAACTGTCGAGTTCGACGAGCCGTCGGGATCCTTGGTAGGTGGGGACCTCGATGCTGGCCGCTTCGGACAGGCTGGCGCGGAGTGCCGCCTGTACTCCAAGGGGGTAGAGCTTGACGTTTCTGGCCGCCCAGACGGCCTCGATGTTGGCGACCGTTCCGTCGCAGGTTATGTGCCCCCATGGGCGGGGCACGGCTGGGTTGGAAAGCTCGTATCCGAGCATGCGGCAGATGTCGTCCCCGACCAGCAGCTCCAGGATCGTGGTTGCGGTCGATCCCTCGAACGCCACGTTGTTGGGATTGTAGAGCATTGCTGAGAAGTAGCCCAGCATGGCGGGCAGAGTGAGCTCCCAGTTCATGTGTCCCTGGTACCGCATGCTAAAGAACGGCACCGACTTCTTGAGGAAGGCAAGGAGGGACTGATGGTTGTCCTTCAGCGATCCTACCGCCTCGAGATATGCTGGCGACCGCTTGATTTCCTCGGTTATGTGGGTCGGATCGTCCGGATGAAAGTTTCTCCGCCAGTGCGCCTGGTCGCGGATGGCGTCGGCTATGAGCTTCTCGAAAAGCTCCGCATTCTCGGCCTTCGGCCCTAGAAACCACGCTTCCAGGGCGCGCGTGCCGCTGCCTGACATGGACGGTGCGACCGCTGTCCGCAGTCCAGCGGCCGCACGGGCGTATCCCGGGGTGGTGTTGTCGCGTCCTACGTGCATGCTCGCCCCCTATATCTACTTTTTCGGTTTCACCACCTTGGCCTGTTTCCTGAGATACTCGAGCAGTGGTGCCACCTCAGGCGGCACTTGCGTCTCGGGAAAGTTGATTTCTGTGCACTTCCCGTCGTCATCGACGGCGATGACCACCGTCCGTACATCCGCACCGACTGCCGACTTGGCCGCGGGCGCGGGTGAGCGCATCGAATCTGTCGGCTCAACGAGCTTTCGAACTATCTCGGCCTCGTTCTCATCGAGCGTAGACAGATCGAGCTCGGCACCCATCCGGATGCCAAGCATGTTCGGGCTTTCGCTCAGTTTGATCTTCATCGTCAGGCTATCGCCTCCTTGAGCAGGCCGACGTCCCGCCAAGCATCCGCCACGGCTTCAGCGACCTTTTTTCCGTGCTTCTGTGCGACCATCACGCACGTCTGAGCGCAGTCCTCGAAATTGCTGGTCGCATGCAGCTTGTGCAGAGTTTCGTACCAGATCTTTCCCGTCACTTCCCAGCTATTGCCGCCGATAGCCATCGCGGCGAGATAGAACGCGTGGTTCGGAATTCCGGAGTTGATGTGCACTCCGCCATAGTCGTCGTCACCCTCGTACTTGTCCCGCATATGCTTTGGCTGAATGTCGTCGCCTAGAGTTGGGTGGTTCTCGTATGCCTTGCCTTTATCGAAAACCCTGAAAGCCCTGAGCGTGACCCCTTGCCCCTTGGCTTCCTTCTTCAGCCGCGGCCCGAGCAGTTCGTCCCCCATCAGCCAGTCCGCCTGCGTCACGGACACCTTGTTGCTCCACTGTGTGACGACTGCGCTCATCACGTCGGCGAAGCTCTCGTTCAGAGCACCGGACTCGCCCTGGTACTGTAGGTTCGCGGTGTAGGTAACGACGCCGTGTGTCAGTTCGTGTGCGACGACGTCGAGTGATTTGGTGAAGCGGGTGAAGATTTGGCCGTCGCCATCTCCGTAGGCCATCTGGGTGCCGTTCCAGAAGGCGTTCTGCAGCCCGCGGGCGAAATGGACGCTGGAGATCAGTCGCATTCCGTTGTCATCAAGTGAGTTGCGATTGAAGACCTCCTTGTAGCAGTCATATGTCGTGCCGGTATGGTCATAGGCCTCGTTGACGGCATCATCCTTAGAGCTAGGGCCACCCTCCTCGCGCACGATCCTCCCAGGAAGAGGGAATTCGCGCTCTTCCATGTCGTAGACGAGGCGGTACTTGCCGCCAGTCTTTGACCGGAAACTGGTGTTGACAGCCGGCGACATATCCGCGCGCTTCGTCCGAGCACTCTCGCCGAGCTTCATGGTTTTAATGGCCAAGTCGACAAGGTCCTTGTCCCCCGATTTGACCAACCTGTCGATGACCTGTGGCGGCATGTAGCATGCAAAGCAGTTATGGCCATGAACGCACATCTTAACCCTCCTTTTGGGCTTTCCCCCGGTTGTGCTTGTGCGAGGCTGAAAGGCCGATGGCTTCCTGTCTCGCCAGGATCCATGCTGTGGCTGCGATTACGCGCGCGATGTCGGCGGCGTATTCCGGGTCTATGAACGTGTCTTTCCCGCGATGGTACGCAGGGTTCCCTTCCGAGTCGGGGTTCGGATTTTCCGGTGTGGCCATGGGGAAGAAGTCCTCCGACGCCACACAGGCCGCGTATCCCCTTTCGTGGAAGGATGCGTGGTCGCTCCGCCCTTCGGCTTCATCGAGCATGTCTTCATTGCTGGAATGGATCTGCGGCTCCTCGAGGTCAGGAGATACCGAGCGGGTCAAGCTCTTCACGGTCTTCGCAACCGACAGGGAGCGCCGCTGAACTTCCGGATCCGGCCAATATCCTGCGTGAACCTCCCAGGTGCGCGGTGGCTTCACGTTGTAGCCGACCATGTCCATCTGGAGGACCGCGACGATCATCGCGAGACTGTCCGCCTGCTGCTTTGCGTAGGCCTTGCTTCCGACAAGTCCGTGCTCCTCGGCATTGAAGAGGACAAAGCGGATCGTCCTGCGCAGAGGGGAGATTAATCGGAGCTTGCGTATGACGGAGGCGATCGCCAGAGCCGCGGCTACTCCGCTTGCATCGTCGTCCGCACCCGGAGCCTTGCCGTGCTCGGGATCAAAATCCGAATCAAAGGCCGCTGTGGAATCGAGATGCGCCGTCACCAGGACGATCTCGTTCGACTCCTTCGAAGAGACCTCTCCCTCGACATTGTGCAGCAACTTTCCTTCGTGGGTGAACGCATGGAGCCTGATCTTGATATCGGGATCGAGGGCCGCCAGCCTGGACGCGATTTCCCTGACTGCGCGGGGGTTGTCCTCGCTGTGGATGTGGCGGCTGCGCAAATGTCCGCCGTCGAGCAGCGGCGATTGTCCCGCCAGCGGCTTGACGACTGTCTCGATGTTGGCGGCTGCCAGGGAGGCGAGAACTTCCACCTCCCGCTTGCTCAGATCCAATCCAGTCACGTCCATTCTGGTCCGCAGGAAGGATGCCGCGCGCGGCTGGAGATCGAAGCGTTCGATAAGGCTGGCATCGGCCGCAAGCTTCAGGTTGTGACCGTGGTAAGCCTCCTCGAAGTGGTATCCTTCGACGGAGATGCCGCCGGGGAGTGCGACGACGAGTCCATCCCGAGTAGCAAGCAGGAGACGGTCTGCATCCTCCGATCCGCTGAAACGGGAAGCCTGGCCCTCGTGGGAAAGGTATCCGGTCTTCTTGGCGCGATCATCACGCAGAAGATAGAGATCACTCAGCAAAGGGGCATCGACGGGGCCGAGAAGGTCAACTTCGATGCGAGCATTGGCGAGGTAGGCCGTCCCGGCTCCAGTCGTGATGCCGATCACATCCATCGTGGCTCCCCTGCTGACGTACAGAGGCAGGAACTGTATCCGCGACATGACAGTCCTCAGATCGCCCTCGCCGGCACCGCGTGGCAGACGGATCCGTACATATCGGTAGCGCTCCTGCCAGTCGGACGGGATCAGAAGCGGATGCGGGCAGACCGACATGCCTACCGAGTGGGCTTCCGAGCGAAGCCATGCGTCCTCGCTTACGAAGCAGACCTGGGGCGAGGCCCCGCCGAGTTCGTATGCGCGCTGCAGCAGCGCCCGGGATGTCTCCTCCCCCGATGAATTTGTGACAATCAACTCTGAATTGATTCGATTTAGGTCCGCTTCGCTCAGCTCCCGAACAACATCTCCGACGTCAATTCCGGGTATAGTCGACACGACACCGACGGAATCGGTGTTATGTTCGCTCTTCTTGAGAGCATTAGAGATGTAGTTATAAGTAGTTATACTCGCTAGACGCCAATCTTCATTGAATTTTATGGCACCAATACTGACCAAATCGAGAAAGATAGCACGATTGTTCATGGTATCCTCCATCAAGATGGGTTGACAACTTACGCGGAAATATCTAATTGTGCAACCATAGTTTTATTTTAGCAATGCAAAATATCGCTGGTCGGAGCGCACAGGTTCGCCTTTGCGTTGAGGGCCGGGCATGCGTCCGGCCACCCATGAAAAGAGCAGAGAACGAGGAGCAGCACGCCTGCGCCCCACCGGCATGCGACAAGGCGAGAGGGTCCAATGGCTGTATATGGTCCACCCGGCTCCGCGGACAGCGATGCTCCGGATGTCGTCATCGATGCGTGGAACAAAATGATCGTCGATCAGATTGGCTCCCGCCCCGCGAGTCCGATCCTTGTTGCAGATCCGGCGAACATCACAAATGGGCAGATCTCGTCGGCGGTGAAATGGCTCGGTCACCCTCTCGAGCCATTGAACTGTCAGGACGAGGAAATCGCGGCCGAACTCAGCGACTGGGGGTGGGCGGGCCGCGCCGAACTTCACAACGAATATCTCGAATATGGGCTGGTGATGCGATCGGACGCGGCCGGGCAGCTTCGTCCCAAGCGGTTTGTCGCAACGACCGAACTGATGGAATGGTGGCAGGTCATGGCCGCTCATGCGCCGGACTACTTTGTGTCAAGGATCAACGACATAACCGGGGGAACCGAGAGCTTTGAAGGCATCTTTGGCCGTACGGTGCCCCAATGGGGGCAGTTGAGCGTGGCCCAAAGAACCAGGGAGTTCATGCGCGTCATGGTGGGCAATGGAAGGTCCGTCCCGCCCTCAAATTCTCTGAACCCGGACAATGTCCTGTTCATGTCACACCCGATCAACGGACTGGACGACCTCATCTACGTGGTGCATTTCGGCTCGTTTCCATATGCGGTGCGGGATGGCGGCCAAGTTCGACGTGCGAGGATCGAGGAGATCTTCGCCGCGGAGGGCGTGCAATATCTGTTCTGCCGCAATGCGGATCCGGCGGCCGCCGAAGGAGCATACAATCAGGCGTTCATGATCGGAACAGAGGCCGCGCCCCAGTTCCGCAAGCTCGCGTTTGCCAACCCGCTGGGCATGTACATGCGCAGCTTCGGCAGCGGCGACATGTTCTTCAGGGGTGGCGTCGTGCCGGCGAGCTGGACGCGATGGAGCCGGGGGGCGCAGGGCACGCCCCAGCGGCTCGAGTTCGGTCCAGCCGACAACGAGGACGGGTTCCTCGACGAGGTGAGGCTGGGCCAGGACGTTGATTCCCCGATCCTGTCGGGCTACCAGGTCGCCAAGCGGATCGAAGTCGGCCCTCTAGTTGTCGTCGGAAATGCGACACCGATCCCCGGGCAGGATATCAAAATCATTTCGGCCACCCCGATCGGCTCCATCGCGTGCGGCACCGCCCAGGATCCGCGGTGCCGGGCGATCGAGGCCTTCAAGCAGGAATACGACAGCCGATCGCGGTCAGTCCGCACAGGCATGCGAGGAGGGCCAATTGGCTGAACTGCCTCGTGGAATTTACTGGGACAAGGGCCAGACCCCACCGAGATGCCACGCCACTGCTATCCTCAGGGCTGACCAGAACGCGACAGCGGCCGGGATCGACAAGGCTCTCCTGGCCTTGGCGGCGCTCTGGAACCAGCTTCGGGTTGGAACGCTGCCCACCCTGGATGGGGCGGCGGTTCCGGCCAGTTCCTTCGAGTGGCTGCTCGGCTATGGAAGGAAGGCCTTCGAAATCGCTGGATCAAAGCACCCTGTCCCCCGAAAGCTGAGGGCTCCCAACACCTTCAATTCCGTCGACCCGCAGGGAGGGGGACTGGCCATCGACGGTTCCGGTCTGAAGTTCGATTCCGGCATAGCGCAGAACCAGGCGACCGAGCAGTTCTGTGTTCAGTTCACCGGGGACACTCCCTTGAGCGTCACACGGGCGGTCGTGGAAACCTCGCTACTGCTCGAGTCGATGCGTGATGCCGCGTCGGGGAAAGCTCCGCTCCTCGTCAGCGCATCCTTTACTGGCTTCAACCGCGAGGATCGCCGCAGTTGGCTCGACTTCCATGACGGGCTGTCCAATCTCCGGTCGGGTGACGAGCGGCGCTCGGTCATCGAGACCAGACCGCAGGGACTTGCGAAGTCGGACAAGTGGCTCGCTGGCGGCACGTACATGGCGTTCATCCGCCTCAGGGTCGACGTAAGACTCTGGCGCTCGCTAACAAACGACATGCGGGAGGCTCTCGTCGGCCGCACCAAGATCAGCGGCTGTCCGGTGGTCGCTATCGACACTGCCGGCATGGTCACGGCCGATCCGTTGTGCCCCGTGCAAGGAACCACCGAGGTCGACGCTGACCCTGGCAACGCCAGGTTTCTCGAACCGCCCGATGGAGTTGACGGAAAATCACGGCTCAGCCACGTGCAGCGCGCCAACCATCACATGGCGAAGCACCGCATCTACAGGCAGGGGTACGAATTTTTTGAGAACCCGACCCTCGGGCGTCCGTTCGAAGTCGGGCTTAACTTTGTCAGCTTCCAGGAGAACCCCGACAGGCTGTTCTTCATGCTGAAGACAGACACATGGCTGGGAGGAACGAACTTCGGCGGGGCGGCAGGCCCCGAGGTTCTCCATGTCGTCGCCGGAGCCGTCTTCGCCTGTCCGCCGATCATTGAGGGCGAGGCGTATCCTGGAGCGTCGACATTTTCAGATGCCGGGCCGTTGATAGCGTAGCATGCCGCCACGCCTCATGCTGCTCATCGGGGGTGGCAGAGAGCAAGAGCCGAATTGATGAATGTGTTGGACGCATGCCCTAGTTGTGGTGGCCTCCCTGCTGGGATAAGCTGTCCACTGCGGAGAACTTGTCTCGCCACCCGGGGGATTGTGATGACTCTTTCCTTGCAGACAACAGCCGTTGTTTCTGATTCCTCCATTCAGGATCGTCTCTTCGATTTTGCGTCTCGCCACGCAGAGCGATTTGGCTACCAATTTGGGGATGGTGCGTCGATAGACGTGCGCACGGCGGCAGGCGATGCCGCGTCGGCCATAAACAAGCGCGTCAGCGATGAGAACAAGCCTGCCAAGCGGGAACTGTATGTGCGGCAGGCGGAGAGCGCCTTCGGCTTTCTGGTAGAGCGAATGATATTCGAGGCGTTGACCAGCAAGAATATCAATGTCGTGCCCGGAATTATCGGTGAGAAAACCTTCGAGCGCGCCAGGGCTCTGCTCTGTCCATGCTGGCCGATCTGCGGGGTGTAAACAGGATGTCCAAGACCGGCACTGAATCGGCTGCGGAGACTACTAAGCAGATCATAACCCTCTCAACAGGCATGATCGGACTGACAATTACCTTTGCGGAGAAGTTCCAGGCTGGCACAAGTTTGTTGAAGGTGTCATGGGTTGCCTTTGGAATTGCCATCGCCTTATCGGTTTGGACGTTGATGTCGATCACCGGGGAGGAAAACCGAGCGACGATTGCAAACGAGGTTCCGGACGCAGACAGGTCAAGCATAACTATACCCGCGCTATTGATGATCGTGGGTTTCGTCGTGGCGATGGGGCTTGCGATCGGCGCCGGGTTCTCCCGCAGCGCGGCGGTCCCGGCGAGCGATGCCCCGATCTCCTCCTTGTCTCTAATGTGCAAAGTCGATTGACCTCTACGGCCAGGCCAGGAACCGGAGGCCGAGCGCCAGCCATTTCAGCCCTTAAAGTACGGCTTCGAAACCGTGGCCGCGAGGGCGAAAACGAAGTGCGGTCACGAGTGGCGCGGAGACCCGGACCGAAAGAAGGCGATGCGCATTCTCGGCCACGGAACTTCTTCCACCGGGCGCCCCCTGATCTCCAGTCGGTCCACGAGGAGCGACGAGAGCCGATGTGGCCCAGAAATCGCGATAACCCTCTTTCGTGCTGCTTCCTATGCGTATCCGCCCGACGACCGTTCACCCGCTTTCGTCGTAGGCCACCGGCTACAAACGTCGTCGGTTTCGATTAACCGTACGGCTGGTTCTCACTCAAGATCATGTCGCGCATCAAATCCCAGATGTACCGTTGTCGTACTGATCGAGCACGTTCAGAACCTCCCGCCCCGACAACACCGTTGCTCGACCGGGCGCTCACCCAGTTGCTCGCAGCTCACTACGACGTCGCTCGAGGCTCATTGTGCGTCCTCCAACCGGTCCGCCGTGGGTCGCCAACCGCGGGCGAAACCGAGGCTCATCGATATCTCGGCCAGCGCCAACTGCTGGCGAAGATACTTGCAGTCGGCCAGCAGCGTTCTGATCGTGGCCTGCGCGTCGCCATTGTGCCAGGCGACGGCCGCGGCAACCTCGTCGATCACATCAGCCTGCTCATCGATCTCGATTTGTTGGTGGGCTGCGGACATAATTTCTCCTTCTCCAGCTCACGCGGGAGTGCTCAACCACAACATGGAAACGGTACCGGGCAACTACCTGACTGTTCGCCCGGGTGCTCGCTACTTCCACTCGATCCGCCTGCTTCAGCGGGTGAAGGAGCTCGATCCGACGATGTTCACCAAGTCCGGCATCATGGTCGGTCTCGGCGAAGAGCGCAACGAAGTGCTGCAGTTGATGGACGACTTGCGCACTGTCGACGTCGATTTCATGACCATCGGCCAGTACCTGCAGCCGACGCGTAAGCACCACAAGGTCGAGAAGTTCGTGACGCCCGAGGAGTTCAAGTCCTACGAGACCGTCGCCTACACCAAGGGCTTCCTGATGGTTTCGTCGAGCCCGCTGACACGCTCGTCGCACCACGCCGGTGATGACTTCGCCCGTTTGCGCGCCGCCCGCGAAAAGAAGCTATCGAATGCTCAAGCAGATTCCTGCTCTGCGCGGTAGGCCCCTTCCATGCGCTCGATCTTCGTCCACCGGAGGCCGCCACTGGAGCGGAGGGATATCAGCATGGCGTCGATGTCGTTGCTGCCACCCGGAGGCTCCCCGCAGACCACAGGACGTCGAGTCTGCTTCTGCGCCCAGTAGCGGATCTCGCGCTCGGCCGGAGGATAATGGATGCCGAGGCGGTAAAGCCCACTGTCTGTCCGAACCCAGCGCGGTGGCACCATCTCGTCAATCTGCACGATGGGAGACGTGTGCCCATGCTCGCCGTCGCCCAAATCAGGGCGGCCGAAGAACCAGCCGTACAGCCACGGGCGGCGGCCGACCTCTGCCTGCTCCTCGATCAGCCATCCTTCAATGACCGGAGCAGCGTCGAACTCCGTAGCGGTCGGCCGAGCTGCGACGAACGGATCCGCCTCGGGGGAATAAGTATCGTGAGCCTCGAAAGGGCCTACAAAAGGAATGCCCTTGCCGAACTCGCCGCCATTGTGCGCGTCGCAGACTACCTTCCACAGGCCATTGAAGTTGTTCAGCCGCCCACGGCGCCCGCAGATCTCACAGACGTGGAAGGAGCGCGCCGATGCCAGCCGGTGGGCATCGTCGATCGCACGGCGAGCATCGGGTGCGATGTCTGCCGCGGCGTAGTACATGCTCAGACCACCCATCTTCTCCTTCACCTGCTGGAGCATGAATGTCCCTCCTGCAGCCATGGCTTTGTCTGCGTCGCCCAGGAATGCATGAATGATACCCAGCCAGCCATCATCGCATGAGGCCGCCAGTGGACGGTCGTCGAATCCGAGATGCGGGTATCGATCGCTTAGGCTGGAGATCAGGGTCATTGCTCGGGTCCCATTTTCCTTGCCGCAGGATTTCCGCGGACCGATCGGAGCGACTACTACCGACGTCATCGGCTTCAATCCGTACGGGCGGGCGCATCATCGTAGATCAAGGCCGCAAAAAGCTTAGCTCTTCCCGATCTAAGCGATGGCAATACGCGCGTCGCCGTAGGCAATCAAGGACACGGACCTTGAACTGCGATACATCTCCGAGGCTCTACCTGTCCGAGGTCTCCGAACCCCGTGTCTTCAAGGTCTCCCTGCGTTTCCCTTGCGACACGATCTTGCGCCCGACTTTGGCCGGTTCGAACCCCTCCTTTGTCAGCGCTTCAGCAAACGTTTCATTGTCCGCCGCCGAATCCTGGGTCAGACTGACGTCGCCGGTTTTCCCAGCCTCCTTCTTTCCCCCTTGTGACATGTCAGACTCCGTTTCGAACGGTGTTATCGAGCGCGCTCCGTGTCTGCGAAGTGGTCGAGCGGCTGGGCCACTAGCCTACCTCGCCTGGCAGAGGCATGCCGCCTTCGGGAAGTCATTGTTGCCGCCTTGCGTGCTCGCGCGCCTCCCGCAATCCCTCGACAAGACGTTCCAGCCTGCGGAGCGAACCACCTGTCCAAACCTTTGCTAGGGCGTCCAACTCGAATCCTTCAAGCGGCGTCGCCCAGCGCGGATCGTGACCGGTATCTATGTACTGTTGCTCCAGGATTCGCGCGGCGAAGAGGGGCAACTGCTCAGCTCCCGGATCGGGAAAAGGTAGGACTCGGCACCTGTCCCGCAATGGCGCTGGAATAGGCTCCAGCGAGTTCGCTGTCATGAGCCAGGACACGTGCGACAGATCGCAGTGAGCTTGAACGTAGGGATCATGCCAGCGGCTCGATGTTTCCGGTTCGAACAGCCCGATCAACACGTCGTGCATATTGCCATTGCGGCGGCTGGTGGCGATCTTCTCAATTTCGTCGAGAATGACCACCGGTCCGGCGCATTTGTGTCGACGCACGGCCATGACAGGAAGGCTAGGCTCTCCCGACGACCATCTCCGGGCTGTTCCACCGATAGCGCCATCGCTCAAGCCTCCACATGAGATGAGGTCAAAGGGCGTGTTGAGTTCCTCGGCCAATCGCCTCGCGAACCGGGTCTTGCCACTTCCGGGTGCTCCGAGCAGGACAGTCGGTTTCAGGTAGACAGTTGGCCGACCACCAAGGCTCTTAAGCACGTCGTCAATGACCGCCGCCGCGTAGGGATATTCCGCTATCAGATGCGCTCGAATTACCGTCAGTTCGGGCATGCCGGGCAGTGGCAACGAGCGCCTTTTGAGGTTAGCGAATTCCTTCTCCACTCGCTTCCCTTCGGCGGTGGTGTCGTTACCGATATCGCTGATAACGACCACTCCGCCGGTCAGTGACGTTTCGTCTTCCGATGGCTCTTTTTCCCAGGTCGCTACCGCAAAGCCGGCAGGTGCTGAATCCTTAGATTCCGGCTCGTCGACCATTGGTGATGTGATCGCATTTCTGAAGTGCTCTTCGGAGGCGCGAACTTCAAGCTCGAACCACTCTGCAGACCTCTGAACGGAAACGCCTGCTCGTTGGCGAGTATCGAGTATACGTGCTTGCGCCGCCCAACTGAGCGAACGCCAAAGCAGGTGGCGGCTGTCCCCAGGACGTAACTTCCCAGAAGCGAGATACGCGATTTCACCGGCGATCAGAGCCGTCGCGTGGCCATCCCCAAAGAAGGCCCGGTAAAGTCGACACCGCAGGCGGCACTCAGCGACCGGTAACCCCTGGGCATCATTGATGAGGTCGAGGGCAGCCTCCACCGCAAGCACGCCATCTTCACTCGGCTCCACCGCTAGCTCATCCAGGGCGGTAGCGAGGAATTCAAGTCCAGTCCGCTTGCGCTTTTTAACGCGACCGGACAGTCGGCTGGCATATTCGCGGATGTCTTCGGCCAAGTCGTCGTGGAAGAACGGCATCCCTCTGAGCAGTTCCTCGGCGGTCGGCAAATGCAATCCGGCAATTGCCGCCTTCTGCCGGCGTTGAAAGTGGTGGTCTTGTGATCGCAGCTCATCTGTCACGGGCACCCTCTTGAATCCTAGTCGGTCACTGCGGCGTAGTAGCGGTCGCGTTAGTCCCGCATCATCATGCTTTTCCAGCCGGATGCCCGAGGCGGTACCAACGGTTGACCGTGCGCGCGATGCCGGCCTCTGTGTCCATGTAAATGAGCTGACTGGTCATGACCTCACGACCGTCGCCCAGCGAAGGATGGCCAAAGACGTACCCGGAGAGGCAGGCCGTCCTGCGCGAATACATCTGATGAGCTTGGAGGATCGGAGCGGTGTCGAACGACAGTGTGCGAACTAATCCAGTTTCAACGGAGCGCAAATCAGCGGAAAGTCTCTGCGCTTCTTCCGCGTTCAAGTAGGCGAACTTCATCGGGCACATCCTGTTCTAACGATTCGCGTCCGACGGGGCCGCGAAGGTTTAGCGATTCGACCGCTTCTTTTAGCGATCCTATCGCATCTTTTTGCGACTCGTTCGCTATTGTCAACATTTGTTTGCGAAGAGGAGCTTTTGATGACACCAAGGCGGCATGAGGCCGCCGTCACGAATGCTTGCAGTCGCTCGACTAATCCTTGGTCAAACCCAGGCCGAGGTGGCTGAAGATTCCGGCATCAGTCCGCGCACAATCTACATGATTGAAAAGGGTTCAGCCGGGATCGCAAGCGTTGAAAAACTGGTCCGCCATTACTGCAAGCGCGGCATAATTTTTCTTGCGCCTAGTGCGACGGATGGCTGGGGCATCCGCGCCAATTTTGTCACCGGGTCCTATGATGATGAACGCTCGGAGTGACGGTTGCCACAGATCTGAGGTCGGACGCTCAAAGCCCCTTCCTTCGGTCGGGGCCTCGGCGGCTTCGCCGGAGTTGCCGTCTGCCGGCCGGCTTCTTAAGTTGATCATTGACGACTAGGTCTCGTCCGCTGCGAATTTGGGCTCCGCTCTCCGGCCTCGTCTTCTAAGCCGAATGCGCGCTGTCCGATCGCCTAGGGGCCATCGGCACGCACACTTCACTTAAGGAAAGCTTGCTCGCCGCTGAGCACCACCCGAGATTGCTGATACTTCTGAAAGTCCTCCGGGCAGCACAAGAATAGGTCGGTTTGAAACAGATCGAGGCAACCGACGCGGCCGCAATCTCAAGGAGCACGATTCAGCGGCTCGAGTCCGGTGATCGCTTCAACACAGGCGCGTCGCTCACGCTGCAGACCTCTTATGAGTCCCAAAGCATCGAGTTTGTGTGGCCGGCCAAGGGATGGGGCATTCTCGATAATAAGGGCAAGCCATCGCGCTGGCTAAAGCTTCGATTATCGCTCGTGCTTTCGGGATTCCGGCCGGGGTGTCAAAGCCCGGCCTGCGGCCGGGTCCGGTGCCCACTGCGTGGGCAAACGGGCGGCTAACGCCGTCTCTTTTTTCCAAAGGGTGTCGGTGATCTCCGGCTTTACAAGTAGCGATAGCCGGATCACCGACCCTTTGGGTAAGCGGTATGCGGCCTAAAGCCCGCATACTTCTTGCTTGGGCCTGCGGCGTTCGATCCCCTTTAAGAGGATCGAACAGGGTACGAGGAACAAAGGCTGCACCGATAACGCGATCACCAATCGAAGAAACACTACCGTAGATAGCTCTTGTCTTTAGTGAAAATTGGTCGATCCGTCAAAACAGTGCGCCTCGTCGATGGCAAAAAGCGCGATTCGGGCATTGCCTATGAGATCGGCGAAGCCGTCGGTGACGGTCCGCTCCGGCGTCACATAGAGAAGGTCGAGCGTGCCGTCGTGGATCTGGCGCCTGACCGCAATCGCCTCTTCGCGCGTCAGCGACGAATTCAGCGCAGCCGCATTGACGCCAAGCTGTTTCAGCGCCTCCACCTGATCGCGCATCAGCGCGATCAGCGGCGAGACGACGACACCCAATCCGGGCCGGCAGAGCGCCGGGATCTGGAAGCAGAGCGACTTGCCGGCGCCAGTCGGAAAGAGAACGACGGCATCGCCGCCAGCGGTCACATGCTCGACCACTGCCTGCTGCTTGCCGCGAAAGGCAGAATAGCCATAGACGCGTTTCAGCACGTCGAGCGGTGCCTGGCCGGCTTCGTCGAAGAGCTTGCTGGCAGCGCTTCTTGAGGGCGTCGCCCTTTCGACGAACTCCATCACATCTCCTTCGGGAATCAGCTTAGGCCATCATGGCCAGATGCGCAGGCAATGCCATAGCCCTTGCCGCAACTGAAGAGACAAGGGCTGTTTTTCCCCGCAGGCCCTGCTGCGCTTCACCGGGGATTGCCCCGACAGCTTGACCTTGATAACGCATCGGTACTTTAGTGGCGCGCAGAAATCGGGACGTGATTATGGCAAATATTCTAGCGGCGAGCGGCGGCGTCAAGCAGATCATCTGCATCAACTGGGGTACGAAGTACGGCGCACCGTTCATCAACCGGCTCTACGCCATGGTGGCGCGCAACATCACCCCGCCCTTCACCTTCACCTGCTTTACCGACAATCGCGACGGCCTGCGTCCGGAAATCCTGTGCGAGGATTTGCCGCCGCTGGACATCGGCGAAATGCCCAAGAACACGCCCGGCATCTGGCAGAAGTCACGGCTGTGGGGGCCGAAGCTCGGCAATCTCAAAGGCCCCGTCCTGTTCCTGGACCTCGACCTGGTCATCGTCGGATCGCTCGATGGTTTCTTCGAGGAGGGAGAACCGGACGACGTCATCCTCGCCCGTAACCAGACGACGCCGTTCGAGCGCCTCGGCCAGACCTCGCTGTTTCGCTATCCAGTCGGCAAGCTGGTGCCGTTGCAGGAGAAGTTCCGCGCCGACCCGCAAGGCATTGCCGACGAATACCGTTTCGAGCAGCGCTTCGTCACGCGCAATGCGCCGGGCGGGACCAAACTTTTCCCCCGCCGCTGGGTCCTGCATTTCCGGCAGGACTGCCGCCGGCCGTTCCCGCTCAACTTTTTCCTGGCACCCCGACTGCCCAAGGACGCGCGCGTCGTGCTGTTCCCGCGCAACCTCCTGCCGCAGCATGCGATCGAAGGCCGCTTCGGCAAGAAGGACAAGGTCTCCACCCCGCTTGGCCATATCCTCGGGCTGTTTGCATCCGACCGTTACGAGAAGAATGCGTTTCGCTATCTCCGGCACTACCTTCGCCCATCGCCATGGGTGGCCGATCATTGGCGCGAATAGTCGAGACTTCGCCGAGAACAGGCCTGCTTTCGCTGCGGGGAAAACCCAGCAGCTAGCGCGCCGCCGGCCCCTTCACGCGGCCTGAAAGCACGCCAAAGCCTTCGATGATCGCTTCCTGGTTTTCAAGCCGCGTCACTTCGTGCTGCACTTCCTGAAGCGTGCGCAAAAGCTGTGGCACGGCTTCGAGGTCGCCCTCCTCGGTCGCATGGGCCAGTTCGCGTTCGAGCTCGCGCACCTGCCAGTGCAATGCCTTCGAGCGCTGGTGCAGTGCCAGCGCCTGCAGATATCCTTCGCGGGCGTCCTCGGGCGCGGCCGCCGTTGTCGCGGTCCAGAGCCGCGCATAGCGGATCTGCTGGTCGATCGCGGCAATCAGCGCACCAAAACCCTCCGCCTGCAATTGTTCGAGCAGATCCTCGCGGTTCAACCGCGGCCCCTGCGCAGCCGCAGCGTTCAGCACCGCCGCCCAGCAGCGCTGCAGCTCGCGGTGGTCGAACTCGATCGTCGAGATCTCGTCATATTCGTCGAACAGCAATTGCGGATGGTTGACGATGGTGAGTGCCAGAACGCTCTCTCTCAGAAGCGGCGCCACCTGCTGTCCGCTGACCAGTGTCGAGCGCGCCAGCCGGTCGGAGATTGCCGTCGGCCCGCTCGCATTCGGCCCCCGTGGCTGACCAGCGCCGCGTGCTCCGCCGCCACCGCCCTGCCGGCCGCCGCGTTCAAACGGACGCCGCTCGCCCCGCCCTGCCCCTGAGGATTGCAGGAAGGCGTGAAGCCGGTCGCGCATGTCCTGGCCATAGTGCCGGCGCACGCTTTCGTCGGCGATCACGGATGTCACCTGCTTCAGCCGTGCTTCGAGCTCGGCGCGCTTTTCCGGCGTGTCGAAAGCGCCGCCCTGGATCTCGCGCTGCCAGACCATCTCGGCGAGCGAACGGGCGTTGGCGAGCACCTTGTCGAAGGGTCCACGGCCCTCCTGACGCACGAGGTCGTCGGGATCCTTCCCGTCCGGAAGCATGGCGAAGCGGACCGAACGGCCGGGCTTCAGATGCGGCAGCGCCAGGTCGACGCCGCGGTTTGCGGCACGAATGCCCGCCCCATCGCCGTCGAAGCAGAGCACCGGCTGCGACGTCATCTTCCACAAGAGATCGAGCTGGTTTTCGGTGAGCGCCGTGCCGAGCGGCGCAACGGCGTTTTCGACGCCCGCCTGATGCAGCGCGATCACGTCCATGTAGCCTTCGACGGCGATGATCGTTCCGGCCGCATCGTCCTGCCCGACGTCACGTGCGGCTCCTTGCGAAGCACGGCGCGCGCGGGCGAAATTGTAGAGCACGTTGCCCTTGTGGAAGAGCTCGGTCTCGTTCGAGTTCAGATACTTTGCCGGTGCGTCCGGCGACATGGCGCGGCCGCCAAACGCGATGACCTTCTCGCGCGACGACAGGATCGGGAACATGATGCGGTCGCGGAACCGGTCGTAGGAAACCGGCACGTCCGGCCCGTGCACCACGAGGCCGCAGGCCTCGATCTGTTCCTTGCCGACACCCTTGCCGGCGAGATGTTCCTTGAGCGCATTGCGGCTGTCGGGCGCGTAGCCCAAACGAAAGGTCTCGATCGTGCGCCCCGTCAGCCCGCGCTCGCGCAGATAGGCGCGCGCCTTGGCGCCGTTGGCCGTCTGGAGTTGGTCCTCGAAGTACGCGGTCGCCAGCTCCATCACGTCGAGCAGGCTTGTACGTTCCTTCTCCCGGCGCTCTGCCTGCGGATCCGGTTGCGGCATGGCAACGCCCGCCATGTCGGCGATCTGCTGCACGGCTTCGGGAAAGCTCAGGCCTTCGAGATCGGTGAGAAAGCGGAAGTGGTCACCCGAGACACCGCAGCCGAAGCAATGGTAGCGGCCCTTGCGGTCCTCGCAGTGAAAGCTCGGCGACTTCTCGCCGTGAAAGGGGCAGCAGGCCCAATAGTCGCCGCGCGAGACGTTGGTCTTGCGCCGGTCCCAGCTAACGCGCTTGGCAATCACGTCCGAAATCGGAACGCGATCGCGTATCTCGTCAAGAAAGGACTGTGAAAAGCGCATGGATACCTCTGGTCGATCCTCCATATAGGCGGCATGGCCGGCGGGCGCTACAACAGTGATCCTGCTTGCACGCTATTCACAGGAGCGAAACGGGAATCGCACGCCGGACGCCCAATCAAAAGTTGTGTATGAATATTTTCTGAAGACCAAAAGTAGCACTTGACACCCCTTTGACGAAAAGGATCAATTCGCCGTCTCGAATTGGATCACTTGCCATGGCCATTTCCGTCAAAGTGCTCGCCTCCAGTCCGGCTTTCTTCGGCGCGGTGCTGAGCTATGCGCGCGGCATGGTGGAGATGTATGCGGCAAACCCGCGGCTCGCCTCGATCTTTGCCTCGCAGCAGCGCTGGCTGATGGCCCAATCCGGGCTTGCACTTTATCACGACCGCGATCCGGATGATCCCTCGAGCGGTCTCTACAGCGGCCGTTTCATCAACTATGCCGTCATGCACGGGATCGCCAGCCGCAACACCGCGGCATCCTTCGTGCAGGAAATGGTTACCTACCGCTTCGCCCGCTACATCACGGTGCAGCCCGACAAGCGCAGCCGGCCGCTGGAGCCTACCGAGGCAGCGCTCGACTATGTCTGGAAATGGATGCAGTCCCATCTGGCCATCCTCGACGCCTTCGATGGCCAGTCGCGGCTGGCACGCCTAGGCGAAGAGCAGGACCAGTTCGGCCGGCTGCAGGCCGCCGTCGCCCACGCGCTTGTCGGCAACGACACGGTCCGTCGTCCAGGCCCGACCTTCGATCTCTTTACCTGGGTCAATTCCGGGGGCGTGGTGATGGACGATCTCTTTTCCCGCCTCGGCGCCTTCGACCCCGAGGCAGAGCGCCTCGCCATCGGGCCGGTTTCGCCGAGCGATCTCAGCGAACGCTTCATCATCTCCAAGACCCACCTCAAGCGGATCTTCGACAAGGCAGCCCTTTTGGGCAATATGGGGTGGGAGCGGTCGCCCGGACGCGGCGCGGTCTGGCTGTCCAAAGCCTTCATCCGTGAATACTGGGATTATCAGGCGGAGAAGTTCGCGCTCATCGATCGCGCATTCGAAGCGACGTTTCCGGCGAAAGCCGAGGTGGCGACGCCCGTCTTATCGCAACGGGCGGCGGCACTGACTTGAGCGGAGCTACTTGAGCAGTTCCTTCACCAGGCCGGAGGCCTTGGCGAAGTCCATCTGGCCGGGATAGCGCTCCTTGAGCACGTTCATGCACTTGCCCATATCACGCAGGCCATGTGCGCCGGTTTCGGCGATGACCGAGGCGCAGAGTTCCTTCACCTTTGCCTCCGGAAGCTGGGCCGGCAGGAACTGGTTGATGATGACGATTTCCTCACGCTCCTGCGCGGCAAGCTCCGGCCGGCCGGCGTCGTCGTAGATACGAGCCGATTCTTCGCGCTGCTTGATCATCTTGGCGAGGATCTGCAGGATGTCGTCATCGCTGACCGGGTCCTTGCCGAGGCCCCGATTGGCAATGTCCCGATCCTTGATCGCCGCCTGGATCAGCCGCACGGTCGAGGTACGCCGTGCGTCCTTGGCTTTGAGGGCTTCCTTCAGTGCGTTAGCGAACAGGTCGCGCATGTCCATACTCCATGTCAAAACCGGCCCGCGGTGCTCTGCCCGGAACCGGTTCGAAACCATCATTGTTATCGTCGTCTTAAACCAGTGTGACAGGCGCAATCAAACGGAATACGCAACCGCTTGAATTATAAGGAATTTTATTTCCCGACAATTCACAGCGGCCGGTTGACCCGGGTAAGCGCTTTGGGTATTTTCCCGCACCTGCACAACATCGGCATGAGAGCACTTTTCCGCGGGGTTTCCGCGCGTCCATGCCTGAGCAAAGAAATGGCGATCGACTGCCGGGCTTTCAAGCCCCCGCTTCGCGCCGCAACGGGATAGGAACGATGACCGCGACACCCGCATGGACCACTGAAAAACCAACCGCACTGCTCGTTCTGGCCGACGGCACCGTGATCGAGGGCAAGGGCATCGGCGCGACCGGCAAAGTGCAGGCGGAGGTCTGCTTCAACACGGCGCTGACGGGCTACCAGGAAATTCTGACGGACCCCTCCTATCTCGGCCAGATCGTCACCTTCACCTTCCCGCACATCGGCAACATCGGCGCCAATGACGAAGACATCGAAGACCTGACGCCGGCAGCACGCCACGGCGCGGTCGGCGTCATCTTCAAGGCCGACATCACCGAGCCGTCCAACTACCGCGCCGCCAAGCACCTCGACGCCTGGCTGAAGGCCCGCGGCATCATCGGCCTTTGCGGTATCGACACCCGCGCGCTTACTGCCTGGATCCGAGAAAACGGCATGCCGAACGCCGTCATCGCCCACGACCCCTCGGGCGTCTTCGATATCGAGACGCTGAAGAAGGAAGCCAAGGCCTGGAGCGGCCTTGAGGGCCTCGACCTTGCCAAGGTCGCGACCTCCGGCCAGTCGTCGCGCTGGGACGAGCAGCCGTGGGTCTGGAACGAAGGTTATTCGACGCTCGGCGAAACCGATGCCGCCTACCATATCGTCGCGCTCGACTACGGCGTGAAGCGCAACATCCTGCGCCTCTTTGCCGGCCTCAACGCCCGCGTCACGGTCATGCCGGCCACGACCAGCGCCGACGAAGTGCTGGCGCAGAAGCCGGACGGCATCTTCCTGTCGAACGGCCCCGGCGACCCGGCAGCAACCGGAAAATACGCCGTGCCGGTCATCCAGGACCTGCTCAAGACCGACATCCCGGTCTTCGGCATCTGCCTCGGCCACCAGATGCTGGCGCTGGCACTCGGCGGCAAGACCGAAAAGATGCACCAGGGCCACCACGGCGCCAACCATCCGGTCAAGGACCACACCACCGGCAAGGTCGAGATCGTCTCGATGAACCACGGCTTCGCGGTGGATTCGAAGTCGCTGCCGCAGGGTGTTGATGAGACTCACATTTCGCTCTTCGACGGCACCAATTGCGGCCTGCGCGTCGCCGGCAAGCCGGTGTTCTCGGTCCAGCACCACCCGGAAGCCTCTCCCGGCCCGCAGGACAGCCACTATCTCTTCCGCCGCTTCATGAACCTCGTGCGCGAGAAGAAGGGCGAACCGGCGCTCGCAGAGCGCTAAGCGACCGACCGAGACAAGCTTCGAAGGCCCGCTCCGAGCGGGCCTTTTCTTTTCGAGCATGCGCCTTCGCTGCCGCCCGGCCTCACTCTCCTGGCAGATGCGTGACGATGAAGTCGACGACGGCGCGAACCGACGGCAGTTGCCCGCGCCGATGCGGCATCAACAGCGTCGTCGTCACGCTGCCTGCCTCCCAATCGGCAAGCACACGCACAAGACTTCCAGCCTCGATTGCCGCCCGACAGATCTTTCTCGGTAGCGCGGTGATGCCAAGACCGGAGACGGCGGCCTCGAGCAACACGCTGGATTCGTCAGCGAGGAACCGCGGCATGGGGCGCACCCTGACGACCACGCCCGCGTCGTTGCGCATCGTCCATCCCTCCGAGGCCAGGGAGGCCAGCAGCCCGTCGTGGCGCGAAAGGTCGCTCGGTTCGCGCGGGTGCCCGCGATTTTCCAGGTAGGCGGGCGCTGCCACGAGCAGGATGGCATCGTTTGCCACCCGCCGCTGCACCATGCCGGAATCGGGCAGCGGTGCGAAGTGATCGCGCACCGCGATGTCGAAGCCCTCCTGCACCACATCGACGAAACGGTCCGTCGCGTGCAGCATCACCCGCATCTTGGGATAGGCCTGCGCCAGCGGCGGCAGCAGCCCCGCCAGCATCATCTGAGCCGTCGGCACAGAGGCGGTGATCCTCACCGTTCCGCTCGGTTCGGCAAGGCGCCCCTTGACGATGGCTTCGGCCGCCTCCGCCTCTATCAACATCGCCGAGGCATGCCGGTAGAAATCCTCGCCTATCTCCGTCACGGTGAAGCGACGCGAAGTTCGGTTGATCAGCCGGACGCCAAGCGTCTTTTCCAGCTCGGCCACGCGCTTGCTCAGCGTCGATTTCGGCACGTTCAGCGCCCGCGCCGCCGGCGCGAACCCCTTGTGATCGACCACATGGGCAAAGACGATGAAGTCGTTGAGATTGCGCATCGCGGGCCTCCAATGTCTACAAGCGTGGACGATACATCCACGTTTGCCCGTCTTACGCAATATCGTCCACGAAATTATCTCTTCCTCATCGAAGCCTGATATCGAAGGAAAAGACAATGGGTATCTATCAAAACAAGAAAGCCGTCGTCATCGGCGGCACGCATGGCATGGGTCTGGCGACGGTCGAGCGGCTCGTCGACGGCGGCGCCGAGGTGCTTCTGACCGGAAACAACGAAGAGAACCTCGCCCGGATCCAGCAGCGCTTCGGCGACCGCGTTCATGCGGTAAAGTCAGATATCGCCGATCTCGGCGAGATCGCTGTGCTCGGGGCGACGGTCGGGCAGAAACTGGGTTCGATCGATCTCCTGCACGTCAACGCCGGCACATCGCTGCTCGAGCCATTCGACCAGGTGACGGAGGCCTCCTACGATCGCCAGTTCACCATCAACACCAAGGGTGCCTTTTTCACCGTCCAGCGGCTGGCGCCTCTGATCCGCGACGGCGGCTCGATCGTCTTTACCTCGTCGGTTGCTGATGTCGGCGGCCATCCGGGAATGGCGGTCTATAGCGGCAGCAAGGCGGCGCTGATCTCGTTTGCCTCCGTCTTTGCCGCCGAGCTTCTGCCGCGCCGCATAAGGGTCAACTCGGTCAGCCCCGGCTTCATCGATACGCCGACCAAGGGCGTGGCGGGCGTCACCGACGCCGAACGTGCCGAGTTCAAGGCGCTCGGCGATGCGATCACCCCGATGGGCCGCAACGGCACGGCGGACGAAGTCGCCCGCGCCGTGCTGTTCCTCGCCTTCGATGCCACCTTCACCACCGGCGCACGCCTCACCGTCGACGGTGGCCTCGGCCAGCAATTGTCGCCGGCGGCCTGAAGCGGGCCAGAGCGGGGAACCAGGAGCGGAGAATCACGATGTCCAAATCCATCGCCATCATCGGCCTCGGCGCCATGGGCACGGCACTTGCCAAAACCCTCATCGACGCGGGCAACACCGCCACCGTCTGGAACCGTACGTCCGCGCGGGCCGACGCGCTGGTTGCCCGCGGCGCTCGCCGGGCAGCAACGGTCACCGAAGCCATTGCGGCCAGCGATATCCTCATCCTATGCCTCACCGACTACGCCGCTGTCGAAACGACGCTGGCAGATGTCGGCCCCATGCTCGCAGGCAAGACCGTCATCAACCTCACCAACGGTCGCCCGGATGAAGTCCGGGCGGTCGCGGCCCGCCTTGAAGCGTACGGCGCACGCTATCTCGACGGAGGAATCATGGCGACGCCGCCGATGATCGGCACACCGGATGCCTTCATTCTCTGTAGTGGCAGCGCCGATGCTTTCGAAAAAACCAGGGAGCAATTGGCCGCCTTCGGCCAGAGCCACTATCTCGGCGAGGATCCTGTTCTCGCCGCGGTCAGCGACCTCGCCTTGCTGTCGGCGATGTACGGTCTCTTCGGCGGCTATCTGCACGCAACGGCGCTCGCCGGCAGCGTCGGCTTCACCGCGAAGCAGTTCCTGCCGCTGGTCGAGCCCTGGCTTGCCGCGATGATGACGGCGCTGCCTGATTATGCCGAACGGATCGACAGCGGCGACCACGGCCG
Organism: Ensifer sp. Root558; assembly: GCF_001427045.1. Classification (NCBI taxonomy): domain Bacteria; kingdom Pseudomonadati; phylum Pseudomonadota; class Alphaproteobacteria; order Hyphomicrobiales; family Rhizobiaceae; genus Ensifer; species Ensifer sp. Root558. The sequence goes on along the minus strand of NZ_LMGC01000002.1, from coordinate 154,872 downwards.
CGACGTGATGTCGAACCTCTCAATGCAGTCGGTGGCGATCACCAACATCGTTGCCGCAAGCCGCAGCCTGGGCATCGATCCGGCCTTCATGGAGCCGATCGAAAGGCTGGCAAAAAAGCGCCTCGCCGCCGGCTTTGGCAGCGACGAGGCCTCCGGCCTCATCGAGGCGATGCGGGGCAAATAGAGGGCGGCCCCAGCGGTCCGGATGCAAGCGCACGCCGATGATGCTCGCCAGCGCGCCGCAAGCAAACAACAAGCAGATGGCCCGCGGTCGAAACGCCGCGGGCCATCTGCTTGTTGTTGACCCTCGGCCACCCTTCGCGCATCCTCACCGCAACTGGAGGTGACGATGATTACAGGTCCACAGTGCCGCGCCGCCCGGGCGCTGATCGAAATTTCGCGCGAAATGCTTTCGAGCTTTTCCGGCATCGACGAGGAGACGATCCTCAAGTTCGAGCGCAAGCTGGAGAAACCCGGCGACGCCGTGATCCTCTCGTTGAAGCATGCGCTCGAAAATGCCGGCGCGGTGTTTCTGCCGGAGGGCGAACGCGGCATCGGCGTACGGCTGAAGTTCACCCGCTCCGAGGCCCGCCGCCTCTCGATCCTCGAAAGCGAGGGTGGCATCGTTGGCGACGACGAGGTTCCCGGCGCCTGAGAATGAGCCCTAATTTCAAGACCTTAGCCGGCTGACTTGAATCAGGATGACCAACGGTTGAATCGCTTTACGAACGAAAAACCCGCCGTTGCCGGCGGGTTCTTTTTTTGAAAGACGGTCGCCCGCGCTTACTTGCAGGCGGCGCAGAAGCGCTGGATGCGGCGGCAGGCTTCCTCGAGCTGGGCTTCCGAGGTCGCATAGGAGATGCGGAAGTTCGGGCCGAGGCCGAAGGCCGAACCGTGGACGACGGCGACGCCTTCGGATTCCAGCAGTTCCGACACGAAGTCTTCGTCCGTCTCGATGACCTTGCCCGACGGCGCGGTCTTGCCGATCAAGCCGGCGCAGGACGGATAGACGTAGAAGGCGCCTTCGGGCGTCGGGCACGAAATGCCCTTGGCCTGGTTCAGCATCGACACGACGAGATCGCGGCGGCCTTCGAAGATCTTCTTGTTTTCGGGAATGAAGTCCTGCGTGCCGTTCAGCGCCTCGACGGCCGCCCACTGGGCGATCGAGGTGGCGCCCGAGGTCTGCTGGCCCTGGATCATGTCCATGGCCTTGATCAGCTGCAGCGGGCCGGCGGCGTAGCCGATGCGCCAGCCGGTCATGGCATAGGCCTTGGAGACGCCGTTCATCGTCAGCGTGCGGTCATAGAGACCGGGCTCGACCTCGACCGGGGTCGCGAACTTGAAGTCGCCATAGGTCAGGTGCTCGTACATGTCGTCGGTGAGGATCCAGACATGCGGGTGCTTCATCAGCACATCGGTCAGCGCCTTCAGCTCGGCATGGCTGTAGGCGGCACCCGACGGGTTGGACGGCGAGTTGAAGATGAACCACTTGGTCTTCGGCGTGATCGCCTTGTCCAGATCTTCGGCCTTGAGCTTGAAGTTGTTCTCCTGCTTGGTCGAAACCGTCACCGGCGTGCCGCCGCACAGCGCCACCATCTCCGGGTAGGAAACCCAGTAGGGCGCCGGGATCACGACTTCATCGCCGGCGTTCAGGGTCGCCATGAAGGCGTTGAAAAGAATCTGCTTTCCGCCGGTGCCGACGATCGTCTGGGCGGCGGTGTAGTCGAGGTTGTTCTCGCGCTTGAACTTCTTGGCGATCGCTTCGCGCAGTTCCGGGATGCCGGAGACCGGCGTGTACTTCGTCTCGCCGCGATTGATCGCGTCGATGGCGGCCTTCTTGATATTGTCGGGCGTGTCGAAGTCCGGCTCACCGGCGCCAAGGCCGATGACATCGCGGCCTTTCGCTTTCAGCTCACGGGCTTTCTGCGAAACGGCGATGGTGGCGGAAGGCTTTACACGGGAAAGGGCATCGGCAAGGAAGGCCATGGGTGAAGGTCCTGATCGTTTCGAGACGAGGTGATCGCTACGGAACGAAAAGGCAGGCTCCATAGCGGTTAGGTCTATGTCGAAAGACGCCCGGTCTTGCAAGCGCCGGATAGGCAAAAACGCCGGAAACGCGGGCAAAAAGCGTCACCATGACAAAGTTTCATGAATGCGATCAGCATCGTCGATCGGAGGTCGCGATACCGAGCGATGCATCACCGTCCGTCGAGCGCCGACAATACGGATTGTGGCACCCGTTCGAACGGCCACGAAACGTAACGGCCAGAAACGGTTGGTGATCGCGATTTATTCAAAAAAATCAGCGCAATCCCGCAATTTTTCAAATGCCATAATTTAGCCACCACAACTGTCGCGGAACGCCGCAATTCCGTCCAGCAACAGCCGGTTTCCGGGCATTTCCTTCGATGATCCGAACACATTCGCATTACGGGGGTTATGCAATGTTTCTCGACGACGAAATCGCTTCCATGAAGACACGGCAGAACGAAGCACGCTGGGGCATGTACCTGGCGATCGCAGCCCTTGCCGCCTGCATCCTGATGTTCATCGGCCTGATGACCCAGGCGACCGCGCAAACTGCTGATGCCAAGCCGCGGCAGCTGGCGGGCTACGTTCGCCCCAACGACATCGGCACCGGCGCCCTGCTCTTTCCGTCGAAGGAGCCGGGCTATTTCGTCGAGGCGCCGCGCCTTGCGACCGACGTTCAGATCGACGTCAACGGCCCGATCATGCGCACCCGCGTCACCCAGCGCTTCGAGAACCCGAGCAAGGGCTGGGTTGAGGGCACCTATGTCTTTCCCCTGCCCGAGGATTCGGCCGTCGACACGCTGAAGATGCAGATCGGCGACCGCTTCATCGAGGGTGAGATCAAGGCGCGTGAGGCGGCCAGGGAGATTTACGAGCAGGCAAAGGCCGAGGGCAAGAAGGCCGCACTTCTCGAACAGCAGCGCCCGAACATCTTCACCAACCAGGTCGCCAATATCGGTCCCGGCGAAACGGTCGTCGTGCAGATCGAGTACCAGAGCGCGGTCCGCCAATCGAACGGCCTCTATTCGCTGCGTTTCCCCATGGTCGTGGCGCCGCGCTACAACCCGCAGCCGATCGTTCAGACCGTCGATCTCGACAGCCGCACCGGCTATGCCGTCAGCGACCCGGTCCCCGACCGCGAGAAGATCGAAGCGCCGGTCCTCGACCCCAAAGAGAACGCCAGGATCACCCCCGTCACACTGACGGTGAACCTCAAGGCCGGCTTCCCGCTCGGCGAAGTGAAATCAGGCTACCACGACGTCGATATCGCCAATCTTGACGATCTCAGCCGCCGCGTGACGCTGAAGGGCGACAGCGTGCCTGCCGATCGCGACTTCGAGCTCACCTGGAAGGCGATCGAGGGCAAGAGCCCCTATGCCGGCCTGTTCCGCGAAACGGTCGGCGGCAAGACCTATCTGCTTTCCTTCGTCACGCCGCCGGCAGCAGCAAATGAGGCCGACGCCAAGCCGGTCAAGCGGGAGATCGTCTTCGTCATTGACAATTCCGGCTCCATGGCCGGCCCGTCGATGGAGCAAGCCAAGGAGAGCCTGGCGCTCGCGATCTCGAGGCTGAAGCCCGAGGACCGTTTCAACGTCATCCGCTTCGACGACACCATGTCGGTGCACTTCTCCGAGCTGGTCGAAGCGACACCGGACAAGCGGGAGGACGCAATCGTCTATGTGCGCGGCCTGACAGCCGATGGGGGCACCGAGATGCTGCCAGCGCTGGAAGCGGCCCTTCGCACGCAAGGACCGGTCCAGGCCGGCGCGCTTCGCCAGGTGGTGTTCCTGACCGACGGCGCGATCGGCAACGAGACGCAGCTTTTCGAGGAGATCCAGAAGAACCGCGGCGAGGCTCGCGTCTTCACCGTCGGCATCGGCTCTGCTCCGAACAGCCACTTCATGACCAAGGCGGCCGAATATGGCCGCGGCACCTTCACGCTGATCGGCTCGGAGAGCGAGGTCGCCGCGCGCATGGGCGAGCTTTTCACCAAGCTCGAGAGCCCCGCAATGACCGATATCGCCGCGAGCTTCGAGGGCGCCTCGGCGAGCGACATCACCCCCAACCCGATGCCCGATCTTTATCGCGGCGAGCCCGTGGTGCTGACGGCCGAACTCGACGGCACCGCACCCGAAGGCAAGCTGCAGATCCTCGGCAAGGCCGGCGACCAGCCGTGGCGGGTGGAGATGGACATCGCCAAGGCCTCGACCGGCGAAGGCATCGCCAAGCTCTGGGCGCGCCGCAAGATCGACGACCTCGAGGCGAGCGCGTCGACGATCGCCGACCCGGCGACCCTCGACAAGCGGATCGAGACGGTGGCACTTGCCCACCATCTGGTCTCCCGCGTGACCAGCCTCGTTGCCGTCGACGCGACGCCGTCGCGGCCCGCCAGCGAGAACCTGAGCGAAACGAAGCTGCCGCTCAATCTCCCCGCCGGCTGGGACTTCGGAAAGGTCTTCGGCGAAGCCCCTGTCGAGACTGTCCCCGGCAAAGTCGACGAACGTGACGCCGCGCTCGAAAGCCGAACCAAGCTTGCGATGGTCACGGCCGACCGCATGCTGGCCGCACCGACGGCGCGGGCGGCAGGTCTGCTCGCGGAAGCCAACAACCAGGTCGCCCTGCCGCAGACGGCAACGGAGGCCGACAAGCAGATCCTGATCGGCCTGATGCTGCTCGTCTTCGCTCTGCTTGCCGGCACGACCTTTGTCTACTGGCGGGCGCCGATCGCCGCCGTCGTGCTTGCCGGAGTGCGCCGCCGTGGCCGCTGACAAGGATCAGTCCGAGCCACGGCCGGGCTTTCTCGCCCGCCTCTCGGCGGTCGAAACGATCGTGCTCGCGATCATCTCGCTCATTGCCCTTGCCGGTCTGCTTCTGATCGGCAAGGGCTTCTATATGAAAGCCAAGGCCGAGGTCTCGCAGGTGCTGTTGAAACGCACCTTCGAGGCGCAGCTGCACGGCAACCCGGATGGCAAGCCCTGGCCCTGGGCCGATTTTCAGACAGCCGCGGAAATCTCGGCGCCACGGATCAACCGCTCGGCGGTCGTGCTTCAAGGCGCAAGCGGCGAAGCGCTCGCCTTCGGGCCCGCCTGGCTGACGACGACGCCACTGCCCGGCGACGAAGGTACCTCGGTCATCGCCGCCCATCGCGACACGCATTTTCGCTGGCTGAAGGAGGTCAACCCCGGCGACCTTCTGGTGCTGACCCGCAAGGACGGCCGCCGCTTCCTGTTTAGGGCCGGCGAAAGCCGGGTTGCCCGCTGGGACGAAAGCGGCATCAACGCGTCCGCCAGCGGCCACCATCTGGCGCTCGCCACCTGCTGGCCCTTCGACGCGATCGAGCAGGGACCGATGCGCTACATCGTCGACGCAGAACTCATCGGCGAGCAGCGTCCGGTGCCGCTGACGACAGGCTCGATCTCGAAATAAACCGCTTTTGATCGGATGTGACTTGAACCGCTCCGTCGATCGCCCCAGCTTGCCTGCTGAACGAGTCGGTGTGGGAGAAACGGAATGCGGCATACGGGCGCTGGAACATCGGGACGGGCGGGCAAACGGTCGCGTGCGGTCGGAATCCTGGCCGTGTCCGTTGCGCTGGCAACGTTTGCTCCTCCGAGCGCCGGGGCACAGGATTCCCGCGAGTTTCCGAGCGAGCACGGTACCGTGCGTGTCGAGACGCTCGCGACCGGGCTTGAACACCCCTGGTCCGTCGAGGCACTCCCCGATGGCGGCCTGATCGTCAGCGAGCGGCCGGGTCGGCTGCGGATCCTGCGCGACGGCAAGCTCTCGAAACCGCTGACGGGCGTGCCCGAGGTCGCCGAGCGTGGCCAGGGCGGCCTGCTCGACATCGCGCTCGATCCCCGTTTTGCAGAAACCCGGACGCTCTACTTGACGATGGCTGCCAACGGCAAAGGCGGCTACGGCACCGTCGTCGTACGGGCAAAACTCGCCGCCGACGGAACCGGGCTTATCGACGTCAAGGAGCTCTTCCGGATGAGCAAGTTTACCGGCAAGGGCCAGCATTTCGGCTCACGCATCGCAATCGCTCCCGATGGCAGCCTTTTCTTCGGCATCGGCGATCGCGGCGAAGGCGACCGGGCGCAGGACCCGCGCGATCATGCCGGCGCCATCCTGCATATCAATGCCGACGGCAGCGTTCCCGGATCGAACCCTTATCGCGGCGGCACCGGCGGCCTGCCGGAGATCTGGTCGAAGGGCCACCGCAATCCTCAAGGGATCGCCTTCGATCCGAAGGACGGCACGCTTCTGACGGTCGAGCACGGCGCGCGCGGCGGCGACGAGATCAACAATCCGAAGCCCGGCCACAATTACGGCTGGCCCGTCATTACCTACGGCAAGGACTATTCCGGCGCCGAGATCGGCGAAGGCACGGCGAAAGAAGGCCTCGATCAGCCGCTCTTCTATTGGGATCCCTCGATCGCGCCTGGCGCGCTTGCCGTCTATCGCGGCGAGATGTTTCCCGAATGGGATGGCGATCTTCTGGTGGCGGCGCTGAAGTACCAGTTGCTCGCCCGGCTCGAACGCGACGACAGCGGCGCGATCGGCTCCGAGGAGCGGCTGTTCGACGGCGAATTCGGCCGCATCCGCGACGTCGTCGTGGCACTCGACGGCGCCTTGCTGATGGTGACGGACGAGGAAGACGGCGCCGTGCTCAGGGTCTCCAAGGCGGCGACGCAATAGCCGGCGCGCGCCGCACGTTCACGATAACCGATCGCGAACCTCGCGCCGGAACATGAATTTCAGCCCGGACCAGACGGGATCGACCGCGCAAACCTTCACGTCGACAAGGCCGAGCGGCAGGAAGATTTCACGCAAAACGTCCTCGGTCAGTGTCGTCGGCCGCTTCGACGCCTTCTTTGGCCAGGAGACCCACAGCATGCCGTCCGGCTTCAATCTCGCAGCCAGCTTCGGCGCGAGGCTCTTCCAAGGCCGATCGCTCCGTTTCGAACACATGCGCATAGTCAATGTCGCGCGCGGCCACGGTGCCGATCTCGGTCTCGCTGGCCCGAAAGCCGGAAAAACCGCTGATCGCATCGAGCCCGGCTGGAACCCCGAGAAGCAGGGCCCGCTGCCCGTCTTTCAGCCCCAGCTTGCGCCCGAGCGGCGTGCCGGAATAGCCGGCATCGCTCATGGTCGCCGATCTCCGATGGGTGATAGGAGCTGAGCTCCCTCCTCGGCGCCCTCTCCCGGCACCGTGTCTCCGGCCGTTTCCATCGACAACAACTCCGCCCAATCGCGGCGACGATGAGCCTTGCCCGGCGAAAACGCAACTGCTAGACGCGCCTGTCCGAGGAGAGAACGACATGCCGCGCATTCAGGCCAATCTGCTGCTTTTGATTTCAGGCGCCATCTGGGGCGCCGGCTTCGTTGCACAGTCGACGGCGATGGATGCGATCAGCCCGCTGTGGTTCATCGCGCTTCGTTTTGCGATCGCGACACTGGTCGCCATGCCCTTGGCCATCATCGAAACGAAACGCGCGGCCGAACCCATCAAGCTGACGACCGTGCGCAATTTCATCTTCATCGGCCTGGCGCTCTTTGCCGGCGCCGTGACGCAGCAATTCGGCCTGCTCGACACCAGCGTCACCAATTCCGGCTTCCTCACCGGTCTCTACGTCGTCTTCGTCCCGGTCTTGACCGTGATCTTCTTGCGCCGCAAGCCGCATTGGGTGATCTGGCCGGGGGCGTCGATGGCGCTGTTCGGCATTTTCCTCTTGAGCGGCGGCACGCTGTCGACGCTGACGGGTGGCGACTACCTGACCGTGGTCTGCGCCCTGTTCTGGGCGGTGCAACTGCTGCTCATCGGCCTGTTTGCCCCAAGCAGCGGCCGGCCGATGCTGCTGTCGATGACGCAGTTCGCCGTCTGCGCCGTGCTCGGCTTCGCCCTCGCCGTCACGACCGAGCCGCTGAGCTTCGCTGCCATAGAGGGCGCGCTCTTCGAGATCCTCTATGCCGGCATCTTTTCGAGCGGCCTTGCCTTCATTCTTCAGGTCGTCGGGCAGCGCTACACCACGGCGCCGCAGGCTGCGATCTTCCTGTCGAGCGAAGCACTCTTTGCCGCCCTCTTCGGCGTTCTCCTGCTTGGCGAAGTCATCACCCCGATCGGTTATGCCGGCTGCGCCATCATCTTTGCCGCCATGCTGACGGTAGAGATCGTGCCGGAACTGACGAAGGGCCGCCGCGCCCCAGCACCTGCCTGAGGGCTCCTCAAGAAACTATAGGCACCCCACCGCCAAGACGCTGGACTGAGGCTTTACTTGCTGTTGTTCAGGCAATAGGCCCGTTGCTTCGCAACGAAGGCGTAGCTTTGCCCTGCGTTTTCGACCCGGCCCGAGAGCTCTGGATTTTCTGCAAGAAATCTACGTAAGAAACCGCCGACGTGAGAAGCCTCAAACATATCAGGGAGTTGCCGACGGCACGCATCCCAAGCGATTGGCCTGCTTTACGCGCCGCGCACGAGAAATCGGCGAAAACCACTCAATTTTGCAGCAATTGTTTTCAAAAAGCTGTGATTTCAACAGCTTGCGATATATTTTGCGCAGCGCCCCACAAAGCCGCAAATGACCGATTTTTGAGCAATGACAAGACGCAATACCAATCCCGAAAAGTTTTGCTTGCCAATTCAAAATAAACCCATCAATCTTACTTTCGTTCGGGCAATCTGCGAACATGGGAAGATCTTGAAATAAAAGCGGGCCGGAGACGCAAAAACTCCGGGCGGCCAGACCGATGGGAAGCAGAGATGCGGCCCTTCCAATGGCTGGCTGCGGTAACCAGGACCCTTTCCTCAAACGTCGAGAACTGCCTGCCAACGCCCATCCGGGCACATTGCAATGCTACCCGTCCGTCAAACGGGTGGAGAGAAAAGGACCTGACGCATGGCCGAAACTGGCACTGTAAAATTCTTCAACACCGACAAGGGCTTTGGTTTTATCAAGCCTGACAACGGTGGTGCAGATATCTTCGTACACATTTCCGCGGTCCAGGCTTCCGGCCTGACCGGTCTGACGGAAAACCAGAAGGTAAGCTTCGACACCGAACCGGATCGCCGCGGCAAAGGCCCGAAGGCGGTCAACCTGCAGATCGCCGGCTAACGCCGTTATCTGCTGACAGATTCCAGTTGAAGCCCGGCATTCTTGCCGGGTTTTTTTGTTCAGGCTCGGTTCAGTTTGGCCGCGTTAACCTTCCTCCATCATGAAGGCCGGGTTGATCCGGTCCATGCGAAGGATTGAAGCCAAATGAACAAGTTCATCAAAGCCGCCGTTCTCTCGATCGCCGCAGCCGCTATGGTCATCCCGACCTTTGGCGCCGCCGAGGCAGGCGGCAGGCATCACCACAACAATGACGATGCATGGGCAGCTGGTGCAGCAGGTCTCGTTGCCGGCGCTCTGATCGGCGGCGCGATCGCTTCGCAGCCGCGTTACAACGGCGGCTACAACGAGCGCGTCTACATCGATCCGGAACCGGAATACGACTATTACGAGCCGCGTCCGGCCTACCGCCCTCGCCCGGTCTACCAGGCACGCCCTGTCGTCGTCGACAGCTATGGTGGCGGTTACCGCTCGCTCGAGCCCTGGACCCCGTCCTGGTACCGTTACTGCGCGCAGCGTTACCGCTCGTTCAACCCGGATAGCGGCACCTTCCGCGGCTACGACGGCCGCAGCTACTTCTGCACCGCCGGCTAATCAGGTTCGGCGTAAGAATCGAAAAGCCCATGTCTTGATAGAGACATGGGCTTTTTCGTGAGCGTGTGTGGTGGCTCAGAGCCCGCGCAGATAAGGATTGGTGCGGCGCTCCTCGCCGATCTGACCACCCGGGCCATGTCCGCAGATGAAGCCGACGCTATCGCCGAGCGGCAGGATCTTGTCGCGGATCGAATCGAGCAATTGCTGGTGATTGCCGCCGGGCAGGTCCGTGCGGCCGATCGAGCCGTGGAAGAGCACGTCGCCGACATGGGCGAAGTTCTGCGCCCGGTTGAAATAGACGACGTGTCCCGGCGCATGGCCCGGGCAATGCAGGACTTCGAAGACATGGTCGCCGAAGGAGACCGTGTCGCCTTCTTCGAGCCAGCGATCGGGAATGACGTTCTGAACCTTCATCGCCAGACCGAAGCGCTCCGCCTGGCTTTCGAGGCTTTCGAGCAGCGGCAGGTCGTCCTTGTGCGGACCGATGATTTCGAGCCCGAGGGCGTCCTTCAGTTCCTTGGCGCCGCCGGCATGGTCGATATGGCCGTGGGTGATCCAGATCGCCTTCAGCGTGATGCCGTTTTCGCGGATGGTCTGCAGGATGAGATCGACGTCGCCGCCGGGATCGACGATCACGCCTTCCTTGGTCTCGCTGTCGAACAGCACGGTGCAGTTCTGCTCGAAATGGGTAACCGGGATGATGCCCGCCTGTAACATGCGCGTCTGCCTCTCTAGAGCATGTCGCGCAAAAATTTGGGAGCGGTATTGCGATAACGACATGCGACAAATCCAGAACCTAAAGCGTAGGAAGCGAATCTGGAAGATCGCAACGCGCTCTAGGATCTCGTCATCTTCCTATAGCGGCAATTGGCGGCGGTGACAGCGCCAATCAGCGAAGCGAGGCTATTTGCGGTGCAGACAGCTGCTGGGGTGCCGGCCACTGCACGGTGGTCATCAGCAGCGCCGAAATCGCGATCTCCGCGGCGACGACGATCCGAACGACCGGCTTGAGGCTGCGCGCGGCGACGTTGTTCTGATCCGGCTGAGCATTCTGCATTTTGTCCCTCTCCCGTTGCCTTTCTCCTGGCGTGTCCTGCCCTCGGCAACGGCTGGAGAATGTCACAGCGTCACATTTCGTGACGTTCCCGGGGGAACATCCGCGCGCTTGCTGGCGTTTGGCCCTCGTCAATATAAGGAGAAACACGATGGTGAAGCTTACCCGCCCCCTGTTGCGAGCCGCTACGGCCGCGGGTTTGGTGTTGGCGATCGGTACGCCGTCCGCCTTTGCAGCCATGACCGCGACCACGGTGACGGACCTTAACATCCGCACAGGTCCGGGCCCTCAATATCCGACAGTCGGCCTTGCGACCCGCGGTAGCACCGCGGTTATCGACGGCTGCATCGAAGGCAGCAAGTGGTGCCGCATTGACGTCGGCGGCGTGCGCGGCTGGGTCTATTCCCAGTATCTGACGACGGATCTTGGCGGTTCTGCCGTCGTGGTCCAGGAGCGCCGGGCCGACCTGGCCATTCCTGCCGTCACCTATGAAGTGCAGCCCAATGACCCCGTGATCGTCAGCAGCGGCGACGAATTGATCGGCCCGGTCGAACAGATCGACCCGATCGTGCCGCCGGAGAATGTGCGGACCTACGTCACGTCCAACCCCGGCGAGACCGTCTATCTCGATGGTGAAGTCGTCGTCGGTGCCGAACTGCCGCAGACCGTGGCCGTTCAACGCGTTCCCGACTACAGCTACGACTATGTCAGCATCAACGGCCAGCCCGTTCTGGTCGAGCCGGCAACGCGACGCATCGTCTACGTCTATCGCTAACAATCGAGACCCCCGGCAATCATTCGGTTGCCGGGGGTTCCCGACGTGCCTGCATTACCCTCCCTCGCTCTCCCGACGGCACGAATCATGCGCGGCAAGGTCATTCCCTCCAGCCGCCCCTGCCGCCGGCTTCGTTTTCCCGCTTTGCCTGTAAGAGGTTGCCTCTGCCTAAAATCGAGCCATTTCAATTGGCTACGAAGCGGGCGCCGCAACGTCATTTCACTCAAATTGACAATAATCCGGAATAGGCTTCAACCTATTGATGCCGGCTCATCGGCTTTTAGTGGCGCGTCCACGACGAGCCACGACACGGAGGGATCAATGGAAGCATTAATGCCTATCATTACCCAATTGATCGCGGGGGCCGCCGGCGGGAACGCGGCCAGCGCAGTGTTGAAGCAGCAGGCATTCGGTGTCGTCGCACGGACCATCGTCGGCGCCATTGGAGGCCTTGGCGGCGGGTTCCTCATTCAGATGCTCGGCGGAGAAGCAGCCGCGACCGGTCTCGCCATGCAAGCCATCGGCGGCCTTGTCGGCGGCGGCGTACTGAGCGGAATCGTCGGGCAATTCTTGGGGAAGACCGCCTAACTCTGCGATCATATCCGTAGCAAGACAAAAGGCGGCCCGGGGGCCGCCTTTTCTGCTTTCGAGAGCATTCCGGATGCCGTTACTCGGCTGCCGCGGCAACCGGATAGACTTCCTTCATGTAGTCGTTCATCAGCGTTTCGCAGATCGTCGCCGGCGTGAAGCGGTAAGGACCGATTTCGGAAACCGGCGTCACTTCGGCGGCCGAGCCGGTGAGGAAGCATTCGCTGAAACCGGACAGTTCCTCCGGCATGATCGCCCGCTCGACCACTTCATAGCCGCGGCGCTTGGCAAGCTCGATCACCGTGCGACGGGTGATGCCGTCGAGGAAGCAATCCGGCACCGGCGTGTGGATGACGCCGTCCTTGACGAAGAAGATGTTGGCACCGGTCGCTTCGGCCACGCGGCCGCGGTAATCCAGCATCATCGCGTCCGCATAGCCCTTGGCCTCGGCCGCATGCTTGGAGATGGTGCAGATCATGTAGAGGCCGGCGGCTTTCGACTTCGAAGGTGCCGTCTGCGGATCCGGGCGGCGATATTCTGCGATATCGAGCCGGATGCCCTTGAGCTTTTCGGCCGGGTTGAAATAGCTGCCCCACTGCCAGATGGCGATGGCGACGTTGATGCGGTTGTTCTGCGCCGAAACGCCCATGCTCTCGCTGCCGCGCCAGGCGATCGGCCGCACATAGGCCTCGGAGAAGCCCTGACGCTTCAGAAGCTCGACGCTGGCTGCGTCCAGTTCCTCCACCGAATAAGGGATCTTGAAGCCGAGGATTTCGGCGGACTGATGCAGGCGCTGGTTGTGCTCGGTCAGCTTGAAGATGCGCCCGCCATAGGCGCGCTCGCCCTCAAAGACCGCGCTGGCATAGTGCAGGCCGTGGGTCAGCACGTGAATCTTGGCATCCTTCCACGCGACGAACTCGCCGTTGAACCAGATCTGTCCGTCCAACTGATCAAAAGGAACCGCTGCCATGGTGTCATCCTCCGGCGCATGCGCGCCATTCTTAGTTGATTATCGCCCTGCTTTCAGTCTATCGGCAAACTGATTGAGGGAAAATTCAATTTCGTGATTTTGGATTTGCGATCGGAACGGCACGGCATATCCTTTCAGATGTTGCCAACGCCAAATGTCTCGCTTACCGAGCATGGACGCTAATGCTATGGTAAAAATATGTCAACAAAGCTGACATATTTTTTCGAATGTTTCGCAAGTTGCAATCAGGCTGAAAGGAAATGACCGCGTGGCCGGCCAATCCAAAGAGAACACCCGGTATCTGAACGATGCCGCCGCCGATGACGATACGATCGATTTCGAGATCATCGAGCTGCTCTTCTTCGCCTATCGCGACTTCACCTCCGACCCGGATGCGATCCTGGAAAAGAGCGGCTTCGGACGGGCGCACCACCGCGTCGTGCACTTTGTCGACCGCGAGCCGGGCATGACGGTCGCCGACCTCCTGGACACGCTGAAGATTACCAAGCAGAGCCTTGCCCGGGTGCTGAAGCAACTGATCGACTCCGGGTATATTCGCCAGGAAACCGGCCCTGAAGACCGGCGCCAGCGTATGCTCTACACGACGGAAGAAGGCCAGGCGCTGGCGCGTGCGCTTGCCGAGCCACAGTCCCGCCGCATAGCCGATGCATTGGCAAGAACCGGTCCGGGCGCGCGCGAAACGGTCAAGCGCTTTCTCGCCGGGATGAAGAACAACGCCGCAGACTGACGCCCGCCGTAGCGCGGGTCTGGCCTGCAACTTGGGAAGCGTGGAATGACGACAAAAGCGACTGTCTCGGACGATGCGGCTCACCTTCTGGTCGTCGACGACGACCGGCGCATCCGCGATCTGCTCAACCGCTACCTGGTCGAACAGGGTTTTCGCGTGACGACCGCGTCCGATGCGGACGAAGCCCGCCGCAAGCTCGTCGGCCTCGACTTCGACCTTCTGATCGTCGACGTGATGATGCCCGGCGAAAGCGGCATTTCGCTCACCCAGAGCCTCAGGCAAATCAAGACCGTGCCGATCCTGATGTTGACGGCGCTGGCGGAATCCAACTCCCGCATCGAGGGTCTCGAGGCCGGCGCCGACGACTATCTGTCGAAGCCCTTTGACCCGCGCGAACTGGTGCTGCGCATCAACAACATCCTGCGCCGCAACCAGCCGGCCCAGACCCCCAAGGTCGACCAGGTGATCTTCGGTCCCTACACCTTCTCGGTGGTGCGCAAGGAGCTGCGTCGTGGCGCCGATCACATCCGCCTGACGGACCGCGAGCAGGAGATCATGACACTCTTTTCGCAACGTGCCGGCGAAACGATCCCACGCCACGAGTTGATCGGCGACGATGCCGAGGTCGGCGAGCGCACGATCGACGTGCAGATCAACCGCCTGCGCCGCAAGATCGAGGACGACCCGTCCAACCCCGTCTGGCTGCAGACGGTGCGCGGCATCGGCTACCGGCTGAGCGTGGACTGAAATGGCAGCCCTTCCCATGAGCGCGGCAAACCATGGCAAGCTTTGACGGCATAGAGCACGGCGCATCCGGGGCGAACGACAATGCCTGGAGGCGGTTCACCCGCTGGCTGCGCCGTCGCCTGCCCATGGGGCTTTACGCCCGCTCGCTGCTGATCGTCATCATTCCCATGGTGCTTCTGCAGTCGGTGGTCGCCTTCATCTTCATGGAGCGCCACTGGCAGCTGGTGACGCAGCGCCTGTCGGCCGCCGTCACCGGGGACATTGCCGCGATCGTCGATCTTATCGACACCTTCCCTGCCGACCGCGACATCTCCGAGATCATCCGCATCGCGCGCGATCAGCTCGATCTCAGCATCTCCGTGGACCCGCCCGGCGAACTGCCGCCGCCGCGCCCCAGCCCCTTCTTCGAAATCCTCGACCAGATCCTCGGCGAAGAGATTTCCAACCAGGTCCGCCGCCCCTTCTGGATCGATACGGTCGGCAACTCCAAGCTCGTCGAGATCCGCATCAAGCTCGATGACGGCCGCATCCTGCGCGTCTATGCCCGGCGCAACCAGGCCTACGCTTCCAACACCCACATCTTCCTCGTCTGGATGGTGGCGGCCTCGCTGGTGCTGCTGACGATCGCGGTGCTCTTCCTGCGCGGCCAGATCCGCCCGATCCTGGCCTTGACCAAGGCGGCCGAAAGCTTCGGCAAGGGCCAGAAGATCGACGACTTCGCGCCGCGCGGCGCCGATGAAATCCGCCGCGCCGGCCTCGCCTTCATCCAGATGCGCGAGCGCATCGAACGCCAGATCGAGCAGCGCACCGCGATGCTGACTGGCGTCAGCCACGATCTTCGAACCATCCTCACCCGCTTCAAGCTGCAGCTGGCGCTTGCCGGCAACAACCCCGATCTCGAAGGCCTGAACCAGGACGTCGATGACATGCAGAACATGCTGGAAGGCTATCTGGCCTTCGCCCGCAGCGAAGCGGAGGAGGACGTCGGCCAGCTGAAACTCAGCGACCTGATGACCCGGCTCGCCGCTGAAGCCGAACTGCTCGGCAAGACCCTGACCACATCCATCGAAGGGGAAGACGATATCCGCGTGCGGCCAAACGCCTTCACCCGTCTCGTCGCCAACATCGCCTCGAACGCCTACCGCTACGCCAACACTGTCAAGATCGATGCGCGCCACAGTGCCAAGTGGCTCACCATCACCGTCGACGATGACGGCCCAGGTATTCCCGAACGTTCGCGCGAGGATGTGTTCAAGCCGTTCTTCCGCCTCGACGAAGCCCGCAATCTCGACAGTTCCGGCACTGGCCTCGGGCTGGCGATCGCCCGCGATATCGCCCGCAGCCACGGGGGCAACGTCACGCTTGGCGACAGCCCGCTCGGCGGCCTCAGGGCAACGGTGCGCGTCCCGGCTTGACGTTCCCGCGCGGGCGGGCCACTTCTGGCCACGAATGGGCTAAGGGGAACGGGCCATGGTAGACGCCATCGATTGGGCTGACTGGGAGCGACGGCTGGCCGAACTCTGGGCAACCTTCGACCCGACAGATAGCGAAGCCTTTATCGCCCGCATCGATGCCCTTGCCGCCGAACTGCCGGCAGGACATGCCATCGGAGTGTTCGAAAGAGCCTCGGCGCAGGATTCGACCGGCCATGAGATGAAGGCGGAGCCGCTCTACCGGCAGGCGCTGGAAAACGGTCTTCAGGGAATTCGCCGCCGACGGGCCACCATCCAGCTCGCCAGCACCCTGCGCAATCTCGGCCGCGCCAAAGAAGGTATCGCCCTGCTCACCGCCGAGCGGGACAAGCCATCGGACGAACTCGACGATGCGGTCATCGCCTTCCTGGCGCTCTGCCTCGTCGATACTGGCCAGGCGCAACAGGCGGCCGCACTCGCGCTCGCCAGCCTGTCACGGCACCTCCCCCGCTACAACCGCTCACTCAAGCGCTACGCCGAGATGTTGTTGCCGGAGAGTTGAGCGTGTCAGCGCTGGTAGATCGAGGTCAGGCCGCGTCGTTCGTTGAAACGGTGCCAGGCGTCGATACGGCGCGGATGACGGGCGCGCATGACATCGAGCGGCGCGAGCAGCCGGCCGCCGCGGCCAAGGGCGGCATCGAGGATCTCGATGATGCGACGGTTCGGCCAGGGCTTGCGGGTGATCGCCAAGAGCGCCCGGAAGGCTTCGTCCTCTCGCCCCGCGCCGAGTTGATGCGCAATCAGACCATAGGCAAAGGCCGTCGAGCGGCTGACGCCGGCATGGCAATGCACGAGAATGCGGCTCTCAGCATGCTCGGCCGCCGGGCGCATCGCCTCGAAAACTTCGAGCACCAGATCCGGGAAATGCTGGGTGGCGGTCGGGTTTTCCTGGTCGCGCATGCGCACGACCCGGTGGCTGGCGTCCGCAATCACGGGCACGTTGGCATCCGGCAATTCGGGATCGAGCAGAGACAGCACATGACTTGCGCGCCAGTCGCGCGCGGCATCGGCGGCGCGCCAAAGGCAGGACACCTTGACGCGCTCGGGGATCACTTCGAAAGCAATGTTCATGGGGATCACATCAATTTCTTGCCGTTGGGGACCGGCCGTTCGGTGGCAGCCAGCACGATCGCACCGGCCTCGTCTGCAAAGCCCAGCGTCAGCACTTCAGAGCGCACAGGCCCGATCTGGCGCGGCGGAAAATTGACCACGCCCAGCACCTGCCGCCCGACGAGATCCTCCGGACGATAATGCACCGTGATTTGCGCTGATGACTTTTTTATGCCGATTTCCGGGCCGAAATCGATTTTCAGCTTGATGGCCGGCTTGCGCGCTTCCGGAAACGGTTCGGCCTCGACGATGGTGCCCACGCGAATGTCCACGCGCTCGAAATCAGCAAATTCAATAGTTTCAGCCATCGTCATTCCCTATGTGAAATCTTATCCGAGGAGGTGGATTAAAGCATCGGGCGAGATTTCGGAAGCACGGCGGCCTCGGCGGGCTCCCCGCGAAATCTGGCCTCCTCCCATGGGCGACGCGCGAACTGCTCGGCAAGGAAATCGACGAAAACACGCACGCGTGGCGGCAAGAATCGCCGGTGCGGATAGACGACCGTGATCGGCTCTGCCTCGGCATAGTTGCTGCCGGTCAGAAGCGGCACCAGCAATCCCGCCTTGATATCTCCGCCCACGAGCAGTTCGGAAAGGCGCACGATGCCGATGCCTGCGAGCGCAAGCCGTCGGAGCGCTTCGGTGCTGTTGGCTTCGACGGAGCCACAAACACGGATCGCACGCCGGCCGTCGCCATCCTGAAATTCCCAAACGTTGAGACGGCCGCGGGCGGTGATGGCAAGGCAGACATGCCGCTGCAGGTCGTCAGGCGTTTGCGGCGCGCCGTGCCGCTCGAGATAGGCGGGTGCGGCGCAGATGACGCGACGGTTTGGTGCGAGCCGCCGCGTCACCAGCGTGCTGTCGCTCTGTTCCGCGACCCGCAGCGCAACATCCGCCTCACCGTTCATGAGGTCGACGACCGCGTCGCTGAAATCGAGTTCCAGGTCGATCTCCGGAAACCGTTCGATGAAATCAGGCAGCATGGGCACGATCAGGCGATGACCGAAGGCGCTGGGCAGGCTCACCCGCAACCGCCCGCGCGGCACCGCCCCCGGTTGGATCGCAACCTCCGCATCTTCCATGTCGCCGAGGATGCGGCGGCTCGATTCCGCATAGGCGCTGCCTTCGCTCGTCAGGCTGATGCTGCGCGTCGAACGCTGCAGCAGGCGTACGCCAAGGCGCGCCTCCAGCCGGCCGACGATCTTGCTGACCGCCGATGGCGTCATGCGCAACCGCCGCGCCGCCGCCGAGAAATCTCCCTCCTCGACGACAGCGAGAAACACCGTCATGGCTTCCTGTCGATCCATCCATCTATTCCATTTCGTCACAGATAAACGGAATTTAACATGGATTATCGCCGCGAGCGACAGGCTGTAGCTTGGACCGGAACTCAGACAGCGAAGCTTGAGGGGTAACGGAAATGGGCAAGCAGCCGAGCAGCAGTCTGCCGATGAGTTATGAGCTGCATTCCTGGGCTCGGCGTCAACGCAGCATTGCGATCGGCAACCTCTGCCGCCGCGTGATCGGCACAATCTGGAGAAGTCTCGTCAATCGCCAGCCAAGCCGCGATCATGGGGCCTGCGCCGGCGCTTCCCCGGCGCGAAACCCTTAGGCCAGGCGCCATGCCGGCCCAACATGGGGCCAGCCGCATTCAATATTCAGCCTGCGAGTTCTTCCGCGCGCTTGCGCGCCGCAGCGATCGCCTTGTCAAACAGCGGCTGCATGCCGTCGTCGGCCATCAGCACGGACAGTGCCGCAGCCGTCGTGCCGCCGGGCGAGGTCACGTTCTGGCGCAGCCGCGCGGCTTCGTCAGGCGACTGGTGCAAAAGTTCGCCAGCCCCAGCGACGGTTTCCCGCGCGAGCCGCATGGCGAGGTCCGCCTCAAGGCCGGCCTTGCGGCCCGCCTCGGCCATGCATTCGACGAGGTAGAAGACATAGGCCGGACCGCTGCCCGAAACGGCGGTGACGGCATCGATCTCGGCTTCGGTGCGGACCCATTCGACCGGACCGCTGACCTTCAGGAGATCATGAACGTGAGCGCGCTGCTGATCGCTGACGCGGGCATTGGCAAAGGCGCCGGTGACGCCGCGGCCGATCATGGCCGGGGTATTCGGCATGGCGCGCACGGTCGCCGCGGCACCGAGATGGGCTTCGATGAAGGAAAGCGTCTTGCCTGCAGCAACCGAAACGATGACGGTATCCGGGCCGACGAGAGATTTCAGCGGCGGCAAGACGGCGTCCATCACCTGCGGCTTGACCGCAAGGAAGATCACACCCGCCTGGACACCCAACGGTACCGAGGTCGCATGCGTCACGCCGTTGTCGGAGATCAGCTGCGCCATGGCCGGCGGCGGGCCGGGATCGACGACGAGAACGTCTGCGCCTTTAACGCCGCTCTTCAGCCAGCCCGAAAGCATGGCGCCGCCCATATTGCCGGCGCCGACGAGCACGATGGGACCGGAAGCGGCGTTCGTCATGATCAGGCTTCTCCAACCGTTTCGAACAGGACGGCATCGACGGCGCGCTGCGCGTCCATGCCGGACCAGACGACGAATTGAAACGCCTGATAATAGGATTCGCAAGCGTCGAGTGCGCTCGAAAGCAGAACTTCGACCTGCTGGTTGGTGGGCTCGGCGCCGCCGGCAAGCAGCAGCGACTGGCGGAAGATCACCACTTCCTCCTGGCGCCACAGATCGAAGTGGCCCATCAAAACCTGCCCATTGATATGGGAGAGCAGACGGATGACTTCGTTGACCCGGCTTTCCGACACCTTGATGTCGAAGGCACAGGCCAGGTGCAGCGCCTCGAATTCCTCCATCCAGGAGAAGGAAACGTGGTAGTCCGCCCACTTGCCTTCGACCGTCATGGCGATTTCGTCTTCGCCGGATCGTTCGAACGACCAGTCGTTATTGGCAGCCACGAACTCGATCATATCGACCGGGTTGGATTGGCGCTCGACTTCCATTTCCAAAAGGCTCATGCATCACCCTGCATAGGTGTGGCACGGGCATGCGTCATCACGCTCACAAGACGCAACGCCGCAAACCCAACACCGATTACAAACACGTATGATTGCTGAACTCACATCCATCCTGGCTGACTTACCCTGCCCGGAGCTTAAGTGGTTCGTTTCGAATCATCATTTAAAATCAGTGTATAATGGCGGAGTCAGGCTGCCAGCCCCTCGGCCCAAAAATAGCCGTGAACAATCGCGTCCACGTTGTCATGTGAATGAAGCGGTTGAGCTTAACTGACTCTGCCATAAGGGTTTTTTGGCAGTGTCCACAGGTGGAAAACTTTTCAGGTTTTATTAACCACCCATCATGCCGTTTCAGACCTATGCGGCTGAACCACAGCAAAACGCCCGCAGATGAGGTCCGCGGGCGAAGTAAAAACGCTGAAATGCCGTTATTTCAAGGGAATCGCGTTACTTGCCCGTATCGACGAGACGCGCTTCGAGAGCCTCAATACGGGCCAGAAGCGCATCGTTTTCCTCGCGCGCCTTGATGGCCATTTCCTTGACCATTTCGAACTCTTCGCGCTTGACGACGTCGAGCGAATTCAGCGCCCGCTCCGCCTGCGCCCGGAAGGCCGTTTCAACCTCGCGGCGCACGCCTTGAGCGGCGCCGGCAGCATCGGTCATCAGCTTGGCAAAGTCATCCAGGATGCGGTTGGTGCCTGTGCTCATCGTCGCGATCTCCATATCAGCCATCGCCTCTAAAGGCGCGATGCGGTCCATGGGTTTCAGGTAGGGTCACCGGCCGCGCGATGCAAGAAAAATCACGCGCGCCATCACGGCTCCCTTCACGACCCTGTGTCCGGGGCGCGCATTGCCGCCCTTGACCGAGGTGAAATCGCTCGCCATGGTCCGCCGAAACAACCGGCCCGGCACGAGAACAATAAATTGGAAACATTAGCGACCCGCCTCGCCATCCTCCCCTTCCCCGAAATCGACCCCGTTATCGTCCAGATCGGCCCGCTGGCCATCCACTGGTACGGGCTCGCCTATGTGGCGGGCATTCTGCTCGGCTGGTTCTACGCCCGGCGCCTGGCGATGAACGCCTCGCTCTGGCGGGACGACAAGCCGGCCATCACGCTGCAGCAGCTCGACGACTTCCTGCTGTGGGCCGCCGGCGGCATCGTGCTCGGCGGCCGCATCGGCTACATTCTCTTCTACGATCTCGGCTCAGTGCTCGCCAATCCGATCCGCGCGCTGGAAATCTGGAACGGCGGCATGTCGTTCCACGGCGGCTTCCTCGGCACGACACTCGCCATGATCCTGTTTGCGCGCAAGAACAAGATCGCCATCTGGAGCCTGTTCGACATTGTCGCCGCCGTCGTCCCGATCGGCCTGTTCTTCGGTCGTATCGCCAACTTCATCAACGGCGAACTCTGGGGCCGCCTCTCGTCGATGCCCTGGGCGATCGTATTCCCGACCGGCGGTCCGTTCGCCCGCCACCCGAGCCAGCTCTACGAGGCCGCCCTTGAAGGTATCGTCCTGCTCTCCGTCCTCGCCTGGTTCATCTATCGTCGTCACGCGTTGAAATCCCCGGGGCTCGTCACCGGCATCTTCGTGCTCGGCTATGCCCTGAGCCGCATTTTCGTCGAATTCTTCCGCGAACCGGACGCGCAGATCGGCTATCTTGTCGGTGGCTGGCTGACCATGGGCATGCTTTTGTCGCTGCCAATGGCGCTCGCCGGCATCTGGGCCATTGCCCGGGCGCGGCGCGCAGCCACCTGAGAGCGGATGGGGCAAGGGCGCGCGGCTATTCCGGCCGCCGCCCCGCGAATTGGACGAAGGCATGACGACACCACTTGCGGACAAGATCAAGGCGCTGATCAAGACCCACGGGCCGATCAGCGTCACCGATTATTTCTCGCTTTGCCTGGCGGATCCGGAGCACGGCTACTACCGTGTGCACGAGCCCTTCGGCAAGGAAGGCGACTTCACCACGGCGCCGGAGATCAGCCAGCTCTTCGGCGAGATGATCGGCATCTTCCTCGTCCATGCCTGGCAGCAGCACGGCAAGCCTGAGGGCGCCGTGATTGCTGAAATCGGCCCCGGCCGCGGCACGATGATGGCCGACATGCTGCGCGTCGTGCGCCGCCTGGCACCTGATCTCTATGCTTCCGCCGGCGTGCATCTCGTCGAAACCAGCGAACGGCTGCGTAAGGTGCAGTCGGAAACGCTCGCCGCCCATGGTCACAAGGTCGAATGGCACACGAGCTTCGAGACCCTGCCGGAAGGCTTCCTGCTGCTTGCCGCCAACGAGCTTTTCGACGCCATTCCGATCCGGCAGTTCGTGCGCACGGCGCAAGGCTTCCGCGAGCGCATGGTCGGGCTTGATGCCACGGACGAACTGACCTTTGCCGCCGGCGTTGCCGGCATCGATCCCGAGCTTCTTCCGACGCCGGCGCAGGGTGTTGCCGAAGGCACGATCTTCGAGATTGCTCCCGCCCGCGACGCTGTCATGTCGGCCCTCTGCGAACGGTTGAAGATCAGCGGCGGCACCGCCGTGATCATCGACTATGGCCATATGGCCACCGGCTATGGCGATACGCTGCAGGCCGTGCGCGATCACGAATACGATCCGCCGCTCGCCAGCCCCGGCCGCGCCGATCTCACCAGCCACGTCGATTTCGAGCAACTCGCCCGCCGCGCCAAGACGGACGATGTGCAGATCAACGGTCTTGCCCACCAGGGCGATTTTTTGGTCGGCCTCGGTCTTCTGGAACGCGCCGCGGCCCTTGGCCGCGACAAGGATGCGCTGACGCAGGAAACCATCCGCCAGGACGTCGAGAGGCTTGCCGGCGCAGGCGCCGGAAAGATGGGCGAACTGTTCAAGGTCCTGGCCGTCAGCAGCCCGCCGGTGCCGCTCTCGCCGTTCCGCAAACCGAAGGCTTGAACCTCCACCCGACGGCACCCCTGCCGTTCGGGAATTGACAGCCCTGCCGTCGCGGGTCAACATCGCGCCGGCAAATCAAGAGCCAGTCGCCGGGCCGGAGCGCGCGCCCAAACCCATTGATTTTCCTGATAAAGCAAAGGCGAATATACCAATGCAGCATGACGCCGCGCTCTCTCCTGTGCAAAGCTCGCTTTTCAGCGAGAAGGCCGGACCGGCAATCGCCCATGGCTATTTCACCCGAACAGGCGGCGTTTCCGAAGGGATCTATCGCGGCCTCAATGTCGGGCTTGGCTCCAAGGACGAGCGTACCCATGTCAACGAGAACCGCGCCCGCGTCGCCCGCTGGTTCGGCGCCTCGCCAGAGCGCCTGGCGACCGTGCACCAAGTCCATTCCCCAGACGCCGTGGTGGTCGACGAAAGCTACGACGGCGCCCGCCCCGAGGCCGATGCGCTGGTGACGGCAACGCCGGGCATCGTGCTCGGCGTGCTCTCGGCCGATTGCGGCCCCATCCTCTTTGCCGATGCCGAAGCCAACGTCATCGGTGCCGCGCATGCCGGCTGGAAGGGCGCGCTCGGTGGCGTGCTCGAAAGCACCATCGACACGATGGTTTCGCTCGGCGCGCAGCGCGAGCGCATCGTCGCCTGCCTCGGCCCGTCGATCAGCCGTCGGAACTATGAGGTCGGCTCCGAGTTCGTAGAACGCTTCGTCGCGGCGAACGAAAGCTACGCCACTTTCTTCCGGCCTTCGGAGCGCGACGGCCATGCCATGTTCGACCTGCCAGGGCTGACGATCAAACGGCTGGTCGAAGCGGGCGTTGCCGCCGAGAATCTCGACATCTGCACCTATGCCGACGAGGAGCGTTTCTTCTCCTATCGGCGCACGACCCACAGGCAGGAACCGGACTACGGCCGACAGATTTCCGCCATTTGCATACGAGGGACCTGACATGGCGCTTCACTTTGCCCAGGAAGAATATGCAAGCCGTCTCGAGCGGCTGACGGAGAAGATGCGCGAGGAGAAGCTGGACGCGGTGCTGCTTTTCGCCCAGGAGAGCATGTACTGGCTGACCGGCTACGACACCTTCGGCTACTGCTTCTTCCAGACGCTGGTCGTCAAGAAGGACGGCTCGATGGTGCTTTTGACGCGCTCGGCCGACCTGCGCCAGGCCCGTCATACATCGAACATCGAGCGTATCGAGATCTGGGTCGACCGGGCCAATGCCGACCCGACCATGGATCTCAAGAACCTCTTGAGCGAACTCGACCTGCTCGGCTGCCGCATCGGCATCGAATACGACACCCACGGCATGACCGGCCGCGCCGCGCGGCTGATCGACCGGCAGCTACAGACCTTTGGCGAGCTGATCGACGCCTCGCATCTGGTCGGCCGCCTGCGCCTGATCAAGAGCGAGGCGGAAATCGCCCATGTCGAAAAGGCCGCAAGCCTTGCCGACGACGCGCTCGATGCCGCCCTGCCCCTCATTCGTCCTGGCGGCAACGAGGCCGACATTCTGGCCGCGATGCAGGGAACGATCCTTGCCGGCGGCGGCGACTATCCGGCCAACGAGTTCATCATCGGCTCCGGCGCCGATGCGCTGCTCTGCCGCTACAAGTCCGGACGGCGCCTGCTGGACAGCCAGGACCAGCTTACGCTGGAATGGGCCGGCGTCAGTGCTCACTATCATGCGGCGATGATGCGCACCGTCGTCATCGGCGAGCCGACCAATCGCCATCGCGAACTCTACAGCGCCTGCCGCGAAACCATCCAGGCGATCGAGATGGTGCTTCGCCCCGGCAACACCTTCGGCACCGTCTTCGACGTGCACGCCAGGATCATGGACGAACGCGGCCTTGCCCGCCACCGGCTGAACGCCTGCGGCTATTCGCTCGGCGCCCGCTTCTCCCCCTCCTGGATGGAGCAGCAGATGTTCCACCTCGGCAATCCCCAGGAGATCGAGCCGAACATGTCGCTGTTCGTGCACATGATCATTATGGATTCCGACAGCGGCACCGCCATGACGCTTGGCCAGACCTACCTCACCACGACAGACACGCCGCGCGCGCTGTCGCGTTACGGCCTGGACTTCATTTCTGCTTAGGGAAATCCGCCTAGACTTGCGTTCGTAATGGCAGACGACAGGAGACGTTTCAGGAAACTGCCGCGAAGAAACGGACGGACGGTTTGAACATGCGAAAGCTCACCACGCCCATCGTAGCTCTTGGCCTCGCCATTGCGCTCGCCGCCTGCAACAGCACCGAGATGCTGACGCCACAGGTTGACGTCGGCGGGGGAACTTTCCGCTCGCCGCCGGTGACGCAATCCGACCTCGACGCCATGTCGACGCAGACGGCGATGGCGCCGGTGCAGCGCGAACCCGTCAGCCAGACCACCGCCTATTCGCCTCAGCCGGCTCCGTCGAACACACCGACGGCCTATGCCACCGGCGACGCGACCTACACCGATCCGGCCGGCACCTTCGAGGGACAGGCAAGCCGGCTTGCCGCCGGTTCCGAGCCCGTCCAGAACACGATCGAGAGCCGCCAGGCACCGGTGGAACAGGCGCCAATACAGCACACGCCCGTCCAGCAGGCGGCGGCCGCAGCCGAAGAAATCCAGAGCCAGCCAACCGTCGCCGCATTGCCGAAGGCAAGTGCTGCCGCGAGCGGCACGATCCGCTTCCTGCCGATCATCGGCGCACCGGTCCAGGCGGTGACACCGCTTTCCAAACAGCTCGGTGCCGACGCTCGCGCCCGCGGCCTGACGATCAAGGGCTCGGCCGACGCCAGCAGCGAGCATATCCTCAAAGGCTATTTCTCGGCACTGAAGGACGGCGACAAGACGACGGTCGTTTATGTCTGGGACGTGCTCGACGGCAGCGGCAACCGCCTGCACCGCATCCAAGGACAGGATCAGGTTTCCGGCGGCGGCACGGATTTGTGGAGTGGCGTTCCGGACACAACCATGCAGGGAATTGCGACGAAAACCATCGACGCCTATCTCGAATGGCGGCAATCTCAAGCCGGTTGACACAAAGTTTTTAGGATATTGGCCTTCGCGGCGCAGCATTCCCCTTGCATTCAAGTTCAGTCTCGCTAAAAAGCGGCCGATCAGCTCTGAACGGCGGCCATCCGCAAAGAATGACCGCGATTGGAATGGCTCTCGGAATCTGCGCGGAAAACACCGCTGCCGGAAAAGTACCGGACGGTGACCGCGCCAGCTCAAGGCGGTCCGTCAATGAAGGTTTTCGCAGGTAATTCGAACCGGCTTCTGGCCGAAGCGATCTGCAACTATCTCAACCTGCCTCTCGGCAAAGCGACGGTACGCCGTTTCGCCGATCAGGAAATCTTCGTCGAGATCGGCGAAAACGTACGCGGCGAGGATGTCTTCATCATCCAGTCGACCTCGTTTCCCACCAACGATCACCTGATGGAACTGCTCATCATGATCGACGCGGTGCGCCGCTCCTCCGCTCGCCGGATCACCGCCGTGCTTCCCTATTTCGGCTATGCCCGCCAGGACCGCAAACCCGGTCCGCGCACGCCGATCTCCGCCAAGCTGGTCTCCAACTTGATCACCGAAGCCGGCGCCGACCGCGTGCTGACCCTCGATCTTCATGCCGGCCAGATCCAGGGCTTCTTCGACATCCCGACCGACAACCTCTATGCGATCCCGATCCTGGCGCGCGACGTCAAGGAAAACTACGACCTGAAGAACGTCATGGTCGTTTCGCCGGACGTCGGCGGCGTGGTGCGCGCCCGTGCGCTCGCCAAGCGTCTCGACTGTCTGCTGGCGATCGTCGACAAGCGCCGCGACCGTCCGGGTGAATCCGAAGTCATGAACGTCATCGGCGACGTGAAGGGCAAGGACTGCCTGCTGATCGACGACATCGTCGATTCCGGCGGCACGCTCTGCAACGCGGCCGAGGCGCTTTTGAAGAACGGCGCGACGAGCGTCACCGCCTACATCACCCATGGCGTTCTTTCCGGCGGCGCGGTTGCCCGCGTTACCTCGTCGATGCTGAAGGAACTGGTCATCACCGACTCGATCCAGCCGACGACCGCCGTCCAGTCAGCCCACAATATCCGCGTCATCTCGACCGCGGGCCTGCTCGGCGAAGCCATCAGCCGCACGAGCCAGGAAGAGTCGGTATCGAGCCTCTTCGACTGAGGTCGTCCGGAACGCCCGAATTTCCAAATCGCCGGCGCCATACGCGCCGGCGTTTTTCGTTGCGGGACGCGGTTACTCCCCGAACGCCTGGGCCAGCGGCTGGTCGACGAGATTGTCGATGAACCAGTTGGGATAGACAGGCGCCGGCACGGTCTCGGCATCGAGCGCCGAGATCTCCGCCGCCGTCAGAGCAAGATCGGCGGCGCCAAGATTGTCCTTCAACTGGTGGGGCTTGGAAGCGCCGAGCAGCACACTGGTCACCGCCCTCTTCGAAAGCAGCCAGGCGATCGCCACCTGGGCGACGCTCGCCCGATGTTCGCCGGCGATGCCGCGCATGCGCTCCACCAGCTTGAAGCCCTGCTCCTTGTCGAAGGGCAAAATGTCGAAGCCGGAATAGCGGTTGTCCGGATCGCCGAGATTGTCGCGAGTGTACTTGCCCGAAAGGAAGCCCGAAGCGAGCGGGCTCCAGACCGTCAGCCCCAACCCATAGCGCTGCATCATCGGAATGACGTCACGCTCGACGTCGCGGCCGAGCAGCGAATAGTGCATCTGGCCATGGGTGAAAGGTGCCAGTCCGTTGGCCTTCTGGATTTCGAGGGCCGCTGCCACCTTCCAGGCCGACCAGTTCGAAAAGCCGATGTAGCGCACCTTGCCCGAACGCACGACCGCATCGAGCGCTAAAAGCGTCTCTTCGAGCGGCGTATGCGGATCCTCCTTATGGACGATATAGGCGTCGATCCAGTCGGTTGCGAGCCGCTTCAGGCTCTCGTCAACCGACCAGAGAATGTGACGGCGCGACAGACCGGCCTGGTTGAGCGACGTGCCGGTGCGGAAACCGACCTTGGTGGCGATCACCACCTCGTCGCGACGGGACTTGAGCGCCGTACCCAGGATCCGCTCCGATTGGCCGGAGGCATAGGCGTCGGCCGTGTCGAAGAAATTGATGCCGGCATCGAGCGCCTGCCCGACGAGGGCGTCGGCAGCTTCGGCATCGGTCTTGTAGACCGCGCCGAGGCTGCGGTCGCCGGCAGTAAACGTCATCGCCCCGAAGGCGATGCGCGAAACCACCAGACCGGTATTTCCAAGCGTCGTATATTGCATGTCGATCTCCATCCTCTGAAAGACAGGTTGCAGTTGGACAGATCATGCCGAAGTGGATTGCTATGAAAAACCACCGCTCTCTTGATAGGCTTGGAAGAATTGCTTCATAATCGACGGATGGCGAACGACCCTTTCAACGGACTGAGAGAGTTTCTGGCGGTGGCAGAGGCAAAGAGCTTCACCGCAGCAGCGGCGACGCTCGGCGTCACGCCCAATGCCGTCAGCCAGACGATCAGGGCGCTCGAAGCCCGTCTCGGCCTCCAGCTTTTCGTGCGCACCACCCGGCGCGTTGCTCTGACCGAGGCGGGCCTCGCCTTCCTGAAGCGCGTACGTCCCGCCGCCACCGAGATCGCCGACGCCTATGAGTTGCTCGGCGATTTTCGCGACCGGCCGATGGGCAATCTCCGGCTGACCGTGCCGCGCATGGCCATCCCGCTGGTGCTGACGCCCCTCCTGCCGCGGTTTCGCCAGGCCTATCCAGACGTTTCCGTCGAAGTCTCCATCGACGATGCGGCCGTCGACATCACCGAACATGGCTTCGATGCCGGTATGCGCATCGGCGAAGCGGTCGAGCGCGACATGATTGCCGTCCGGCTGACGCCTGACATCACGTGGGCCGTGGTCGGTTCGCCCTCCTATTTTATCAAGCACGGGCGGCCGTCGACACCCGAGGACGTGACGCGCCACGAAGCCGTCCGCTATCGTTATCCGGGATCCGGCACGATCTACCGCTGGGAGTTCGAGCGCGAGGGGCGCGACGTCTCGGTCGATGCTCCGGGCGCCCTCACCGTCAATGATTTTCAGATGCTCATGGAGATGGCGGAGGCCGGCACCGGGCTTGCCTATCTGCCGGATCTTTCGGTGCGCGACGCCGTTGCGAGCGGCCGCCTCGAACGGGTGCTCGAAGCCTATCTGCCGACGTCGCCAGGTCTTTTCATCTATTTCCCCGCCAAGGCCCAGACACAGCCAAAACTGCGGGCCTTTCTGGACCTGGCGGCAAAAGTCATGCGGGAGCGGACATAGTTCCGCAGCTCACCGTCCACGGAAAACCACGGCACAGGCCTCGCCGCTGCCAAAGAGCCGGGAACGCGTCAGGAAACGTCTCTCCCGTCCGTTGTCGAGCGAAAACATGCCGCCCCTGCCCGGCACCACGTCGATGATCAGTTGCGTGTGTTTCCACACTTCGAACTGGCTGGCGCTGATATAGACAGGCACGCCGCCGATCTCGCCGAGCTTCACGTCATTGTCGCCGACGATGTAGTCACCGGCCGGATAACACATGGGCGACGAGCCGTCGCAGCAGCCACCGGACTGGTGAAACAGGATATCGGGGTGATCCCGCCGGATTTCGGCGATGAAGCCGAGCGCCGCATCGGTTGCAAGCACGCGGGGTTCGCCGATTCCGCTGGATCCTATGAGTTCAGTGGACATTCGCGAGCCTCACTGTTCGAGAGCATTCTGCAAAAAGCCGGCTGAGGCGCGGGTGGAGAGCACGCCTCAGCCGTTGATCGAGCGAGAGGGAAAGGAGGAGAACACCCTCCCTCCCGCTCCTGTCGCCTTCCCCAGGCGGCGGGGAAGGCAGATCCGATCAGAAGAAGCCGAGCGCCTTGGGGCTGTAGCTCACCAGCATGTTCTTGGTCTGCTGGTAGTGATCGAGCATCATCTTGTGCGTCTCGCGGCCGATGCCGGACTGCTTGTAGCCGCCGAAGGCCGCATGCGCCGGATAGGCGTGATAGCAATTGGTCCACACACGCCCGGCCTGGATCTCGCGGCCGAAGCGGTAGCAGCGGTTGGCATCGCGGCTCCACACACCGGCCCCGAGGCCATAGAGCGTGTCGTTGGCGATCTCCAGCGCTTCGGCCTCGGTCTTGAAGGTGGTGACCGAAACGACAGGCCCGAAGATCTCCTCCTGGAACACGCGCATCTTGTTATGCCCGCGGAAAACGGTCGGCTTGACGTAGAAGCCTTCCGACAGCTCGCCTTCGAGCACATTGCGGCCGCCGCCGGTCAGCACCTCGGCGCCTTCCTGTTTGCCGATATCGATGTAGGAGAGGATCTTTTCGAGCTGTTCGCTCGACGCCTGCGCGCCGATCATCGTGGCGCTGTCGAGCGGATTGCCCTGGCGGATCGCCTCGACGCGTTTTACCGCCCGTTCCATGAAGCGGTCATAGATGCTCTCCTGCACCAGTGCGCGGCTCGGGCAGGTGCAGACCTCACCCTGGTTCAGCGCGAACATGGCAAAGCCTTCGAGCGCCTTGTCGAAGTAGTCGTCGTCTTCGGCGAGCACATCGGCGAAGAAGATGTTCGGCGACTTGCCGCCGAGCTCCAGCGTCACCGGAATAAGGTTCTGGCTGGCATATTGCATGATCAGCCGCCCGGTCGTCGTCTCGCCGGTAAAGGCGATCTTGGCGATGCGCGGGCTGGTGGCGAGCGGCTTGCCGGCTTCGAGACCGAAACCATTGACGATGTTGAGCACGCCGGCCGGAAGGAGATCGCCGATCAGTTCCGCCCAGACGAGGATCGACGCCGGTGTCTGCTCGGCCGGTTTCAGCACGACGCAGTTGCCGGCCGCAAGTGCCGGCGCCAGCTTCCAGGCGGCCATCAGGATCGGGAAGTTCCAGGGGATGATCTGACCGACGACGCCGAGCGGCTCGTGGAAGTGATAGGCGACCGTGTCATGGTCAATCTCGCCGATCGAACCTTCCTGGGCGCGGATGCAGGCGGCGAAGTAGCGGAAATGGTCGATGGCAAGCGGAATGTCGGCGGCCATGGTCTCGCGGATCGGTTTGCCGTTGTCGAAGGTCTCGGCCCGCGCCAGCAGTTCGAGATTGTCCTCCATCCGGCCGGCGATCTTCATCAGGATGTTGGAACGCTCAGCGGCCGAGGTGCGGCCCCATTTCTCGCGGACGGCATGGGCAGCATCGAGCGCCAGCTCGATATCGGCGGCATCCGAGCGCGCCACCTGGCAAAGCACACCGCCGGTCACCGGCGTCGTATTGTCGAAGTAGCGGCCGGCCACCGGCTCGCGCCATTCGCCACCGATGAAGTTGCCGTATTTCTGTTTGAACGGGCTTTCGACGATCTTCTGATGCAACATGGTCATTCCTCCCTGAGACCCAGCAATGGAGCTGTGAGGAGGAGCGTGGAGCGGTTCGGTTGTCTTCGATAGTGAGGCGTGATCGCCCGCGACGGGATCTGTTTCAGAATTGAGACAGCCAGGCGCCAGCTACTGTGCTGCAACGCAGCAAACGGGAACGGACACGATCAGAAGCTGCACCTCATCCCCCTGCCGGGACCTTCTCCCCGCGAGCGGGGAGAAGGGGCAAGCGGCAGCCCCCACGTCCCAATCAACGTAGTCACCCAAGCACGAAGACCGCCGTAAGGCACGTCCCCTCTCCCCGTATGCGGGGAGAGGGCTATGGTGAGGAGCAGATCGAGAATGTTGTGCGGTCAGTTGACCTGAAGCCGCTTCATCTTGCGGTAAAGCGTGGCGCGGCTGATGCCGAGCAGATCGGCCGCCATGGAGACATTGCCGTTGGCGCGCGAGAGCACCCGTCGAAGCGCAGCACGCTCCGCATCGGGAAGCTCGCCGGCATCACCCGACGTATCTTCCCGCAGAAGGTCAGAGGCCGGAACTCCGGCGGCAATGCGTTTGTCGTCGAGATCGAGCCATTGCCGGGCTGCACGCGTTGCGCCTAGCACGAGGTCGTCGCGGTCGACGGCGAGAAGCGCCGGCCCGGCGCGATCGACCGGGACCAGCACGATGCGCGCGCTGGCAAAGGCGCGACGGAAAAGGCCTGCCTCGATGCGCGCAGCCGCGTCGCGCACCGCCTGCGACAAGAGCGACATGGTCATTTCGGAGGCGTCCGAGCGGCAGGTGGAGATATCGATGGCCGCGGCCAACCTGCCGAGATGGTCGCGGATCGGCGCCGTGGTGCAACTGAGGCCGATATTGCTGCTGAGGAAATGCTGGTCGCGCTGGATGACGACGGCGCGCTCGTCGGCGATCGCGGTGCCGATGCCGTTGGTGCCGACGCTTGCCTCGCTCCAGACCGTACCCGACCAGAGCCCGACATCGCGAAAATCGGCATCGTCGCCGACGGCGCCGCGGCGTTCCAGCGCCACGCCCTTGTCGTCGGTCAAAAGCAGGCAGCAGCCGGCCCGGCCGACGGTGGCGAACAGCCGGTCGAGTTCACCGCCCGCTTCCAGGATCAGCTCGGCCGACCTCTGCCGGGCAAGCTCGAACTCCATGCCGGACAGTCTGAGCGGCTGACGCCCCTCCTCAGGTGCCAGCCCATGCAGCGTCATGCACCGGCGCCACGAAGCGGCGATCGGCGAACTGGCAGCCGCCGACGGCTGGTGCGCAACCTTGTAGACATAGTCCGAATGTTCCCTGACGGCAGCCATCGGCTTCCTCCCTGAAAGCGTCGTCCGGCGAAATGTCGACACGGCCGATCTCCCAAGCGAGCCGCATCCACGGGCGCCACTATAGCCGTCGTTTTCCGCGAAGGTCCAGCCAGACGAAGGTTCGAGAGCCGGCGTCCGTCAACGAGTTTGATCGGTGGATCACGCCGCCGATATCGACAGAGCGCCCGAATGTGCTACGCGAAAGGATCAAATTGCCGCGACTCAACCTCACAACAGCCGGTTGCCGCCATGCTTCGTGCCTTTTCGCTCCAGAGCCTGTTCATGGGCCTGCTGATCGCCTTCGTCGGCTTCGCCAGTTCCTTTGCCGTCGTGCTGCACGGGCTCATCGGCGTCGGCGCCAGCGAAGCGCAGGCAGCCTCCGGGCTGATGGCGCTGTCGATCTCCATGGGCCTTTGCGCCATCGTCATCAGCGCCGTGACGCGGCTGCCGGTCAGCATTGCTTGGTCGACGCCGGGCGCCGCCTTGCTTGCGAGCGCCGGCATCGTCGAAGGTGGCTTTAATGCCGCTGTCGGCGCCTTTCTCGTCTGCGGCCTGCTCGTCGTCGTCGCCGGCCTCTGGAAACCGCTCGGCCGCCTGGTCTCCTCCATCCCGGCGCCGCTCGCCAATGCGATGCTGGCCGGCGTGCTGCTCAGCCTCTGCTTTGCCCCTGTCAAGGCGATCGCCTTCAATCCGCTTTTCGGCCTGCCGATTCTCATCGCCTGGGCACTCGTCGGCAGCATCAACAAGCTCTATGCAGTGCCCGCCGCGCTGATCGCCTTCATGCTGGTCATCACCTTCGGCGTCGAAATCCCGGCCGGCGCCTTTTCCGCCCTCTCCTCGGCGCTGGTACCGACCGTGGAATTCGTGATGCCGCAGTTCAACGTCGCGGCCATGATCAGCATCGCCCTGCCGCTCTTCATCGTCACCATGGCCTCGCAGAACATTCCCGGCATCGCCGTGCTGAAGGTCAACGACTATCACCCGGAGCCGGGACCGCTGTTTGCGACGACCGGCGTCTTTTCGATGTTGAGCGCCCCCTTCGGCGGCCATGCGGTCAATCTGGCTGCAATCACGGCCGCCATGTGCGCCGGCGGCGATTCCCATCCGGATCGCAACCGGCGCTACTGGTCGGCGATCAATGCCGGCGCCTTCTACATTCTCTTCGGCCTGCTTGCCGGCGTCGTCACCACCTTCGTCAGCCTTGCGCCGTCGATTCTGATCGAGGCTGTGGCGGGCCTTGCCCTCGTCGGTGCCTTCGCCGGCTCCGCCATGGCCGCCTTTACGGACCCGAAGACCCGTGAGGCGGCCGCAATCACCTTCCTGGTGACCGCGTCCGGCGTCAGCTTCGGCGGTGTTTCTGGCGCCTTCTGGGGGCTGATTGCCGGCGGTGCCATGCTGGCGCTCGCACGTTTCACCGGTAAAAAGAGCTGAAACCGCGGCAAAGCTTGCATTTGCGGGGGATCTCGTCTATGGAGCGCCCGTCCGCGTAGACACCCTTGGAGGCAACGCGGATGAAGTCCTTGCGGCTTCAGTTCTTCCGCATGGCGGTCGAACTCTCCAGCATTAGACACAGAAAGGTCTATCCATGAGCCACGCATCCTACGAGCTCAAGGCCGAGACGCGCGAACGGGTTGGTAAGGGGTCCTCCCGTGAACTTCGTCGCAACGGTCTTATCCCGGCTGTCATCTACGGTGACAAGCAGGCCCCCCTTTCCATCGCGCTCTCCACCAAGGAAGTGACGATGAAGATCCACGCCGGCGGTTTCATGACCACCGTCGCAACCATCGACGTCAACGGCGAAAAGATCCGCGTCCTGCCGAAGGACTACCAGCTGGATCCGGTCCGTGACTTCACGATGCATGTCGACTTCCTGCGCGTCTCCAAGGACAGCCAGGTTACCGTTGCAGTTCCGGTTCACTTCGAAAACGAAGAGAAGTCCCCGGGCCTCAAGGCTGGCGGCGTTCTCAACATCGTTCGTCACGACGTCGAACTCAACGTTTCGGCTAACGACATTCCGGAATTCCTGACCGTTGACCTCTCCGGTCTCAAGGTCGGCGACGCCATCCACATCTCCAACATCAAGCTGCCGAAGGGCGCGACCCCGGTTATCACCGATCGCGACTTCACCATTGCAACGATCGTTGCACCGGCCGGTGGCGTGAAGGAAGAAGCCGAAGGCGAAGCAGAAGCCTGATTGGCCTCTGGGCGACCGGCGAAAGCCGGTCCCGCCGCACTTCATCGAAAGCCCGTCCCATTCGTTTGGGGCGGGCTTTTTGCATTGGCGGCTGCCCGCCGGCACTCGGCCGCATCGATGCCGCGCCCCACGAATTATCATGAAGCGATTTCAGCAACATTTAAGATTTTGATGATGTTCTTCTGACGGGGAAAATGGGCTTGTCTGAAGAGAATTCTGATATGAGATGGGTGGCAGCTGCTTCTGAGGCGTGCATGCGATGATGCACTCCGTGGAGAACCGGTTTATTGCGATTGTCTGCGGCGCGATGCTCGTCTTCATTGCCCCGCTGCTTGCACTCTTTCTCAGCATCTCCAGCGATCGCATTGCACGCGAGCGCCTGCACAACATCGAACTGTTGATGGCCGCGAGCGCCGAGGCGCTCGGCAAGCCCATCTGGGACTTTGACAGTGACGCCATCAAGCACATCGCCCGTTCGCTGATAAACGGCACCGACATCCTCTCCGTCACCATCCGCGACCAGTCCGGATCGATCCTCGCGCAGATGCCGCTGGGCGGCGTGTTGCCGAGCACCAAGGACCGGGTCCTCATCCTGCCCATTTCCTATCAGTCGGTCGATGGCATGAAAGAGGTCGGACGCATCGAAGTCAGGGTCCCGACGCCGGGTCTGCTGTCGCAATTCAGCAAGGACGAACTGGCGATTCTCGCCATCCTGCTTTTTGCGGTCGCGATCGTCTTTGCCGCTGCGCTCGTCGGCAATCGCTTTACGGTGATGCGCCCGCTGATGCGCCTGACCGCCGCGATCGAGGCTACGCGCCGGCTCGGGTCTCGCCACCGCGTCGACTGGACCTCCGACGATGAAATGGGCGCACTCGCCGCCAACTTCAACGAGATGCAGGACCGCCTCGAGCGCGAAGAGACCGAGCTGAAGAACGCCCATGAGCGCGTCACCGACATCTACAACCTGACGCCGGCGATGCTGTTTTCGCTGGATGTCGACGGGCGCCTGCTCGCCGTCAGCGACTATTGGCTGCTGGCGACCGGCTACAGCCGCGACGACGTCGTCGGGCGCGACTTCATCGATTTCTTCGATCCGCACTGGCACGAAACCTATCGCAGCCACGCCAAGACGATCGCCGTTGCCGATCACGCCATCCGCGAAGTGACCGTTCCCTTCCGCAAGGCGGATGGCGAAGCGATGACCGTGCTGATCCAGGAGACGAAGGCGACCGGCGAGAGCAGCCTGTCGCTCTCGGTCATGACCGACGTGACCGCGCTGAAGCAGGCGGAAAGCCGCAACCACACCCAGGCGATCACCGATCACCTGACCGGCCTGTTGAACCGCCAGGGTTTCGAGGCCGCGCTCGACGAGGCGATCACCGAGGCCGATCAATGCGGCATGCAGCTCGGCTGCCTGTTCATCGACCTCGACCGCTTCAAGTGGATCAACGACAATTTCGGCCATGCCGCCGGCGACGAAGTGCTGCGCCAGACGGTCGAGCTCATACAGGCCGCCCTGCCGCCCGGCGACATCATGGCCCGGCTCGGTGGCGACGAATTCGCCATCCTGCTTTCCGATCCGAACGCCGGGAACCTTGCGGCCGAGATCGGCGAGCGCATCGTCACGGCGCTGCACGAACCGATGGCGATCGCCGGCAACGAGCTTTTCGTCAGCGCCAGCGTCGGCATCGCCGTCTACCCGACTCATGCCGAAAACGCCTCCGACCTGCTGCTGAAGGCGGACATGGCGATGTATGCGCGCAAGCACGACGGCAAGAATGGCCTGCAGGTGTTCGACGCCGGCATGCTCGACGCCTCGCGCGAGCGCCACGAGATCGAGCAGTGCATCGAAGCCGGCCTGAAGGACGATCACTTCGAAGCCTGGCTGCAACCGATCGTCAGCCTCGCCGATGGGCAGATCGCCGGCTTCGAGGCGCTGATGCGCCTCAACCACCCGGAAAAGGGCCTGATGGCGCCCGGCAAGATCATCGGCATCGCCGAAGAAACCGGCATGATCGCCCGCATCGGCGACCAGATCCTTGAAAAGGCAATCCGCCATCTGGCAGCGATCTCCGAGCTCGACGGCACCCAGAACACCTATCTCGCTGTCAACTTCTCACCGCTGCAGTTCGAACTGACGCTGCCGCACAAGCTCGCGGCCCTGCTTCTGAAGCATCATATCTCGCCGAGCCGGATCGTCGTCGAGATCACCGAAGCGGTGCTGATGCTCGACAATCCGGAAGTTCACTCGGTGCTGAAGCAGCTCAACGAATTCGGCTGCCGCATCGCGCTCGACGATTTCGGCACCGGCTATTCGTCGCTGAGCTATCTCAACCGTTTCCCGGTCGATATCGTCAAGGTCGACCAGTCCTTCACCCGGTCGCTGAGCTCCGGCACCGCCGATATCCGCCGCAAGAGCCGCATGCTGATCAAGGGCATCCGCACGATCTCGCACCAGATGGGCTGCACCGTCGTTGCCGAGGGCATCGAGACGAAGGAACAGTGGCAGCTGCTGCGCAAGCTCGGCGTCGATTGCGGCCAGGGCTATCTCTTCAGCCGGCCGATGCCGGTCGACCGGATGCTGGCCATGCTCGAAAGCGACTCCGAGGCAAAAGCGGCTTCCGCACCCAGCATGCGGGCATGAGTTCACCCACCTGGTTCCCTGGGGCGCGGGAGAGCTTTAGGGCCTAAGGTCGGGCACAGGCCGGGGATAGAAAAGATCCGTCGCAAGGCGGACGCAGAAGAGGAGGAAAGGATGTGAAGGCGCTGATCGCAGCATTATTCCTTGGTCTTGCAACGACGGCCGAGGCTCAGACGATCAAGTTCGTCACCGAGGAGTATCCGCCTTACAACTTTTCGACCGGGGCCGGCCCGAGCGGTGCGGCCGTCGACCAGGTCAAGCTCATCATGGAGCGCCTGAAGCTGCCCTATACGATCGAGGTTCTACCCTGGGCGC
Organism: Ensifer sp. Root558; assembly: GCF_001427045.1. Taxonomy (NCBI): domain Bacteria; kingdom Pseudomonadati; phylum Pseudomonadota; class Alphaproteobacteria; order Hyphomicrobiales; family Rhizobiaceae; genus Ensifer; species Ensifer sp. Root558. The sequence continues at coordinate 116,943 of NZ_LMGC01000002.1, read as the reverse complement.
GGGCTTTCATGCTGGCCGAGACCGATCCCGCCTATTGTGTTTTCACCACCGGCCACGACGCCGAGCGCGACCGAAACTTCCAGTGGGTCGAGCCGCTGCTGATCGACCACATGGTCATGGTCCGGCAGGCCGGATCCGCCATCGCGCCGGCATCGCTGGAGGACGCGCACCAATATACCGTGGGCACGCAGCGCGAGGATTTTTCGGCGTCCTATCTCAAGGAGCACCGCTTCCCCAAGATCGACTATGCGGCCAATCTCGACTCCAGCCTGAAAAAGCTGCTCGCCGGCCGGGTCGATCTTTTGATGACGTCCGAAAAGACCTTCGAAAGCATGCGCAGCGAAGGCAAACCGGTGGAGGCCGCGCTGGTGCTGGAAGGCAAGCTTTACGGCATCGCCTGCCATCGCGACTTTCCCCGCGATATCGTCGCCGCCATGCAATACGAACTCGACCGGCTGATCGGCAACGGCACCCAGGATGTGATCTTCAAGCAATATGGGCTCAAGCCCAATGCCAGCCTGCAGGCGGAGAAATAGGCGTTGACTTCCGGGGGGTGCGGTGTTTTTGGATGGCATCACCCCGAAATCATGAATGCGCAGCACCATGTTGATCATCGTAGGGCTTGGCAATCCAGGTTCGAAATACGCCGCCAACCGGCACAATATCGGCTTTATGGCGGTTGATGTCATTCACCGCCGGCACAGCTTTTCCTCCTGGTCGAAGAAGTTCAAGGCCGAGATCGCCGAGGGCGACATCGGCGGCGAGCGCGTTCTGTTGATGAAACCGCAGACCTACATGAACCTGTCCGGCGAAGCGGTGGGCGAGGCCATGCGCTTCTACAAGCTGCAGCCGAAGGACATCACCGTCATCTATGATGAACTCGACCTGCCGTCTGCCAAGGCGCGCATCAAGGTCGGCGGCGGCCATGGTGGGCATAACGGCATCAAGTCGATCGACGCCCATTGCGGCAAGGACTATCGCCGCATGCGGCTTGGCATCGGCCATCCCGGCGTCAAGGATCTGGTGCATGCCCATGTGCTCGGCGATTTCGCCAAAGCCGACCAGGCCTGGCTGGTGCCCCTGCTCGACGCCATCGCCGACAATGCCGACATGCTGGTGCGCGGCGAGGATTCCCAGCTTCTGAACAAGATCGCGCTCGCGACCGGCGGCAAGCCGGAGGCGGAAAAGGCTGAAGGCCCGAAGAAGCAGGGCGCGCAATCACATATCCGCCAGGCGCGCAATTCCGCCCAGCCGAAGAAGCTTCCGGCAACCGGCCCAATGGCCGACATGCTGAAGAAGATGTTCGGCTCGAAGAACGACTAGCTTCCCCAATCCGGAACGCGCCCTAGCTTGTGCAATCGAAACGGGTCAGATCGACCCGATGGCACAAGCCTGGAGCACGCCCGTGACCGACCCGGTGATTGACTGGCTTCTCGCATCGGATCCCGCAATTCGCTGGCAGGTGATGCGCGACCTGCTGGACGCCCCAGAGTCTCTATGGAAAGCCGAACGGGCCAAGGTGGAGACCGAAGGCTGGGGCGCCAGGCTTCTCTCGCATCAGGATGACGATGGGCAATGGGCGGCAGGCGCCTTCATTCCCGCCGGTTTCGACGCGCACGAGTGGACCGAGCACGGCCAGCCCTGGACGGCAACGTGCTTTTCGCTGTCGCAGCTGCGGGAGTTCGGTCTCGACCCTTCGTCCGATCGGGCCCGACGAACCGTCGACCTGATCGGCGCCAATTCGCGCTGGGACGAAGGCGGCCAGCCCTATTGGCAAGGCGAAGTCGAGGAGTGCATCAACGGCCGCACCGTTGCCGACGGCGCCTATTTCGGCGTCGACGTTTCGCGGATCGTCGACAGGCTCGTCGGCGAGGCCCAGGCCGATGGCGGCTGGAACTGCGAACGGGCAAACGGTTCGCTCCGGTCCTCCTTTGCCACCACCATCAACGTGCTCGAAGGCTTGCTTGCGTTCGAAAGGGCGACCGGTGGCACGCCACAGTCCAAGGTGGCGCGCCGGGCCGGCGAGGACTATCTGCTCAAGCGCCATCTCTTCCGCCGCCTGAGCACGGGCGAAGCCGCCGACAAGCGCTTCCTGTGCCTCTGCCACCCGAGCCGCTGGCGATACGACATCCTGCGGGCGCTCGATTACTTTCGCGCCGCGACGCTCCTTTGCGGTGCGGCACCTGATCCACGGCTCAGCGAAGCGATCGGCCATCTGCGTTCGAGGCGGCTCGAAAACGGCGCATGGCCGCTCGACTGGCGCCCCGCCGGACGCGTGTGGTTCGACGTCGATGACGGGGTCGACGCCCCTTCGCGATGGGTGACGCTCAAGGCGATGCGCGTGCTCAAATGGTGGGACGCCCACTTGCCGTGAAGGCGGCGCGGCTGAGCACAGTCCGTATCCATCCATCACCCGGGCCTATGGGCCGCCAGAAAGATCCGCACCGCCTCCGACGCATGGGCTCGGAGAACCTCCGGCGTCGGAATGGCGCTATCTCCGAGCAGCATGGCGTCATTTACCGGCCCGCCCATGACCAGCCAGTTGAAGAACCCGCCGGCGACCTCGGCGTCCTTCACCCGAATGTCGCCCTTCTCGCCATAGCGCCTGAAGGCGACCGCCAGCCGCCGGATCGAGCGCATCGGCCCGCGCTCGTGCAGCGCTTCGCCAAGCTGCGGAAACCGCTCCACCTCGGCGATGACGAGACGGCGAACCTGCATCAGCCGCGGCGTCATCACGATCGTCAGCAACTGCGTGGCATAGTCGAGCAGGAAGTCCTCGATCCGCTCGTCGCCATCGGGATCGGCCACCTGCTCCTGGAATTCGTCGCCTGCTCCCCCCGTCATGCTGCGCACGACTTCGAGAAACAGCGCCTCCTTGTTCTGGAAATGGGAATAAACCGTCTGCTTCGAGACCTCCGCCGTCGCGGCGATCTCGTCCATGTTGGTGCCGAGAAAGCCGTGCTTGAGAAAGAGATCACTGGCTGCAGCCACGATCAGTTTGCGGGTGCGCTCCATGCGCGTCTTTGCGCCATTGCTCAAACCTGCCCCCCCCTGCCGTATCTCACCAAATCACTTGGCTTACAGAATAGGCCAGTCGGATTGACAAATCAAACTGGACGGTCCAGTCTAGTTCGCGAAGTCGGATCAGGAGATGGCCATGGCCAAACCACAGGAAAGACATCGCATTGCCACCTGCCGCTGCGGGTTAGTTGCCTTTGAAGCCGCCGGCGAGCCGATCGTCGGCGCCGCCTGCTACTGCACCAGTTGCCGCACCGCCGGCGAGCGTTTCGAGGCCTTGCCGGAGGCGTCGCCGGTCATGGAAGCCGACGGCTCGACGCGGTTTGCGCTCTACCGCAAGGACCGGATCCGCTGCGTCAGGGGCAGCGACCTTCTGCGCGAACACCGGCTGACGCCGGAAGCGCCGACGCGCCGGGTCATCGCCAGCTGCTGCAACTCGGCCATGTTCCTGGAATTCAAGGGCGGTCACTGGCTGAGCGTCTACAATCAGCGTTTTGCCCGGGACGAACAGCCGCCGCTCGAAATGCGCACGATGACGAAGGATCGCAAGGCCGGCGTCGAGTTTGCCGACACGCTGCCGAGCTACAAGACACATTCGGGCCGCTTCATGTGGCGGCTTTTGACCGCCTGGGCGGCGATGGGATTCAAGGCGCCGAAGATCGACTATGTGAAAGGCGAGGCCAATGGCATCCCAGGCTGAGAAGATCGAGATCGAAAACATCGTCTCGCCCGGCCACAAGTACCGCGTCGACCGGATGAAATACGAGGCGATGCGTGAAGCCCTGCTCGCGGTGCTGCCGCCCTCAGCACCGGGCCTGACCGTGGCGGACGCGAAGGAGCAGCTCCTGCCCTTGCTGCCGCAGGACCTTTTCCCCGGCGGAGCGAAGGCGGGCTGGTGGCTAAAGGCTGTACAGCTCGATCTCGAAGCCAAGGGCACGATCGAGCGCGAAGCGAGCAAGCCGCTTCGCCTGCACAGGAAGCCATGAGGCAGGCCGATGGCCGCCGGGCATTTCCCCGGCCGCCGCCAACTATTCATGAGGCCTGCTAGTCCTCTGGTTCGGTGGTGAAAAGCAGCGGGAAACCCGCTTCCTTGGCGAGATCGGTTGCTTCCTTGGCCTTGGTTTCGGCGATGTCGCGGGCGCAGACGACCACCACGCAGCTCCCCATCTTGTGGGCCGTCATCATCACCCGGTAGCCCGCCTCCTCGCTCATATGGAACACGGCCTTGAGCACGCCGACGACGAACTCGCGCGGCGTGTAATCGTCATTGAGCAGCATGACCCTGTAAAGCTTCGGCCGATCGAGCTTCGGCTTCACCCTCACTTTGACTTTTCTGGCAACCTCGTTGTCACTCATCGGAACCACCCCGTTGATGACAGATTGGCCGGCACCACCGCGGGGCAGAACCGCCTCGGCGCACCGTCAGACGCACCGGCGCCGAAGGCGCACTATCCTACGGGCGCAGGTGCCGATCAAGCAAAAGCAAGCGCACGGACGCAGGCGGAGATCAGCGCCTCCCCCAATGGCCGACGAACATCGCTGCTGCTTCGTCATAGGAGCGGGCTTTTTCCAGCGCCGCCCTTGCCTCTTGCTTGCGCGCCAGCAGCGCATGGAAGAAGCAATGCACGAAAAGCGGCGCGTCCGCCCCCTCCGGCGAGCCGTCAGGCGCAACGTAGAGGGCCGCCCCTCCCTTTTTGACAAAGGCATCGCCATAGCGCTTGCCACCGGTCTCGCAGCAGGTGCTGAGCACGATCTTGCCGTCAAGCCTGGCATGTTCGGCGATAACGGCGGGCGGCAGGCTGCCCTCGATGAGCATCGAGGTGTCGATTTCCTCGATGTATTCGCCAAAGACGAAGCCGTTCTCGTCGCCGTGGCCGGAAATGATCAGGTGCTGGTGAACGAGCTCGCCGCCAGCGAGCAAGGTCAGGAAATCGCCTGGTGTCCCCGGCAGATGCAGCGTGACGACGGCGCCCATGCTTTCGAGCGTCGCGCGGATCAACAGCGCCTCGAGTGTGTCGCCAATATCGACGACGGCAACCGGCACGCGCGGAAACAAGAACTTCTGGTCGATCAATGCGGGGCTCCTCAATTTCTTGGCCGCCGAACAGGGCCGGCGGAAATCCGAGCGCATATGCGGCCCGAAGAGCACGCGTTCAACGGCCTCGACCCCTTATTTACCGTGAACAGGGCCTGCGCCCTTGACCGGGGAGCGCCCTTCCCGCATAGCCACGCCAACGGAATTTTAAGATACGGACGAGACCCCATGGGCTTCAAATGCGGTATTGTCGGACTGCCGAACGTCGGCAAGTCCACGCTCTTCAACGCACTCACCAAGACGGCAGCGGCGCAAGCGGCCAACTATCCCTTCTGCACCATCGAGCCGAACACCGGCGAAGTGGCGGTGCCGGATCCGCGCATGCGCAAGCTGGCCGACATCGCGAAGTCGAAGGAAATCATCCCGACGCGCATCTCCTTCGTCGACATCGCCGGCCTGGTGCGCGGCGCATCGAAGGGCGAAGGCCTCGGCAACCAGTTCCTCGCCAACATCCGCGAAGTGGACGCCGTGGTTCACGTGCTGCGCTGCTTCGAGGATGACGACATCACCCACGTCGAAGGCCGCATCAATCCGGTCGCCGATGCCGAGACGATCGAGACCGAGCTGATGCTCGCCGACCTCGACAGCCTCGAGCGCCGCACCGAGCAGACCCGCAAGCGCGCCGGCGGCAAGGACAAGGATTCGATGGCACAGCTTCCGATCATGGAAGCCTCGCTGAAGCTTCTGCAGGACGGCAAGCCGGTCCGCACGCTGCTTTCGACGCTCGATGCCGAAGAACTGCGCATCCTGCAGGGTCTCAACCTCCTGACCGCCCATCCGGTTCTCTATGTCTGCAACGTCGCGGAAAGCGATGCCGTCGACGGCAACGAACACACACGCGCGGTGGCCGAAATGGCCAAGGCGCAAGGGGCGGAAAGCGTCGTGATCTCCGCTGCCATCGAGTCGGAAGTGGCGCAACTGCCGGAGGAAGAAGCCAAGGAGTTCCTGAGCGCGCTCGGTCTCGAAGAAGCCGGTCTCGACCGACTGATCCGTGCCGGCTACAAGCTGCTCGACCTCATCACCTATTTCACCGTCGGCCCCAAGGAAACGCGCGCCTGGACAATCCAGCGCGGCACCAAGGCTCCGCAGGCCGCCGGCGTCATCCACACGGACTTCGAGCGCGGCTTCATCCGCGCCAACACCATTGCCTTTGAAGACTACATCGCACTTGGCGGCGAAGTGGGCGCCAAGGAAGCCGGCAAGGCCCGCGACGAAGGCAAGGAATACGTCGTCCAGGACGGCGACGTCATCCACTTCCGCTTCAACACGTAAGACCTGTCGGTCTGATCCCGCACTCAAGGCGCGGGATCGGAGCACATCAGAACTTGATACTACGGCGCGGCATGCAACCGCGCCGTTATCGTTTCCGGCAAGAGGTCGATGACCATGCGGCGCAGCCGCTGCCAGAAAATGCCGATGAACAAGACCGTTACCCCGACGACCGCCAAGGCTATGAAGACGTAACTGTCGAGCGATGCATTGGTCTTGCTCAGCACGGTCCAGATCGCGCCGCCCAGCGACAACAGCCCCGATGTGACGAAGGCGCGGCGGTCGATGACGAGCCCGACCAGCATGAACACGGCGACGATCACAATGGCGGAAGCGGCCTGATTGAAGCTCGCCTGTCCGTCCCACCACGTTGCACCGCCATTGACCAGGAACACCAGTCCCATCAGCGAGTAAAGCAGAGCCGGCGCGGCTGCGAGATGCAGCCAGAAGGCGATGTCCGAACGGGTGGTGAGCCGCTGCGGGTCCGAAACGTCGTAGCGCATGGCGATCGCGAAGACAGCCAGTGCCCCGACGAGCAGGGTCAATGGAAGCAGCAGGACGTAATCGGGGTTGGCCACGTCGATACCGAGGACCCTCTCGAATGCGAGCAGGACCGCCACCACGCAGGTGAGCGCGATCGACAGCACCAGACCGGCCAGCGCAAGCGGAACGCGATAGCGCCAGTAGAACAGCGCCAGCGGGATCGGGAAGGTAGCAACGTAGACCAGGGTGAAGGTAAGCGGGTGCCAGGTGTCCTCATGATCGTCCACCAGCCACATCGACGTCATTGCGACCCAATGGACGAGCGCGAGCGTCAGCACCACCGAAGGCAGCGCCAGACGCTGGCGCCGCACGAGAATTTCCGCAAGCACGAGAATGACCGGCAGCGTTGCAAGCGGACCGGTCAGGCCCCACAGGCCGATGAGCACGACCACGATGCCGATGGTGATCAGGATGTCGTGAAAGCCTCTGATGAAGCGCGGCTGTTCGCTGTCTTCCGCCGCCCGCGCATCGAGCGCGGCGTCGGCCCTGTCGGCCGCGGCATCCGATGCCGCCGGTCCGAAACGGAAGCCGCGATCAGCCAGATAGACTTCGAGATCGCGCACCTGATGCGCGGATATGATGCCTTTTTCGGCTGCGCCCGCGAGCGCTCTGTTCAGTTCGGTCACGCGCTTTCCTCAGTCAAGACACGAGCGGATGGGACGGATTATCAGCTGGTTGCATGGACAAGAGCCAAGCGCAACCGCGAAACGTCGCGAGCGACCCGCGATGTTGCGCATCTCCGCGCAAATCGATTCCGCTTCCGGAAATTATGCAGTAGGTAATGCGGCAACAAATCAGACGGGACAAGGCAAGCATGCTCTACTTCGAGGATTTTTCCGAAGGCCGGCGGTTCGACTACAAGCCGGTCGAGATGAAGCCACCGGAGATGATCGCGTTTGCCAACGAATTCGATCAGCAGCCGATGCACCTCGACGAGGAAGCGGGAAAACGCAGCATTCTTGGTGGTCTCGCCGCCTCCGGCTGGCACACCAGCGCCATCGGCATGCGCATGATGCTCGATGCCTTCATGGGAAATTCCACGTCCCAGGGCTCGCCCGGCATCGATTTCATGGATTGGAGGAAGCCGGTCATTGCCGGCGACGTGCTCTCGGGCTTCAGCCTCGTGCTGGAGGCGCGCCGTTCGAAGTCGAAACCCGATCTCGGCATCGTCAAATTCCGAAACGAAATCAATAACCAGGCCGGTGAACCCGTGGCGGTTTCCGAATGCTCGGTTCTCTTTCGCTGCCGCGACAAGGGCAAAGCCTGATGATGACGATGGAAGAATTCTACGCGGCCAAGAGCCGGACCGTGATCGGCAGCCTGACCTTTACGGCCGAGGACATCATCCGGTTTGCCACCGACTTCGACCCCCAACCCTTCCATCTCGATGCGGAAGCGGCGCGGCATTCGCTGTTTGGCGGCCTTTGTGCCTCGGGCTGGCATACCTGCGCCGGGTGGATGCAGTGCTTCGTCAAGTTCTGGCGAAACGAGCAACGCCGGCTTGCCGCGGAAGGCCTGAAGGCGCCGAACCTCGGCCCCTCGCCCGGATTTCGTGACCTGAAATGGCTGAAGCCCGTCTATGCCGACGACACGGTCACCTACTTCGTCACGTTTCTTGAAAGCCGGTCGCTTGCTTCAAAGCCCGGCTGGCGGGTCAACACGATCCTGTGCGAAGGCGAAAACCAGCACGGCGAAGCGGTGATCCGTTTCGAGAGCAAGGTCATCGAGTTCGTCTGACCGGACGAAACCGGCCAACCACCATCATTTCTTAAAATCGCCTTTCGCCGGGTGTACACTCTCGGGCTACAGGTTGCGCGCCCTTGGCCGCGCTCAAGCGGCTTGCGGGCAGCGACCATTGCTAGCGGAGGAGCGGCTATGGAAAAAACCCACGTCCGCGAACTGGCGGACGAATATCTGCGTCTTGGCGGTCACCGTCGCGTCGTCATCGATGATAACGAAACATCGGTCAGAAGCTGGGAAGACGAGCCGCCGGAAGCCGAAAAATTCTGGCTCACCGAAGTGGAGACATTGTCGCCGGCAGCCCAGCGCGAAGTGCAATTGATGCTGCGGACGATCAACCGCATGTAGGCCTAAGGAAGGGCGCGGTTCTCCGCACCCATCCCGCAACGACCGATCAGTGGCCCTCGAACTCGATCAGCGTGCGGACATTGACGCCGAGCGCTTCGAGTTTCTTGCGGCCGCCGAGTTCAGGCAGGTCGATGACGAAACAGGCGGCGACGATCTCGGCGCCCATCTGCTTCAAGAGCTTGGTGGCCGCTTCCGCCGTGCCGCCGGTCGCGATCAGGTCGTCGACCAGGATCACCTTTTCGCCTGGCTGGATCGCATCCTTGTGCATCTCCATCTCGTCGACGCCGTATTCCAGGCTGTAGGCGATGCGCACGGTGTCGTGCGGCAACTTGCCCTTCTTGCGGATCGGCACGAAGCCCGACGAGAGCTGATGCGCGATCGCGCCACCGAGGATGAAGCCACGCGCCTCGATGCCGGCGATCTTATCGATCTTGGTGCCGGCATAGGGATGCACCAGTTCGTCGATCGCGCGGCGGAAGGCGCGCGGATTGCCGAGCAACGTGGTGATATCGCGAAACATCACGCCCGGCTTCGGATAGTCAGGAATGTTCCGGATGGCGGCAATCAGTTCCGATTGAACGGTGGAGGTCATGGGCAAAAGGGCCTTTGCGTCTCTTGTTACCGCAAACCCATAACACCATCGGCCCGCTTGTCTATAACGGTTTCTTGTCGCGCGTTCGGTGGGAACAATTGGCCGTGCCGGGGGTTGATGCTACTCTGACCGTGCGGTCGCCCGACCGGCGCGCCGCGCTCTCGCATCAAACTTACACAGGGAAGGAAGCAACCATGCGCCTGTTTGAATGCGGTTCCCTCGTCCCGGGTTGCGAATGGCACACCCGAGCCGACAACGATGCCGAAATCGTGCGCCGCGTCGTCGACCACATGCGTGAAACGCATGGCGAGACCGTCATCCGCGAAAACATGATCGACAACATCAAGGCCCGGATCACCGACGAGTCCAAGGCGGCCTAGCCGTCCGGCCAAGGCGGCTTAAGCCGTCCGGCCAAGGCGGCCTGATCAGGACGGCTGCACCATGGCTTCGAGCCGGGCGACGAGGTTTGCCCGGTCGAGATTGAAGTTGCGCTCGATCCAGAGATTTTCGAGTTCGCCGAGGATTTCCCCCACACGCGGGCCGGCCGGCACGCCGGCCTTCAGCACGTCACCGCCATTCAGCGGGAAGCTTGGCCGCTTGAAGGCCTCGGCCCGTGCCAGGAGCCGCCGCAGCGAAGCGGTCTCGGACAAAAACGCCGGGTCGCCTTCCGACTTGCGCCGCGCTGTTGAGAGCGCCAGTCGCAGTCTTACGACGATCCCTTCCACGCCATGACGATAGAGCAACCGATCGAATGCCGTGTCGACGATCGTCGCCGGGACCGCAGGCGCCTTCGCCCAGCGGCTGAAATAGGCAGCCTCCGCCTTCGAGACACGCAGACGCTCTGCCATCGCCTCCAGACGCTCCTCATCCGGCGGCACGATCGCGGAAAGGCGCAGAAGCGGGTCCGGCTTCCAGCCGAAGGCCCGCTCGGCGGCAACGAGTTCCGGGATTGCGTCGATGCCCCATTTCTCGGTTTCCGGCAGGATTTCGGTGAGCACGCCGGCCTGGCGCATCCAGAGCAGCGCGCGGCCGGGATCATCGGCCGAAAGCAATTTCTTCGTTTCCGCCCAGACCCGCTCGGCCGAAAGCGTTGCAAGCTTCGAGCGCGCACGGGCACAGGCACGCAAGCCGTCGGCATCCGGCCGGCCGCGGCCGTAATGGGCGAAGAAGCGGAAGAAGCGCAGGATGCGCAGATAGTCCTCGGCGACACGCTCGCTGGCATCGCCGATGAAGCGCAGCGTCCGCGTTTCGATGTCGGCGAGCCCCCCGACATCGTCGAAGACGTCGCCGCGGTCGTTGGCGTAGAGTGCGTTGATGGTGAAGTCCCGCCGCTCGGCATCGGCCTTCCAGTCGGTGCCGAAGGCCACTTCCGCACGGCGGCCATCGGTCGCAACGTCACGGCGAAGCGTCGTGACCTCATAGGGCGTGCCGTCGATGACGAGCGTCACCGTGCCATGGTCGATGCCGGTCGGCACCACCTTGATGCCGGCCGCCTTCGCCCGCTCGGCGACTTCGTCGGGGCGCCAGGTGGTCGCCATGTCGATATCGCCGGCCGGCAAGCCCATCAAGCTGTTGCGCACTGCGCCACCGACAACCCGGACTTCGCCGCCGTCGACATTGAACACATCGAAAACGCGACGCAGAGAAGGCGTCGAGAACCAGCCTTCGCCAGCAACCGAGGTCATGCATAAAGCCTTTCATAGAGCATGCGCAGAATTCCGGCGGTGATACCCCAGATGTTGCGGCCGCCATAGGGCATCCGGTAGAAATGCCGTTCCTCGCCCTGCCAGTGGCCACTGCCGCGATCGTGATTGCCGGGGTTCATCAGGAACGACAGCGGCACCTCGAAGACGCTTTCGACCTCTTCCGGGTTGGGCACGAGCTCGAAACCCGGCTTGACCACCGCCAGCACCGGGGTGATGCGGAAACCGGACATGGCCATGTAATGCGGAAGCCGGCCAATGGTTTCGACGAAGCGCGGATCGAGCCCGATCTCTTCCTGCGCCTCGCGCAGCGCCGCCACTTCGACCGACCGGTCTTCGGGGTCCACGGCACCGCCCGGAAAGGCGACCTGGCCGGAATGCTTGCGCAGGCTGGTGGTGCGCTGCGTCAAGATAACCGTCGCATCGTCGCCATCATCAACAACAGGCACCAGGACCGCGGCATCCTTGAGCTTCAGCGTCTCCAGATAGGGCACGATGCCCGGATTGAGCAGGAAGTCGCCGTGCTCGCGCCAGGAGGTCTCGATCGGCCCACCCATCTGGGTCAGCGCCCGACGACGAAACTCGTCGGCTGAGAAGGGATGCGCATTCATCGGGAAAGCGCTTCCAACTCGGCTGCCGGCATGATCGGGAAGACCGCACCGCCCGAGCGCACGCAGAACATCTCGGTGCCGTCGATCGCAACCGTCTCGCCGAGCTCGACGATGTCATACATGACCGGCCGCGACACCAGGGCTTCCAGCCGCCCTCGCACATGCAGGTAAGGCTTCAGCTCGCGGTTCTCGCCATGTATGACGAAGCGGAGCGGATGCTCCGGCCCGGCTTCGACCACGTCGCCGACATTGGTGCGGAAGGTCAGGACCTGCCCCTCCTCCCCCTCGGTCACGCTCATCTCGACGGCGACAAAGGGCGCATCGACGATGCGGATGCCGACCTTTTCCACAGGCGTGACGAGATAGGTGCGCCCATCCTCGTCCTTGCGCAAAACGGTGGAAAACAGCCGCACCAAGGGCTGCCGGCCAATCGGCGTGCCCAGATAGAACCAGGTTCCGTCGGCGCGGATCTCCATGTCGATGTCACCGCAAAACGGCGGATTCCAGCGGTCCACCGGTGGCAGGCCGCGCGCTTTTTCGCCGGTCTGCCCGGCGGCACGCGCAATCAGGGCCGCCAGTCCGGCCGCATCGCCGGTTTGCTGAATTTCGGCTTCTGCCATTGTTCCGTCCCGTTTGACCTCGATTTTGCATCGAGACCTTTGATATCTCACGAGATAGTGCGTCGGCGCCGACTTGTCAGCCGTCCGGCAGGGTCTAAATTGGATTTTGGCGACTGAAATCCAGGCTACCGCATGATTCCTTGTATCGGGATCGATCCAAGGACAGGCGTCATGCGGCGGCTCAATATTACAGCGAGCCTGGCGCGCTCTATAAGGACGCGCGGCGCTGTGGGAGCGATTCGGTTTAACAACGGGCGACCGGGGAGTATGACCATGAGTGTGATGAAGGGCGCGGCTGACGCGATCGACGAGAAGGCGATTGTCGCTGCGGCCGAAAGTGCGCTGGGCGAAATCGCCCGGGTGCGTGCGGAAGTCGGCAAAGTCATCTTCGGCCAGGAAAGCGTCGTCGAGCAGACCCTGCTCGCGGTCCTCTCCGGCGGTCACGCGCTGCTCGTCGGCGTTCCCGGCCTTGCCAAGACGAAGCTCGTCGCCACGCTCGGCACCGTGCTGGGGCTCGATTCCAGCCGCGTACAGTTCACGCCCGACCTGATGCCCTCGGATATTCTCGGTTCCGAAGTGATGGACCAGGACGGGGCCGGCCATCGCTCGTTCCGCTTCATTCCCGGCCCCATCTTCACGCAGTTGCTGATGGCCGACGAAATCAACCGCGCCTCGCCGCGCACCCAATCGGCACTGTTGCAGGCCATGCAGGAGTACCACATCACGGTTGCCGGCGCCCGCAAGGACCTGCCGGCGCCCTTCCATGTGCTCGCGACCCAAAACCCCCTTGAGCAGGAAGGCACCTATCCCCTGCCCGAGGCGCAGCTCGACCGCTTCCTGATGCAGGTCGACGTCGGCTATCCGGACCTCACGGCCGAGCGGCAGATCCTGCTCGAAACCACAGGTGTCGGCGAAGCGACCGCCCACCCGGTCATCGATGCCGCCCGGCTGCTGCAGATCCAGAGCCTCATCCGCCAGATGCCGGTCGGCGAGAAGGTGGTCGACGCGATCCTTTCGCTGGTGCGCTCCGCCCGTCCGGGCAACGGTAATGCTGCGACCGACAAGAACGTCGCCTGGGGGCCAGGCCCGCGCGCCGGCCAGGCGCTGATGCTCTGCGCCCGTGCCCGCGCGCTCTACGACGGCCGTCTGGCGCCTTCGATCGACGATATCCTGGCGCTGGCCGAACCGGTGCTTCAGCACCGCATGGCGCTGACCTTCGCCGCCCGCGCCGAAGGCATGACCGTGCGCGACGTCGTCGCCGATCTGGTGAAGCAGGCCAGAGGCTGACGCATGGCCACCGTCGGGCACATAGTCTCGCGTACTCCCGCCAGTGAAGTGCTTTCACGAGCGCAGCAGCGCGCCATGCTCGTACCCGATTGCCTGGTCGAGGCGCGACGGATCGCCAACACCGTAATTTCCGGCTGGCATGGCCGGCGCAAGCGCGGCATCGGCGAGAATTTCTGGCAGTTCCGGCCCTATTCGGACGGCGAGAGCATGTCGCGCATCGACTGGCGGCGTTCTGCCCGTGACGACCATACCTACGTGCGCGACCGCGAATGGGAAGCCGCCCACACCATCTGGCTGTGGGCCGATCTTTCGCCGTCGATGATGTACAAGTCGAAGCTCGGCACCGTGTCCAAGGAGAGCCGTGCGCTGGTACTGATGCTGGCGCTCGCCGAAATCCTCGCGCGCTCGGGCGAGCGCATCGGCTGCCCGGGCATCATGGAGCCGGTCTCGGCGCGCAACGCCGCCGAACGGCTGGCGACCGCCATCATGCTGAGCCCACTTGCCGAGGGCCTGCCGGAAACCGGAATGATCCGCAGCGCCAGCGACCTCGTGCTGATCGGCGATTTTCTCGATCCTGCCGAAAAGATCATGGACCGCCTCGGCCCGCTGGCCAGACGCGGCCTGCGCGGCCATGTGGTCGAGATCGCCGACCCGGCCGAAGAAGTGTTTCCCTATTCCGGCCGGACCGAATTCACCGACCCGGAGACCGGCGAGAAGCTGACCGCCGGCCGCGCCGAAGTGCTGCGTGAAGACTATCAGCGCGCCTATATTGGCCGCCGCGACACGCTGGGCGTGACGCTGCGCCATCTCGGCTGGACCTTCACCCCGCACAAGACCGACCGGCCCGCCTCCGAGGCGCTCGTCGCCGTGCACACCTATCTCTCCGGCATGCCGGGACGCGCGACCCACGGAGGCCAGCTATGAGCGGCCTCGCCTTCCTCTTCACCAATCCGGCCATCCTTGCCGCCCTGGTTGCCCTGCCGGTCATCTGGTGGCTGCTGCGCATGACGCCGCCAAGGCCGTCGGCCGAAGTCTTCCCGCCGCTGCGCATCCTCGCGTCGGTGATGAAGCGTGAGGAGACCCCGGCGCAAAGCCCGTGGTGGCTGACGCTGTTGCGCATGCTGATGGCCGCCGCCCTTATCCTTGCGATCGCCGATCCGGTGATCAACCCGCGGCAGAACACGCTTTCGTCAGCCGGTCCGCTTGCCCTCGTCATCGACAATAGCTGGGCGACGGTCTCCGACTGGAACCAGCGGGTCGAAGCCGCCGGTGCGCTGATCGACGACGCGGAAGCCAAGGAGCTTCCCGTTTCGATCGTCTTTACCACCGACCGCCAGCACGACGCGACGCCCGCTTCCGCCGCCGCGGCGCGCGACCGCCTGGCCGCCGCCCAGCCGCAACCGCTGCCGGCCGACCGAGAGCGGGCACTCGCTGCCATAAAGGCCGCGCTTGCCGGCTCTCCGCCCGGCACCCTCGCCTTCCTCAGCGACGGCATCGAAGCGTCGAATGGCGGGACGATGCAGCAGATCGCAGAGCTCGGCGCTACGAATGTCCGCCGGGTCGAGGGCAATGCGGAAAGCGCCATCGCGCTAACGGCAGCGACCAACGAAAACGACGGAATGCGGGTTACCGCCTCGCGCCTGCCGCTCGGCGAGCCACGCGCCTATTACGTGCTTGCCCGTGACATTCGCGGCACGGCGATCGCCGAGGGCGAGCTTCGCTTCGCGACGGGCGCCACGACGGCGGATGCCTTGCTGAAGGCGCCCTTCGAGCTGCGCAACGACTTCGCACGTCTGACGATCGAGGGCCAGGCGACGGCCGGCGGCCTGCACTTGCTCGATGACGGCAACCGCCGCCGCCGGGTCGCGCTGCTCAGCGGCGAGGTTCATCAGTCGCAGCCGCTGCTTTCGCCGCTCTACTACATCAAGCGCGCGCTCGAGCCGCATGCCGACCTGATCGAACCCCGCGAAGAGGCGGTCGGGAAGGCAATCGCCGAGCTTCTGGCGCAAAATCCGTCGATCCTCGTCATGGCCGACGTCGGCCGTCTGCCGGACGAAAGCTACCCGCTGGTCACACGCTGGCTGGAAAATGGCGGCATGCTGGTGCGCTTCGCCGGCCCGAGGCTCGCCGGCGCGCCCGCCGACGACCCGCTCGTACCGGTCGTGCTCCGGCAGGGCGAGCGTACGCTCGACGGCGCGCTTTCCTGGTCGGAACCGCAGCCGCTTGCCGACTATCCGTCCTCGAGCCCCTTTGCCGGACTGGAACGCCCGCGTGACGTGCTGGTAAAGCGCCAGGTGCTGGCGCAACCGACACCCGATCTCACGGAGCGGACCTGGGCCAACCTCGCCGACGGCACACCGCTGGTGACGACCGCCGAGCGCGGCCGCGGCCGCATCGTGCTCTTCCACGTGAGCGCCGATCCGAACTGGTCGAACCTGCCGATCTCCGGCTCGTTCGTCGACATGCTGCGCCGCTCCATCCAGCTGTCGCGCGCCGGCGGCGTTGCCGGCGATCAGCCAAGCAAGGCACAGACGTTGCCCCCCTATCGCCTGGTGAGCGCCCGCGGCGAACTGACCGGCGACACCGGCAGCGCTCGACCGCTCGAAATCGCACCCGGCATCGCGCCCACCGTTTCCGCCGACACCCCCCCCGGCCTCTACGGCTCGGAGGAAGGTTTCGTCGCCAACAATCTGCTGCCTGACGGCGGCAAGCTCACCCCGATTACAGGCAATCTCGTCGGAGCGCGGGCCGAAGGACTGGAGGGCGCCCGGCCCTTCTCGATCCGACCCTACCTCTTCGGGCTGGCGCTGGCGCTCTTCGTCCTCGATACGCTGATCGTTCTCTACATGGCCGGCGGTCTCGCCGGGCTGCGCCGGCGCGCAGGCCGCGGCGCCGCGACCGCGGCACTGGTCGCAACCCTTGGCCTTGCGACGCTCGGCCTTGTAGCCGCTCTCGCCCCGGCGATCGCACATGCGCAGGACAGCCAGCCGAGCGACGAGCAGACGCTGCAGCGGCTGGACACGACCCATCTCGCCTACGTCATCACCGGCGAGCAGGAGGTCGACCGCCTCTCCGAACAGGGCCTCATCGGCCTCAGCAACTATCTGACCTACCGGACGGCGCTCGAACCAGGAGCGCCCGTCGGCGTCGACCTCGAACAGGACGAACTGGCCTTCTATCCGATCATCTACTGGCCGGTTTCGGCCACCGCCCCGATGCCGAGCAGCCGGGTCATGAGCCGGATCGACGCCTATATGCGCAACGGCGGCACCGTGCTCTTCGACACGCGCGACCAGTTTTCCTCGCTGACACCGTCGGACGCCGGCGACAGTCCCAACGTGCAGCGCCTGCAGGCGATGCTGAGCGGGCTCGACATTCCGCCGCTGGAGCCGGTGCCCTCCGACCACGTGCTGACGAAGGCCTTCTATCTGCTTTCGAACTTCCCCGGGCGCTATGCGGAAAGCCAGCTCTGGGTCGAGGCCGCCCCCAATGACGACGAAGACCGCAGCAATCGCCCCGTGCGCGGCGGCGACGGCGTCACGCCGATCATGATCACCGGCAACGATTTTGCCGGTGCCTGGGCCGTGGACGTCAATGGCGCACCGCTCCTGCCGACAGTGCCGCCGGACGAGATGCAGCGCGAATATGCCTACCGCGCCGGCGTCAACATCATGATGTATATGCTGACGGGCAACTACAAGGCCGATCAGGTTCACGTGCCGGACCTTCTGCAAAGGCTTGGACAGTGAGGGCCGATCGATGACCTATGGCTTTGCCCCGCTGATCCCGTGGATCTACTTCGTCCCGCTGCTCGCAATCGCGGCGCTGTTCATCGCCTATGGCCTCTGGCAGAAGGTGCGCGGCGCCTGGCTGCGCCTGGCCGCACTCGCAGCGCTCGGACTGGCGATCGCCAACCCCTCCATTTTCGTGGAGCTGCGCGATCCGCTCTCGACCATCGTCGCCGTCGTCGTCGACCGCAGCCAGAGCCAGCGGAACGGCGACCGCACCGCGCAGACCGATCGCGCCGTCGAGGGCCTGAAGGAACGGCTGGCGGCCATACCGCTGATCGAGCCGCGGATCATCGAGGCAAACACCGATCCGGCAGATGTCTCGCCGTCGACCAATCTCTTTGGCGCGCTTGCCTCCTCGCTGTCTGACGTTCCCCCGGCGCGCATCGGCGGCGCCATTTTCGTCACCGATGGCCAGATCCACGATGTGCCCGATGTCGCTCGCGCGCTCGGTTTCGACGCGCCCGTGCACGGGCTGATCACCGGCAAGCCCGATGAATTCGACCGGCGTGTCGAACTGATCAACCCGCCGCGCTTCGGCATCGTCGGTGAGGAACAGAAGCTCTCGTTCCGGGTGGTCGACGACGGGGCGGCACCCGGCGGCAGCGCCGAAGTCACGATCCGCCTCAACGGCAACGAGATCGCCCGCGAGCGCGCCGAGCCCGGCACGGACGTCCCGTTCGCCTTCAACGTTCCGCGCGGCGGCAACAACGTGCTCGAATTCGCCGTCGATGCCGTTCCGGGCGAAGTGACGACGGCCAACAACCGCGCGGTCCACGTGCTCGACGGCATTCGCGAGAACCTGCGCGTGCTCTTGGTCTCCGGCGAGCCGCATGCCGGTGAACGCGCCTGGCGCAACCTCTTGAAATCCGATGCGGCCGTCGATCTCGTACATTTCACCATTCTGCGTCCGCAGGAAAAGCAGGACGGCACGCCGATCAACGAGCTATCGCTGATCGCCTTTCCGACGCGCGAACTCTTCGTCGACAAGATCAACGAGTTCGATCTGATCATCCTCGACCGCTACCAGCACCGCGGTCTGTTGCCGATCCTCTACTACGACAACATCGCGCAATATGTGGAGAACGGTGGCGCGCTGCTAATTGCGGCAGGTCCCGAACATGCCGGTGACGATTCGATTGCAGCGACACCGCTTGAGGCAGTGCTGCCGGCCGCGCCGACGGGCGTCATGAACGAAAAGGCCTTCTTCCCGCGCCTGTCGGAGGAAGGAAAGAAGCATCCGGTGACCCGCGGTCTGGAAGGCTCCGACAGCGAGCCGCCGCATTGGGGCCGCTGGTTCCGCACCGTGGACGTCAACCGACCGCAGGGCCATACGGTCATGGAAGCGGCCGACGGCAAACCGCTGCTGGTGCTCAACCGTGTCGGCAAGGGCCGCGTCGCCATGCTGCTCTCCGATCAGGGCTGGCTCTGGGCTCGCGGCTTCGAAGGCGGCGGACCCCACGTGTCGCTCTATCGCCGCACCGCCCATTGGCTGATGCAGGAGCCCTCGCTCGAAGAAGAGGCGCTAACGGCACGCGCGCGCGGCCGGACGCTCGAAATCACCCGCCAGACGATCGATGGCGATCCGGGTCCGGTG
Source organism: Ensifer sp. Root558 (assembly GCF_001427045.1). Classification (NCBI taxonomy): domain Bacteria; kingdom Pseudomonadati; phylum Pseudomonadota; class Alphaproteobacteria; order Hyphomicrobiales; family Rhizobiaceae; genus Ensifer; species Ensifer sp. Root558. The sequence goes on along the minus strand of NZ_LMGC01000002.1, from coordinate 97,732 downwards.
ACGCTGGTCGCTCCCTCCGGCGGGAAGCAGGACGTCAAGCTGACCGAACGCCAGCCGGGCCTCTACTCGGCCGAAGTCGCCACCACGGAAACCGGGCTCTTCGAGATGTCGAACGGCGACCTCACGGCTCTTGCCCATGTCGGCGACCCCAACGCTCCGGAATTCAAGGCCGCGATCTCGACCGAGGACAAGCTGCGTCCCTGGGCGGAAAAGACCAAGGGCATCGTGCGGCGCCTCGCAAGTGCCGATGGACCGCTCGACCTGCCCACGGTTCTGCCGGTCAGGGGCTCGATCCGAGCGGCAGACGACCAGCGGCTCTCGATCCGCATGACCGACGAAACCGTGCTGAAGGGCGTCAATTCAGTGCCGCTGTTTACCGGCTTCCTTGGTCTTGCGGCGCTGCTGCTGCTGATTTCCGCCACCTGGTATCGCGAGGGACGATGAGCGACAGCAGCATGGTCGTCAGCGACCTTCGCGACGCACCACATTTCTTCGATGCCGTGGCCGACCGCGTCTGGCGCGCCTGGTGGGAACCGCATGGCTTTCCGCTGGAACACATTACCGGCCTGCTTCAGGCGAGCCTTGCCGACGGTGCCGAGCCGCTGTGTCTGGTGGCGCATGCCGGCGACCGTTTCGTCGGCACCGCCTCGGTCATCGCCTCCGATCTTGAGGAGCGACCGGATCTCACGCCGTGGGTCGCTGCCGTCTGGGTCGATCCGCCGTTCCGCGGGGCAGGTATCGGCGGCGACATCGTGCTGAAGGCAGCGCAGGCGGCGCTCGATACCGGCGCCGAAGCCGTGCATCTTTGCGCCCTCTCGGGCAAGCGCGCCTTCTACGAGCGTCTCGGCTGGCAGCTCGACGAGACGGATGTCGGCGAAGACCGCCTGGATGTCTTCAGCATGCGCCGTGTCGAAAGGTAAAGGCCGATGTTCGTCGTCACCGACGCCCCGCCGCCCGAGGCGATCGAAGCAATCGGCAACGGTCTTGCAGCCTTCAACGCCGCCGACGTCGGCCCGTCGGAGCGACGCCCCCTCGCCGTCCTTGTCGGCGGCCCCGAGGCACAGGGAGCCTGCGGCGGCCTGAACGGCTACACCGGCTGGGGCTGGCTATTCGTGCAATGGCTGTGGTTACCGGAAGATCTTCGCGGACAGGGGCTTGCCGGCAAGTTGCTCCAGGCGGCCGAGGACGAAGCGCGCAATCGCGGCTGCCACAGCGCCTGGATCGACACCTTCAACCCGCAGGCCCTGCGCGCCTACGAGCGTCAGGGCTATGCGGCCTTCGGTGAACTGCCGGATTTCCCTGTTGGCCGAACCCGGGTGTTTCTGAAGAAATCGCTCGTCGCGCGATAAGGTCCGGGATCAGACGGCCAGCGGCAACGCAATCGGCTCCGCCTGCATCAGCCTATCATCCCGCCAGGAGATAACGCCGGCAAGTCCGGCATGCACACCCTCTGCCATCGGCACGACGAGCACCCGCGCCGGGTCGACCGGCCCAGGGAACTCGAGTGCCGCGTAACGCACCTTCTCGAAGCCGAGCGGCTGGTAATAGGGCGGATCGCCGACAAGGATCACCGCGTGTGAGCCCTTGCGCCGCGCCGCCTCGACCGCGATACGCACCAGTTCCCGGCCGATGCCCTGGTTCTTGTGCGACGGCCTGACGGCGAGCGGTCCGAGCAGGTGGCCCTTGATCGAGCCCGCCATGACCGGCGTCATCCGGACCGATGCGATCGTCTCGCCATTGTCGGCGCAGATGAAGGACAGCGACCGGTCATGCGGCCCCTGCTCGCGGATGCGCGCGGCCGCCCGGGCAAACCGGCCGGGGCCGAAAGCTTCTTCGTTGATGATTTCGATGGCTGCGTCATGGGACGCGTCTTCGGTCAGATAGACGAGATCGTGCTTTTTCATGAGATCGAGAAACCAGGCATGCGAACAGACATAGGGATGGCTTCGCCCGATGAGGGCGTTGGCAGCATCAGCGTCGTCGCAGGTTTCCCGAGAACATCATCTGTGCGGATTCTTCCAGACACGAAAAAAGTTGTGAAATCGCCGATAGCAGAAATTTGCCCTCTGTCAAAGCCTAAAACGCACTGTTCCGATTTCGCCACCTATCGAATGTCGCTGGAAGCGCTATCTATTGACGCAACGATCACGAAGGAGTTTGTCCGATGGGCAGGTTGGTAGATGGCGTCTGGCAGGACGTCTGGTACGACACGGTGGCAACGAACGGCCACTTCAAGCGCAGCGCTTCGCAGTTCCGCAACTGGGTGACGGCGGACGGGTCGGCCGGCCCGAGCGGCGACGCCGGCTTCAAGGCCGAGGCCGATCGCTATCACCTCTATGTTTCGCTCGCCTGCCCATGGGCCCATCGTACACTGATCTTCCGCAAGCTGAAAAAGCTCGAGGACCTGATCTCCGTTTCCGTAGTCGATCCGCTGATGCTCACCCAGGGCTGGGAATTCAAGGACGGCGGCATCGGCACCGGCGATCATCTCTTCGGCTCGAAGGCGCTGTGGCAGGTCTATACCCGCGCCGATGCCAACTATTCCGGCCGCGTGACCGTGCCCGTCCTCTGGGACAAGAAGCAGAACACCATCGTTTCGAATGAATCCTCCGAGATCATCCGGATGTTCAACTCCGCCTTCGATGGCCTGACCGGCTCGACGCTCGATTTCTATCCGGAAGAGCTCCGCGGCGAGATCGATGCGATGAACACCGACGTCTACAACGACGTCAACAACGGCGTCTACAAGGCAGGCTTTGCCACCACGCAATCCGCCTACGAGGAAAGTGTGACGGCACTCTTTGCCCGGCTGGACAAGCTGGAAGAGCGCCTCGGCTCGCACCGTTACCTCACCGGCAGCCGCCTCACCGAGGCCGACTGGCGGCTATTCACGACGCTGGTGCGCTTCGATCCTGTCTATGTCGGCCACTTCAAGTGCAACATCCGCCGGATCGCCGACTATCCGAACCTCCAAGGGTATCTGCGGGAACTCTATCAGGTGCCGGGCGTGGCCGAGACGGTCGACATGCGCCACATCAAGGAGCACTACTACCGCAGCCACACGACCATCAACCCGACCGGCGTCGTGCCGGTGGGCCCGGTGCTCGACCTCACCGCCCCGCACGGCCGCGAGGCGCTGTAACACTGCACTGAAAGGGCAATCGATCGCTACCAGTAGCGATCGATTGCGATGCCGCCGGCAAGTTCCGCAAGCCGGCGGCGTGTTGCCGGCGTGGTGTCGTCAGGCAGCGCGTCCAGTGCGAAGAAGCCACTTTCGGAAATCTCGAGATCGGGCGTTTTCGGCGCGCTCTGGCTGACACCGTCACAGCGGTAGAAGACGACGTGGTCGCGGCGGCTCGTGCGCCTGTTGTAGTAGACCTGGATGAGCACCGGCGGCGCCGAAACTTCGAGGTTCCCCTCCTCGCGCAACTCCCGCAGCAAGCCGTCGATCGAGGCCTCGTCGCGGTCGAGCCCTCCGCCCGGCAGGTGCCAGCCCGGCAGGTAGGAGTGGCGGACGAGGAAAACGCGGCCCTCGCCATCGAAACAGGCCGCCCGCACACCCATCGTCATGCCACGCGCAACAGCGTAATAGCCATGCGCAAGCCACATCAGCAGCCGGAGATACCAGCGCCGCATCTCCGGTGGCCGATCTTGTTCCAGGCGTTTTTTCCTTCCTCGTCCCGGCCACACGCGATTCATCGGGCGACCTGATTCCCCTCGGCCGGAATATGCGCTAGACGGGGTCGATGTTCAAACTCGCCCATATTTCCGACGTCCACCTCGGGCCCTTGCCCGAGCTATCCCTCAGGGAACTCGCTTCCAAGCGCATCACCGGTTTCGTCAACTGGCACCGCAACCGCAGCCGCCATCTCTTCACCGGTACGCTCGACACCCTGCTGGCCGACATCGAGAAGAAGGATCCGGACCATCTGGCGATGACGGGCGATCTCGTCAATCTCGCCTCCTCGCTCGAGATCAAGGCGGTCACCGAATGGCTGGAGGATGCGGGCAAGCCGGAAAACATCTCCGTCGTTCCGGGCAACCACGACGCCTATGTTCCGGGCGCCTACGAGAAGACCACCCGTGCCTGGTATCCCTATATGCGCGGCGACGATGCGCCGGCGCATTGGCATGACCGGCACCGCTGCTTTCCCTACATGCGCGTGCGCGGCCCGGTGGCGCTGATCGGCTGCTCGACCGCCGTTGCGACCCCGCCCTTTGCCGCCAGCGGCTATTTCGGCCAGCGCCAGGCCCGCGCCACCGTCAATCTGCTGAGACAAGCCGGCGAAGCCGGGCTCTTTCGCATCGTTATGATCCACCATCCGCCGATCCGCGGCGCAACCTCCATGCACAAGCGCATGATCGGCATTCGCCGCTTTGCTGCGACGATCTCGTCCGGCGGCGCCGAACTCGTGATCCACGGCCACACGCACCTCAACACTGTCTATTGGCTGAAGGGCCAGCATGCCCCTGTCCCGGTTGTCGGCATCGCCTCGGCCTCGCAAGGTCCTGGCGGCCACAAGCCGCCGGCAGCCTACAACCTGTTCACCGTCGCCGGTGAAGCCGGGAACTGGCACCTGACGCGCGAGCGCTACGCCCTGAACGACGATGCCACCACGGTGTCGCTCGCCGAAACCACACGCTTCTAGGCGAACGCAGCCTCCCTCCGCAGAAAATTCATCGCCCGGCGAATAAACCCCGGCCCTGCTGCGTCATACTCCGGTCCGCCGCCGCATGGCAGCGCGCCCGCCTCTGCGCGAATGCAGGACACGCAGTCGTTTGAAACAGCGCGAGGCTTTCGCGGTCATGCGCCAGCAATGGGAGATGGCATGATGAACCACAAGAACCTCGTTTTCGCCCTGTTTGCCGCCGGGGCAACCAGCTTCATGGCGCATGCGGTGATGGCCGCCGGCGAGGATACGAGCGAACCGCCGAAGAAAACCAAGACGACCAGCGAATGCACCGACGGCAAGGTGTGGGACGCCAAGAAAAAGGCCTGCGTTGACGCCAAGAAGAGCGACCTTGGCGACGATATCCTGTTCCAGGCTGCCCGCGAACTCGCCTATGCCGGCCAGTATGAAAATTCGATCAGGGTGCTCGGCGCCGTCAAGGACCAGCAGAGCGCCCGGGTGCTCAACTACCTCGGCTATGCCAACCGCAAGGCCGGGCGCATGGAACTCGGCATGCAGTACTACAAACGCGCGCTCCAGGCTGACGAGAACTACATCCTCGCCCGCTCCTACATGGGCCAGGCGCTGATCGAACAGGGCCGCGTCGAGGAAGCGCGTGTGCAACTCGTCGAGATCCGCGACCGCGGCGGCGAAAACACCTGGGCTTACCGCGCCCTGCTGCAGTCGCTCGGCGGCGTCCGCCAGTACTGACCGGGCGGTAACATGGACGGGCGGCGCCAGGCGCCGCCCTCGATCCGACGTGCCACGGACACGCACTGGGACGCTAGGTTTTCTTCGACCCGCTTGCCGCCGGCCCGTTCTTTTTGGGCTCGCTTGCCTTGGCTGCATTTCCCTTCGCCCCGCCTGCTGAGGGACCGCTTCCCGTCGTGCCGTCAGCAATCGACTTTGCCTCGTTCTTCTTCTCCGACCATTCCGGCGGCAGGCCGAGCGCGCCGCCGGCGATGCCGCCGAGACCGGATCCCTTGCCGAACACGGCGCAATCCGGATCGGTGGGTTTGCCGGTGACGGCATAGGCAACGCTGTTCTTGACGCTCTTCATCGACGGCAGCTCAAAATCGGACTTCATCGGGTCACCCGATTTTTCGAGCAGCGCACTGAAGTCGCTTGAGAAGTCGCCTGCAAGCTCGAAGGCGTCGGCGGCCGTCGAGGCGCGGGACCCGTTGGTGAGGATGTTGGCGCCACGCGCCCATGCCAGCCCGGCGATCTGCTTGCCCATTGGGTCGAATGCCTCCGCCTCGACCGCGAGACTTCCAAGGCCGATGGGAATGCGCGGAACCGGGATCGGAGCGACGGCCGAGGTGACGGTCGACACGCCGGCGACGACTGCATTGGTCGATTTGACCTTGCTGATCACGGAGCGCACCGCCATGTCGGCGGGCTTGGAGATCGGCACGACGTCGAATTGCTCGCTCAGGGCTTCGCAGAGCGACCGGTCGATCGTCGTGGCCACCAGCTTCTTTTGCGGATCCCCGAGCTTGTCGAGATCCGCGGTGGCGGCAAAGGTCGTCGGGATCACATGCACCGTCTTGACGTTCTTGGTGGCAGCAGAATCCACCCGGTACTTCGTCTTGGTCACCATCCCGTCGCTGGCAACGAAATCCTTGTAGGACGATAGAGACCCCGTTTCCATGACCTGGGCGCTCTGGCAGGCGGCGAGCCCCGCAAACAAAGGCACCAGCGCTGCCGTGCGAATGACGGCCGCACCTCCCCGAATGCGGCGTCCGCCACAATGTCTCCCGACAAACCTGACAATACTCATGCCATTGCGATGCTGTGCGTTCATTGGCGTATCCCCGACGTCGACCTGCAGTTGTGCATGAGGTCCGGCCAGATTCGGGCCGAACTTTGACGCGATCTCCGGCCACCATTGCAGTTAACGGTAACGAAACGCGTGATTAACGGCCGCGGGCAAGCGAAAGCTTTTTGGGAAAAGGCGCCATGAAGCAGCAGAATTTGCTTTCCGTTCCGGGACTTCCCTTGCAGACTAAGGAGCAAATGTTTCATATCATCCGCTCGTGCGCAGCACGGCGAATAAATGCATGATCCGGCACGTTTCATTGGAAGAGAAATGCGTCCAGCGGCAGAAACGAAGGACTTCAGACGCGACTTGGTCAGCCTGCTGCCCAAATTGCGCCGTTTCGCGATGACGCTGACGCGTAATGCCAATGACGCCGACGACCTCGTCCAGGAAGCCTGCGAGCGCGCGATCACCCGCAGCCACCTCTGGAACGGAGAGGGCCGGCTGGAAAGCTGGGTCTACGCGATGACGCGCAATCTCTGGGTCGACGAAATCCGCAAGCGCAAGGTTCGCACCGGCAGCGGCACCGTCGATGCGCTCGGACATGACGAACTCAGCATCGAGCCGTCGGCCGAAAAAGCCGTCTACGCCAATCAGTTGCAGAAGATGATCCTGTCGATGCCCGAGGGACTGGCGAGCGTGTTCCTGCTGGTTAATGTCGAAGGCCACAGCTATCGCGAGACCGCCGATATCCTGGGCATTCCGATCGGCACAGTCATGAGCAGACTGTCGACCGCGCGCCTCAGGCTCGCGGCGATGATCTCAGAGAATACCGAAAGGAGGGCCTGACCGTTGCAACAGACAAGGGGTCAAGCGCTCGAAGTGCGCCTTTCTGCCTATATCGACGGCGAGATCGGCGAAGCTGAACGAACCGAACTCGACGCGATTCTCGCCCGCGACGAGGACGCCAAGGCGTTGTTCGAGAGGCTGAAGGCCGGCAGCAGCTTCGGCGATACCGCCTTCGAGGATTTCCTGCACGATCCCGTGCCGCTCGCTCTTGTCCGGCAAATCAAGCAGGGTCCAGGGGTCAATCCGAAGACCGAGCGGATTGCGGCAACGACGACCACTGTCCGGCACGCGCGGGTCTGGCCGCGCATGCTTGCCGCATCGGTGGCCCTGCTGCTGCTCGGCGGCGGCGCCGGCTTCATCGTCGGGACGGCGAACACCGGGAGCGAGCCGACCAAGCTCGCCGCGGCGCGTGGCTGGCTCGACGACATCGCCGACTATCACCGCATCTATTCGCGGCAGAAGGAGCATCTGGTCGAGGTCCCGGCGACAGAGGGACCGAAGATCGAGACCTGGCTTGCCGCAAGCGTCGGCGTTCCCTTCAAGGTGCCGCAGCTTTCCGGCAAGGGCCTGACCTTCGAGGGCGCCCGGCTGCTCGTCGCCAACGGCAAGCCCGTGGCGCAGCTCGTCTACCGAAGCACCGAAGGCGAAATCTTCGCGATCTGTTTCCTCAAGAACACCACCGGCCCGCAGGCGGAGCAGTTCGACGAGAGCATCCGCGACGATCTCGGCATGGTCTCCTGGCAGCGAGGCGGCGCCTCGTTCGTGCTCGTCGGCCCGTCTTCCCATGTCGGCATGCAGGACATCGCCGAAGCCGTCGCCGCGACGATCTGAGATCGACGGCATCCCCTACCCCTGAAACGAAAAGGCCGCGCCGGGTTTCCCCGACGCGGCTTCATTCGTCACGCTAAAGCGTATCAGCCGCGCTTCATCTCGAATACGCGGTTTGCCGCCGAAACGATCGCTTCGAGCGAGGCGGCAACGATGTTGGTGTTGATACCGGCGCCGAACAGCTTGCCACCCGGGTGCTCCATCTCGACATAGGCGATCGCGGCTGCGTTCGAGCCGTGCTGCAGCGAGTGCTCGGAGTAATCCGCAACCGAGAGGTCGATGCCGAGATAGATCGACAGCGCATTGATGAAGCCGTCGATCGGGCCGGTGCCCTTGCCTTCGATGCGCTTGACCTCGCCATTGTCGGTGATCTCGGCCGCCACCACGCGCACGCCCTTGTGCTCGCCCACCGGATAAGTGTGATGGTCGACGAACTTGATGCGCGCGCCCGGCTGCTCGACGTAGCGCTCGATGAAGCGCTCGTAGATGCGCTTGGACGGCAGCTCCTTGCCTTCCTCGTCGGTGATGCGCTGGATGTCCTCGCGGAACTCGACCTGGAGGTTGCGCGGCAGGTTGATGCCGTAGTCTTCCTGCAGGATGTAGGCGATGCCGCCCTTGCCCGACTGCGAGTTGATGCGGATGATCGCCTCGTAGGAGCGGCCGACGTCACGCGGATCGATCGGCAGGTACGGCACTTCCCAGAGCGGCTTGTTGGCGGTCTTGATCGCCTTCATGCCCTTGTTGATCGCATCCTGGTGCGAGCCGGAGAAGGCCGTGTAGACCAGTTCGCCGACATAAGGATGGCGCTCGGGAATGACCATCTGGTTGGAGTATTCGTAGACTTCCTTGATCCGCTCGATATCGGAGCAGTCGAGCTGCGGATCGACGCCCTGCGTGAACATGTTCAGCGCCAGCGTCACGACATCGACGTTGCCGGTGCGCTCGCCATTACCGAACAGCGTGCCTTCGACGCGGTCGGCGCCAGCCATCAGGCCCAATTCGGTGGCGGCGATGCCGGTGCCGCGGTCGTTGTGCGGGTGCAGCGAGATGATCAGGCTTTCGCGGTTGTCGAGGTTGCGGCACATCCATTCGATCTGGTCGGCATAGATGTTCGGCGTCGCCATCTCGACGGTCGAGGGCAGGTTCAGGATCAGCTTGTTGTCTGGCGTCGGCTTGACGATCTCGGTGACGGCGTTGCAGATCTCCAAGGCCACTTCGAGCTCGGTGCCGGTAAAGCTTTCCGGCGAATACTCGAAGCGGTAGCCGCCGCCGGCCTTGGCCGCCATGTCGGTGATCATCTTGGCGGCGTCGGTCGCAATCTGCTTGATGCCGCGCACGTCCTTGGCAAACACCACGCGGCGCTGCAGTTCACTCGTCGAATTGTAGAAATGCACGATCGGTTGGTGCGCGCCTTCCAGCGCTTCGAAGGTGCGGGTGATCAACTCGGGCCGGCACTGCACCAGCACCTGCAGCGACACATCCTTGGCGACATTGCCTTCCTCGATGCACCAGCGGGCAAAATCGAAATCGGTCTGCGAGGCCGAGGGGAAACCGATTTCGATTTCCTTGAAGCCCATGTCGAGCAGCAGCTGGAACATGCGGGCCTTGCGATCGTGCCCCATCGGGTCGACCAGCGACTGGTTGCCGTCACGCAGGTCGACCGAGCACCAGATCGGCGCCTTGGTGATCGTCTTCGACGGCCAGGTGCGGTCGGTGAGCGCGATCTGCGGATAGGCCTGGTACTTCACCGCCGCTTCCGGCATGCCAATCTTAACGGGATGGGATTTCTGGATCATTGCAGCTTCTCTTCATCACTGGACGTCCTGGCCGCCTTGCCATACCCGATCGGGGATCGGATTGCGATGGCTAATGCCGCGCCGAACGCGCCTTTATCCTAAAACACTTGATGGGGTCGAGGAGCATCCGCCGGCGTGGCTTTTCGGCCGCCGGGCGCTCCTCAGCGAACCCGGCAACCGCGAGTAAGGCCGAGAAGAAGAAGCGAGGCGAAGGCGCGCGACGGCGCACGATTGGTATCGTGTCCGGCGGGGATCGAGGCGATCCGATATGCGTCAGCCTTGGTCATGCTCAAAGCCTATACACGGCTTGCCAGAGTGGAGCAAGCCACGCGATGGCAAGGATCACCGCAAAAAGAAAAGGGCACCGGCGAAATGCCGATGCCCTCCAAATCCTTGACTTGCTTGCGAACTCAGATGTCCGCAGCAGACGAGATGATCCGCGAAACGAGGCCGTAGGACTTCGCTTCCTCAGCAGAAAGCCAGTAATCGCGGTCCGTGTCCTTGGCGATCTTCTCGACCGGCTGGCCGGTTGCGTCGGCGAAGATCTTGTTCAGGCGATCGTTCATCTTGATGATTTCGCGTGCCTGGATCTCGATGTCCGACGCCATGCCGCGGGTGCCGCCCGACGGTTGGTGAAGCAAGAAGCGGGTGTTCGGCAGGCAAATGCGACGCTCCTTGGGAGCGCCGACAAAGATCAGCGCGCCGGCGGAAGCGACCCAGCCGGTGCCGATGGTCCAGACCTTCGGCTTCACGAACTTGATCATGTCGTGGATGCTGTCGCCCGATTCGACATGGCCGCCCGGCGAATTGACGAAGATGCGGATGTCTTCGTCGCTGGCGGCGGCAAGCGCCACGAGCTGCGAGCAGACCTTCTGCGCCAGTTCCTGATTGATCGACCCGTAGATGAAAATCGAACGCGACTTGAAAAGGTTCGCCTCCGTTTCCTTGCCGAGCGGCAATTCGGTCTTCTTGTCGTCCTCGTCGTCGTTCATCATCCGTTTTTCTCCGGCGTCTCATGAAGTCTTCAGTCAAAGTCAGATAATGCGACTCGACCCCGAAGACAATGCAACAAACCGAAGCGGCGACAAAGCAGCAAGGTCGACTATGCTTATGGTAAAAACACCTACCGCCAAATGCCGTATAGACAGGGGGACGGAGGCCAATAAGATCGGTCGCGTCAAACACTCAAGAGTGGGGCCAGCCTCCCAGGTCCCGCCGATCCATGGGGACACGCATGAACAGACGCATCCTGATCGCCACTGCCGCGCTGATCGCCTCCGCCGCACCCGCCTTCGCCCATCTCAATCCGGCAGAGCACGGCTCGTTTGCCGCCGGCTTCTCGCATCCGCTGTTCGGACTTGACCATATCCTCGTCATGGTCGCCGTCGGCCTCTGGGCGGCGCAGATCGGCGGCCGGGCGCTCGTCGTCGTGCCGGCGGCCTTCGTCGCGATGATGGCAGCGGGCTTCGCGCTGGCGGTTGCCGGTGTCGGCCTGCCCTTCGTCGAGCCGGCGATCCTCGCCTCGGTGGTGGCACTCGGCCTGCTTGTTGCCATGGCGGTGCGGCTCGACACGGCAGCATCCGCTGCGATCGTCGGCGTCTTCGCCCTCTTCCACGGCCATGCCCATGGCGGCGAACTCGGTAGCGCCGGGGCGCTTGCCTTCTCGGTCGGCTTCATCCTCGCCACCGCCGCGCTGCACGTGGCCGGCATCGGCCTCGGCATCGCCCTTCAGCGCCTCTCCGGCGGCGGCCTGCTTGCCCGCGTCCTCGGCGGTCTCACGGCTCTAGCCGGCGCTGCCTTGATCTTCAGCTGAAATCAAACGGGCATGCAGCACGGACGAATTATCTTTCTGAACGGCACGTCGAGTGCCGGAAAGTCAACGCTGGCAAAGGCGCTCCGGGAAATCCTCCCGGAGCCCTTTTGTTACTATGCCTCCGACCAGCTTGCCGACGCCGGATTTCGGGTCCTTAGGCGCGGCATGCATCCTGGAATGCGCGGCGAACGCGCGAGGTTCTTCGACGGATTTCATCGCTCGATCGCAGCCTTCGCCGAGGCCGGCAACGACCTGATCGTCGAGCACATCGTCGAGGAGAAGAGCTGGGCCGACGATATCAGAAGGCAAACCGCGCATCTGGACATCTTCTGGGTCGGAGTGCACGCGCCCATCGAAGACCTGGAGCGTCGCGAGCGCGAGCGCGGCGACCGCACGATCGGCGAAGCCCGCTTTCACCTGAAGACGCACGATTACTGCGCCTACGACCTAGAAGTGGACACGCGCGACCCGACCGATCAGGTTGCCGCGCGCATCGTTGACGCCTGGCTCAAACGCCAGTCACTCAGGCCGTAGCGGGGGATCTCCCGCTTTAGCCGCGGCCTCGATAGGTCGGCACGCCCTGGTCGGGCAGCCACAGGCCCTCGGGCGGCTTGCCGGTCTGCCAGAAGACGTCGATCGGGATGCCGCCGCGCGGATACCAATAGGCGCCGATGCGAAGCCAGCGTGGCTGAAGCAACGACACCAGCCGTTGGGCGATCTCGATGGTGCAATCTTCGTGGAATGCGCCGTGGTTACGGAAGGAATGCAGGAACAGCTTCAGCGACTTCGATTCGACCAGCCATTCGTCCGGCACATAGTCGATCACGATATGGGCGAAATCCGGCTGGCCGGTCATCGGGCAGAGCGAGGTGAATTCCGGCGCGGTGAAACGCACCAGATAGTCCTTGCCCTTGTTGCCGCTCGGGACCCGCTCCAGCACCGCGTCTTCCGGGCTCTGCGGCAGGTCGACCTTTGCGCCCAGTTGCGAAAGGCCGGATACGTCAGTCTTGCTCATATGCCTGTTGCTCCATGAGAACATCCGCGCGTGGGTGCGGTCGACTGGCCTCTGCCCTCGTCGGCCCGCTCCGTTTGCGGCCCTTAAATCAGAACTGCCTCAAGAAGGAAACCTCGTCACGGTTGAAGTGCCGTCGACCTTGAATCAGTGGCGCCCGACCGTCGTCTTGACGCGCACACCGTGCGCCTTCTCACCTTCGGGCTCCACATGGATCGCGATCTTGGCACCGGGATGCACGTCCCGGATCGCATCCTCGATCCGGTCGCAGATGTCATGCGCCTCGCCGACCGGCATCAATTCCGGCACGACCATGTGGAAATCGACGAAGATCGCCGGACCGGCCTGACGGGTCTTCAGATCGTGCACGCCGAGCGAACCCGCGGCGTTGGCGGCGATCGCCTGTTTGATCGCGTCTTCTTCCTCACCCGAGACGGCCCGGTCCATCAGCCCGTCGATCGAGCGCGAGATCACCATCCAGCCCTGGTAAAGAATGTTGCAGGCGACAATGACGGCCAGCAGCGGATCAAGGATCGCGTAGCCGGTGGCGATCGCAAGCACGAGGCCGACGAGAACGCCGATCGAGGTGACGACGTCCGACAGGATGTGGTGGCCGTCGGCGCTGAGTGCCGGCGAGCGGTGCTTGCGGCCGGCGGTGATCAGCACATAGGCCCAGATGGCGTTGATGACGCCGGCGACGAAGTTGATCGCCAGGCCCAGAGCCGGTGCTTCCATCAACACTGGCGCCATCATTGCCGGCACCGCCTCCCAGACGATGAGCAGTGCCGCAACGACGATCAGAACGCCTTCGATAACGGCCGAGAAATACTCCGCCTTGTGGTGACCGAAGGGGTGCCCGGCGTCGGCCGGCTTGGAAGCATAGCCGATCATCAGATAGGCGATGACCGCCGCGATCACGTTGACGGTCGACTCCAGCCCGTCGGAGAGAAGCGCGATCGAGCCTGTCAGCCACCAGGCAAGCAGCTTCAGGCCGAGCACAGCGAGCGAGAGCGGTATGCCCCAGAAAGCAAGGCGGAGCACGGTGCGGTTTTCGGTTCCAGTCGTCATTGTCATTCCTCGTGCAGATGCAAACGAGTTGCAAACGCAAGCCCATTCAAACGCAAAACCGCCCGCGCGAATTTTCGCGCAGGCGGTCGATGGACAAGCATATGCTGGATTAAGCGGCGCTTGTCAAAGATTGGATCGGCCGGTTCCGGTTTCTCCGCAGGCAATCGCCTCGAAAGGCAGAGCACCGGCTTCGATCTCCGCATCACCGGCGGCCTTATCGCCCCTGCCGATGAAGAAGAATACCACGGCCGCAGTTGCGACAGTGATGCCGGTCAAAACCAGAAGCAGGACGCTGAACGCGTCGCCATAGGCCTGCAGCAGCGCGGCGTGCGATGTCTCAGGGGCAAGCTGCATCGCCGCGGGCAGATTGCCGGTGACGATGCGCTGCGCCATGGGAGCCGCAGTGGCGCCGGCTTCCGATCCGAGGTTCCAGGCCGTAAGCGCAGAGAGGATGGCGGTCACGATCGCCAGCGCAATGCCCTCCCCGGCCACGCGCGTGGTGCTGAAGATGCCCGTCGCCATCCCGGCGCGCTCCTTCGGCACGACACTGACCGCAAGCCCGTCCATCAGCCCCCAAGGCAAGCTGATGCCGAGACCGATCATCATCAGTGGTGCAAGCAGCGTGGCCGGCCCTGACCCCGCCGGAAACAGACTGAGCCAGAGGAGCCCGGCCGCCGATATCAGCAAGCCCACACCGCAGATAACCGCCGGCGTGAACCAGCGCGTCAGAAGGCCCGCCGCGATCGGCAGGATCAGAAGCGGCGCGGACATGGCGATCATCATCTGCCCGCCCGCGACGGCGCTCATGCCTTCGATACCGATGAAGCGGACCGGAAGCAGGATGAGCAGCACCACGAAGCCGTAGGCGGGGGCTGCCGCCAGCAATTGCACGCCGACAAAACGCGGATATCGAAACAGCGTCAGATCCAGCATCGGCCGCGCGACCGAACGCTCGATCCGCCAGAAGGCCAGGAAGAAGAACACCGATGCCGCGAGCATCGCGAGCACGAGCGGATGGCTCCAGCCGTTTTCCGGACCCTGCAGAATGCCGAAGGTGAGTGCGGTGAGCGCCGCCGTGAAACTTGCCGCTCCCTTCCAGTCGAGGCCAGCAGCGTCCGGATCGCGTGTTTCCCGCAGGAAGACCGCACCGAGTGCCAGAGACAGGCCGGCGAGCGCCACGACCAGGACGAAGATCGCCGGCCAGCCGAAGGCCTCGACCATCAGGCCGGAGGCGATCGGCCCAAAGGCAAGGCCGACACCGAAGCTGGCGCCGACCAGGCTGAAGGCCCGGAGCCGCTCGTTCTCGTCGAACTCCTGTGCGAGCGAAGCCATGCCGCCGGAAAAGGCGGCGGCTGCCCCAATACCCTGAAGCGCTCTCAGGGCATCGAACCATAGGATATCCCGAGCGAAGGCGAGCCCGGCCGAAAACAGCAGGAAGGCCGCAAGACCACCCAGGAACACGCGTTTGCGACCGAAACTGTCGGCAAGCGCACCGGCCGCCATCAGCGAACTGCCGAAGGTCAGCATGAAGGCGTTGGTGACCCAGTTGAGGGCAACTGGATCGGCGCCGAGGCTGCGACTGATCGACGGCAGCGCCACCGCCGGTCCGGTGAAGGTGAGCGGCATTGCCGCGGCGGCGCAACAGACCGCAAGAAGGACGAGCCGGCGCCCGCGCGGTTCTCGAATTTCGGTTCTCATTCCCCGTTCCATCCGTTCGAGCAAAGGGGATACCCGCGCAGGCCCGGTAGGACCTTGCGTCTTGAGGTCGACACTTGCCGGGTATCGATTGACGAATGCAGGATAGTTTCGACATAATTCGATGAGAACGGCATCAATGCTCCGATCATACCGGAACAAAACGCTCGAATGGAGGTAGCATGGATCGCTTGAGCGGCTTGACCGCCTTCGTCCGCACCGCCGACCTCGGCAGTTTCGTCGCCGCCGGTCGCGTGCTCGGCCTGTCCGCTTCCGCGGTCGGAAAGGCTGTTACCACTCTCGAACGAGAACTCGGCGTCCGCCTGCTGCAGCGCTCGACCCGTAGTATCCGCTTGACCGAGGAGGGACGCCTCTTTCACGAGCGCTGCCGCCGCATCCTCGATGATCTCGACGACGCCGAGGCGTCATTGGCGGACGCCGTGGCGACGCCGCGCGGTCGGCTGCGCGTCAGCGTGCCGATCGTCAGCTACCACCTGCTGTTGCCGGTGCTGCCGGAGTTCGTACGGCGTTATCCCGAAATCGAACTCGACCTCGACTTCAACGACCGCATCGTCGACCTGATCGACGAGGAAGTGGATGTCGCAATCCGCAGCGGCGTGCTGCCGGATTCACGACTGATGACGCGCGCGCTCAGGCCGTTCCAGCTTCTGCTCTGCGCTGCTCCGTCATACCTTCGAGAGCATGGCAGGCCCGAATGCCCCCGCGACCTCGAAGGACACCATGCGGTTCGTTTCCGCTTTCCCAACAGCCGCAAGCTGCAGGAATGGCCGATCACGCTGCCGCCTGAGGGAAAGGAGCCGCGCCTCAAGACCGTGCTCAACTGCAACAACATGGAAGCGCTCGGCGGCGCCGTGCTTAGCGGCCTCGGCATCGGCTGCCTGCCGGACTTTCTCGCCCGCCACCATCTTCGCGACGGCAGACTGCACACAGTGCTCGACGCCCATCTCGACGCGCCCGGACAGTTCCACCTGCTGTGGCCGTCGAACCGTCACCTCTCCCCCAAGGTCCGCGTCTTCGTCGATTTTCTGAGCGAGCGACTGTTTGCCGATCGCTGCGAGAATGTGCCGGCCATTCAGGCGGCACAGTAGGAACAGAAAGGGCCGCCTCCACGGTGGAAGCGGCACCTTGTCTTCGTCAACATCTGCTCCATCCCGGAATAGGGGATTGCCGGGCTAATCAGGCGGCCTTGATCTTGGCGCGCTTGGCGAGGTGCGCCACGACGTTCTCGATCATCCGCATGCCGGCGTCGCCGCCGAGCGTCATGATCGATTCCGGATGGAACTGCACCGCCGCCACCGGCTCCTTCGTGTGCTCGATGCCCATAATTGTGCCATCTTCGCTTTCGGCGGTGATCATGAACTCCGCGGGCAGGCTCGCCGGATCGGCAAAGATCGAATGGTAACGACCGACGGTCACTTCCTTGCCGAGGCCGGAGAAGACGATTCCGGGCTCCAGCACGCGGATGCGCGACGGCTTGCCGTGCATCGGGATCGCCAGTTGGCGGAGATCCCCGCCGTAGGCTTCGGCAAGCGCCTGCAGCCCGAGGCAGACACCGAAGATCGGCAGGTCGCGCGCCCGCGCCTTCTTGATCGTCGCCTTGCAGTCGAAATCCTTGGGATTGCCAGGTCCGGGCGAAAGCACGACGAGATCCGGCTTCACCCGATCGAAGATCTCTTCGGCCACCGGCGAGCGCACCGTCGTGACGGTCGCCCCCGTCTGGCGGAAATAGTTCGCAAGCGTATGGACGAAGCTGTCCTCGTGATCGACCAAGAGGATGTTGACGCCGGCGCCAACAGCGGCAACGTCGCGACCGGCCTTGCCGGCATTGGCGGATCTCGCATCGCGAATGGCAGCGATCATGGCGGCGGCCTTCAGTTCGGTTTCGGCTTCTTCTTCTTCCGGATTTGAATCGTAGAGCAGCGTCGCCCCTGCCCTCACCTCGGCGATACCGTCCTTGATGCGAATCGTGCGCAGCGTCAGGCCCGTGTTCATGTCGCCATTGAAGCCGACCATGCCGATCGCGCCACCATACCATGCGCGCGGGCTCTTCTCATGGCTTTCGATGAAGCGCATGGCCCAGAGCTTCGGCGCACCGGTGACGGTCACCGCCCAGGCGTGGCTGAGGAAGCCGTCGAAGGCGTCCATGTCGTCGCGCAAGCGTCCCTCAATATGGTCGACCGTATGGATCAGGCGCGAATACATCTCGATCTGGCGGCGGCCGATGACCTTGACCGAGCCCGGCACGCAGACCCGGCTCTTGTCGTTGCGGTCGACGTCCGAGCACATGGTGAGTTCGGATTCGTCCTTCTTGGAGTTCAACAGCTTCAGGATCTGCTCGCTGTCGGCGATCGGATCGTCGCCGCGCTTGATCGTGCCCGAGATCGGGCAGGTCTCGATGCGGCGGCCGGAAACACGCACGAACATTTCCGGAGATGCCCCGACGAGATATTCTTGGTTGCCGAGATTGATGAAGAAGGAATAGGGCGACGGATTGATCGCCTTCAGCCGGTTGGAAATCTCCGACGGCTTGCTCTCGCAACGCTCGAAGAATTTCTGGCCGGGCACCACTTCGAAAAGGTCGCCGCGGCGGAAGCTCTCCTTCGCCTTGACGACGAGTTCGGCATATTCGCCCGGGTGATGGTCGCCATGCGGCGGAATGCTGTCGACGGTCTTGAAGGGTTCGCTGGCGATCTCTTCCGCCTTGCCCTCGGTGGTCTTGCCGTCCTTAGCGAAATCGTAGCGGTCGATCCAGGCCTTGGCGGCATAGTGGTCGACGACGAGGATTTCATCCGGCAGGAACAGCACCATGTCGCGCTGGTCGTCGGGACGCTTCAGCTTCAGGTCGATCGCATCGAACTGGAAGGCGAGATCGTAGCCGAAGGCACCGTAGAGCCCGAGGCTCGCATCCTCGGCCGAATGGAAAAGATTGGTGACGGCGCGCAGCACGCTGAACACCGTCGGCATCTTCGAGCGCTCTTCTTCCGTGAAGACGCGATCCGGCGCGTTGATCGTCAGGTCGAGGCGACGGCTGGTCGAAGCGCCGAGCGTGATGTCGGCGACGGTCTTCAGATGCTCGGCGATGATCGCAAGCAGCACTTCGCCGCGGCCGTTATAGGCTTCAATCCAGAGCGAGCGGCCGAAGGAGGAGATGCCGAGCGGCGGGTCGACGACAGCCGTGTCCCAACGAGTGTAGCGGCCGGGATATTCGTAGTTGGAGGAGAACACTGCACCGCGGCGTTCGTCGAGCTTGTCCACATAGCTCGCGATCGCCTGGCCATAGGACGCTTCCCGCCGCCGGCGCGTCACCGTAATGCCGCCCTTGGTGGTGTAGCTCTCCGAGCCGTCCTCGAGAATTACCGTTGCCATTCGCCTCGCTCCGTAAAAGCCCGGTCCTTGAGCGGCCTGGATACAAAAAAGCCGCCTCGAAATCTCCGGGCGGCTTCATCTCTCAATCACGCATGACTGGTCAAGGCCGCTTCAGCGAGCCCACCACCAGATCGAAATGTTGCGTGCGTTTTCCATGGGCGAAAGTGTTAGCTCGGGTTGCGGACTTGCGCAAGCGGGAAAGCGGCGCGCATCGTCACGGTTGCGCCAAAAAAAGAGGCGGCCCCAAAGAGCCGCCCCGACTGGAATTGATCTGATCCTATCAGAACTTCGCCTTCGCCGTCACCAGGAAGGTGCGGCCGCGGCCGGTATCGATCGTGCTTCCGGCAATGGTGCTCGAAGACGGCGTATAGGTCTTGTCGAACAGGTTCGTGACCTGAGCCGTGACTTCAAAGCCGTTTTCGAACTTGTAGTTGGCGAAGAGATCGACGAGACCGTAGCCCGGAACGTTCGGCGGCGTACGATTGATTTCGCCGACAAACGCGTTCGAAACGGCGTAGAGGCGCGTACCGACCGTCAGGCGCTGGTCTTCGAGGAACCGGGCGCCAAGCGTTGCGCTGACAATGTTTTCAGGCAGGTAGCTCTGCACGCCGAAACCATTGATCTGCGACGGCAGATCGCTCTCGGTGTAGGTGTAGGCAAGGTCGCCGAAGACGTATCCGGCGTCATACGCCGCCTGCAACTCGAAACCCTGGACCGTCGAGATCCCGGGATTGTTGACGAAGAAGATCTGACGACCGCCGTTGAGCATCGCTGCGGTGATGTAGTTGTCGACGCGGTTATGGAAGTAGTTGGCCTTGACCCGCAGGCTGTCGCTGGGATCGAGCAGCCCGTCGAAGGCGAAGTTCGCACCGATTTCCCAGCCCTTGGAGGTCTCCGGCTCAAGAAATGGATTGGGGAAGAACGACTGGCCCGACGGTCCCGGATGTGTGCCGCCGGCGAAGGTCTCGTTGACCGTCGGCGAACGCGAGGTTTCCGCGTATGTAACGTATGGCTGGAACCACTCCGTCGGGTTGAGCGCGACCGTGATGCTCGGGTTGAGGCGACCTTCGGACTTATCGACGGTGTAAGGGCCGGCCGGCAGACCGATCGGGTTGCCGGCAACGACAGCGCCGGAGCCATCGAGGCTGAAGTGATCCCATCTCAGGCCTGCCGTCAGATCCAGCATGCCATAGGTGAAGGTCGTATTGCTGAAGACGCCGGTGGTGGCATTGGTGCCGCTGCCGTTGACGCCGGCCCCCGGCCGGGCCGTGCTGTTGATGACATCGTAGTCGTCGCGGAAATACTCGACGCCGTAGTTCGCCTTGACGGCAACGTCGCCAAGGTCGAACAGAGAGGTGTTCGAGATGTCAAAGCCCTTACCCGTGTCGGTGATGCGCCGACCGGCCGCCGTGCCGCCACCGCGAATGTCGGTGTCGTACTTCATCTTTAGCCGGTTCCAGTAGGCGTTCGCACGGAAATCGATGAGTTCGTTGTCCGGCGTGTAGGAATAGCTTGCAGAAACCGTCTGGTTCTTCACGTTCTGGAAGTAGGAGTTCGCGAAGAAGTCGTTGTCATAGGTGAGGCCGGTGAGCTTGAAGGTGTGATCCTTGTCCGGCGTCACTTCGAACTTCAACAGGCCCGACAGAAGGTCTTCCTCGGTGAAGGGTACCTCGACCCCGTTGCCGTTGTCATAGTTGCCGGGATCAGCCTTGCTGATGCCGCCGAGCACGGAGAAGACGTCATTGAAACGGTAAGCGCCGATCAGTGATTCCGACCAGCCGGCACCGTTTGTGCCGTACGTAGCCGAAGCAATGCCACCGTAGTTCTTGCCGTCCTGGATCAGGTCTTCGACATCATAGGTCCGGAAGTTGACCGAACCGGCCAGTGCACCGCCGCCAACCCCGGTCACGGCGCCGCGGGTCACATCGATTTCGGAAAGGAATGCCGGATCGAAATAGGCAAAACCCTGGGCTTCGTGGCCGGTGAAGCGGAAGTTCTGGCGCACGCCGTCGATCATCATGTTGACGCGGCCGGAACCCTCGAAACCGCGGATGTTGACCGCGACGCCCGGGTTTTGCGGGTTGTTCGCGGTCGAGGTGCCGGGAACGCTGCGCAACAGGTCGTCAGTCTCTTGCCCCGATTGCAGATCGATCTGGTCCGTCGTGACGACGCTGACGGGGCCGGGCTTGGCATAGGGGTCAGCGGTGCGCCCGCCCTTGGCAACGATCGGCGAGAGGTAAGTTTCGCCCTTCTTTGTCTCCTCGGCCTTCTCTTCCGACTTAGCCTGGGTTGTTGCGCTTTGCGCGAATGCGACGGTAGCGACTGAAATTGCAAGAGTTGTCGTGCAAGCCAAAAGAGCCAGGCGACGATGCCGGGTGAGCATGGACCAATCCTTTGATTTTCGGAGGCCGGGCTTGCTGTTGAGCGGCAAACTCAAGGGGCTGGCTGGGCGGTAGATTCTAGAGCGGCGCGACATGTCGTCGCCTCATTTAAGCCGCATAAAAAACATGAGTGTTCTTGTCAACATACAAAGGCAGTCCCCACAATTTATGGGGTCGTGCCAATTCGAGGCGTTGCTAAACTGCAACGCTTTTGCCGAAGGCCGGATGAAACCAGATCCGGTTCCGTGCGTTCCCTCCCTTCCAGGCCCCGCTGCGGGGGCAATGCGAAAGGACCCGGATGCGTCGCTCTTTTCCCTTGATCCTGCTGTCACTCCTGATCCTCACCGGCGCCAGCCTGCCGAAATCCGGACCGATCCCGCTAAAAAAGCCGCCGAGCGAGGCGGGAGAGAAAGAGGCTGCTCCCACACCCGAAGAGAAACCGGCGACGCCTACGGACGGTGGCAAGGCCGATCAGCCAGAGGTGCCGACTGGCGACGAACAGCCCGTGCCGCAGCCAAAGCCCAAGGACGGGAGTGAAGGAGCGGCGAAGGATCAAAAGCCGGCCACAGGCGAAAAGGACCAGCCCGTCGACGACAAGAAAGAGGAAAAGCCGGCACCGATCGTCTATCCGCCGGTCGAAGCAGAGGACGCCGCCGACTACGCAAAGTGTGTCGCCGACCTGAAGGCGATCGGAGCGACGTTTGTCGAAGCCAAACGCATCGACGACGGCAAGGGCTGCGGCATCGACAAGCCACTGGAGGTCACGAGCATCCTGCCCGCCGTCACACTCGCGCCTAAGGGGCTTATGCGGTGCGAAACGGCGCTGGCGCTTGCACGCTGGACCAAGGAGACCGCCCAGCCGGCCGCCGAAGTCGCCTTCGACAAGACCATCAAGATCAAGGCGCTGAACCAGGCATCGACCTATATCTGCCGCCTGCGCAACAATGCGACGACGGGCAAAATCTCCGAGCACGCCCACGGCAACGCCGTCGACATCGCGTCCTTCACGTTAAGCAACGGCGCGACGATCGCCATCCAGCCGCGCGACGAGGATGGCACCATGGACGGTGCCTTCCAGCGCGCGGTCACTGCGTCCGCCTGCCTCTACTTCAAGACTGTGCTCGACCCCGGCAGCGACGCCGCCCACGAAACCCACCTGCATCTCGACGTCATCGAGCGCCGCAACGACTACCGCTACTGCCGCTAGGAATGAGCCTCCTTGCGCTGGCGCTCGTCAGGCGTTGTCGTAGCCAAGGGCGACAAACTCGCCCTCGAAGCGACCGGCCAAGGTGTCGCCGTCGAGGAGGTCGGCAACGACCACGGCGCGCGCCCTGCCCCGACGTTCGAGCAATCGCAGAAAGCCCGGCCATTGCCCGGCATCCGCCAGCGACGAGCGTGCGGCGAAAGCGCCGGCGACCGGCTTCAGATAATCCATCCGGTTGCTCTGGATCACCAGGCGCGCCGCAACGCCGCTTTTGCGCATGCGCACATGCAGCAGCGACCAGGCCGACAGGATCGCGAGCGCCGAGGCGCTGCCGCCGAACACCGTGTCACGGTGGTTGATGTTGGGTGCAAGCGGCGCCGAGAGCAGCACATGATCGTCGCTCACCGCATCCGCGCGGACCTGCATCGCCGCTGACAGCGGGATGTGGTTATGAAGATAGGACTGGAGTTCCTCTGGCGTCATCGTGGCATCCCTGATGCGTTCCTGCGCGGATCAGTGCACGAGACCACATGTCCTGACCAGAGCAAGGCGCCTGCGTCCTGTCGTCTCCCGCAGGCCCCTCGTAGCCCAAAAGATACCGGGCTGCGCGCCTTGCAGGAGCCCGCCCCGGCTCCCAAATACGGCGCGAGGAAAATCCACCCGCTTTGCGCCTAATCTCAAGGAAATCTGTCATGGCATTGACGATGTACCAGCTCTCCATTCCCGCACTCGTTCGCGGCCTTGGTGTCCTCACCAAGCTGCTCGACAAGGCAGAGGCTTTCGCTGAGGAAAAGGGCATCCCCACGGATGATCTCGTCCACGCCCGGCTGGCGCCCGATATGCTGACGCTTGCCGGTCAGGTGCAGCGTGTCAGCGACACCAGCAAGGGCCTGGTCGGCCGGCTGACGTCGATCGAAGTGCCCCGGTTCCCGGACGAGGAAAAGACGTTTGACGAACTGCGCCAGCGCATCGCCAAGTCCGTCGCCTTCCTTGAAACGGTGCGCCCTGTCGATCTCGAAGACAGCGACAGTCGCGAAGTCGTGCTGAATTTCCCGAACCTGAAGGTGACGCTCACGGGTGAGGAATACCTGCTAAAATTCGTGCTGCCGAACTTCTACTTCCACCTGACGACCGCCTACGACATCCTGCGCCACAAGGGCGTGCCGCTCGGCAAGGCAGACTTCCTCAGCCTCACCGCCTGATTCCGCCGCGGGAGACCCCCGGACACAAGAATGCCGCGCATCCACCCGGATGCGCGGCATTGTTTTTCAGGCAGGCAGGAAGCGCCTAGAACAGCCCTTCGATGTAGCCCTGATCATTGAGGAAGATCTTTTCCGACGAAGGCACCTTCGGCAGGCCGGGCATCGTCATGATCTCGCCGGTGATCACCACGATGAAGCCGGCGCCGGCGGCCAGCCGCACTTCACGGATCGGCACAGCATGGCCTGTCGGCGCACCGCGCAGGTTCGGATCGGTCGAGAAGGAATACTGCGTCTTTGCCATGCAGATCGGCAGATGGCCGTAACCCTGATCTTCCCAGCTGCGCAGCTGGTCGCGCACCGACTTGTCGGCAATCACCTCGCTCGCATGGTAGATGTCCTTGGCGATCGTCTCGATCTTGTGGAAGAGCGACATGTCGTCGGGGTAAAGCGGCGAGAACTGCGAGTGTCCGCCCTCGGCAAGTGCCGCCACCTTCATCGCCAGCTCCTCGATGCCGGCGGAGCCCTCGGCCCAATGGCGGCAGAGCACCGCTTCGGCGCCAAGCGTCGCCACATAATCCTTGATAGCCTGCACTTCGGCCTCGGTATCGGAGGTGAAGTGGTTGATCGCGACGATGACGGGTACGCCGAACTTCTTGACGTTCTGCACATGCCGGCCAAGGTTGGCGCAGCCCTTGCGCAGCGCCTCCAGATTTTCCTTCCCGAGGTCGTCCTTCTTGACGCCGCCGTTCATCTTGATCGCGCGGACGGTCGCGACCAGCACCGCGGCATCCGGCTTCAGCCCGGCCTTGCGGCACTTGATGTCGAAGAATTTTTCCGCGCCGAGATCGGCGCCGAAGCCGGCTTCGGTCACCACATAGTCGGCAAGCTTCAGTGCCGTCGTCGTCGCAATCACCGAGTTGCAGCCATGGGCGATGTTGGCAAAGGGGCCGCCATGGACGAAGGCGGGGTTGTTTTCGAGGGTCTGCACCAGGTTTGGCTGAATAGCATCCTTGAGCAGCACCGCCATCGCCCCATCGGCCTTGATGTCGCGCGCAAAGACCGGGCTCTTGTCACGGCGGTAGCCGATGATGATGTTGCCAAGCCGCTGCTCGAGATCCCTAAGATCCGCCGAAAGGCAGAGGATCGCCATGACTTCGGAGGCAACGGTGATGTCGAAGCCGGTCTCGCGTGGATAACCGTTGGCGATCCCGCCGAGCGAGCCGACGATGTTGCGCAGTGCGCGGTCGTTCATGTCCATCACCCGCCGCCACGAAATACGACGGACGTCTATGTTCTGCTCGTTGCCCCAGTAGATGTGATTGTCGAGCAGCGCCGCCAGCAGGTTGTGCGCCGAGGTGATCGCGTGGAAATCGCCGGTGAAGTGGAGGTTCATGTCCTCCATCGGCACAACCTGCGCATAACCGCCGCCGGCAGCACCGCCCTTGACGCCGAAGCAGGGCCCGAGGGACGCCTCGCGGATGCAGATGATCGCCTTCTTGCCGATGCGGTTCAGCCCATCGCCGAGGCCCACGGTCGTTGTCGTCTTGCCTTCGCCTGCCGGCGTCGGGTTGATCGCCGTCACCAGGATCAGATGGCCGTTCTTCTTCCCGCGCTGGCGGGCGATGAAATCGGCGCTGATCTTCGCCTTGTCATGGCCGTAGGGCAACAGGTCCTCCGGCGGTATGCCGAGTGCGGCCCCGATCTCCAGGATCGGCTTTTTCTTCGCCGCGCGCGCAATCTCGATATCGGACTTGACCTCCGCCATGACAGTTCCCTCCCCAGGGTCTCGTTTTTACCCGCGCCTTTCAAGGCGCAGTTCATGATACCGGAGCGGGATGAGGAAACGCGTCTGCGGTTTTCGACCCGCGTCCCGCTTGAACTCAAGTAATCGGCAGCGCCCGGATACTCGGGCGCCTTACCGTTCGGTCTTAGCGCGCGAGGATGTCGCGCATCTCGACGATGTTGGAGCGGACGCGCAGCGTATAGAAGCCCATCGTCGCCAGATGCGTCGGCATGATCCAGCCGGCTTCCTCGCCATTGGAGATGATCCATGGCTGGATGCGGAGTGCTGCCCGCAGTTGCTTGATCGTTTCCGTCCAGATCGGCAACAGGCCGCGCTGGGCGACGACGTTGTCGAAGTCGGCACCGGCGGCCGAAAGGATGCCGTAGTAGCCGTAGAGCTGGCCATAGGCGAACCAGAAGCGGTCATCCGCACGCGTGTCGAACCAGCCGCCATTGTGGTTTTCCGAGCGCTCGCGCAGGATCGCCGAGGTGTTGCCGAGGTCGTTGGCGACACGGTCGAGGAACTCGACGAGGTTATCGGAGCGGCCGTCGAAAATCGCCTCACACTTGCTGAGCGAGGTGTTGAAAGACCTCAGATCCTTCATCGCCGCGCGATAGAAGCTCGGCGTCGGAGTTTTCGGACCGAACGGGTTGATCCCGAAGTACCAGGTCTCTTCATCGAACTGCATGTTGCCGCGCGCGCTCTGCAGGGCGTTGTTGATGCCCGAGGTGCCGCGCATGCGACCGAGCGAGTCGACGAGCTCCACGGAAGTACGGCGGATCGCCTGGTTGACCCCGCGCTGGAACGACGCCTTGTTGTCGAGCCAGGGCGTGTCGTCCCAGTCGAGCCCGAAGAGACCGACCTTGTAGAGCAGCATCGACGAGATCCAGGCATTCTCGTTGACATTGAAATCGATGAGGTCGGCGGTGACATCGACGATCGCCGACGTCTGGCACACGGTGCCGGCCGGCAGTTGAACGGCCGCGAGCGCCTCCGGCGTCGATTCCATCGGCTGCGTTGCGACACCCGCAAGGTTGTTGGCAGTGCCGCCGGTCGTCGACTGTCCCGTCGACGTCGCACCGGGGCCGCTCATCGGCGAGCCGGCGGGCACCTTGCGCTCTGCCAGCTTGTACTGGTCGATGTAGTCTTCGTTGAAGTTCGTCCAGGCCTGGGTCTGCCAGATGAAGTAGCCGTAGAACAGGACCAGACCGATGAGGATGAGGCCGATCGGCCCCTTGAGCAGCCAGCTGCGCTGCCGGTACCAGTTGCCCGCCGCCACGAAGGGCCAAAGCAGCCAGGCAACGACGAGCCCGATGCCGCGCCCGATCGCGGTGAAGACACGCTGGAAAAACGCAACGATCGGATCGAACATGTCCTATTCCTCTCTGAGCCCATAGAGCTTGTGGCGGAAGGCCGCCTTGTCTTTCAGATATGTGCCGGTCAGCGTCGCCACAACATACTCCTTGAAGGTTTCGCTATAACGCTCGTAGGCGTCGTAGAAACCTTGCTTGTCGAAGACGAAGCGCGAGACGAAATCGCGGGGCACGAGCTGGGATATCAACCGGTTGACCAGCCACTGGTCCGGATGGGTGGGTGCTGCGCGCACCAACATGAAGCGATTTGCCGGCGCCACGTCCTGCATCCTGATCGTGCCGGTGGCAGCGACCGTGCGGATCATCTCCTGCAGGAACGGATAGGCGCCGTCTTTCGCGACCGCGGCGGCATATCGGTGCATCCAGGTCTGCAGCCAGATCCGGTCGGCATTGGCAAGATCGGCCGTCGGGTCGCTCTCGTTGATCAGCCCGCGCACCACCATGTCTGCGCGGTGCTGATAGAGCCCGGAATCCTCGACCCAGGAGGCCTGCGGCAGTTGCAGCCGCTTGGTCGAGGCGAGGAAATCGTAGATCCGGGCGTGATCGTTTATGGCGATATAGCTCACCTGCCAGGGCCGCGAGCGGCGGAAGCCTGGCACCGAGGGGTCGCAGATGACTGTCGTCGTCTTGTCGTCGAGAAAGACATAGACGCCGCCGAAATGATTGGCCCAGAAGGCTTCGTGATGGAAGACGAGCTGATCCGGCACCAGTGCGTTCTGGCGGATATCGCCGGTCTGCTTGGCAAGCTCGACCATGCGCGTCAGCATCTCGTCGTCGGCCCAGGCCGTCGGCACCTTCTTCAAGCGGTCGACGAGACCACGCAGTTCGGCCGCCTTGCCGAGCATGTCCTCGGCCGAAAGCACCCGGAACCGCACCTCGTTGATCGACAAGAGATCGTCGATGTCGTTTACGACCGAGACCGAATCCTCGATCTCGCCAT
Source organism: Ensifer sp. Root558 (assembly GCF_001427045.1). Lineage (NCBI taxonomy): Bacteria > Pseudomonadati > Pseudomonadota > Alphaproteobacteria > Hyphomicrobiales > Rhizobiaceae > Ensifer > Ensifer sp. Root558. Next base: position 69,972 of record NZ_LMGC01000002.1, on the reverse strand, counting down.
AGAGCGCATCCTTGATGGTAATCGCGTTGATCGCACGGCTGTTGGCGTTGAAGAACTCGTGCATCAGCGCGGCCGTGTTGGAAAAGCTCGTATGCACGACCGGCAGCTCCGCCTGCTCCGGCGTCATGATGATGAAGCGGCGGTTGACCCGGTTCGGATCGAGGTAGTCCCGATCCCCCAGTTCCTCGGCGATCTCGGGCGAAAAGCCGGTCATGTCGATGCTGAACTGGGTCAGCGCCGTCGATCGCAGGCCAAACCCTTCGAGCGCCTTGTTGTAGCGCGCGATCAGATGCGGCTCGGAGATATCGAGCAGCCGTCCATAGATGAGTTCCGCTTCAAGCAGGCGTTTCATCGGTCTGTTTTTCCTAGCATCACCCCTGCCACCGGCCGTCGCGTTTCATCGCCTCGATCTCGCGGATCGCCTTTTCGCGCTGGCGCTCGCGGCGGATGATGTCGGTGACGGCGGCATCGTCCGACTTGTCGGTGTAGCGGAATTCGCTGTCGGCGTAGCGGTTGATCTCCTGCAGCACCATGTCGATGGTGATCGGACCCCGCAGCGCCTCGATCATCGCTTTCTTCTCGTCATAGCCCTTGTGCATGAAGGAGCCGGCGTCCTTGAACCAGTCATCCGGCAGTTCCACGTCCATTGCTCTCAGCTTGATCGCGTCGGTGATGTTCTTGATCGCCCGACCGGTAAAGCGCGGCTCGGCCTCCTTGATCATGTGCAGATAGGCGCCGACATCGGCCAGCGAGGCGATCGCGCCCTTCTCCTTCTCGTAACGCTCCCAGACAGCGACGAGGCCATCTTCCTTCGGCCGCGCGTGCTCAGCATAGGACTGAGCAACCGCGCGTTTGATCTCCTGCCCCTCGAAAAGCTGGTGCTCGCCAAGCGGGATCTTGTGGTTCTTGCCGACGAGCAGCGCGAAGATGTCGATGTAGTCGTCTTCGGTCTGCGGCCCATCGACCAGCCAGCGGGCGCCAGCGCGCTGGCGCAGCGCATCGTCGACATTCTCCGGGTAGTTGGAGAACATGCCGAAGGTGCAGTTGCCGCGCACCACGGTAGAGGCGCCGGCAAAGCTCTCCATCAACACCGCCGTCACCTCGTGCTGGCCGGCAGAGGCTCGATCGTCGGAGCGCTTCGCCGCCACCTGGTCGACATCGTCGATCGTGCCGAAACCGATCGCCCGCGGATTGATGACGTTGTTGACGAACTCCTTGCAGTTTTGCCCGGACTTGCCCTGATAGGAGGAGATCTGGTCGACGCCGAAGTTCTCGTAGTGGAAGGCGTAGCCGGCGATCTCGCAATAATCGTTGAGCATGCCGGCCAGCATCTGGATCAGGATCGTCTTGCCGGTGCCCGGCATGCCGTCGCCGATGAAGGTGAAGAGGAAGCCGCCGAGCTCGACGAACGGGTTCATCTGCCGGTCGAAGTCGTAGGCCATCAGCATCTTGGCAAGCTTCAGCGCCTGATACTTGGCGATGTGGTTGCCGATGATCTCCTCGGGCTTCTTGAAGGTCATGACCAGCGGCTTGCGCTTCTGGCCGGGTGCGACGTCCAAACCGTTCAGCGTAAAATCGTCCTGGTCGAGCCGGATATGCACGGTCTCGAAGCTCTGCAGCCCGGTAAAGCGCGCCTTGCGGGCAATCAGCCCTTCAATCGCCACCCGCGAGAAGGCCCGCGCCCGGGCGGTCAGCGCCAGATCATCGGGGGCCCCGGCAAGACCGCGATCGAGCGCCGAAATCAGGCTCTTCAGCGCGTCCTGCGGCGTGTCGAACAGGAAGTCGGGCTCGACAGCATCGTCGACCGGCTCGCCCTCGCCCGCCAGGGTCGCGCCGAGATAGGCAGCGAGTGTGAAGGCCGCGACGTAAGCCGAAGCCGACAGCAGCGCCTTGAACTGGTTCGCCTCCTCTCCGCCAAGCGGCGAGGTGGCGTTCTTCGCCTGCAGCTGTTCGAGGCTCGTCTGGCGGGCAAAGACATCGGCAACGGCCAGCGCCACCTGGATGCCGCGGCGCGTCCGGTAGAGCACGGCGTGCTGGGCCGGAGAGAACATCGGGTCGCCCTGGCGCACCGCCTGGATCGTCTTCGTCAGCTCCACCTCGCGCGTGCGCCGCTGGCCGCCAGTCGAAACTGTCGACACGAAGCGCCGGCCGGTGCCGGCAAGCGACGTTCCGGCGGCGGCATCTTCCCGCTCCAGGATGATGAGCTTCGTCACCAACCCTTGCGCCACCGCCTGGTGCTTGGCGATGTCGTCCTCGTGCAGCGTCGTCAGCCCCGTATTGAGTGTCATCGTCAAACCTCGCTCACGACCTGGTTGCCCGAAATGACATGCACCTTGTAGTCGCCGAACACCTGTTCCGCCTCGCCGGCGGCATAGAGCGCCTGGTAGGCGTCGTGCGGCACCAGCGCGTGCTTCTCGTAGGAAGAAACCCCCATGCGCGTCGCTTCCAGATTGGCGGTGTCGATGTGGAATTCTTCCTGCGCCGGGGTCGACGACCAGAAGCCGCGCTTGGCCGGCCGCTCCGATTTCGAGAAGACCTCCTGCACCGTCCAGGTCAGGAGCCAGGCGTTCTCGGTCTTGCGTACCTTCGAGAGGATGTCGTTGATGCGCGCATTGTTCTCGGTGATCCCGGCCGAGTAGAACGGCCCGAGCACGATGCGACGCAACTGCTTCGGATGCAGCTCGTCAAAATCCTTGTCGAGATTGGTGGCGATCGTCACCGGTGTCAGCGAATAGCTACTGTTCTTGGACGCAAAATCGTCAAAGCGGCTGGCAAGCTCCGGATTGAGCAGGCCGCCAACCGGCAGAGGAATTTCCACCTGCGGGTTGAGCTTGCCATCAGCGGTCACCAGCATGTCGACGATCTTTTCCGAGGAATCCTCGATCGTCGCCATGTAGACCATCGGCAGAGTATTGGCCCCGTCGAAGGCGCCCCAGCTCACGATATAATAGGGCCGCATCGTCTTGGAATTGACGGCGACACGGATGGTCTCCGGCAGGATGAAGGGCGAAAAGATCTCGCCCTTGCCGATCTGCTCCAGATAGAGCCGCTCGGCCATGCGCGTCTGCAGCGCTTCCGGAAACGCCTTCTGCCTCAAGATGAAGTCGACCATCTCGTCGCGCAGCGCATCGGCCGATGGAATATCGGCCAGGCGCTTCGTCGCCGTCTGGCGATCGTTCTCCAGTTCCAGCACGTTCTGAAAGACCGGAAAGCCGCTTTCGGCGCGCGAAATCCGGAACTGGTCGACGAAGCCGATCCGGTTCTCCCAGCAGTCGATCGAGGCCTTCAACCGACCAAGATAGGGAACGATCACTTCACCGACGACGGTGTTGCGATAGAGCGGCGAGTTGCGGTCGCCGAGAAAGAGCTCAAGCCCGGCGAGTGCCGCGTGGATCGACGCGAAATACTGTGCGACAGCGGATGAAGCCGCGACCTTCATGCAAATCCCCGTGGCGCGTGCCGAAAGGCAAACTCGGTTCGGATCATGCGCCGCCCGTTCACTGCTTCACGTAATTGGCAGTGTTGTGCTTGTCCATGACAGCCTGGAAGCGGCGGGCAAAGGCATCGTCTGCCAGCTTCTTGCGGCGCTGGATATCCTGCGTTGAAAGCATGTTCTTTTCATGCATTTCCAGGAGATCGCCGATGTGGCGTTGCGCTGCGGCACCGATGCCGGCCATCGTCTCCTCGGCGGCCGTATCGACCTGGCTGCCGAGCGTGTTGATCTTGTGGGCGACGTCCTGCTGGGCGGCGGTCTTCAGCGAATCTTCCAGCGCCTTGTAGAGCACGATGCGCTGCTCGGTATCGATCGTCAGCTTGTTGATCAGCGTGTTCTGCGCGGCGATCTGGTTGTTGAGCGAATCGACGAAGGTCTGGAACATCGAGGTATAGCGCTCGAGCGTCTGGCTCTCGGCCAGCAGTTCCTGTTCCTTGGCCTGCTTCTCATTATATTCGGTCGCAAGCGCGGAGCGCTCGCCTTCGAGCTCGGTGCGCACCTTCTGCTCGATCGAGGCGGCGATGCGGTTTTCGATGTCGAGCAGCAGCGGGTTCAGTTCCTCGATGCGCTTCTGCACCGCTTCGAGGTTCGCCATCGTGCCCTTGCGGCGCTCGATCACCTGGATCAGGCTCTGCTCCGAAGTCTTGTAGCGCTGGTCGAGGATCGACTTCTGTTCCTTGAGGATGCCGACGATCATGTCGGACTTGGAAAGCAGTTCCTGCAGGTTGCCGGCAAGCGACATGTTGCGCACGCGGTCGGTGCGCATGCGCTGCATCTTCTGCTTGGAGAAGATGCCGATGAACTTCTCGTAGCCCGTATAGTTCTTCATGCTCTCGAATTCGGAGCCGAAGACATTGGTCGCGTCTTCGAGGCCGATGATCAGGTCGGCGATGTTGGCTTCCATCACCTTTTGCTGGTTGATCACGTCCTGGATGCGGGCATTCTCGATGTCGAAATTGACGTCGCCAAGCTTGGTTTCGGCCTTGGCGAACTGTTCGAGCACGACACCTGATTGTTCGAGCTTGCCGCGCATCTGCTCGACCACGCCCTTCGTCTTTTCGATCTCCGCGTCAAAATTCTGAAGAGTCGCCATGTCCTGCCCCTCGGTCCACCGCGGCGATATCCGCCAGCCCGGCTGAATTATTCAGCCTTCGATTGCAGTTATATAAAGGGTGTTTACCGAAAGAGAACAAGCCTTTCCCGGCAGCTTTTTGATCAGCCACCACAGCGAAGTGCTTGAGATATCGACGGCATTGCCGCGCGCAGGTCCAGGAAAGATGGGAAACGGCTTTCCGTCCGGGGTTTGCGTCGTCCCTATTTGGCAGCCGGCGACGCCTTCAAATAGGCAATCACGTCGGCGATGTCCTGCGGCTTCTTCAGACCGGCAAAAGCCATCTTGGTGGCACCGACCATTGCCTTGGGGCTCAGCAGGTATTCGCTCAACGTCGCCTCGTCCCAGACGCGACCCTCAGCGCCAAAGGCCTTCATTGCATCGGAGTAGTTGTAGTCGGCGACGGATGCGGCCGGACGTCCGACGACACCCATGAGGCTTGGGCCGACGCGGTTTGTCGGCTCGCTTGCCGTGTGACAGGCCGCGCATTTGCGAAAGACGGCAGCGCCAGCCGTAGCGTCGCCGCCGGCATGGGCGACCGTTACGCCAAGACAGAGTGTGCCAAGACAGAGCGTGATGGAAAGGCTGGTGACGAGACGCAACATCTAAGACCCCTGGCGTGCGATAGAGCGGAGAATGACATCGCGCGCGTGGCGGTTTCAAGCCGCCACGACGCCGCACTCACTCGCAGCGCATCAGGTCGTCCCAATGGCGCCGGCAATAGGAGACATATTTCTCGTTGCCGCCAACCTCGACCTGGGCGCCCTCGCGCGCGACCTTGCCCTCACCGTCCAGGCGCACGACCATCGTCGCCTTGCGGCCGCAATGGCAGATGGTGCGCACTTCGCGCAGCTCGTCGGCAATCGCCAGCAGCGCCATCGAGCCCGGAAACAGCTTGCCCTGGAAATCCGTACGCAGACCATAGGCCATGACCGGAATGCCGATGCGGTCGGCGACGCGGGCGAGCTGCCAGACCTGCCCCTCATTGAGGAACTGCGCCTCGTCGACGAAGATGCAGGCGATCTCGCCTTCGCCATCCGAGTGCAACCGATCGATCAGCCCATAGAGATCGTCGTCGCCGTGAAAGGGAATGGCGTCCGCACCAAGACCAATGCGGGAGGAAATGCGGCCGACGCCGCCCCGGTCGTCATGGGCGGCGATCAGCATCACCACGCGCATGCCGCGCTCCTGGTAGTTGTAGGAGGCTTGCAGGAGCATCGTGCTCTTGCCCGCATTCATCGTCGCATAGCTGAAATAGAGTTTGGCCATAGTCACCGCGTCCGGTTTTTCCGTTTTTTGGGTAATGACGAGGCTTGGCCGGGAAGGCCAGAGCCCGTTTGCAGCACCCACAGTTTTTCGGCGGACTAGACTATTTCGTGGACATTGCGACATCGAGCGTCGCATCGTGCACCCCGCCAGCATATTGACGCAATACACTTCCTCCGACATCAAAGCGCTTGAATTCGCTATCCAATGGTGTTTGGCTAAAACAATAATCGAGGCAGGGGAACGACAACGATGAAAAAACGACTCTCTCTCAAACTGATACTGGCAGGCGCCGTTTCGGTCGTCGCCATCACCGCTCAGCAGGCTGCAGCTGCCGAGCCGGAAAGCTGTGGCACCGTCCGTTTCTCCGACGTCGGATGGACGGATATCACCGCGACCACTGCCACCGTTTCCACCGTTCTAAAGGGCCTCGGCTACCAGACCGACATCAAGGTTCTCTCGGTTCCGGTCACCTACACCTCGCTCAAGAACAAGGACATCGACGTCTTCCTCGGCAACTGGATGCCGACCCAGGAAAACGATGTTCGTCCCTTCCTCGACGACAAGTCGGTCGAATCCTTCGGGCCGAACCTGGTCGGTGCCAAGTACACGCTGGCGACCAACGCCAAGGGCGCCGAGCTCGGCATCAAGGACTTCAAGGATATCGCCACCAAGAAGACCGAACTCGACGGCAAGATCTACGGCATCGAGCCGGGTAATGACGGCAACCGCCTGATCATCGACATGGTCGACAAGGATACCTTCGGCCTCAAGGGCTTCGAAGTGGTCGAATCCTCCGAGCAGGGCATGCTGGCGCAGGTCGCCCGTGCCGAAAAGGACGGCGCGCCGGTTGTCTTCCTCGGCTGGGAACCGCATCCGATGAACGCCAACTTCAAGCTGACCTATCTTTCGGGTGGCGACGACATCTTCGGCGCCAATTTCGGCGGCGCGGAAGTCTTCACCAATGTGCGCGCCGGCTACACCACCGAGTGCCCCAACGTCGGCAAGCTTTTGACCAACCTCAAGTTCTCGCTCCAGATGGAAAACGAGATCATGGGCAAGATCCTGAACGACGGCCAGGAGCCGGACAAGGCGGCCGAGGAATGGCTGAAGGCCAACCCGACTGCCGTCGATCCGTGGCTCGCCGGCGTGACCGCCAAGGATGGCGGCGACGGCTTGGCCGCAGTCAAGGCCGCGCTCGGCCTCTGATCGGCATCAAGGCGGGGAATGACCCCGCCTTTTTTCACCGCGTCATGCGCTCCTTTTTGACCTGACGAGACGGATTACCTTCGTGGAATATCTGACCGATAACCGCATCCCCATCGGCGGCTGGGCCAAGGCATTCGTCGACTGGCTGACGACGAATTTCGATTTCTTCTTCGACCAGCTCGCCCGCTTCCTTCAGGCCGTCGCCGACTCGCTGCTCTGGGTGCTTTATGCCCCGCACCCGCTGATCGTCGTCGCCGTCATCACCGGGCTCGCCTGGTGGTTCCGCCGTTCGATCGGCATAACGCTGTTCACCGGCCTGGGCCTGCTCCTGATCATCAACCAGGGCTACTGGAAGGAAACGACGGAAACCCTGGCGCTTGTGCTCGCTGCCACCGCCGTGAGCATGGCCGTCGGCGTGCCGCTCGGCATCGCAGCCGCCCGTCGCCCATGGGTCTACGCCGTCATGCGGCCGATCCTCGACCTGATGCAGACGATCCCGACCTTCGTTTATCTGATCCCGGCGCTGATCCTCTTCGGCCTCGGCATGGTTCCGGGTCTGATCGCGACCGTGATCTTCGCCATTCCCGCACCGATCCGGCTGACGCGCCTCGGCATCATCTCGACGCCGCCGTCGCTGGTGGAAGCCGCACAGGCCTTCGGCGCGACGCCCGGCCAGGTATTGCGCAAGGTGGAGCTGCCCTTTGCCATGCCGCAGATCATGGCTGGCCTCACCCAGACCATCATGCTGTCGCTGTCGATGGTGGTTATCGCCGCGCTCGTCGGCGCCAGCGGCCTCGGCGTTCCGGTCGTGAGAGCCTTGAACACGGTCAACATCGCCAAGGGCTTCGAAGCTGGCCTTTGCATCGTCATCCTGGCGATCATTCTCGACCGCCTTTTCCGCTCGTCCGACGAAGGAGAAGGCGCATGACCAACGCCGTCGTTTTCAAGAATGTCGACATCATCTTCGGCAACAACCCTCAAGTCGCGCTGCAGATGGTCGACCAGGGCAAGACCCGCGACGAGATCGGCGCCGAAACCGGCCTCGTGCTCGGCGTCGCCGGCGCCTCGCTCGAAATCACCGAGGGCGAGATCCTCGTGCTGATGGGGCTTTCGGGCTCCGGCAAGTCGACGCTGCTTCGCGCGGTCAACGGCCTTGCCCCGGTCGTGCGGGGCGACGTCGAGGTGAAGACCGCAAATGGTGCGCTCAATCCCTATCGAACCAATCCGAAGTCGCTGCGCGACTTCCGCATGCACACGGTCTCGATGGTGTTTCAGCAGTTCGCGCTTCTGCCCTGGCGCACCGTCGCCGACAATGTCGGCTTCGGGCTTGAGCTTGCCGGCATGCCGGACGCCGAACGCAAGGCGCGCGTCGGCGAACAGCTCGAACTCGTCAATCTCTCGAAATGGGCGGGTCGCAAGGTCAACGAGCTTTCGGGCGGCATGCAGCAGCGCGTCGGGCTTGCCCGCGCCTTTGCGACCGGTGCACCGATCCTGTTGATGGACGAGCCGTTCTCGGCCCTCGACCCCTTGATCCGCACCCGCCTGCAGGACGAGTTGCTGGAGTTCCAGCGGCGGCTGAAGAAGACCATCATCTTCGTCAGCCACGATCTCGACGAGGCCTTCCGCATCGGCAACCGCATCGCCATCATGGAGGGCGGGCGCATCATCCAGTGCGGCACGCCTCAAGATATCGTCAAGAACCCGGCCAACCAGTATGTCGCCGATTTCGTCCAGCACATGAACCCGATCACCATGCTGACGGCGAAGGACGTGATGCAGACCGGCGTCCAGCGCGGAGTGACTGTTGCCGGCGTGACCGCGACGGCCAAGCCCACGACACCGCTCGTCGACATCCTCGACGCCATGTCCCGCCAGCCGGGCAGCATCGGGGTCGTCGACAACGGTTCCGTGGTCGGTACGATCGACGCCCAGGATATCGTCCAGGGACTGACGCGCCACCGCAACAAAAGTTGACGAAGCCGCTCAACAAGCCAATAAAAGCCCGGAGCGTCGTTCCGGGCTTTTTTCGTCCCGGCGACGACCGCATGGCAGGAAAAGGGAAAGACCATGAGCGACAAGCCGAACGTTCTGCGCGACACCGATAACGAAGCCCGCACGCTGGCCCGCACGCTTCTGCGTGGCGCGCGCAGCGCATCGCTTGCGGCGATCGAGCCGGAGAGCGGCGGCTTCCCCTTCGTCAGCCGCGTGCTCGTCGGCATGGATGTCGACGGGGTGCCTGTCATCCTGATCTCGAAACTGTCGACACACACGCAGGCGCTGCTGGCCGACGCCAGGGCCTCGCTCCTGACCGGCGAGCCTGGCAAGGGCGACCCGCTCGCCCATCCTCGCCTGACCGTGCAATGCACCGCCGAACAGGTTGCGCGCGACAGCGAAGCACATACCCGCATCCGCGAGCGATTCGTCCGCCGCCACCCCAAGTCGAAACTCTACGTCGATTTTCCCGATTTCGGCTTCTTCCGGCTGTCGCCGCTGCGTGCCAGTCTCAACGGCGGCTTCGGCCGCGCCTATGTTTTGACCGCCGAAGACCTTCTGATCGACACGCCTGCCATCGCCTCGCTCGCCGCGATGGAGGCGAACGCGATCGATCACATGAATACGGATCATTCTGACGCAGTTCAGCGCTATGCGGTGAAGCTCTGCAAGGCACCGGAAGGCAACTGGAAAGTCGTGGGTATCGACGCCGCGGGGCTCGATCTTGCAGATGGCGATCAGCTAAAACGCCTTGAGTTCCCGACACCTATCGAAGATAGTTCCAATTTACGGGCAATTTTGCGTGAACTTAACGGTTAATCGCTGGAGAGCTACCCCCATTTCTTGCAGTAGGTGGTTGCCCTTTTATGCATCACGACTAATTATCTTGCTTCGTCAACCATAACTACGTGTGATGTAATTTTCGCATGGAGCACGCAATGCAGCCACTTTCGCCTGAAAAACACGATGAAGCCGAGGTAGCAGCCGGTTTCCTCTCGGCCATGGCAAATCCTAAGCGCCTCCTCATCCTCGATTCCCTCGTGAAGGAAGAGATGGCAGTCGGCGCATTGGCCAACAAGGTTGGGCTGAGCCAGTCGGCTCTCTCCCAGCATCTTTCTAAGCTCCGTGCTCAGAATCTCGTCAGCACCCGTCGCGATGCGCAGACGATTTACTATTCGAGCTCATCCGACGCGGTCATGCGGATTCTAGGCACGCTCAATCAAATCTACGGTGACGACCAGAGCGCCACTGCAGAAAAGACTCCGGTCCGTAAATCGGCCTGATATTCGGTCCGCATCTGCGGACCCGTTCGGACAGCCCCACACGAGAAATCGCGCGGGGCTTATTCTTTGGCGGATAGTCTTCCCAGTTTGCACGCGAAAGGTGCCGGCGCTTGCTGGCATTTACCGAGCCTTGAGACTTCCGGGGCACGATGCGCCGCGACAGAATCAGCCGGAAAGCGGACATCGGGATATGCGTGACAAGGTCCGCTGGGGCATCGCCGGAACCGGCACGATCGCAAACAGTCTTGCCTCGGACTTCCGCTTCGCAACCCATGCGAGCCTCGTCGCCGTCTCGTCCCGCAGCGCGCAGAAGGCCGAGAGCTTCGCTGGGCGTTTCGGCGGCATCCGCGGCTATCAGGGCATCGAGGCACTGGCGGCCTCTCCCGATATCGACGCGATCTACGTCGCCTCACCCAATGCTGAGCACTTTCAACAGGCCACCCTCGCCTTGGCCGCCGGCAAAGCCGTTCTCGTCGAAAAGCCGCTGACGACGTCGTCGGCCGACGCGCGCACGCTTGCAAACGCCGCTGCCGCCGGCAGCACCTTCGCCATGGAGGCACTGTGGACCTGTTTCCTTCCGGCGATTTCCAGGGTTCGCGAACTGCTCGCGGCCGGAACGCTCGGCGCGATCCGCCATGTCCGGGCGAACCTCGCCTACGAGAAACCGTTCGACGCCGGCAGCCGGTTCTTCGATCCGGCGCTCGGCGGCGGGTCGATGCTCGACCTCGGCATTTATCCGATCGCCCTTTGCCTCAATCTGTTCGGGCACCCCGGGTCCGTCGATGGCACATGGAAGCGCGCGCCGACGGGCGTCGACAGTTCAGCCAAGATCAAGCTGGCCTATGACGGCTTTGACGCTGAACTGGGCTGCGGCTTCGATCGAAACGGGCACAATCGCTTCGTTATCGAGGGCGAGCGCGGCACGCTGGTTATCGACACGCCGTTTCTGAAGGCAAGCCGCCTCTTCGTTGTCACCGGCGGCGCGGCGCGCAAGCTACTGGCTTTCAACGGAAAAACGACCTGCCGGCTGGCCCGGCATATCCCCCTGCCCGGCCTTACCCGCCACGATCATCACTTCCCCGGGAGCGGCCTGCAATTCGAGATCGAGGCAGCAAGCGCGGCGATTCTCGAGGGCCGCAGCGAACATCCGTTGATGCCGCTATCGGCCAGCATAAAGGCCCTGGAAATCATCGAGACGGTCCGCTCAAGGACACCTGAGGCAGGCTAGTTCTACCTCGAAACGGAACGCAAAACGTGGCCGACGCTGCGCCTCTAGAGGTCGAGCGGACGGTAGTCCCGCCAGCCGCCGTTGAGCGCCAACACCACCTCCGTTAGATGTCGCGCCGTCGCGCCGGAGAAAAACGGTGTTTCGCCGCCTTTGAGCGCCTGCGCCTGCACTGCAATGCCGCGCACGAAATCGATCTGCGACGGAAAGGCCGGAAGCGCACTTGCCGATGGCGCCGTCGGATAGCGCATCTTGGTTCCGGGATAGAGCCGAAGCGGAAGCTTGCGGCCGAGTTTCCACTCCAGCCAGTCGAGCCCGCGATGCAGGAGCGGCCGCTTCGCCCCGAAGATCTCCAGATGGATCGGCGAGCGATTGTCCCAGAGATCGCGAACGGTGATCATGCCCTTTTCGCCGATGATCGTCAGCGAGCGGTCGCGCGGCGCCGCCAGGCCGCAGGTGACCCGCGCCGTCAGGCCGGAGCGGAACGTCAGGCAACCCACGGAAAAATCGGGCCCGAGCGCCAGCGTCTCGGTTCCCGGCCCCTTGTCCGGAAAGGTCAGCGCCGAGACGGCACTGACTTCGGCGACCGGGCCGAAGAGGGAGACAAGCCAGCTTGCTGCATAACCCGCATGTTCGAGCGTGCAGCCGACCTCGAACTCATGCACGCCCGGCCAGCGGGCGCCCGAGCGGCTGCGCCAGGCGCGCCAGTTGGCCTTGAACACCGGGCCATCTTCCATCTCGGCATAGACAAGCCGCGGCGTGCCAATGGCACCGTCCGCAAGCAGACGGGCGCAGAGCGCCTGCGCGTCGCTGAGCCCATTGGCCGGTGCACCGGCCAGAACAAGCCCCTTGGCCCTTGCCAGGTCGACGAGTTCGCTCGCCTGCTCCACCGTCATCGCCAGGGGCTTTTCGCAATAGACGTGCTTTCCGGCCGAAAGCGCCCGGAAATTTACGGTATAGTGGCTCTCCGGCGTCGTCAGATTGACGACGATCGACACCGCGGGATCGGCAAGCACGGCGTCGAGCGAGGCGTAGGGCGAAACCTTCCAGTAGCGTGCGAACGCGTCGAGGCGCTCGGCATCGCGATCCCAGACGCCGGTGAGCCGCAGCTCCGGATGGTTGGCAAGCGTCGTCATGTAATAGTCGGCGACGAAGCCGGTTCCGACAAAGGCAATCAAGGTCACGCTTTCAGTCTCCTATCGCGCGTCGGCCAGGAACGACGCGACGTAAACGAGCGGCGCATTCCAGTTGATGGCGATTTCGTTGGACCCATAGGCTTCGATATCGTCGACATAGCAGGTTTGCGGCGCGCAACCGCGCAGCCGCTCCCTGGCGATGTCATCGACAAAGGTCGAGTTCGGACCGCCGGCAAGCGAACCGACGGGCGGATTTGGCAGCTGCGGATCGCGCTGACGGGCATACCAGCGGCTGTGCTGGTTCTGCGGCGAGCGGCTGCCATAGCCGGTTATGTAGGAAAGCCCCATCGCATTGCGCCCGAGGATGTAGTCCATGCCCTCGCGCGCGCCGTCAAGAAAGACCCTGTCGCCGGAGAGATCGTAGGCGGCCGACAGCACGACGATGTTCTGCAGCATCAACTGGTTCGATCCCCAGTCGTAGCGGCGCTCGTTCGGCCGGTAGACGATACCGAATGGCTCCGCCTGTTGCAGCGACAGCAGGTGCTGCGCGCTCGTGAGCACCGAATTGCGGATCGTTTCCTGATCGACCGCCGGCAGCGCCCTGCCATAAAGGGCGAGTTGCAGCCGCGCGAAGCCGGCAACGTCTCGCCAGTTGAAAGCGCCGCCGGGCGAAAACACATCCGCCTCCCAGAGCGGCGAGGCCCGCAGGGTCTTGAGATATTCGCCGTTGCCGGTCGTCAGATAAAGCTCGGTCGCCGCCCAGAAAAGCTCGTCGGAAATGCTGTCGTCGTCGTAGTCGCCGCCGCCGCCGAACCCATCGGACTTGGGGGCGAGGAGCGCCGGATTGGCATTCGCCGCCACCCACGCCTTGCGCGCCGCCGAAAGCAGCCGCGCGGAAAATGTCGGGTTATGCTCGGCAAAGAGCCTCGCGCCCTGGGCAGCCACCGCCGCAACATCGAGCGTCGCCGCGGTCGAGGGGCGGTAAAGCGCGCGCGGCTGCGGGTCGTCGCCCGGCAGCATAGGTGCGGCGGTCCAAGCCGTATCGTGGATCTTGTGGTGCACCATGCCGGCGAGCGGCTCGCCGTCCGGGACCATCATCCGCAGCAGGAACTCCAGCTCCCAGCGCGCCTCGTCGAGGATGTCCGGAAGGCCATTGCCGTTTTCCGGAATACGCAACAGCCCGTCGCGCATCACCGCCGATGTGGGCGCAAACGTCAGGCCGCGTTCGTAGGCGGCCAGCAGTTGGGCAGCAGCCAGCGCTCCGGTCACCGCATATTTGCCGTGGTCGCCCGCGTCATACCAGCCGCCGGTGACGTCCAGTTGGTAGGAACAGGACCAGCCGCCGTAGAGCGCCTCGGCCTGCGCGCCGCCAAGGCACGTAACCGCCTTGTCGCCCTGGTTCGGCGCGACGCCGACATGGCCGGCCGTCCGGGCATAGGCCTTGCCGGCGATCGCCCCCCTGATCTCGATCCCGCTTCTTTGCGGGTAGAACCAGGACAGCGCATCGACCCGCAACCGCATGTAGAGATCCTCGCCGATCGAAAAGCGGTCGCTTGCCCAGTCGCCGGATACCAGTCGATAGCCGTCGCCCGGCGTCTTGAACGCTGAGAAGTCCGCAACCTGCGTCTCGACCCCGGCCGTCGGATCGAAACCGTGGGGCTGCGTCTTGCCCTTGCCGACGATCCTGTCCGCAGAATCCAACAGTCGAAAATCGATGGGTTGTTTCGCATCGGCGACGAAGGTCGCCCGCTTCGGGCCATCCGTCAGGTAGCCGAGCTGGTTGACGCGAATGGCCGGCCCTTCGGCCGCCCGCCGCGCCGCCGGCGAGGAAACCCCGGTCGCCACCAGCGAGACGTCGTCGAGGCAGACACGGCCGCTCTCGCCGCCGCCAAGCGGAAAAACGAGCTGCGCTTCGTCCGGCTCCTGCCCCGCGAACTCCGCCGAAAAAAGGCTGCCCTCCGGCGTGCCTTCCATCGTGAATTCGTCCACCATGGTCCAGGGATCGGCGGCGCGCTGCACCCTTGCCTGGACGCTGCGCGCCGGCTCGGCGATCACCCTCATCGACAAACGGTAGATGCGACCGGGCTCGAGCTTCAAGCCATTGGTGCCGATGAGTTGGCTCCAGGCTTCACCGCCCCGCGCAGCCTCGACGCAAAGCCGGCCGTTCTCGCGCGCGAACGCCAGCCCGTCGCTCGCCCAGAACGTGTCCTGTCTTTTGTCAAAGTGGCCGTCAGCAATCAGTTCGGCGCCCTTTGCCAGGCCCGGCAGGAAGAGCACGGCAATCGCCGCGTGTGCTATCCCGAACCTCGACACGTTTCCAACTCCGAACTCGCCGGCCGCCCAAAAGGCGCCACGGAGCCGACAAGCCATGGCAGCAGAGCGTTGCCGCAAACAAGTTAAGCTTGAGAAAAGATCCGGCGGCGCGGCGAAATTTCGCTGTCGCCAAGACCCGTCGCGACCTGTCTGGCGGACCGGTGCGAGGCTTGACGCGCCTCGGCGCCCTGATAGTTTGACCAAAGGGTAAAAATTTGGGCGGCAGCACCGCCCGGACGACAAGAGAGACCGAGGAGAACTGGAATGTCGAACCGCCTTAACACGCCGAACGACCTGCGTGCTTTCTGGATGCCGTTCACTGCGAACCGGCAGTTCAAGAAGGAACCGCGCCTCTTCGTCGGCGCCAAGGACATGCACTACACGACCCATGACGGCCGCACGGTACTGGACGGCACGGCGGGTCTGTGGTGCGTCAATGCCGGCCATTGTCGCCCGAAGATCACCGAGGCGATCCGTGAGCAGGCGGGCGAGCTCGACTATGCGCCGGCCTTCCAGCTCGGCCACCCCAAGGCCTTCGAACTGGCAAACCGCCTGGTCGACATCGCGCCCGAGGGCATGAACCACGTTCTCTACACCAACTCTGGCTCGGAATCGGTAGACACCGCGCTGAAGGTGGCACTCGCCTATCACCGCGCCAAGGGCGACGGCTCGCGTTTCCGCCTGATTGGTCGCGAGCGCGGCTATCACGGCGTCAACTTCGGCGGCATTTCGGTCGGCGGCATCGTCTCCAACCGCAAGATGTTCGGCACGCTTCTGACCGGCGTCGACCATATGCCGCACACCCACTTGCCGGCCCAGAATGGCTTCACCCGCGGCGAGCCCGAGCATGGCGGCGATATCGCGACCGAACTCGAGCGTATCGTTACGCTGCATGACGCCTCCACCATCGCAGCCGTCATCGTCGAACCGGTGGCCGGCTCCACCGGCGTGCTGATCCCGCCGAAGGGCTACCTGCAGAAACTGCGCGAGATCTGCACCAAGCACGGCATCCTGCTGATTTTCGATGAAGTCATCACCGGTTTCGGCCGCCTCGGCACGCCGTTTGCCGCGCAGTATTTCGACGTGAAGCCGGATATCATTACGACCGCAAAGGGTCTCACCAACGGCGTCATCCCGATGGGTGCGGTCTTCGTCACCTCCGAGATCCATGATGCCTTCATGAATGGCCCGGAGCACATGATCGAGTTCTTCCACGGCTACACCTATTCGGGCAACCCGATCGCCTCGGCCGCCGCCCTCGGCACGCTCGATACCTACAAGGAAGAGGGCCTCTTGACCCGCGCCGCCGAGTTGGCACCCTATTGGGAAGAGGGCCTGCACTCGCTGAAGGACTGCCCGCATGTCATCGACATCCGCAATCTCGGCCTGATCGGCGCGATCGAGCTGCAGCCGATCGCCGGCGAGCCGACGAAGCGCGCTTTCTCCGCCTTCCTCAAGGCCTATGAGAGCGGCCTCTTGATCCGCACCACCGGCGACATCATTGCGCTGTCACCGCCGCTGATCATCAGCAAGGCAGAAATCGACGAGCTGTTCGGCAAGCTGCGCGCCGTTCTCAACAGCAATATCTAAGCAGGCCTCGTCGAGACCGTCAGAACCCTTTCCCCGGCAACGGGGGAAGGGTTACTCTTATCCGCAACAATGAAACCAAGCGTCGTCCCGCCGAGAGAGCATCCGGGGCGCGTATAAGAAATGGAGTTGCCTCATGTCCGAAGCGCTGGAACGCTATATCGATCAGGGCGTTGGACGCGAGCCGGCTGACATCGTCTTGAAGGGCGGGCAGTTCTTCGATCTCGTCACTGGCGAACTGGTCGCCTCCGACATCGCGATCTCCGGCGACCGCATCGTCGGCACCTTCGGCAGCTACGAGGGGCGCGAGGAAATCGACATCACGGGCCGCATCGTCGTGCCCGGCTTCATCGACACCCATCTGCACATCGAATCCTCGCTGGTCACGCCGCACGAGTTCGACCGCTGCGTCCTGCCGCTCGGCATCACCACCGTCGTCTGCGATCCGCACGAGATCGCCAACGTGCTCGGCACCGAGGGCATCGAGTATTTCCTGGATTCGGCGCTCGAGACGATCATGGACATCCGCGTCCAGCTCTCCTCCTGCGTGCCGGCGACGCATCTCGAAACGTCGGGCGCCGACCTGCCGATCGAACGTCTCCTGCCCTTCCGCCACCATCCGAAAGTCATTGGCCTTGCCGAGTTCATGAACTTTCCGGGTGTTGTGCACAAGGACCCGGTCTGCCTCGCCAAGCTCGATGCCTTCCAGGGCGCCCATATCGACGGTCATGCTCCACTGCTTTCGGGCAAGGACCTGAACGGCTATCTGGCAGCCGGCATCCGCACCGATCATGAATGCACCAGCGCTGAAGAAGCCATGGAGAAGATCCGCAAGGGCATGCACATCCTCGTGCGGGAGGGCTCGGTCTCCAAGGACCTGCATGCGCTGATGCCCATCATCACCGAGCGGCTGTCGCCGCACCTGGCGCTCTGCACCGACGACCGCAACCCGCTCGACATCGCCGAGCAGGGTCACCTCGACCATATGATCCGCACGGCGATATCCGCCGGCGTCGAGCCGCTGGCGATCTACCGCGCCGCCTCGATCTCGGCCGCCCGCGCCTTCGGTCTGCGCGACCGCGGCTTGGTCGCGCCCGGCTGGCGCGCCGATCTCGTGGTCATCGACAGCCTGGAAAACTGCAAGGCCGAAACGGTGTTCTCCGGTGGTCGCCGCGTCACCGACGCGCTCTTTGCCACCCGCAAGACGGTCGCCCCCGTCGGGCTCGACAGCGTCAAGGCCGGCCAAGTCCATGCCAGCGCCTTCGGCATTCCGGTCGCAGACGGCGACACCTCGGTCATCGGCGTTCTGCCCGGCAAGATCATCACCGAGCACCGCCGCTACCGCCTGCCGGCGGTCGGCAACCAGACCGGCGTCGATCTCGGCCGCGACATCATCAAGGTCGCCGTCATCGAACGCCACGGCGTCAACGGCAATCATGCCAATGGCTTCGTGCAGGGGTTCGGGCTGAAGAAAGGCGCGATCGCCTCGACCGTCGGCCATGACAGCCACAACATCTGCGTCGTTGGCGTCAACGACGAGGACATGGCGATCGCCGCCAACCGGCTCGGCGAGATCAAGGGCGGTTTCGTCGTCGTCGAGGACGGCAAGGTGACCGGCGAGATCGCGCTTCCGGTCGCAGGCCTGATGAGCCTCGAGCCCTATGAGAGCGTCCGTGACACGCTGCACGACCTGCGCCACGCCGCCTTCGCGCTCGGCGCAACGCTGGAGGAACCCTTCCTGCAGCTCGCCTTCCTGCCGCTGCCGGTCATCCCGCATCTGAAGATCTCGGATCGCGGGCTGGTCGATGTCGACAAGTTCATGCTGATCGGGTGATTGGCGGCGGCACTCAGTTGTCGGCCACGGCGGGCGCCAGTTCCTTGCGGAAATAGACGACGCGCTCCGTCTCCTCAAAGCCAAGCGCCATGTGCAGGCTTTGGCTCCTCAGATTGTCGGTCGCCGTGTCGGAGGCGAGTTCCTGGCAGCCCCGGCTTGTCGCCCAGCGTTCGACCGCGGTGATCAGGGCGCGCGCCACGCCGCGACGGCGGTAGGCGGGCAAGACGTAAATGCCTTCGAGGAAGCCGACGGGCGAGGTCTCGCAGCCGTTGACGTAATCGTGGCGGATCGACGCTTCAGCGAAACCGGCAGCGACGCCGGCTTCGTCCTCGCAAAGGAACGAAGCGTAGCGGTCGCCCTCCGCGAGACTGGATTCGACTTCGGCGCGATGATCCGCCGCCGGTGTATCCGGCCAGAGCGCCAGACGCATCTCGACCCAGCGGCCGATGGTTTCGCCATCCATCAACAATACGCGCATCAGAACTTCCCTGAGAAGGCCGACAGTCCGGCAACCCTGATGCTACCGGCTTCAGGCCGTGCCGGATATCCGGGCAATTCCAGGGGCTCAACCGCCGACGGCGCCAGAAACTCCAGCGGTTCCCGGGTGAGATTGAAGACGAAGAGCAGCCGCTCGCCGTCTTTCTCGCGAACAAAGGCCAGGAGATCGCTGTTCGTGTCGAGGAACCGCATCGTGCCATCGCTGAGTGCCGGCTGCGATCGGCGGAAGGCGAGCGTCGCGCGATAGTGATCGAGCACCGTGTCCCCGGTTTGCTGGGCGTCGACCGAAAGCCGCCGATGATCCTCGGGCACCGGCAGCCACGGCTTGCCGGCGGTAAAGCCGGCATTGGCCGCCGCGTGCTCCCAAACCATCGGTGTGCGGCATCCGTCGCGGCCCTTATAGGAGGGCCAGAAACGGATGCCATATGGATCGCGCAGATCCTCGAAAGCAAGCTCCGCCTCCGGCAGCCCCAGTTCCTCGCCCTGATAAAGGCAGATCGAGCCGCGCAGGCTGGAAAGCAGTGTGATCGCCAGCCGCGCCACCCTCTCCCGCTCCGCTTCATTGCGGGCAAAGCGGCTGACATGGCGCGTCACGTCGTGGTTGGAAAAGGCCCAGCAGACCCAGCCGTCGGTCACCGCCTCCTGGAAGTTCTCGACGCAGCGGCGGATATGGGTCGCGGTAAAGTCCGGCCCCAGGAGGTCAAAGGTATAGCACATGTTGAGCTTGTCGCCGCCGCTGGTATAGGCGGCCACGGTCTTCAGCGAGCGGGCGCCGTCGCCCACCTCGCCGACGGTCATGCGGCCTTCGTAGCGATCAAGCAATGCCCGGAACCGCGCGAGGAAGGCGATGTTTTCCGGCTGGCTCTTGTCGTGGAGATGGTCCTGCATGCCGTAGGGGTTCACGTCGGGCGCATCGTTGCTGGTGGCATCCGGATCCGGCACGAGCGGCGGGTTGTCCCGCAAGTGCTTGTCGTGGAAGTAGAAGTTGACCGTATCTAGACGGAAGCCGTCGACGCCCCGCTCCAGCCAGAAGCGGGCAGCATCGAGCACCGCGTCCTGAACTTCGGGATTGTGAAAGTTGAGGTCCGGCTGCGAGCCTAAGAAGTTGTGCATGTAATACTGCTTCCGCACCCCGTCCCATTCCCAGGCCGGTCCGCCGAAGATCGACAGCCAGTTGTTGGGCGCTGTGCCGTCCGGCTTAGGATCGGCCCAGACATACCAGTCCCCCTTCCCGTTCGTTCGGCTGGAGCGGCTCTCGACAAACCAGGGATGGCGATCGGCGGTGTGGGAGATCACCTGGTCGATGATCACTTTCAGGCCAAGACGATGGGCCTCGCCAAGCATCTCGTCGAAATCGGCGAGTGTTCCGAACATCGGATCGACGTCGCAGTAATCCGAGACGTCGTAGCCCATGTCGGCCTGCGGCGAGGTGAAGAACGGCGACAGCCAGATCGCTTCGACGCCGAGCGAGGCGATGTGCGGCAGCCTGCGGGTGACACCCTTGAGATCGCCGATGCCGTCGTCGTCGGTATCCTGGAACGAGCGCGGATAGACCTGATAGATCACCGCACCGCGCCACCAATCGTCACCCGATACCTGCCGAGACGCCATGTAAGCCCCCTGAAGACGGTCTGTCGCGCAAAGGTGTAGCGTTGCCCGGCGCCGGAGTAAACGCCATTCACCGCCACGCACGGATCGCCACCAAACAGCCGGAAACTATCTCTTGCCGAGAACGATCGAGACCCTTATCCCGTCTCAGACGAAATCTTGTGAGGAGGAAAGTCGTTGGCCGGAAAGATGCTTGCGATCGGAGAGTGCATGGTCGAGCTCATGCAGGCGGAAGGCGGGCTCTTGCGCAAAGGCTATGCCGGCGACACGTTCAACGCCGCCTATTATGCGCGGCTCTTCATGCCTGCTGATTGGACCGTCGCCTATTGCTCCGCCGTCGGCACCGACACGGTTTCCGACGAGATGCTGGCCTTCATGGCGGAAAAAGCGATCGACACCTCGGCCGTCCGTCGCATCGAGAACCGCTCGGCAGGCCTCTATATGATCCATCTGAAGGACGGCGAGCGCAGCTTCTCCTACTGGCGCTCGCACTCGGCTGCCAAGCTGCTTGCCGACGACGCCGAGCACCTCAGACGCGCAATCGAAGCCTCCGACCTCATCCTCTTCTCCGGCATCACGCTGGCGATCCTTGCGCCCGATGCCGTAGAAACGCTGCTGTCGGAACTGCGCCGCGCCAAGGCTGCCGGCAAGACGGTGGTCTTCGACCCGAACATTCGCCCGCGTCTCTGGGACGATGCCGAGCGCATGCGCCGCACGCTGACCGACGGTGCCCGCGCCGCGACCCTGGTGATGCCGAGCTTCGACGACGAGATGACCCATTTCGGCGATGCATCGATCGACGCGACGATTGCCCGTTACAAGAGCCTGGGCGCCACCAACCTTGTCGTCAAGGATGGCGAGAAGGGTGTGACGCTCGCCTTCGGCGATGCCCCGGTTGAGCATGTGCCGGCGACCCCGGTCGAGCGCGTCGTCGATACGACCAGTGCCGGCGACAGCTTCAACGGCGCCTTCGTCTCCCGCCTGGTGGCGGGCGACAAGCCAGCCCAGGCCGCCGCCCTTGCGGCAAGCGTCGCTGCCGGCGTCATCGGCCATCACGGCGCGCTCGTGGCGCGGGAGAAGCTGCCTGCCGCGTGAGCGGCGGGGTCACTTTTCAGGAACTTTAGGAAGGATGCAGACGGAAAGCCTGTTTGGTTTTCCGCTCCCTCTTTAGCGGCGCTTCTTCGCCTTGGACTCGTACGGGTTGTCGCCCGAACGGAAGTGCATGCGGATCGGCACGCCCGGCAGGTCGAAATCGTTGCGCAGGCCGTTGATCAGGTAGCGCACGTAGGATTCCGGCAGCGCGTCCGGCCGCGTGCAGGAGATCATGAAGCCCGGCGGGCGCGCCTTCACCTGGGTCATGTACTTGAGCTTGAGCCGGCGACCGGAAACGGCCGGTGGCGGATGCTGAACCGTCTGCGATTCCAGCCAGCGGTTGAGCCGCGCGGTGGAGATGCGGCGGTTCCAGGTCTTGTCGGTCTCGATGATCGCCTGCATCAGCCGATCGAGGCCGTAGCCGGTGTGACCGGAAATCGGCACGGCACGGATGCCGCGGGCCTGCGGCAGCAGCCGCTCGGTCTTTTCGCGAAGATCGGCAAGCACCGCCTGCCAATCCTCGACCAGGTCCCACTTGTTGAAGGCGAGAACGGCCGCCCGGCCTTCGCGCAGCACGAGGTCGACGATCTGCAGATCCTGCTTCTCGAAAGGGATGGTCGCGTCGAAGACGATGACCACCGTTTCGGCAAAGCGGATCGCCCGCAGGGCGTCGGCGACCGAGAGCTTTTCGAGCTTCTCCTGAACCTTGGCCTTGCGGCGCATGCCGGCAGTGTCGAACATCTTGATGGTGCGACCGCGCCAGTCCCATTCGACCGAGATGGAATCGCGGGTGATGCCGGCTTCCGGGCCGGTCAACAGCCGGTCTTCGCCGAGGAAGCGGTTGATCAGGGTCGACTTGCCGGCGTTCGGCCGGCCGACGATCGCCACCCGCAGCGGCTTGGTCTCGTCATAGGCGGTCTCCACCTCTTCGTCTTCACCGTCGTCCTTGAACGTGGGGCGCAGATCGATATCGGTTTCGGCCACGTCGTCTTCCGGCGGGTAGGCCCGGTCTTCGCCGATCGCAGCGACGATCGCGTCGCGCAGATCGAGCATGCCCTGGCCGTGTTCGGCCGAGATCGGGCACGGCTCGCCAAGGCCAAGCGTGAAGGCATCGTAGAAGCCACCGTCGGAACCGCGTGCTTCCGACTTGTTGGCGACCAGCACCACCGGCTTGCCGCGGCGGCGCAGCATTTCGGCAAGCGTCTCGTCTGCCGGCGTCAGGCCGCCCTTGGCGTCCACCAGGAACAGCGAAAGATCGGCTTCGTCGATCGCGGCCTCGGTCTGCGCCCACATGCGCCCCTGCAGCGTGTCGGGTCCCGATTGCTCGAGACCGGCCGTGTCGATGATGCGGAAGCGCAGATCGATCAACTTGGCGTCCCCCGGGCGACGGTCGCGGGTGACACCCGGCGTATCGTCGACGAGCGCCAGCTTCTTGCCGACCAAACGGTTGAACAAGGTGGACTTGCCGACATTGGGACGCCCGACGATGGCGACGGTGAAGCTCATGGATCTATCCGTTTCCGCTTGGAGCGCTGCTGCCAACAAGGCGGCTGCGCTCATAAATTCGTTTTCTGCCGCATCGGGCAGCGACAGTCCCAGCAGGAACTGTTCCGATTGTACTCGGCAATCCCGAACGCAAAACCGCTTAAGCACTTTTGCTGGAACTGCTTGCCTTGTCTCTCACAGTTCCGGACGCAAAACCGCTGAGCACTTTTGCTGAAACTGCTTTAAACGCTTTAGCGCACAATCCCAAGGTCGAGACCGACATTGGGATCATGCGCTGATTCGAAAGGGTCTTTCACCCTGTGCCCTTCCGGTGGGATGGGCTGTCGTCTTATGCCTTGCCGCTCGCGGCGATCACGTCGAGCAGCATCTGGGCGCGACCGGTGACGTTGCGCGGGCTCTGCGCATCGTCGACGATCTGCTGGAACCAGGTCTTCGCCTTGGCGTAGTCGCCGGACTTGTAGGCAGCGAGGCCAAGGGCTTCACGCGCCGAGTGGCGCATGTTGTTCTGCGGCGTAGCAAGCTGCTCGACCTCGGCCGAAACCTGGTCGTAACCGCCGGTATCGACGAGCAGGTAGGCTGCACGCAGACGCGCTGCCTCCTGGATAGCTGCCGGGACGCTGCTGTCCTTGCCGATAGCGGAGAAGGCCTTGGCAGCCGCCTCTGTCTCGCCCTTCTGCGCCTGCAGCGTGGCAGCGCGCAGACGCGCCAGCACCGGATAGGCGCCGTAGCCGTCCTTCTCCAGCGTGTTCAAGGCGGCGAGCGCCTCGTCCGTCTTGTTTTCCTTGGCGAGGTTCAACGCCTGCAGGAACGCATCGCCCGACTTCGAGGAGGCGCCATCCTGCCAGTAATCGAAGCCGACCTTGCCGATGGTGCCGAGTACGATAAGCACGGCGATGGCCACGATGACGCCGCCGAAGCGGGCCCAGATGCTCTTCATCTGGTCGGAACGCAGTTCCTCATTGACCTCGCGGATAAAGCTGTCGTCTTGGTTCGCCATCTATTGCCCCGGCCTTGCCTGCACACTGGCCCGTCGCGCCAACGGTCATATGACGATCGGCGAAACGGACACTCTCAAACTGTTCGAGCATGCACGAGGGGTCCTTGCCGCACCCGCCGCACTCTCATGGATTTTGCGCCTTCTACCCGATTTTGCGGCGCTTGTAAGGGGGCCGACGCGATTTAGAGCGCCTATGGCCGACACGAGGCCGACTCCGTCGCTCTAAATTTTCTGTTACTGCAATTCCGGACGCAAAACCGCGGTGCACTTTTGCTGGAAATTGCATCAGCCCATGACGACCGGTGCAACGCCGATCAACCATTCGTGCAGCTTCCAGACGAAGAGCACGTAGGCGACGAGGCCGATGATGATGGCGAGCACGTCGTTGGAGGCCGATTTGAACACCGGCAGTACGCGTTCGCCTGCCCGCTCGCGGCGTTTCAGCGAGATACGCAGGATCACCGCCCAGGCGAGAAACGAGCCGAACAGCAGGACGGAGGACGTCTCGCCGTTGGCGAGCAGATGCGCCAGCGCCCAGACCTTGATCGAAAGCACCTGAGGATGCTTGACCGCAACCGCGATGCGCCCGGCCGGAAGGAAGCCGGCAGCAAGGAAGATGAAGGCAAAAAGCATCAGAAGCAGTGCGATGTGGCGCATGAATACGGGCGGATCGTAGAGCATGCCCGTTTCGCTGCGGGCCTGGCCGAAGCCATAGATGATCAGACAGAGGCCGATGAGGCTGAGGATTGCATAGATCCCCATCCAGGTGCCCTTGCCGCGGCGCTCGATGACGCCGGCGCGGAAACCGGGCGCGACGACGCGGATGAGATGCAGGCCGAGAAAAAGAAGGATGCCGAGAACGAGTATCGCCATGGGGCCACCGCTTTGTTCGAGTATCGGGCAAACTCAGCGCCGCTCGTCGGAAAAGACGGGAGCTGGCCGCTGAAGCGTGTTGATTTCCAGTGTATTCGGTTCCCGGACCGATTCCGCCCAGGTTGCTATGGAGTAGCCTTGATGGCGCGTTTTTTCCAGACCGATCAAAGGATTGCCGCATTTTCGAACCATTTGCGACAAAACCAAAACAGTGCAGTTGATCATGATCCGTATTCCGCTTGCCCTCTCGCTCGCCCTTCTTCCCGCTCTTGCCAGGGCCGAGCCGGCGTCGCCGGCCACCGCGCCCGCCGGTGACAGGCAGTTGGTGATCGTCTCGTTCGACGGCGCGCATGACAACGCGCTATGGGAAAAAAGCCTGGCGATGGCCAAGCGCACCGGTGCGCATTTCACCTATTTCCTCTCCTGCACCTTTCTGATGACCCGGGCGGACGGCAAGACGCTCTACAAGCCGCCGGGCCAGAAGGCAGGCCGCTCGAATGTCGGCTTCGCGCAGAGCCGTGAAGAGATCGCGGCCCGCGTCGGCCACATCTGGCAGGCCCATCTCGACGGCCACGACATCGCCAGCCACGCCTGCGGCCACTTCGACGGCAAGGGCTGGAGCAAAGCCGACTGGCAAAGCGAGTTTTCGACCTTCAACGCGGCGCTCAAGGACGCCTGGAAGAAGGCGGACAAGCCCGAGGCCGAGCCGGCCGGCTGGGCCGAATTCGCCGCAACCGGGATCAAGGGATTCCGCGCGCCCTATCTGTCGCTGAGCGACGGCCTGCTGCCGGCACTCAAGGCGGACAACTTCACCTATGACGCAAGCCTGGTGACCAAGGGTCCGGGCTGGCCGACGACAAAGGATGGCCTGCCGCGTTTCGGACTGCCGCTGATCCCCGAAGGGCCGTCGCAGCGCCCTGTCATCGGCATGGACTACAATCTCTTCGTCCGCCACTCCATGGGTGTGGAGAACAAGAAGGACAGCGCCCGCTTCGAGGAGCGCACCTACGAGGCCTACAGGAAAGCCTTCGACCGGGAATATGCGGGCGACCGCATCCCACTGCAGCTCGGCTTCCATTTCGTCGAAATGAACGGCGGCGCCTACTGGCGCGCGCTCGATCGGCTGCTGGGCGAAGTCTGCGGCAAGCCCGACGTCGCCTGCGTCAGCTACGCCCAGGCGCTGCCGCTGATCGAGCAGGCAAAAAAGAAGGCGGGTCGAACCGCCTTCTGATTGGCTTTTTTCGCTCGCCTCAGGCCAGCTCTTCGTTGCCGCCAACCGCAATGAACTTCTGGTCGATGTGCGGCAGCGGCTCGTCATCGATTGCCGCTTCGAATGCGCGCAGGCGCTTGTAGATCGACAACAGTTCGACGATCGTCGGCCAGGACGAAACTAGGTACTGAAATGACGACGACACCTGCCCGAAAGCATTCGAGATCTGGTTCAACGCACCAAGCGCAACCTTGCCGGCGATGATCGAAGGCACGATGATCACCAGCGAAAAGATACCATTGATCTGCAAATAGAAAATGCGGGCAACGTTGAAGTACAAATAGTGGAAATAGAGCCGGAAGTAGTTCCGGCGAACGTTATCGAAGAGATCGGCGACCGTCGGCGGTTGGGCGCGATCAGCATGGTCCTCACCATAAACCAGCTCTTTGCGGTAGGCAGCTTCCACGCGCTGGTTGCGGAACTCGAGGCCCGGCAGCTTGATACCAACGAGAGCCAGGAACACCGTACCGAACAGCGACCAAAGTATAGCGGACGTAACGAGCGGATACGGGATGACGCCAATGAGCGGCAATTCGGTGACGTGCGACTCGAGCCGGATCAAGACCGGCATGAACGCTATCAACGTCATCACACTATCGATCAGGCTAACGCCAAGCCCTTCCACTGTAGTGGAAAAGCGCATCGTGTCTTCCTGCACGCGCTGCGAGGCCCCTTCGATATGGCGCAGCTTGTCCCAGTTGGCCATGTAGTATTCGTTCATCGCTGTTCGCCAACGGAAGATGTAGTGACTGACGAAAAAGCGTGTGATGACCCCGACCGCGACCGCGACCATGGCGATGCCGAGAAAGACGGAGATTTCTCCGTAGACTTCCGCTGCAGGAACCACCTTGGTCTTCGCAATGATTGCCTGGATCATATCCCAGAACGGGCCGTACCAGTTGTTGATTGCGACGCTGACCTGCACCTGAAAATAGGTGACGAAGAGGATGAGTGCCGAGCCGAGGATCGACCAGTTCTGCCAACGGTGCGGCGAGTAGACGTACCAGAAAGCGGCAAACAGCCCGACGACAAGCGCGAAATAGAGGTAGAACCAGATGAAGGCCGGCGACCAGAAGGCAGAGATGCCGGTGATCGGCGGCGCATCCGCGGCCAAAGGCGGCATTCCGAAGACGGCACCCAGCTGTTCGCCACCGCCATACCAGAAGGCTACGGCAACCAGCGACCAGACGACAAAAGATATGAAGAAGAGCTTCGGCTTCGGAAAGAAGGATAGGAACAAGTGCGGCACTCTCGTTTCGGTGGAGACGAACAACTCGCCTCCCGAAGCGCCGAAACTAGGGCAAAGCGCCGTCGTCAACAATCGGGTAATGTAAACGTTACTGTTATTTCATCCAGGCGCGCGCCGGTGCCGGAGGGTCTTTTTTCGCCGCTGCTCAGGCCCTCAATGCCTGTGAAATCCGCTTCAGCTCGACGACGATGACCCCACCGCACAGGAAAAGAACGGCAGCCGCGATCAAGGTTGGTGCGGCGAAGCTGCCGGTGCGCTCCGCAAGCCAGCCGGCGACCAGCGGACCGACGATTTGCCCAATACCGAAAGCAGCCGTCATCAACGCAAGCGCCTTGCGCGGGCTCTCGGGCGCCAGCTTCCGGCCGATCTGCAGGCCATAAGCAGTGATCATCATGAAGGTTGCGCCGAGCATCAGGCCGCCGGCAAGCGGCGCATAGGGCAAAGGCAGGCTGACCGTCAGCACCAGCCCGACCGCCTCGACCAGAAGGCCGATCGCGTAGACACCGGCAAGACCGAAGCGCGGCACGGCAAAGCGCCAGAGATAGACGGAGAGCGCTGCGGCAAGCCCCGTTAGCAGCCAGGCGAGAAATTCGATGCTGTGGCCGCCGCTCGGATCGCGCGCCATGGTGACGAGGAAGGTTGCGGTGATCACGTAGCCGAAGCCGAAGAGCGCATAGGTGAACGTCACTACGGTCAGCGGCCGCGTCCAGCGCAGCGGCCTTTCGCGCACCGGACCAGAACCGGACGACGGAACGCCGGGAAGAAGTGCGGCAACGACGATCGTCCCGACCAATCCGACCAGCGCGCCGGTAAACCAGTCGCCCATGGAGGTCGTCAGGCCGGCGTGACCCGCGATCGGGTTCGCCCAGACGCAAAGCGATGAAAACGCGATACCGAGGCCGACGCCGCCAAAGTGAACGGCCGGCACGTGTTCCGAGCGCGCGAGCACGCCATGGCCGAGCACGATGCCGGAGATGAAGATCATCGCAAAGGCGCTGGCAAGGCCGGCGAGGAAACGGATCAGCGCCAGCACGACGACGGAGGACGAGAGGCCCATGGCCGCCAGCAGAGCCGTCGTGGCGACGAGCGACAGCAGACCGATCCGCCGCTCGTGCCCATGGGCCCAGCCATAGGCCGCAAGAATGGCGCCGGCGAGATAGCCGACGAAATTGGCCGAGGCGATGAGCCCGGCATCACCCGGCGACAGGCCGAGATCCACCATCATCGCCGGCAGGATCGGCGTATAGGAGAAGCGTCCGAAGCCCATGGCGACGGCCATGGCGATGGCGCCGGCGGTTGCCGTGGCGGAGATGTTGGTCTGCAGCGGTCGGTCGAGCGTGGTCATATCATTTTATTGCGCCGCAACACGACGCACGACAAACGACAATAATTGAAGGATCTATTGAAGAAATCGAACGATCGCCGATTTCAATGGCTTAGACCAATCGCCTAAAAGGTGAGGTGCACCACATCACGGCGGCAGATCATGCATCGCGGCGATGGAGCAAAAAATCGTCTGGAGGACGACGGAGGCTGCAGGCCGCCGCCGTATCCCTGGGTCAGCCCGGTAGTGTCACCACCAGCGGCCCGCCGCGGGTGACGACAACTGTGTGCTCATACTGCACCGTCGGCGCGCGCGGGTCGCTGTAGAGCGTCCAGTCGTCGTTGCCGCCCTCGGCCCATTGCGCGCCCATCGACAGGAAGGGTTCGACGGTGAAGACCATGCCGTCGGTCATCCGGCGACGTTCGCGCGGATCCGGCCAGGTGGCGATCTCGGTCGGCTCCTCGTGCAGCGAGCGGCCGATGCCGTGGCTGGCGAGATTGGTGACAAGCGAATAGCGGTTCTTGCGGGCGAAGTCGCCGATCGCGTTGCCGATGGCAGCCAGCGGCTGGTCGGGGCGCACCTGCTTGAGGCCCACCCACATCGCCCGCTTGCCATCGCGGCAGAGCCGGTCGATCGCGGCCGTGACCGGCGGTACCGGGAACGAGGCGCCGGTATCGGCAAAGATGCCGTCCTTTTCGGCCGAGACGTCGATGTTGACGAGATCGCCGGCCTTGATCACGCGGTTGCCGGGAATGCCGTGGGCGATTTCCTCGTTGACGCTGATGCATGTGGCACCAGGAAACTGGTAGCAGAGTTCGGGCGCCGAGCGTGCGCCGGCCTCTTCCAGTACCTTGCGGCCGATCGCATCGAGTTCCGCAGTGGTAATGCCGGGCTCGAGCGCCTCGCCCATCGTCTGCAGGGCATTGGCGCAGATGCGGCCGATTTCCTTCAGCCGCAGCAGATCTTCTTCGTTGTTGAGGGTCATCCGTGTCTCGCTTTCGCGCTCACATGTAGCGTGTCGCAACGCGTTATGCCAGCGTCGAGCGGGACGACCGGAGCCGGGCCCCAGCCCCGGTCGTCGAATGGTCAGACGGAGGCCGCCGCTGCTGCCCTTTCCTCGGCCAACGCCTGGCGCACGAGCGGCGCCACCCTGGTGCCGTAGAGTTCGATGCCGCGCATGATCTGGTCGTGCGGCATCGGACCGATCGCCATCTGCAGCAGGAAGCGATCGTTACGGAACAGCTTCCAGTTCTCGACGATCTTCTCGGCCACCGTTTCCGGATCACCGAGGAAGAGGTTGCCGGAGGGGCTGCGCGCCTGGTCGAAATGCGCCCGGTTCGTCGGTCCCCAGCCGCGCTCGCGGCCGATGCGGTTCATCACTTCCGCCTGCGGCCCGTAGAACTGGTCGGCGGCAAGATCGGTCGTATCGGCGATGAAGCCGTGCACGTTGATGCTGGTCTTCAGCCTGGCGGCGTCCTGGCCGGCACGCCGGGCCGCCTCGCGGTAGAGATCGAACAGCGGCGCAAACCGGCGCGGCTCTCCGCCGATGATCGCAAGCGCCACCGGCAGGCCGAGCGCACCCGCGCGGGCCACCGATTGCGGCGTGCCGCCTACGGCGATCCAGAGCGGCAGCACCTCCTGCAGCGGCCGCGGATAGACGCCGCGATCATGGATCGCCGGCCGCATCTCGCCGGCCCACGAGACCTTTTCGCTTTCGCGCAGCGCCATCAGGAGGTCGAGCTTTTCGGCAAAGAGCTGGTCGTAGTCATCGAGCGACTGGCCGAAGAGCGGGAAGGATTCGATGAACGACCCGCGACCGGCCATGATCTCGGCGCGGCCGCCCGAGATCAGATCAAGGGTCGAGAATTGCTGGAAGACGCGTACGGGATCGTCCGAGCTCAACACCGTGACGGCACTGGTCAGCCGGATATTCTTCGTTTTTGCCGCTGCGGCCGCGAGGATGACCGCCGGCGCGGAGGCCGCGTAGTCAGGCCGATGGTGTTCGCCGAGCCCGAAAACATCGAGGCCAACCTGATCTGCAAGCTCGATTTCCTCGAGAAGGTTCTTGAGGCGACGCTGGCCCTCCATGCCCTTGTGATCCGCGTTCGGATCGACATCCGCAAATGTGTAAAGCCCGAGTTCCATGAGGTCTGTCCTTTTTCTGTTTGCACAACAGATAGTTGGCGCACACATGAGCAGCAAATGCGCATCCGGGAAACGCTGTGTTTCCCGGATGCATACGAACGAGACCTTACCCTCTCGGTAGACCGTCAAGCAGGACGTCGAGGCCCTTCCGGAACGTGCCATCCCAATCGCTGTCCAGGAGCAGGCGCGTGCGCTCGATCGTCGGGTAGCGTTCGCTGAGCGCCGAGAGGCGCTTCTGTCCGGCAGCCTGGTCGGCGTGCGAAAGCGCGAAGCTCGCCCGGGTGACGGTGGCGCCGAGCACGTAGTTCCAGAGCGACCACATCGCGACATTCATGTCCGCGTCGGCAACGCCGGCTCTCGACAGCACCTCGCTCATGGTTTCCAGGCGGCCGAGTACATTCGCGCCGAGCGCCCGGCGCGGCAGCAGCGACGCCGACCAGGGATGGCGCAGCATGATTGCGCGCCAGTCTTCGAGCATGTGAACCACATCCCTGCGCCAGTCCTCGGGCTCGATCCTTTGCGGGGGGGCGCGATAGGCAAACACCGCATCGAGCGCCAGGTCGAAAACCTCCTCCTTGTTGGCGACATGCCAATAGAGGCTCATGACGCCCGCACCGAGACGGTCGGCGAGACGGCGCATCTTCAAGCCGTCGATACCCTCGGCGTCCAGCAATTCGACCGCAGTCGCCACGATGCGCTCCAGAGACAGGGACGGCTCGCCGCCCGGCTTCTTCCCGGCCTGGGCTGCCGACTCTATCCGCTGGGAGCGTTTGCCCTGCCCGCCGTTCCCTTTCGCCGCCATGCGTCTTCCTTGCTGATTGGAGTGTCGATTTACGCCGACAACGCGCCGGATGTCGATCCTGAACGATTGACTCGTACGGCGTACGATGTAAATGAGTCGTACGCTGTACGAGTCAATAGCAAGAGCGTCGGCGAAAGGTCAAACCTGCAGGCCTGCAAGCGGCATCGCGCGCAGACCTCGGAGACGAGAGAACACCATGTCACGCGCAATCAGACATCTCATGATCGGAGGACTCATCATCATGACTACGGGCGTTTCCACGGCGGCCACCGCGAGCGAGCAGGCGGCCAAGCTGACGGTCGTCAACCCCAAGAACCTCTACGACCCGACGCCGCATGGCTATAGCACCGCGGTGATCGTGCCTGCCGGGGCACGGGTGGCCTACATTTCAGGACAGGGCGGCCAGGATAGCATCGGCGGCCTGTCTCCCGACTTCGCGGTTCAGGTCAAGCAGGCCTATGCCAATCTGGGCGCAGCGCTCGAGGGGCTCGGCGCAAGGCCGGACCAGGTCGCCAAGCTCACCATCTTCGTGGTCGACCACGACATGTCCAAGCTCGAGGTCCTGACCGGCAGCGTCAAGGAAATGTTCGGCGCGACGCTGCCGGCGCAGACACTGGTACCCGTGCCCAAGCTGGCGGTCGACGGCATGCTGTTCGAGGTGGAAGCGGTCGCTGTCATCGACTGACGGCGGCCCGGTTTGCGGCACCGCGCGTCGGCCCGGAAGGCAGAGTATGGTCGGGAGAAACGGACGCGCGGCGAAAATCGCCGCTCGCCCGGCTCTTAGCTCAGCGTCCTTTTGACCGCGTTGCGCCAACCCTTGAACTTGGCCTTACGCGTCTTTTCGTCCATGGCGGGCTCGAAGCGGCGGTCGCGTGCCCAGGACTTGGCAAAGTCTTCCTGCTTCGGCCAGACGCCGGCGCGGCTGCCGGCAAGCCAGGCGACGCCGAGCGCAGTCGTTTCCAGGATGACGGGCCGATCGACCGGCGCGTCGAGCAGGTCGGAAAGCCGCTGCATCGTCCAGTCGGAGGCAACCATGCCGCCGTCGACGCGCAGAACCGTCTCCTTGCCGTTGCTGCGCCAGTCCTTGTGCATCGCCTCAAGCAAGTCGCGCGTCTGGTAACAGACGGCTTCGAGTGCCGCGCGGGCAAACTCCGCCGGACCGGTGTTGCGGGTCATGCCGAAGATCGCGCCGCGCGCGTCCGGATCCCAATGCGGCGCGCCGAGCCCGGTGAAGGCCGGCACGAGATAGACGTCCTGCGTCGGATCGGCGCTTGCGGCAAGCGTCCCGGTATCGGGCGCAGCCTTGATCACCTTCAGCCCGTCGCGCAGCCATTGCACCGCAGCACCCGCGACGAAGATCGAGCCTTCGAGCGCATAGGTGGTTTCGCCATCAAGCTTGTAGGCAATGGTGGTGAGCAACCGGTTCTTCGAACGCACCATGTCCTTGCCGGTGTTGAGCAGTGCGAAGCAGCCGGTGCCATAGGTGGATTTCAACATGCCCGGCTTGAAGCAGGCCTGGCCGATGGTCGCCGCCTGCTGGTCGCCGGCAACGCCGAGGATCGGGATCGCCGCGCCGAAAAGTGCGGTATCGGTAACGCCGAAATCGGCGGCGCAATCCTTGACCTCGGGCAGCATGGCGCGCGGCACCTTGAGGATCTTCAGAAGCTCGTCGTCCCAGGCATTTTCGGCGATGTTATAGAGCAGCGTGCGCGAGGCGTTGGTCGCGTCGGTCACGAAGGATTTGCCGCCGGTCAGCCGCCAGATGAGGAAGGTATCGATGGTGCCGAAGCAGAGTTCGCCCTTGGCGGCGCGGGCCTGCGCCCTGTCGATGTTGGTCAGCAGCCAGTTGAGCTTGGTACCGGAGAAATAGGGATCGAGCAGCAGGCCCGTCTTCCGGGTGAAAGTCTTTTCCAGCCCCTGCTTCTTCAGCCGATCACAATAGGAGGCGGTGCGACGGTCCTGCCAGACGATGGCGTTGTGAATGGGATTGCCGGTCTTGCGATCCCAGACGACGACGGTTTCGCGCTGGTTGGTGATGCCGATCGCCGAAAGGTCGCCGGCCTTGATGCCGGCCTTGGCGATAGCGTCCTCAACCGTCGAAAGCACCGTTTGCCAGATTTCCTCGGGATCGTGTTCGACCCACCCGGATTTCGGAAAATACTGCTTGAATTCCTTGTGGCTGGCCCCGGCGATCTGCTGCTGACCGTCGAAGATGATCGC
This sequence comes from Ensifer sp. Root558, assembly GCF_001427045.1. NCBI lineage: Bacteria > Pseudomonadati > Pseudomonadota > Alphaproteobacteria > Hyphomicrobiales > Rhizobiaceae > Ensifer > Ensifer sp. Root558. Next base: position 35,939 of record NZ_LMGC01000002.1, on the reverse strand, counting down.
CCGGCTCGAGGTCGTACCCTGATCGATCGCGAGAATATATCCGCCCATATGCCCCTCCCCGGCCACACGCATGTTTGTTCACCCGGCCTTGAAGGCGGGATCTCATTTCGAAAACTTCAATACGATGGCAAAACGAATGTCAAACGAAAACAAAACGCAACCGCCGACTTCGCCATTCCCCTCCTCAACTCTGCGGTCCCGATCCCAAAAACACAATTGTCAGCGCCGGCGTTTTCCGCGTAGGCTGGCGCTGTTGCGCCGCAACAAAGCAGTGCGCGGCGCCACAAAGGGAGAGAGCAGCAATGACGAAAACAGCGGTCATCACCGGTTCGACGAGCGGCATCGGGCTTGCGATCGCCAAGGCCTTCGCCAAGGGTGGCGCCAATATCGTGCTGAACGGCTTCGGTAGCCCGGACGAAATCAAGAAGGCGACGGACGACGTGAGCGCGCTGACGACAGGAACGGTCGTCTATCATGCCGCCGACATGACGAAGCCAGCCGAGATCGCCGATCTGATCACCACGGCGACGACCCGCTTCGGCGGCGTCGATATCCTCGTCAACAATGCCGGTATCCAATATGTCGAGAAGGTCGAGGATTTCCCGATCGAGCAATGGGACCGCATCATCGCGATCAACCTCTCCTCGTCCTTCCACACGATCCGCGCCGCTATTCCCGGCATGAAGGCGAAGGGTTGGGGCCGCATCATCAACATCGCCTCGGCCCATGGCCTCGTCGCCTCGCCCTTCAAGGCGGCCTATGTGGCGGCGAAGCACGGCGTTCTCGGTCTGACGAAGACCGTGGCGCTCGAAGTGGCCGAAAGCGGAATCACCGCGAACTCGATCTGCCCGGGCTACGTGCTGACGCCGCTCGTCGAAAAGCAGATCCCCGATCAAGCCCGCACCCGCGGCATCACCGAGCAGCAGGTGATCAACGACGTGATGCTGAAGGGGCAGCCGACGAAGAAGTTCATCACCGTCGAACAGGTCGCAGCCCTTGCCGTCTATCTCGCCGGCGACGACGCGGCACAGATCACCGGCACCCATGTGTCGATGGACGGCGGTTGGACGGCGCAGTAACGGCCGACATTCGTCAAGTGGTCGGCAGCGCGGACCGGATGCCCCCCGCGCTGCCCGCATGGCGTGCAAAAGTCCGCCCAGCCCTTTGCTTTTCTGCATAACCACCTAAGATCAAAGTGATTTCAGGACGTATGCAGCAGCAGGGAATGAATGGCATGCCCCAACCGACCGGTTCAATCAGCTTCATCCTCAACGACCGCGAGGTCGCTCTTTCCGACATCGCACCGACAACGACGCTGCTCGACTATCTGCGGCTGGAACGCCGGCTGACCGGCACCAAGGAAGGTTGTGCGGAGGGCGACTGCGGCGCCTGCACCGTGCTCGTCGGGCGGCTGGTCAGCGACCGGCTCGTCTATGAGAGCGTCAACGCCTGCATCCGCTTCCTCGGCTCGCTGCAGGCAACCCATGTCGTCACCGTCGAGCATCTCGCCGGTCCGGATGGCACGCTGCATCCGGTGCAGCAGGCAATGGTCGATTTTCACGGCTCGCAATGCGGCTTCTGCACGCCCGGCTTCGTCATGTCGCTCTATGGCCTCTGGCTTGGCAACGACAGCCCCAGCCGCGCCGATATCGAAAAGGCGCTGCAGGGCAATCTCTGTCGCTGCACCGGTTATGAGCCCATCGTGCGCGCGGCCGAAGCGGCGGCAGAGGCGCGCCCCTCCGACATCTTCGATCCGATCACCAGGGAGCGGGAAACGATCACCATCAGGCTGAAGGCGCTGGCACCGACGGAAACGATCACACTCCGCCAGGGCGAATATTGTCTGATCGTGCCGGCCGACGGCAGTGGCCTGGCGGAAGCACTCGCCGACCATCCCGGGGCGACGGTCGTTGCCGGCTCCACCGATGTCGGCCTCTGGGTGACGAAGCAGATGCGGGCGATCAACCCGGTGATCTTCATCAACGGCATCACCGAATTGCAGCAGATCGAGGAAACCGCGGACGGCCTGATTATCGGCGCCGGCGTCAGCTACACCATGGCCTATGCCGCCCTCGCCAAGACGTTTCTCGGGCTCGGTCCGCTGATCAACCGCATCGGCGGCGAACAGGTGCGCAACATGGGCACGATCGGCGGCAATATCGCTAACGGCTCACCGATCGGCGACAGTCCGCCGCCCCTGATCGTGCTTGGCGCGACGGTGACCCTGCGCTCGACCGCCGGTCGGCGGACGTTGCCGCTCGAATCCTTCTTCATCGCTTATGGCAAGCAGGATCGCCAACCCGGCGAATTCGTCGAAAGCATCTTCGTGCCGCGCCTGCCGGCGGGCGATCTCTTTGCCGCCTACAAGATCTCCAAGCGCCGCGACGAAGATATCTCCGCGCTGCTTGGCGCGTTCCGTCTATCGGTGGATGGCGGCATCGTCCGCTCCGCCCGCATCGCCTTCGGCGGCATGGCCGCGACGCCCAAGCGCGCCAGCAACGTCGAGGCGGCGCTGATCGGCAAGCCATGGACCGAGGAAACGGTCCGCGCCGCGCAAGCCGCCTTCGAGAGCGATTACCAGCCGCTCACCGACTGGCGGGCAACGAGCGACTACCGCATGCTTGCGGCGAAGAACCTTCTGATGCGTTTCTTCCTGGAAAGCGGCGGCGAGCCGGCGCAACTGGTTCGCTTTGCTGCGGGAGGCCGATAGTCATGGACAAATCCACCTTCGAGGAACGCAAGACGATCCGCGGCGAGATGCATGTTTCCCAGCGTCACGACAGCGCCCACAAGCATGTCTCCGGCACCGCCGACTACATCGACGACATGCCCGAGCCGGCGGGCACGCTGCATGGCGCGCTTGGCATGACCGACCGGGCGCATGCGGAAATCACCGCCATGGACCTTTCGGCCGTCGCCGCCGTGCCCGGTGTCATGCTGGTGCTGACCGCCAAGGACATGCCGCATTCCAACGACATCAGCCCGAGCCACCTGCATGACGAGCCGGTGCTTGCCGATGGCCTCGTGCAGTTTCATGGCCAGCCGGCCTTCGCCGTGATTGCAGAAACCCGTGACATCGCCCGTCGGGCGGCAAGGCTCGCCAAGATCACCTATCGCGACCTGCCGCATTTCACCGACATTCTCGATGCCGTCGCCCATGGCGGGCAGTTGGTCACCCAGCCGCTCACGCTGCAGCGCGGCGATGCCGAGGCGGAGCTGGAAAAGGCGCCACGGCGGCTCAAAGGCAGCATGCGCGTCGGCGGACAGGAGCATTTCTACCTCGAAGGCCATATCGCCCTTGCCATTCCCGGCGAGGACGACGAGGTCACCGTCTGGTCCTCGACCCAGCATCCGAGCGAGATCCAGCACATGGTCTCGCACGTGCTCGGCGTGCCCTCCAATGCGGTGACCGTGAACGTGCGCCGCATGGGTGGTGGCTTCGGCGGCAAGGAAACGCAAGGAAACCAGTTCGCAGCCCTTGCCGCGGTCGCGGCGAAGAAGCTCAACCGCGCCGTCAAGTTCCGCCCGGATCGCGACGAGGACATGACGGCAACCGGCAAGCGCCACGACTTCCTCGTCGATTACGACGTCGGCTTCGACGACGAGGGCCGCATCCATGCGGTCCATGCCAACTACGCGGCGCGCTGCGGCTACTCTTCGGACCTCTCCGGCCCGGTCACAGACCGTGCGCTGTTCCATGCGGACAGCTCCTATTTCTATCCGCATGTGAAGCTCACCTCACAGCCGCTGAAGACCAACACGGTCTCAAACACCGCTTATCGTGGCTTCGGCGGCCCGCAAGGCATGGTCGGCGGCGAGCGCATCATCGAGGAAATCGCCTACCAGCTCGGCAAGGATCCGCTCGAAATCCGCAAGCTGAATTTCTATGGCGACAAGGGCTCCGGCCGCGATGTCACGCCCTACCATCAGCAGGTCGAAGACAACATCATCGCGCAGATCGTCGCGGAGCTGGAAGAAAGCGCCGACTATCAGGCGCGCCGTCAGGCGATCCTCGCGTTCAATCGGGAAAGCCGCGTCATCCGCAAGGGCATCGCGCTGACGCCGGTGAAGTTCGGCATCTCCTTCACCATGACCGCCTTCAACCAGGCGGGCGCGCTTGTGCATATCTACCAGGACGGCTCGATCCACCTCAACCACGGCGGCACCGAGATGGGCCAAGGCCTCTACATCAAGGTCGCGCAGGTGATCGCCGACAGCTTCCAGGTCGACCTCGACCGCGTTCGCATCACTGCGACGACGACCGGCAAGGTGCCGAACACGTCGGCGACCGCCGCCTCTTCGGGCTCTGACTTGAACGGCATGGCCGCCTTCGACGCCGCGCGCCAGATCAAGGACCGTCTCGTCGGTTTCGCCTGCGAGCGCTGGCAGACGACGCCCGAGAATGTCAGCTTCGTCGCCAACCACGTGAAGATCGGCGAGGAGCTGATCCCCTTCCCTGAATTCATCAAGCAGGCCTATATGGGCCGTATCCAGCTTTCGGCCGCCGGCTACTACAAGACGCCGAAGATCCACTGGGATCGAGCCAGCGGCCGCGGCACACCCTTCTATTACTTCGCCTATGGCGCTGCGGTTTCGGAGGTTTCGATCGACACGCTGACCGGCGAATACATGGTCGACCGGGTCGACGTGCTGCACGACGTCGGCCGTTCGCTCAATCCGGCGATCGACCTCGGTCAGATCGAGGGCGGCTTCGTGCAAGGGATGGGCTGGCTGACGACGGAAGAGCTCTGGTGGGACGACAAGGGACGGCTTCGCACGCACGCCCCCTCCACCTACAAGATCCCCCTTGCCTCCGACCGGCCGAAGATCTTCAACGTCAAGCTTGCCGAATGGTCGAGCAACGCCGAGAAGACCATTGGCCGCTCCAAGGCGGTGGGAGAGCCGCCCTTCATGCTGCCGATCTCGGTTCTGGAAGCCCTGTCGATGGCGGTGGCGAGTGTCGCCGACTACCGCGAGTGCCCGCGGCTCGATGCTCCGGCAACACCGGAGCGTGTGCTGATGGCCGTCGAACGTCTGCGCAATCGCTGACAGCCATCACGATTTGCCTCAGATCCGCGGCAGTTCATTGATGCTGAACAGGCGGCGAGCGTTGGCCATCGCCTCCTCGTCGTCGCGGTGCGGGCTATGAACATCCATGAAACCCATGTCTCTCTTGATATGATCGGAGAGCGTGTTGACATCGAGCATCGGCTTGGGGGCAACAAGGCCACCGAACAGGGCGGCTGTGAGCCGGGCGACCGGCTCGAATGAAAGAAATGCTTTTCTTTCAGTACGTTCGTAAGTGTCGCAAGTCATTTCAGCACCTGTTTCGTCTTGGGAAGTTGACTTGAAGGATGCCGTGGAGGAGGATCGAAATCCAATCGAACATCCGTCTGGATGCATCAAGAGAACTTATCCATGAAGATGTCGAAGCAGTTTCCGCTGAATGCGCTGCGGGTCTTCGAGGCGGTCGCAAGGCTCGGCAGCTTCACCAAGGCCGGTGAAGAGCTGGGCATGACCCAGACGGCCGTAAGCTACCAGGTCAAGTTGATCGAGGAGAATGTCGGCGAGCCGCTGTTCCTGCGGCGCCCGCGCCAGATCTCGCTGACGGAAGTCGGCCAGCGCATGGCGCCGCGCGTCACCGAAGCCTTCGAGATGCTGCAGGAAGCGGTTTCGAATGCCCGTGGCGATATCGACAGCGCGCTCCTGATCAGCTCGACGCCGACCTTCGCCTCGCAATGGCTTGCCCGCAACATCGGCAGCTTCCAGCTCGCCCATCCGAACATCGCCGTTCGGCTGACGACCAGCGACTCGCTCACCGATTTTACCCGCGAACCGGCCGACCTTGCCATCCGCTCCGGTGCCGGCGTCTGGCCCGGCCTCGACACGCATCCGCTGATGCGGGTGGAATTCAGCCCGATGCTGAGTCCGGCGCTTGCCGAGACCATTGGCGGCGTGCACGAGCCGCGCGACCTGCTGAAGCTGCGCATCATCGATCCCGGTGACCCCTGGTGGCCGATGTGGTTCAAGGCCGCCGGCGTCAAGGATCCCGATCTCGAAGGACGGCCGCACAGCCGCCTCGGCGCGCAATCCTTCGAGGCGCGCGCCGCCATCGCCGGCCAGGGCGTGGCGATCCTGACGCCGGAATTCTACCCCGATGACGTGGCGCTCGGTCGGCTCTACCAGCCCTTCGAGCTGCGCTGCAGCGACGGCTGCGATTATTGGCTCGCCTATCCGCACGCCCGCCGCAACACACCCAAGATCAGGATTTTCCGCGACTGGATCCTCGGCGAACTTTGCGCGCCGAACTTCCTGCAAGCAAATAGCGCTTGAGGAGCGTCGAAGCCCCTTTTCCCCTCCGTGGTTTATGCGCAAAGTGAGGCAACGGAGACAAAGGGGATCTGAATGTACGAGTTCGCCATCGCCTGGGAATGGCTGGCCTTTGCCGTGCGCTGGTTGCACGTCATCACCGCCATCGCCTGGATCGGCTCATCCTTCTATTTCATCGCGCTCGACCTGGGTCTCGTGAAGCGCGATCACTTGCCCGTCGGCGCCTATGGCGAAGAATGGCAGGTCCATGGCGGCGGTTTCTATCACATCCAGAAATACCTGGTCGCACCGGCCTCGATGCCCGAGCATCTCACCTGGTTCAAATGGGAATCCTACGTGACGTGGCTTTCTGGCTTCGCCATGCTCTGTGTCGTCTACTATGGCGGCGCCGATCTGTTCCTGATCGACCGCCACGTGCTCGACATCTCGGCGACCACGGCGATCCTGATTTCGCTCGCCTCGCTCGGCATCGGCTGGCTGTTTTACGATCTGCTCTGCAAGTCGCCGATCGGCAGGAACACCTGGGGGTTGATGGCACTGCTCTATGTGGCGCTGGTCGTCATGGCCTGGGGCTATACGCAGGTCTTCACCGGCCGCGCCGCCTTCCTGCATCTCGGCGCTTTCACCGCGACGATCATGTCGGCCAACGTCTTCTTCATCATCATCCCCAACCAGAAGATCGTCGTCGCCGACCTGATCGCCGGCCGCACGCCGGATCCGAAACTCGGCGCGCAGGCCAAGCAGCGCTCGCTGCACAACAACTACCTGACGCTGCCCGTCATCTTCTTCATGCTGTCGAACCACTATCCGCTTGCGTTTGCCACCGCGTTCAACTGGATCATCGCCGCACTCGTCTTCCTGATGGGCGTCACCATCCGCCACTGGTTCAACACCACCCACGCCCGCAAGGGCCGGCCGACCTGGACCTGGCTCGTCACCGCCCTCCTCTTCATCCTGATCATGTGGCTTTCGACCGTGCCGAAGGTGCTGACCGGCGGCGAAAAGGCCGAGGTTGCGCCCGCCTTCAGCCGCTTCGCCGCCAATGCCCACTTCCCTGCAGTCAAGGACACGGTCTCGACACGCTGTTCCATGTGCCATGCGGCAGAACCGGTTTATGAGGGTATCACCCAGGCGCCGAAGGGCGTGATGCTCGAAAGCGACGCGGAGATTGCCGCCCATGCCCGCGAAATCTATATCCAGGCCGGGCGCAGCCATGCGATGCCGCCCGGCAACGTGACAGACATGACGACGGACGAGCGCCAGCTTCTGACAGCCTGGTTCGAAAGCGCCGTCGAGGAAGGCAAGACACAATGACGACCACCCTCATCCGCGGCCGATTGCTGAGCTTCAACCGCGCGCCATCGTCGATCGACGACAGCGCCGCCTACAGCTACGAGAGCGACGGTGCGCTTCTGATTGAGGGGGGACAGATCGCCGCGAGCGGCTCCTATGCTGCGGTCAAGGCAAGCGCGCCTGACGGCGTCGCTGAAGTGGACCATCGCCCACACCTGATCGTGCCCGGCTTCATCGACACGCATCTGCATTTCCCGCAGATGCAGGTCATGGCCTCCTATGCCGCCAACTTGCTTGAATGGCTGAACACCTACACCTTCCCCGAGGAGTGCCGCTTCGTCGAGACCGCCCATGCGGAGCGCATCGCGACGCGCTTCTTCGATGAGATGGTGCGCTATGGCACGACAACAGCAACCGCCTATTGCTCGGTTCACAAGGCGTCGGCCGATGCCTTCTTCGCCGAGGCGCTGCGCCGCGACATGCGCATGGTCGCCGGCAAGGTGATGATGGACCGCAACGCCCCGCAAGGCCTGCTCGACACGCCGCAGATGAGCTACGACGAAACCCGCGCGGTCATCCGCGAATGGCACGGCAAGGGCCGCAATCATGTGGCGATCACCCCGCGCTTCGCCATCACCTCAACGCCGGAGCAGATGGACGTCGCGAAGTCGCTGGTGCACGAATTCCCCGACCTGCACCTCCAGACGCACCTTTCGGAAAACCGCGACGAGATCGCCTTTACCTGCGAACTCTATCCGGAAGCCAAGGACTACACAGACGTCTACGCCCGCTACGGCCTGCTCGGACCGAAGAGCCTGTTCGGCCACTGCATCCATCTGTCTGAGCGCGAGGCGGATGTCATGAGCGAGACCGGCTCGGTCGCCGTTTTCTGCCCGACCTCCAATCTTTTTCTCGGTTCTGGCCTCTTCCCGCTGCGCGCGCTCAGCCGCCGCGAAAAGCCGGTGCGCACCTCGGTCGCCTCCGACATCGGCGGCGGTACCAGCTATTCCATGCTGAAGACGCTCGACGAGGCCTACAAGATCCTGCAGCTGCAGGGCGAGCGGCTGAACCCGTTCGACAGCTTCTTCATGATGACCCGCGGCAATGCCGAGGCGCTATCGCTGGTCGACAAGATCGGAACTTTGGAAGCCGGCACCGACGCCGATTTCATCGTGCTCGACATGGCGGCGACGCCGGCGATGGCGCTTCGGGCCGAAGTGGTCAACTCTCTGGCAGACGAACTCTTCCTGCTGCAGACCATGGGCGACGACCGGTCGATCGTCGAAACCTATGTCGCCGGCAAGCCGGCAAAATCGGCGCTTGCCGCCGCATGACCGACCAAAAGCAGAGAGGTCAAGAAAATTGACCTCTCTGCGTTCTGGCTATTAACAAGCCTCTGCCAAACATGGTAATGGCTCGTTCAATCTCCGTTGGACGAAGGCCTTATCCATGACGCAAATCCTCGAAATCAGCGATCTCAAGGCGCTCGCCAAGCGCCGGGTGCCGAAACTCTTCTTCGATTACGCCGACAGCGGCGCCTGGACCGAAGGCACCTATCGCGCCAACGAGGAGGATTTCGCCAAGGTGAAGCTGCGCCAGCGCGTGCTGGTGGATATGACCGACCGGTCGCTGGAAACGACGATGATCGGCCAGAAGGTGTCGATGCCGGTGGCACTCGCCCCGACCGGCCTCACCGGCATGCAGCACGCCGACGGCGAAATGCTGGCAGCCCAGGCGGCTGAAGCCTTCGGCGTGCCCTTCACGCTCTCGACGATGAGCATCTGCTCGATCGAGGACGTCGCCTCGGTCACCACCAAGCCCTTCTGGTTCCAGCTCTACGTCATGCGCGAACGCGAATTCGTGCTGAACCTGATCGACCGGGCCAAGGCGGCGAAGTGCTCGGCGCTGGTGCTGACGCTCGACCTGCAGATCCTCGGCCAGCGTCACAAGGATCTTCGCAACGGCCTCTCGGCACCGCCGAAGATGACGCCGAAGCACCTCTGGCAGATGGCGACGCGCCCCGGCTGGTGCATGAAGATGCTCGGCACCAAGCGCCGCACCTTCCGCAACATCGTCGGCCACGCGAAAAGCGTCACCGACCTCTCGTCGCTCGGCGCCTGGACGGCGGAACAGTTCGACCCGCAGCTCTCGTGGAAGGATGTCGCCTGGATCAAGGAACGCTGGGGCGGACCGCTGATCCTCAAGGGCATTCTCGACCCCGAGGACGCCAAGATGGCAGCGGCGACCGGTGCCGACGCGATCATCGTCTCCAACCACGGCGGCCGCCAGCTCGACGGCGCCCATTCCTCGATCAGCATGCTGCCGCGCATCGTCGATGCGGTCGGCCACCAGATCGAGGTGCATATCGATGGCGGTATCCGCTCCGGCCAGGACGTGCTGAAGGCCGTCGCCATGGGCGCCAAGGGCACCTATATCGGCCGCCCCTTCCTCTACGGCCTCGGCGCCATGGGCAAGGAGGGCGTCACCAAGACGCTGGAAATCATCCGCAAGGAGATGGACATCACCATGGCCCTCTGCGGCAAGCGCGATATCAACGACGTCAACCGCGACATTCTCGCGGATTGATCGACCGCGTCAGCGATCCGCATTTGTTGCCCGGATGAGGGAGGGCTTCAGGGTCTTCTCTCAATCCGAAGTACCCGGCTCGCCGTCGATAAGGTCGGCTTCGGACAACCGAGTTCGTGGCGAAGATTGCTTACGGAACCGCCACAGCAAGCGTTCTGGTGAAAAAGGCTGCGATTTCAGCGTTGATGGTGCGATGGAGTTCTACCCGATCAACCCCGGGAGGATCCGCGCATATCGCGGGCACGGCGTCTCTCATTTGCGGCGAGCACGGAGCAAGGAACGTGAAATGCCCGGCGTTTGGGACGACCTCGACGCGGATTTCGGACTGCATGTCGCGCGCAAGCGCCAGGGCGTTGTCATCAGGCGATAGCTCCTCATCCTTTTCGCCGACATAGACCGATATCGGAGCCGCAACGGATTTTAGCCCTTCCGTAGGGAAGAGGACGCTGAGCGGTGCCAGCAAAACGAAGGATCGGATTCGCGCGTCGGCTGAAGCCCCAAGTTCGGCACCCTCCACCCCGATGCGCCCGCGAGCTTCGCAGACATGGCGATCATCGGGACGTTTGGCGCAATAGCCTACAAGACGGGAAAGGTCAGGCTTGGCTCCCGCCAGGATAAGCCCCGTCGTCCCGCCTGCGGAAAACCCGACGAAGCCGATCCGCTCGCGGTCGATGTGCAGAGCAAGGACGGGATCATCGAGGGTGGCCGTCAAAGCCGCCGATATCTGCATGGCGCGTCCGTAGATGGCGCCGGCGGTGCTGATCCGACTTGTGTCCTGAAAATTGTCGCCGACATGCGTGACGCTGACGACCATGTATCCCTGCCGCGCGAGGGACGAAGCCAGGTCGTGGTGGCCCCACATGCTCCCCATGCTGCCATGCGAGAGCATGATCAAAGGGTAGCGGTCGTCACCGATGGGCGCCGATCGAGACACGTCGACCTCGTAAGGTCCGATGCTGCTGACATCCGTCTGGTCGGGGCTTGGAAAGAACACGACCGCATCCATCGGCTTTTGCTCGACGGGGTCGACCACCTCAAGCTTCTTGGCGCCTACGCCTTCGATAACGCCGGCGCTGGCATTGGCACTCCAGAGAAGGACGAGGCACAGAGAGGCCAGCAATCTGAAAAACATATCGCTTGGATCCAAGAGAAATGATGATGTTTAAGCCATTGAAAATTATATTTTAAATATCACCCTTTGCATCACCACGAACACTCATCCTTCAATCTCAGCTGCCGCGGTAGGTCGAATAGCCGTAGGGCGAGAGAAGCAGCGGCACGTGATAATGGCTCGCCGGATCGGCGATGCCGAAGCGCAAGGGGATGCGGTCGAGGAAGGCCGGCTCCGGCAGTGTAACGCCGGACCGGCGCAGATAGTCGCCGGCATGGAACACCAGCTCGTAGTTGCCGGCCATGAAGCCGATGCCTTCGACCATCGGGCCGTCGACACGGCCGTCGCTGTTGGTATGTACGGTGCGGATCAACTGCCGCTCTTCCCCCTCCAGCCAGTAGAGGTCGATGCGCAGACCCTCGGCCGGTTTCCCGAGAGCGGTATCGAGAACATGGGTGGTCAGGCGGCCGGCGCTGCTCATGGCTTCTCTCTTTCACACATTGGCGCGGGATGCTGTCAGAAGCCGCGCGCACGTCCTGCTAGATAGCGCTGTCTATGACGAAAGGCTCGTCATAGAAGAACTCCTCGAGATTGTTACCCGGCCCTTCGCGGTCGACGATGAGGAAATCGCTGACGGCGCCGACGGACATCAGCGGGTGGTGCCAGATATTGCGGCCGTAGTTGACGCCCTGCCGGCCGTTCGCCTGGAAAACGCGCGGCGTGCCCGGGCGCCCGTCCTCGTCGTCCGCCACCACGACGAGCCATGGGCGGTCGTCGAGCGGCGAAAAGCTCTGGCTGCCGAGCGGGTGGCGCTCCATCATCGTCACCGAATAGGGGAAAGACCGCGGCTGGCCGCGGAAGATGTTGATGATGACATTGGCGCCGTCGCCGACGACATCGGCACGCGCAAGACCGTGGAAACGTTCCGTGTTGCCGCCGTTGATGTGGCGCATCGTTGCCGGATCGGCTTCGATGATGGTGCCGAAGGGAGCGAAGGCCTCGCGTGTCAGCGGTTCGATTTCGAGCAGGCGCGACATTATGCGGAGACCTCGCAGGACGATTTTGCGCTTGCGGATGTCCGATCCAGTTCGAGGGCCCTCCTCATGAGCGGGGACAGGCATCGAACGGTTTTGTCAGGCATTTTCGTCTCCAGGAATCATCGACTGCAGGCGCAGGCGGGCGATTTTCTCGACCTGTGCGCAAGCGGTTTCAAATTCCTCTTCGGGCGAATTGTCAATGCGGCTTTGGAAGGAGGCAAGAATTTGCCCCTTGGTCAGCCCCTTCACCGCGATGATGAAGGGGAAGCCGAATTTTTTCGTGTAGGTGTCGTTGAGCGCGGTGAAGCGCTCATGCTCCTCTGGTGTCAGCCGGTCGAGGCCGGCAGACGCCTGCTCCGCCGTCGAGTCCGCCGTCAGCTTACCGGCGATCGCCAGCTTGCCGGCAAGATCGGGGTGCGCGCGCAGCACCTGCATCTTCTCGCGCGGCAGCGCCGTGCGAAAGGCCTGGCAGAGCGCCGAATGCACCGTGCCCGCCGTCAGCCCGGTCGCCGCGGCTCGGTCGTAGGCGCGTTCGGCAACCCAGGGCGAGTGCTCGAACACGCCACCGAAACGGGCAACGAAGGCATCACGGTCGGTCATCAGAGCGCCCCTTCCGGCTTGTGGTGCTGGTACCAATGGTTGGCGATGTCAATGCGACGCGGCACCCAGACCTTGTCGTGCGACATGACGTAGTCGATGAAGCGAGCGAGCGCAGCAGCGCGGCCCGGGCGGCCGACGAGACGGCAGTGAAGGCCGATATTCATCATCTTGGCGTCGCCCTGGCGACCTTCCTCGTAGAGCACGTCAAATGTGTCCTTGAGGTAGCTGAAGAACTGGTCGCCGCTGTTAAAGCCCTGCGGCGTCGCAAAGCGCATGTCGTTGGCATCAAGCGTATAGGGAATGATCAGGTGCGGCTTGTCGGCCGAAAGACCCGGCACCCAGTAGGGCAGTTCGTCGGCGTAGCTGTCGCAGGAGTAAAGGAACCCGCCTTCCTCCAGCACCAGCTTCAGCGTATTGGCCGAAGGCTTGCCCTGGTAGATGCCGAGCGGCCGCTCGCCGGTGAGCTCCGTGTGCAGGCGGACGACCTCGCGGATATGCTCGCGTTCGACCTCTTCCGGCACGTCCTTGTATTCCAGCCAGCGCAGACCGTGGCTGGCGATTTCCCAGCCGGCTTCCTTCATGGCAGCGACGGCTTCCGGATTGCGCGCCATGGCCTGCGTCACGCCATAGACGGTCAGCGGGACGTTGCGGCTGGTGAACATGCGCCACAGCCGCCAGAAGCCGGAACGGGCACCGTATTCGTAGATCGATTCCATGTTGAGGTTACGCTGGCCAGCCCAGGGCTGCGCGCCGACAATTTCCGACAGCAGGCACTCGGACGCTGGGTCGCCATCGAGAATGCAGCTTTCGCCGCCCTCTTCGTAGTTCAGCACGAACTGCACGGCGATGCGCGCATCGCCCGGCCAGTTTGCCTTCGGCGGATTGCGGCCGTAGCCAACGAGGTCGCGCGGATACTTAGTCTCAGACATCAAATCACCCTTCGAATTTTTAGGAACGGTATCACCGCCGACCGGATTGTCGATACCGAAATGACGTGAGGCAGGGCAGCGGCAGCGCCACGGCCCTGACGGAAATTACCAGAAAAATTCGGCTGAGCCCGAGGTTGAGAGATTTTTCGAAACAGCGTTGAATGGATCGGCAAGGACAACGGCCCTCATCGAGATGAAATCCTACATTCAAGCGCTCCGCGAAAAAGTCGGTCCCGGCCTGCTTCTCTGCCCGTCAGTGGCGGCCGTCATTGTCGATTCCGATGGCCGGGTCCTCTTGCAGGAGAAAGCAAGTGGCGAAGGCTGGAGCCTGCCGGCCGGCGCGATCGAGCCGGGCGAGACGCCTGTCGATGCGGTCATCCGCGAGGTCATGGAGGAAACCGGCTATCCGGTCTCGGTCGAGCGGATACTGGGCGTCTTCGGCGGAGAAGCGTTTCGCTACACCTACCCGAACGGCGACCACGTCGAATATGTGGTTACCCTCTATCGATGCCGGATCGTCGGTTCCCAGCAGCCGATCACCGATGGCGAAACGAAGTCGCTGCGCTACTTCGCGCCGGCGGACATGCCGGACCTCGGCCTGCCCTATCCGAAAGCGCTGCTCTTTGCAGCTTCGCCCGCGTCCGTTTCCGATTAGCGCTGCGCCATCAGCGCAGCGACGATCAGCGGCAGCGGCCGGACCGCGCCTTGCGGCGCCAGCGATGGGTCGGCGGCGGCCCGCTTCGCCCGCTCTGCGCGCGTGTTCGTCGAGATCTTGCCGAGCGGGTGCTGTGAATGCACCCGCATGGGTGCGCCCGTCTCCTGCTCGACAAACAGCGCAAGGCTGCCGATCGAAAGCGGTTTTGATAGGCAGGGCTCGAACAGGTCACGGAGCGGCGCCTCGAGCCGCCGCATCGCGTCTGGCGCAAGCGGACCGGTCAGCATCATGTGGAAACGGTATTCGTCCATCACATGCGGATCGCCCCAACGGTGCAGGTTGGAGAACTGTGGGGCGGTCAGCCGGTCCGGATCGGAGCGCTCGATCTCGTCTTCGCTGAGCGGCGCGCGGAAGGCGTCGAACTCCTGGATGACGTTGGCCGCAAGCAGATGCATGGCCGTGCTCGGCACCTGCGGCATCAGCCCGAAGCATCGGCCGATGCGGGCGACCTCCAGGCGATCGATTTCGAACGGAGTCTGGGCGCCGGCAAAATGCATCAGCGCCTTCAGAAGCTTCGGTTCCGTCATGTCCGGATGCAGGCGGAACGGCGACATCATCACCGCATGAAAGCCGAAGCGTCGCGGAACCGCCGTGTGATAGGCGACATCCGCGGCGCTCAAGCCCGCGACCGACGGCAACTCGGCAGGTTCCCCGGAATAGACATTGCGCCCCAGCCAGCTTGCAGCGGTCGCGGAAAGCGGGTCGGCCATCGGCGGCGTAAAACAAATGGCATAGCGCATCGGCTGGCTCCGGGTATCCGTCAGCGCAGGATGAGCAATAGCTGCGGTTTTCCGCCCTCACCCCGACTTGTCCAATGGCCGCGTCTTAGGTGATTTGCGTGACAGATTGACGAAGTCGGCCGGGGATGAGCGCGGCAGCGGTGCGAACGTCACCCCTCGTTTTTCGGAACCATCCGGCCCATCGCCCGTTCCTAAAAGGTAGGAAAACAAGGATGGAGAAGAAGCGTGACCTATCACAATGCGAACCTTCAGGACGCCCGGATCAAGGAGACCCACGACCTGATCGCAAGCGACAAGGTTGAAGGCACGAGGGTCTATGGCCCCGACGACAAACACATCGGCTCGATCGAGCGCGTGATCATCGAGAAGCGCAGCGGGCGCGTCGCCTATGCGGTGCTCGGCTTCGGCGGTTTTCTCGGCCTCGGCGAAGACCACTATCCATTGCCTTGGGCAAAGCTGACCTATGACGAGAAGCTCGGCGGCTATCGCACTGATGTGACTCGCGATCAGGTCGAAAACGCGCCGAAATATCACGGCACCGAAGAATACGACTGGAACGCGGAAAACGGACGCCGTGTCTACGACTACTACGGCGTGCCGCCCTACTGGATGTAATGCCTGACTTTCGATCTTTCGGGTCCCGCCGCGGGCGGGGCCCTTCGCATGTCCGGCCCTAAAGATGTTTCTCGCGAAGTGCGGCTATGTGATTCCGGCAGAAGAAAGAATCGGGAATATCGATCGCCGGAGAACCGGCGATCTCTTCGACGACGAAACGCGCCAGGCGGTGTGCGATGCCGAAGCTCACCTTGAACCCGCCGGTCAGGACCGAGACGTTCGGATGGTCCGGATGCCGGCCTGCCATCGGCTCGCGCCCCGTCGCTTTCGGGCGCAACCCTGCCCATCGCTCCACCACCTCGGCACCCGCCAGGCGCGGCGCGAGCGCTACGGCGCGCCGAAGCAGCTCATCCAGCTGCTCGTCCGTCGACAGGGGATCGGCAAAACTGTTTTCGCTGGTGCTGCCGACCGCCACATGGCCGTCGTCATGGGCAATAATGTAGACGCCGTCGGCAAAGATCACCGGAAGCGCCGGATCGATCTCCGCGCGCAGCAGTGCCGCCTGCCCCTTGACAGCCGTGCCGCTCGTTTCCGCCAGCGGCACCGACACGTCGTCGATCAGTTGAAAACTGCCGACGCCGGCCGCGATGATGCAATGCTCGAAATCGATCCGGGTGCCATCGTCGAGTTCGGCCCGGCCGCGTTCCGGCTCGATCCGGCGCACGCCCCTGCCCTCGTCTAAATAGGCGTTCGGTGCCTGCAGGAGCGCTGTGCGGAGCGCAGCAAGCATGCGACGCGGCGAAACCCGTGCGGCGAGCGTGTCGAAGACCATGCCATGCGCCGCCGCGGCAGCACCCGGCCAGCCCTCAGGCCCGTCGTCCTTCACGTGCCAGTGGAACTGCCTGTCGGCCGCGCGCCAATGGCTCCGTGCATCCTGCTCGTGCCGGAGGGCGATATCGCGCAGGTGAGGCTTGGCAAGCGGGATCAAACGACCCGTCCGCCGATAGCCGGTCGAAAGCCCTGTCTCCGCCTCGAGCGCCGCTATCTCTTCCTCGAGCGTCACAAGCGCGTCGAATTGGAACTGTTTCTTATCGTTCCAGCGATCCGGCATATGCGGCATGAGCGCGCCCAAAAGGCCACCGCTGGCGCCTGCGCCGATCGCTTGTTGCTCGGCGACCCGCACGGCCATGCCCCTGCGCGTGGCGCAAATGGCGGCCCACAGCCCCATGATGCCGCCGCCGACGACCAAAAGCTCGCTCATCGATTGACCTTCTCCGGCCGGCGGATTATCGCCTTGGCCATGACAGGATCCGCAGACCCGATCGAGCCCCCGGCGCACCAGAACCTTGATTGGCACGAGGGCGATATGCCCTATTCCCGGGAGTTTGGCGATCACTTTTATTGCCGCACCGACGGGCGGCTGGAGTGCGGCCACGTCTTCCTGTCGGGCAACGGCCTGCCCGATCGTTGGGTCGGTGCGGGCACCTTCCGCATCGGCGAACTCGGCTTCGGTACCGGGCTCAATTTCTGCGAGACGTGGCGCCAGTGGAAGATGACCGCGGCCGCTGGCGACCAGCTGCAGTTCGTGTCCTTCGAGCGCTTTCCGATGGCGGCCGAAGAGATTTCGCGCGCCCTCAGCCATTGGCCAGAGATCGACACGGAGCACCAGGCGCTGGCCTCGCGCTGGCCGGTCGAGCCTGATGGTGATGTCCAGATCGACTTTGGTGACGGCGTCAGCCTCACGGTCGTCTGCGGCGCGGCACTCGGCGGCGTCGCCCGCGCGGAAGACCCGTTCGAAGCCTGGTATCTCGACGGCTTCGCGCCGTCGCGCAATCCCGACATGTGGTCGGAGGAACTGATGCGGCTGGTCTTCGAAAAGACCACGCCCGGCGGCAGCTTCGCCACCTATGCCGCCGCCGGTTTCGTCCGACGCAATTTGCAGGCCGCAGGCTTTGCCGTCGAGAAGCGCAAGGGTTTTGCCGGCAAACGCGAGATGCTGCGGGGCGACCGACCCTAGCGCTCGTCGCGATTGCGGCCTGTCTTGAACGGTTGCGCCACCCGACTGCAGAAATGCGTCAGCGCAAGCGTTTTACTCCACAAGAGAACTGAACTGTCGCAAATGGCGGGCCATCGCCGTCTCGAATCTGCGACACACTCCCCATCGGCAACACGGTGGGTCTTTCATGAACGACGATCAGTTTCCCGATGCAGCAACCGGCGACGCAACCTCGACGCCGCTGGAGCGCCGACGCCGCCCGGGCGGGCGCAGCGCCGAGCGTGTGCGCAAGTCTCCCGGCGGGAAATATCTCAATCTTGTCAATACGCTGGCGAAATCCACCGTACTTTCGGATGATGCGCTTGAATCGGTGCATGAGGCATCGCTAACGATCCTCGAAGAGATCGGCATGGACGTTATCCTGCCGGAGGCGCGCGAGCGGATGAAGGCGGCTGGCGCCGACTTGACGCCCGGCACCGACCGGGTGCGCTTCGACCGCGGCCTGATCATGGACATGATCGCCTCTGTTCCTCCGGCCTTCACCATGCACGCCCGCAACCCGGCCCGCAATGTCGCGATCGGCGGCAACAATCTCGTCTTCGCCCAGATCGCCAGCGCGCCGTTCGTCGCAGACCGGGACGGCGGCCGCCGCACCGGCAACCAGGAAGACTACCGAAAGCTGGTGAAGCTCGCGCAGTCCTATGACATCGTCCACACGACCGGCGGCTATCCGGTCGAGCCGGTCGACATCCATGCCTCGGTGCGCCACCTCGATTGCCTCTCCGACATGGTGAAGCTCACCGACAAGGTGTTCCACGTCTATTCGCTGGGCAAGCAGCGCAACACCGACGGCATCGAGATCGCCCGCATCGGCCGTGGCATCACGATGGAGCAGATGGAGCGCGAGCCGTCGCTCTTCACCATCATCAACACCTCCTCGCCGCTCCGGCTCGACGGGCCGATGCTGCAGGGCATCATCGAGATGTCCTCGCGCAACCAGGTGGTGGTCGTCACGCCCTTCACGCTCGCCGGCGCCATGGCGCCGGTGACGATCGCCGGTGCGCTCGTCCAGCAGAACGCCGAAGCGCTCTGCGGCATCGCCTTCACCCAGATGGTCAGGCGCGGCGCACCCGTGATGTATGGCGGCTTCACCTCCAACGTCGACATGAAGACCGGAGCGCCCGCCTTCGGCACGCCGGAATACATGAAGGCGGTGGTCGCCGGGGGCCAGCTCGCCCGCCGCTACAACATCCCCTACCGCACCTCGAACACCAACGCCGCCAATACGCTGGACGCTCAAGCGGCCTACGAATCCGCCATGTCGCTCTGGGCGCTGACGCAAGGGGGCGGCAATTTCGTCATGCATGCCGCCGGCTGGACCGAAGGTGGGCTTACGGCCTCCTTCGAGAAGTTCATTCTCGACGTCGACATGTTGCAGATGGTGGCGGAATACCTGACCCCGCTTGATGTCAGCGAAGATGCGCTGGGCCTCGATGCCGTGCGCGACGTCGGCCCGGGCGGCCATTACTTCGGCACGCTGCACACGCTGCAGCGCTACGAGACCGCCTTCTATTCACCGATCCTGTCGGACTGGCGCAACTTCGAGACCTGGACCGAAGCCGGGCGGCCGACGACATACGATCACGCCAACCGGATCTTCAAACAGAAGCTGAACGAATACGAGCGCCCGCCCCTCGATCCGGCGATCGAGGAGGAACTCGATGCCTTTGTCGCCAAACGCAAGGCCGAGGGCGGCGTCCCCACCGACTTCTGACGGGACGCCTTGGGTAAACCGGAAAGCGTTACGAAGTCCGGCTGCGGCCGAGCCTTAAGGGAACACCGCGGCCCGTGCCGTTGCGATCAGTTGCTCGGTGGTTGCAGCCACGCAGTTGCGGTCGATCTCGGCGACTGTCCGCTCGCGGACATGGGCGGAAAGCTGCTTGCGGAGATCGCCAAGCGTCCGGGGTGCTGCGCAAATCACCAGGCTGTCGAAGGCATGGTTGGCGGCGTAGCTCTCCAGCCTTCCGGCCACGTCCGCAACAAAGCGCTGCTGCTCCTCGCGAACGGGATCGCTCTTGTATTCCATGGCCGAGCGTCCGTGTCCGACGGACGAATGCGACCGGCCCGGCTTGTCGGCCATGATGTCCTGAACGCGCTTCGGTTCGGTGTGAAAGGTCTCCTCCTCCGGCCGCTGGCGCTCTTCCTTCAACAGGTTCACGCCCTTGACGATGCGCGCGGTGTTGCCATCCGCGGCCAGTATCCAAGTCCGGTTCTGCACGATTGTCTCCCAGTGAAAGGTGTGGATCGCGAAGGGTCATGAAAACCCTGTAAAGGAAACGAACGAGCGGCGATCCGGTTCCATCGGAAGGTGGCGATGATGCTGATTATTTGGCCGGATGCGCCGGTCACATCCGCGCGATATAGGCTTCGAAGCTGCGTTCCGGCGTCACCTCGTAACGCTCGCGCTGGACACGAAGCGTGCTGATCCTGTCGACCCGGAAATCGCGGAAATCCGACCTCAGTTCGCACCAGCCCGTCAGCAGCCAGAAGTGGCCGAAGACGCTGAGGCCGAGCGGCCAGATGGTGCGCTCGGAATGTTCGTCCTTGAGGCTGTCATAGGCCAGGCGAAGCTTGCGGCGACCGGCGATCGCCAGGCGGATCTCGCCGAGCAGCGCCGGCGGTTCCGGCTGGAGCGAAGAGCGGAAGGCGCGAAGGGGCGCGGCTGTCAGCCGCTGCCGATGTTCGGGCGGCAGACCATGGGCGATCTTCTCCATCGCCTCGCGCGCCGCCTGGGCGAGCCTGCCGTCGCCGAGCATCTGCACGGCGCGGGCGCCGAAAGCGAGCGCTTCCAGCTGCTCGAAGGTAAAGGCAAGCGGCGGCGCATCGAACGCACCGCGCAGGAGATAGCCGACACCGCGTTCGCCGTCGATCGGCGCGCCGGAGGCGATCAGGTGCTCCATGTCGCGATAGATGGTGCGCTGGGCGACCTCCATCTTCTCGGCGATCTCGCGCGCCG
Organism: Ensifer sp. Root558; assembly: GCF_001427045.1. Classification (NCBI taxonomy): domain Bacteria; kingdom Pseudomonadati; phylum Pseudomonadota; class Alphaproteobacteria; order Hyphomicrobiales; family Rhizobiaceae; genus Ensifer; species Ensifer sp. Root558. The sequence goes on along the minus strand of NZ_LMGC01000002.1, from coordinate 15,031 downwards.
TCATCACCCGGCCGCTCGCGCGCAGGAGCTGGATGATGCGAAACAGCCGGTCGGCGGGTCTCATGCCTGGCCTCCCCGCGGCAAGACTTCGTTCAAAAGGGCTACCGCGCGCATCGCGTGTCCACAAGCACGGCACCGTCGATAATGGCCATAAGGCTGTCAGTTGCCCTGTGTTAAATCAAGCGACAACTCACAGGGAGCCTCATCATGACCAGCGATCACATCCTTGAACTTGCTGTCTGCATCGTCACCGACAGGCCGGCGGCCACAGCCACGCGCCAGCGAGCGATGCAGGCCGTTTCCCGCTATCCGGGCTTCGTCTCCTGGCGCGCGGTCGATTCCTGCGAGACCTCGGGCATGTTCGCAGACCTGGTCGAATGGGAGACACTGGAGGCTGCGCAATCGGCCGGAGAGCGCGTCCGGGTCGATCCGGAGTTCGCACCTTACGCAGCGACGATCAGCGCGGTAATGCTCGTGCAGCATTTTAGCGGCGGCCAGAGGATCTGACCGGCCCGGAATTGGACGAGCAAAGGACTGCCTGAGCGATGGCCGAACCACTGAAGAATCTGCTGCACCCCGGTGTCGTCATCGCCATCGCCGATGCGCTCGAACGCAACGCCGCCGGTTTCGACCGCAAGAGGTTCGTGGCGCTTGCGGGTGACGGGCTGGAGGCGCTGGAGCTGATGCAGCGCTCGCTGCAGATCCGCGACGCGCTGGTCGAGACGCTGCCGCAGGCGTTTCCGGAGGCGGCCGCCAACCTCCACGCCTGCCTTCCTCGCGACGGCGCGGACGGTATCAGCGGCTGGTCGCTGCTGCCCTTCAGCCAGTACGTCGCCTTGCGCGGCCTCGACGACTTCGACCTGTCGCTGTCGCTGTTGCGGGCGCTGACGCCGCATTTCACAGCCGAGTTCGGCATCCGCGTCTTCATCGATCGCGACCAGGAGCGCGCCCTCGCGACGATCCGGGACTGGACGAAGGATCCCAACCATCACGTCCGGCGACTGGCGAGCGAAGGCACCCGCCCGCGCCTGCCCTGGGCGATGCGACTGCTGCAGCTCATCCGCGATCCGCAGCCGATCCTGCCGATCCTGACCGCGCTTCTCGACGACCCCGAGGAGTATGTGCGCCGCTCGGTTGCCAACAGCCTCAACGACATCGCCAAGGACCATTCGGATCTGGTGGCTGCTTTCGTCGCCGAACAGATCGGCGACGCATCGCCGGAGCGCCGCCAGCTTCTGCGCCACGCCTCGCGCACGCTGCTGAAGCAGGGGCACGCGGACGCGCTCGGCAATTTCGGTTTCGCTCCCCCGGCCGGCATCAATGCGCGCTTTTCGCTCGATCGTTCGGACATCGTGCTTGGCGAAAGCCTCGGCCTGCGCCTCGCCGTCAGCCATGACGCCGAGACGAGCCAGAAGGTGATGATCGACTACGCTGTGCACCATCGCAAGGCAAACGGTGCGACCTCGCCGAAAGTCTTCAAGTGGACATCCGCGACGCTTGTCCCCGGCGGCTCGATCGAGATCGAGAAACGCCATGCGATCCGGCCCATTACGACCCGTCGCTATTACCCGGGCGCGCATCGCATCGTCATCCTCGTCAACGGCCAGGAAGCGGCAGAAGCGGGCTTCGATCTCGCGCTTGAGTAGATCTCATTTCGCACCTGCGAAAAGATGGACCTTGACTTTTTCGTCCAAACCAACGACATGGTGCCCAGCGTCACCTTCCGGCCGCCGCGTGAGCGCGCCCTCGGCAGACATCGAAAGCCGTGAAGAAGGATAGCGCACATATCACCGCGATAGGCGGTACAGCACAGGCGCTTGACGACTTAATTCAACCCACAAGTTCCCAATTCACGCGGGGTTCTTGACGCCGAACGACACCGGAACAGCAACGATGCGGTTCCGGCGAATGCGTTTGGCGCCCCCAAAAGGTATATGCATTTGTCCACCTTTAAAGATCTCGGCCTCTCCGAGCACATTCTGGAAACCCTGACTGCCAACGGCTTCGAAAAGCCGACCCCGATCCAGGCTCAGGCGATCCCGCTGGTGCTGAAGGGCAACGATCTCATCGGTCTCGCCCAGACCGGCACCGGCAAGACGGCCGCCTTCGGCCTGCCGATGATCGAGAAGCTCGTTGCCGAAGGCAAGCGCCCCGATCCGCGCAACATTCGCGCCCTGGTTCTGGCGCCGACCCGCGAACTGGTCAACCAGATCGCCGCCAACCTCAAGCTGTTCGTCAAGAAGTCACCGCTGAAGATCGGCGTTGTCGTTGGCGGCGTCTCGATCAACAAGCAGACCGAACAGCTCGCCCGCGGTGTCGACATCCTGGTCGCAACCCCCGGCCGCCTGCTCGACCTCGTTGCCCGCAAGGCCGTGACGCTGACGCAGGGCCGCTACCTGGTTCTCGACGAAGCCGACCAGATGCTCGACCTCGGCTTCATCCACGACCTGCGCAAGATCTCCAAGCTGGTGCCGAAGAACCGCCAGACGCTGCTCTTCTCGGCCACCATGCCGAAGCAGATCGCCGAGCTTGCTGGCGAGTACCTGACCAACCCGGTCAAGGTCGAAGTCACGCCTCCGGGCAAGGCTGCCGACAAGGTCGAACAGTATGTTCACTTCGTTCCCGGCAAGGACCTGAAGACGACCATCCTCAAGAAGACGCTGACAGAGAACCCGGACGGCCTGTCGCTGATCTTCAGCCGCACCAAGCATGGCGCCGAGAAGCTGATGAAGCATCTCGACCACGTCGGCTTCAAGGCCGCCTCGATCCACGGCAACAAGAGCCAGGGCCAGCGCGAGCGCGCGCTCAAGGCCTTCCGTGACGGCGAGATCCGCGTGCTGGTCGCGACCGACGTCGCCGCCCGCGGCATCGACATCCCCGGCGTTACTCACGTCTACAACTACGACCTGCCGGAAGTGCCGGATGCCTATGTTCACCGCATCGGCCGCACCGCGCGCGCCGGCCGCGACGGCATCGCCATCGCCTTCTGCGCGCCGGACGAAATCCGCCTGCTGCGCGACATCGAGAAGCTGATGGGCATCAACATTGCCGTTGCCAGCGGCGAGGCTCCCGCCGACCAGGCGCGTCCGGCCAAGGGCCGCGGCGGCCGTGGCAACAACGGCGCCGGCCACCGCAAGGGCAATGGCGGCGGTCACCACCAGAACGGCGGCCGTCCGCCGCGCCGTGAGCGTCCGGCCGGCGAGCCGGTTGCTGCGACCAGCGGCTTCACCGGTGACGACCTATTGCGCGACGAGCGTCGCCCGCAGCGCCAGGAGCGCCGCGATCACGGCCATCCGCAGACCGACGGCCGTGGCGAAGGCAACCGCAACCACGAAGGCAAGAAGCACCACGGACGTCCCGGCCAGAAGCAGGGCGAACGTCGTGACCGCAACCATGGCGGCCGCAACGAAAACCGTGGCGGTGGCGAGCGTCGCGAAGGCGGCCAGGGCCAGCGTCGGGGCAATGGCGGCAATCGCGGCCACCAGGGCTGACCCAGGCGCTGCGCGTCAACCGGGCGCGCAAAAGCCAGCGTAGAATTTTGAAATGTGAACGGCGGGTCGCTTCGGCCCGCCGTTTTAGTTTTGGGCCAAGCGCATGCCGCTATTGCAAAACCGCTTCACACTCTCGCGCGTCGTGCTTCACGCCTGCTTGCGGTTGGTGAGATAGACGCCGGCAACGGCAATGATGGTGCCGATGACCATCGGCAGCGTCAGCGCTTCGCCGAAGAAGAGCCACGCCTGCACGGCGGCAAGCGGCGGCACGAGATAGATCAGCGACGCTGCGCGCGACACCTGCCCCCGACGGATCAAATAAAGCAGCAGCGCGATCGCGCCCATCGAGAGCCCGAGAACCGACCAGGCAAGTGCCAGAACCACCTGGAGGTTCCAAGTGACGTGCAAGTCTTCGAGCATCAGCGCCAGCGGGATCGTCACGATCAGCGCGCCGAGATATTGCAGCGCTGCGATGGTGCGGATGTCACCGCTCTGCAGATGGCGCTTCTGGTAGAGCGTGCCATAGGTGACGGCGCCCATGCCGAGCACGTTGATGATCACAGGCAGAAAGTGGATCGGCGTCGCCCCCGTGTCGATCGCCAGCACCTTCGGCAGGACGGCAAGCGCAATGCCGAAGAAGCCGAGCACCAGCCCGAGCTTCTGCTGCGTGCTCAGCCTCTCGTCGATGACGAAGGCCGCGGCGACCGCGGTCATCAGCGGCTGCAGGCCGGCGATGATGCCGGAAATGCCGGCCGGCACGCCCTCGCCGATCGCCCACCAGACCGACCCGAGATAGAGCCCGTGCAGGAACATGCCGGACACGATCGCATGACCGGCCATTTTCCAGGACTTCGGCCATCGTGCGCCGGTGACGACGCAGAACAGGATGAAGAGCGCGATCGCCAGCGTGTAGCGCAACACGAGAAAGGTCAGCGGATCTGCGTAGACCGCAGCATATTTCGCCACCACCCAGCCGGTGGACCAGAGCAGAACGAAGATGGCGGGAGCCAGACGGGCGAGCATGGTGAGCCTATCGGAATGACGGCGGCAGGTGGAAGCAATGAACCGCCCTCGCTGAAGCGCGTCGGGCTGTTGTAACGCTTTGATCTGCCGCTGATTTCGCGCTCAAATCCCTCCGATTTAAGCACTCATGCAAGTATCCGCGCCGGTATCGATGGTCAAAGCAATTTTTCTGATGGGAAGCATCAGCCAATCGGAACCATCAGCCTGAGCGAGGATAGCGACAGCGAGACGAAACCGGGATCGTACTCCTCGCGATAGTGCAGCAAGGCGGTATCGACCGCGTGGCCTTCGGCCGCGATCCAGTCGAACATTCTCTGGTAATGGGCAAAGACGTCGCCACTATCAGGGTGATGCAGGGCCGTGACGAAGCGCATGGCCGGCAGGTCGACAAAGCCTGGGTGCACGGTCGTCTCTGCCTTGTCGGAAACATAGCCGACGAGATAGCGGAATCCATCCGGGCGATCGTTCCAGGAGATGCCGACCAAGGCTGCATGATCGCCTGGATGCAGATGCTGGTGATGCCCCTGCATTTCGGCGATCAGCCGGCGAACGGCACCATCGGCCGCCTCGCCGAAGGTGCCCTCCCAGAACGATCCGGAAATGCGCTGTGCGGGTCTCTCGACAATTTCGAACACCATGGTCGCCTCTTAAAAAAGAGATCCTGCAGCGATTGCCAGGGGTCTCCCGCATGGCAAGCCCTGGAGCAAAACGGAATTTGCCTCAAAGCAGTTCCACGAAGGCCCGCGCCGCGTGGCTGAACTGCCTCTCGCGGTGGGTCAAAAGCTCGAAGCTGCGCTCAGCCAGTTCGAACGGCAGTTCCACGAGCCGGCCGCTATCGACGAAAGGTTGTGCTGCGAGCCGGGAAACGGCCGTGACGAAAGGACCGCTTTCGACCGCCGTCAGCACCGCCTCGTTCGAGGGCAGCTCAAGCTCGATCCTGAGCCGATCGACGTCTGCTCCATGATCATTCATCGATTGCAGGAACATTGCCCGCGTGCCGGAGCCTTCCTCGCGCAGCACCCAGCGCGCAGAAAGCAGCATTTCCAGATTGACGGCAGCCCCAACGAACGCGTGCAAGGGCGCGGCATAGACGGCGATGCGATCGACGGCGACGCGGCGATGGTCGAGCTTGGCGCCATCCACGCGCCCCTCGACGAAGCCGAGCTGCGCCGTGCCCTCTTCCACCGCCTCGGCGACGACGGCCGTGTTGCGCACGGTGAGCTTCACATCGACCTGGGGATAGTCGTGGGTGAAGCGGGCAAGGCGCGACGGCAGCCAATAGCTCGCGACCGTCTGGCTGGCAGCGATCGACAGTTCGCCGCGGCGAAGCTCCGAGAGATCGCGCAGGCAGGCAGTGGCGGCGAGCGCCCGGGCGAGCACCGCCTTTGCCTCCGGCAGGAAGATCTTGCCGGCATCGGTCAGCGTCAGGCCGCGGCCGACGCGATCGAACAATCTGATGTCGTGCTGGGTTTCGAGCGCCGCGATGGCCGCGCTTGCGGCCGACTGCGTGACGTTCATCGCCTCGGCGGCTTTGGTCATGTGCAGCCGCTCGGCGACCGCGACGAAGATTTTAAGCTGATCGAGTGTCATGGTAGATCAATCGCAAAAATCGATCAGAATGACAAGAATAATCCGTTAGACTGATTCATGGATGAGCGTAGGTTGCGCCCATGTCCAGATCGCATTCCCCATTTCGCTCCCAATTTTCCTCAGTCGCCTCCCGCCTGACGTGCATTCTTCCGGGCCTTTTCCTCTGCTGTCTCGTCGCACTTGCGGCCATCGGTCTGGAATGGATCGAGCGGCGCTGGACCGGCCGCGCCTGGCTGGAAGCGCTCGTTCTCGCGATCCTTCTCGGCGCTATCGTCCGCAGCCTCTGGACACCCGGCCCCCGCTTCCTCTCCGGCATCCACTTCTCGGCGAAAGTCCTGCTGGAGACAGCGATCGTGCTGATCGGCGCGATGCTGAGCTTCGATGCGATCGCCGCGAGCGGGCCGACCCTGCTCGTCACCATCGTCGCCATGGTTCTTCTGTCGATTTCCACCGGCTACGTGATTGCGCGCATGCTCGGGCTGCCGAAACGCCTGGCGACCTTGATTGCCTGCGGCAACGCCATCTGCGGCAACTCGGCGATCGCCGCCGTCGCACCGGCCATCGGTGCCCGCGGCGAGGAGGTCGCAGCTGCAATTTCTTTTACCGCCATCCTCGGCATCGCCGTCGTCCTGTCGCTGCCCTTCGTCGGCGGTTGGCTCGGCATGACGCCTCAGGGCTACGGCGTCTTTGCCGGCATGACCGTCTATGCCGTACCCCAGGTCCTGGCCGCGGCCAGCCCCTTCAGCCCGCTCTCGGTCCAGGTGGGCACGCTGGTCAAGCTCGTGCGCGTGCTGATGCTCGGCCCCGTCGTCTTCTGCTTCTCGCTAATTGGCAGCCGCGATACCGAGCCGGAATGCAAAGCGCCCGGACAACGGAAGTCGCGCCTCGCCACGATCCTCCATTTCGTTCCCTGGTTCATTCTGGGTTTCCTCGCCGTTGCGATCGCCCGCAACAGCGGCGCAATCTCCGACACACTCGCGACCGACGCCGTGACGGTCTCCACCTGGCTGACGGTCATCGCCATGGCCGCCCTCGGCCTTGAGGTCGACATCCGCGCGCTCGCCCATTGCGGGCCGCGTGCAAGTGCTGCCGCCACATTGTCGCTGCTGGTGCTCGGTGTCCTCGCGGTCCTCGCGATCGTCTGCCTGGGTCTCGGCTAGCTTCGGCGCCCGCGTCCAAATTTAGAGCAAGTGCATATTTCTTGCCCACCCGGTCGCAACCACTTTCTGCGACCGGATGCGGCTGCCCTGTCGTTGGGCAGATTTCCCCGCGAACGGGCGCTTCTGGCGTGGCCAACTTTCTTTTCAGGCGACTGAGCACGCTTCTTGCATTGCAACCAGCCTTGTACTCAAATGGTCAAAAATAAGGGGACCACGCCTTTGGCATTTGACGAAATGATGAATGCGGACAGCAGTCCGCGCCAGCCATATTCGACCTATCATGATTGGTATGCCAGCCAGGACAGAAATCGGCTCATAGCGAAATCCAAGGACGCCGAGAACATCTTCCGGAAAACCGGCATCACCTTCGCGGTCTACGGACACGCAGACAGTTCCGAAAAGCTCATCCCCTTCGATCTCATCCCCCGCATCATCTCCGGCCGCGAATGGCGCAAGCTCGCCCAGGGCATCGAACAGCGGGTCATCGCTCTCAACGCCTTTCTCGACGACATCTACCACAAGCAGGAAATCATCCGCGCCGGCCGCATCCCGCGCGAACTGATCGAGAAGAACGAAGCCTTCCTGCCGCAGATGATCGGTTTCCGCCCGCCGGGCGGCGTCTATACCCATATCGTCGGCACCGACATCGTCAGAACCGGCGAAGACCAGTTCTACGTTCTCGAAGATAACGCGCGTACCCCGTCCGGCGTCAGCTACATGCTGGAAAACCGCGAAACGATGATGCAGATGTTCCCGGAACTCTTCCATCAGAACCGCGTGCGCCCGGTCGAGAACTACCCCTACCTGCTGCGGCAGAGCCTTTCGTCGCTAGCCCCTCCCGGCTGCAGCGGCAAGCCGCGCGTCGCGGTGCTGACGCCCGGCATCTACAATTCGGCTTACTACGAACACGCGTTCCTCGCCGACCAGATGGGCGTCGAGCTCGTCGAAGGATCGGACCTGCGGGTGATCGACGGCAAGGTGAAGATGCGCACCACCCGCGGCTACGAGGCGATCGACGTGCTCTACCGCCGCGTCGATGACGACTTCCTCGACCCACTCACCTTCCGACCGGATTCCGCCCTCGGCATTCCCGGCATCATGGACGTCTACCGCGCCGGCAACATCACCATTGCCAACGCGCCCGGCACCGGAATTTCCGACGACAAGGCGATCTATTCCTACATGCCCGAGATCGTCGAGTTCTATACCGGCCGCAAGCCGCTCTTGGAAAACGTCCCGACCTGGCGCTGTTCCGAGCCGCAGAGTCTCAAATACGTGCTCGAGCATCTGGAAGAGCTGGTGGTCAAGGAGGTCCACGGCTCAGGCGGCTACGGCATGCTGGTAGGCCCGACGGCGACCAGGAAGGAACGCGCCGTCTTCGCCGAGAAGCTGAAAGCCCGCCCGACCAATTACATCGCCCAGCCGACGCTTTCCCTTTCCACCGTGCCGATCCTCGTCAACAAGGGCATCGCGCCCCGGCACGTCGACCTTCGCCCCTATGTCCTCGTCTCCGACAAGGTCCAGATCATCCCCGGCGGCCTGACGCGCGTGGCGCTGAAAGCCGGTTCGCTCGTCGTGAACTCCAGCCAGGGTGGCGGGACCAAGGACACCTGGGTGCTGGAGGACTGAGAGATGCTGGGAAGAACTGCAAACGGCCTCTACTGGATGTTCCGCTATATCGAACGCGCCGAAAACAGCGCCCGGCTGATCGATGCCGGCCTGCGCATGGCGCTGACCCGCAGCGAGGCAACGGAGGGCGACTGGGACGGTGTGCTGCAAAGTGCGGGCGTGCGCGAACTTTATGACGAGGTGCACGAAACGCTGACGAGCATCGACGCGATCGACTTCCTGCTGCGCGACCGGGCCAACCCCTCAAGCGTGATGTCCTGCATCGAGGCGGGGCGTCACAATGCCCGCATGGTGCGCACGGCGCTGACGCGCGAAACCTGGGAAGCCACCAACGAGTGCTATCTCGAGATGAGGGCAATGCTGTCGAAGAAGGCGCGCCCGACGGACATGCCGGAGATCATCGACATGATCAAGCGCCGCGCCGGCCTCATCCGTGGCGCCTTCCACGGCACCATGCTTCGAAACGAGATCTTCAATTTCTCGCGCATCGGCACCTTCATCGAACGGGCCGACAACACCGCCCGCATACTTGACGTGAAGTACTACGTGCTTCTGCCGGCGGTCGCCGCCGTCGGCTCGTCGATGGACAATGTGCAGTGGGAATCGATCCTGCGCTCGGTCTCGGCGCATCGCGCCTATGGCTGGGTCTATGACGCCGAACTTCGCCCCGCCAACATCGCCGACTTCCTGATTTCCAACGGCCGCATGCCGCGCTCGCTTGCCTATTGCTACGAGAAGATCGCCAGCAACCTCGGCTATCTCGAGCGGGAGTATGGCGAACGCCATGCCGCCCACGAGACGGCCGACCGGACGCTAGCGTCGCTGCGCAGCCAGTCGATCAAGGACATCATGGATCAGGGGCTGCATGAGTATCTCGAAGAATTCATCAGCCACAACAACCGTCTGGGACAGGAAATCTCCGACGGCTACCGATTCTACTAGAGCAGTTTCAGCGAAAGTGTAACGCCGTTTCGCGTTTGGAATTGCGTAAAAACAAGGAGATAGAGCGCTTTCACAACTCCGTTTTGACCGGAAGCGTTCTAGATCGGAGGATGGCATGCACCTGAAGATCAGCCACACGACCGAATATCACTATGACGAGCCCGTGCAGTATGCCCTGCAGCGCTTGCGGCTGACGCCGCTCACCCAGGTGGGCCAGACCGTGCTCGGCTGGGAGACCCTCGTCGATGGCGCTGCGATCGAAGTGAACTACGACGACCACTTCGGCAACCGTGTTCACCTCGTCAGCATCGACGGCGACCGCGAAACGATCCATATCACGGCCTCCGGCGAGGTCCACACGGAGGACCGCGCCGGCGTCTTCGGCCCGCACCAGTCCTATGTGCCGCTGTGGCTCTTTGCACGCGAAACACCGCTTACCAAGGCCGGAAAGCTCATCCGCGAGCTCGCAAAATCCGCCGAAGGTGACACCGCCCTTGCCCGCATGCATGCGCTGATGGAGACGATCCACGAGGCGGTGACGTACAAACCCGGCGAGACCCATGCGGAAACGACGGCCGAGGATGCGCTGGAAAGCGGCCAGGGCGTCTGCCAGGACCATGCCCATATCCTGATCGCAGCGGCGCGCTCGCTCGATCTACCGGCGCGCTACATCTCGGGCTACCTGATGATGGAGGGGCACCCCGAACAGACGGCCAGCCACGCCTGGGCCGAGGTGCATCTCAACGGGCTCGGCTGGGTCGGCTTCGATGCAGCCAACAAGATCTGCCCAGATGATCGCTATGTCCGCATCGCCTCCGGCCTCTGCTACCGCGACGCCGCCCCCATCTCCGGGCTGATCCACGGCGAGGCGAAGGAGACGCTGAAGGTGTCGGTCACGGTCGAACAGCAGCAGCAAAGCCAAAACCAAAGCCAGGCCCGGGGCCAGAGCCAAAATCAGAGTCAGTAGGGCCTGAGGCGGGGCGGCGAGGACGCCCCGCCGAAGCTGCAGGGTGTTGCAACTACCGCGAGGCGCTCGCCTGCAGGATGCGGCAGAGCGAAACCAGCCCGCTGTCATAACCGCCGCCAACGACATCGCGACAGCGTTTGATCAGCTTGACCCGCTCGCCGACGGGCAGTGCATTGAACGCGGCCATCGAAGCGCCTGGTGAAACCGAGCCTCCCGAACCGCCTCCGGTTCCACCGCCAACGCTGCCGCCACCCCCGGAGCTCCCGCCGCCGGATCCCGTTCCAACTCCCACGCCGAGCCCAAGCCCGACGCCGTTGCCGCCGCCTGCATTGGCCTTGAGACCAGCAGTCAGGCCATTCCGTCCACCGACCGTGGCATTGACCGAAGTGTTGAGCCCTTTTCCGCCGCCAAGGCCGACATCGGCATCCGCGTTGATGCCATTGGCGCCGCCGGCGCTCGCCTGCACATCGGCGTTGACGCCTTGCGCACCGCCGATCGAGGCGTTTGCGTTGGCATTGACGCCGTTTGCGCCGCCGAGCGATGCGTCGACATCGGCCTTAAGGCCGTTCGAGCCACCAAGTCCGACATTGGCGTTCAGCCCGCTCGGGCCACCGACGGACACGCCGACGCCAAGACCGTTCGCACTCTGTGAAAATGCCGGCTGGGACAGCGCCACCGTCGCAAGAAGACCGAGCGACAACGCAAATACATTCCTCCGCATGATCGTCCTCCTAACAAGGTCAGGGTCGGAATGGCCCCGACAAAGGGGATACGTCGCAGGGTTGCTGCCGGTTGCAGCGGATCAGCCGAAAAGCGAGGGTTTTGCCCGGTGTGGATAACACAGGGCGAAGATGCGGCCGAAGGCGTGTCTTTTCGAAACGATGGCCTTGGCACCCAAACAGGATCGCCGCACTGAAAGTGGTGCGGTGATCGTTCTGAGGCTCTTAGCGGATCAAAGGACGTCTGATGAGACGCGCGCCGTTGTAAGGCTGGCCAATGGCCCGAAAAAGCCGATGATGCGCGTAATGCGCGTCGCGTTGGGATCGAGGAATGCGATGTCCAGACCCTCGGGGAAAGATGATCCGTCGGGCATCACAAATCGCCAGGCGAAGCGTGCGATCCCATGATGAACATCCACGTCGCTTGTCCGAGTAATACGCGCGCCCGGGTGCCCAGCCTGAATACCTGCAATGTGCGCGAGCAGTTCTTCTGCACCGGCGGCATGAACCGTCGGGTCCGTGTACGTTGCGCCATCGGCCCAGATCGGCACCAGCAACGCCCGCCTCTGCTCGGCGTCCTCCGACGACCAGGCAGCGCAATACGAATCGATAAGATCTGTTAACGGCACGCTTCTTCACTCCCTTAGATCATAGGTTCCGACACGCTCCGACGGCCAAGTCGAGGAGCATGCTCCTTCTCGCCGCAAGATAGCTGACGGCTGTTCGGCTGCTGCATTTATCCTTCGATCGTCTCCGATCAATGGAGCACTGCCGCGGCCGCCCACCTGCAGGCACGCAACGTCGCGGGAGAAAACTATGACGTCGACGCTGCGAGGCCAATACGCACCGCGCGGTCAGTGGTTACCCAGAGGTAAGGGAAGATGAACAGGCCCGCCGACTAGGGCTGATTGCAGCGATGAAGACGGTCGCGGGTCAGTGCGAGCATAAAAGTTACAGGTCCCGTCCCGCGACGATGCTTGCGGGTGCGCCAAGCCTGCTCAGCTCGCAGCGGCCTCCTCGACGCTGGCACCTGGGACCGTCGCACCGCAATTACGGTGCGACGGCGGCCTTTGCGCGTCTGTTATGACGCAAGCTGTGTTGAGCGCCAAAGACAAGAGCGAACTGTCCGCTCTCGCGCCGACAGCGTCAGTGGCTGTCGCGGTTCATCGGAATTTCCGCGCCGCGCGGACCGACGAGGAAGTCGAGATCCGCGCCCGTGTCGGCCTGCATCACGCTCTTGACGTAGAGGCCGGCATAACCACCCTTGAGCGGCATCACCGGCGACACCCAGGCAGCGCGACGACGGGCCAGTTCTTCGTCGGAGACATCGAGATGGATGGTGCGGGCCGGCACGTCGACGGCGATCATGTCGCCGTTTTGAACCAGTGCCAGCGGGCCGCCATCGGCCGCTTCCGGCGCCGTGTGCAGGATGACCGTACCGTAGGCCGTGCCGGACATGCGCGCATCGGAGATGCGGATCATGTCGGTAATGCCCTTTTTCAGCACCTTCGGGGGCAGGCCCATGTTGCCGACCTCGGCCATGCCCGGGTAACCCTTCGGGCCGCAATATTTCAGCACCATCACGCAGGTCTCGTCGATGTCGAGATCATCGCGATTGATGCGGGCGTGGTAGTCCTCGATGCTCTCGAACACCACCGCCCGGCCCTTGTGCTGCATCAGGTGCGGCGATGCGGCGGACGGCTTCAGCACGCAGCCCTTGGGCGCAAGATTGCCGCGCAGCACCGCGATGCCGCCGGACTTGGTCAGCGCTTTGTCGCGCGGCACGATGACGTCGTCATTGTAGTTGACGACATCCTTGACGTCGTTCCAGATCGTGTCACCGGTGACGGTCACAGCATCCTTGTGAAGGAGGCCCATTTCGCCCACGGCCTTGATCACGACCGGCAGCCCGCCGGCATAATAGAACTCCTCCATCAGGTACTTGCCCGACGGCTGCAGGTTGACGATCGTCGGCACGTCGCGGCCGAGGCGATCCCAATCGTCGAGACTGAGGTCGACACCGACACGGCCGGCAAGCGCCAAGAGGTGCAGCACGGCGTTGGTCGAGCCGCCGACCGCGCCGTTGACGCGAATGGCGTTCTCGAAGGCCTGCTTCGTCAGGATATCCGAAGGCTTCAGATCCTCCTTGACCATGTCGACGATGCGGCGGCCGGAGAGCTGGGAGATCACCCGGCGGCGGGCATCGACGGCAGGGATCGCCGCATTGCCGGGCAGGGTCATGCCGAGCGCTTCGGCCATCGAGGCCATGGTCGAGGCCGTGCCCATGGTCATGCAACTGCCGGCCGAGCGGGCCATGCCCTGCTCCGCATCCATGAATTCGGCGAGCGACATCTCGCCGGACTTCACCATTTCCGAAAACTGCCAGATCGCCGTGCCCGAGCCGACATCCTTGCCGCGCCACTTGCCGTTCAGCATCGGGCCGCCAGAAACGAGGATGACCGGGATGTCGACGCTGGCAGCCCCCATCAGCAGGCTCGGCGTGGTCTTGTCGCAACCGCCGAGCAGCACGACGCCATCGACCGGATTGCCGCGGATCGCCTCTTCGACGTCCATGGCCGCAAGATTGCGGAACATCATCGCCGTGGGCCGCAGCGTGCTTTCGCCAACGGAAAACACCGGGAATTCGACCGGGAAGCCACCGGCCTCGTAGACGCCGCGCTTCACCCGCTCTGCGAGATCACGCAGATGCGCGTTGCACGGCGTCAGCTCCGACCAGGTGTTACAGATGCCGATGATCGGCCGGCCATCGAAGGTGTCGGCGGGCAGGCCCTGGTTCTTCATCCAGGAGCGGTGCATGATGGCATTCTTGCCGGTACCGCCGAACCAATCCTGCGAACGCAGCTTGCGCGGCCATTCAGCTTTCTTCTTCATCTCTTCCTTCCTTATGCGGCCCGCACCGTTCACGCGGGCCCGATGACGGCGTGCTTCAGGCGAGCGTGTAGGCCGTCTTGACGGTGGTGTAGAACTCGGCGGCGTAGCGCCCCTGCTCGCGCGAGCCGTGGGACGAACCCTTGCGGCCGCCGAAGGGCACGTGGAAATCGACGCCCGCCGTCGGCAGGTTGACCATCACCATGCCGGCCTCGGCATTGCGCTTGAAATGGGTCGCGTGCTTGAGGCTGGTGGTGGCGATGCCCGAGGACAGACCGAAGGGCGTGTCGTTGGCGACAGTGAGCGCCTCATCGTAGTCCTTGACGCGGATGACGGATGCGACCGGCCCGAAGATCTCTTCCCGAGAAATGCGCATCGCGTTCGTCGCTTCGGTGAACAGCGTCGGCTGCAGGTAGAAACCGGGCGTGTCGCGCTTCAGAAGCTCGCCGCCGAAGGCAAGCTTGGCGCCTTCCTGGCGGCCGATGGCGATATAGTCGGTGTCCTGGTTGAGCTGGCTCTCATCGACCACCGGACCGATCTGGGTGCCGGCCTTCAAGGCGTCGTCGATCACAAGCCCCTTCATCCTCTTTGGGATGAAGTGGACATGACGGCCATCCGCCG